>JBNJFQ010000021.1:0-48783 GCA_051747025.1 Pseudomonadota bacterium
CCACGGCCCCTGGCGGGGCCTCGCAATGACGGGGGCACGCAGCGCCGTCATCGCGTCCATGTACGCGATGACGGTTAGTGATCGGCCAGGAAGTCGATGGTGAAGTCGGCGGCGTCATCGGCGAAGAAGTCGCGGAAGAAATGCCCCGCGCCGTCCACCGTGACCACCGAGATCGTGCCACTGTCCTTCACCTCATCCATACGCGCCGGCAGATCCGGGACCACATCGTCCTCGGAGCCGATCACGACCAGAGTCGGAACCTGGATGCGCGAAATCACGCTCGGGGTATCGTGGGCGCGGGTCGGTTCGTAGTAGCCGAGGAACGCGGCCGGAGTCACATCCAGTTCGTCACAATAGAGGAAACGCGTGTCCTCGAGCAGCCCATCGGGCTGTTCGGCCTGACGCTCGCGAGCCTGTTCAAGAGCGGTCTCCAGTGCCACCCCGGTCTGTTCCTCGTAACTGGCGGCGACCTCGTCCGCGTCATAGGTGGAGGGCGCCACCAGCACCATCGCGCGGATCCCGTCCGGGTCGCGCTCGGTCAGGTAACGGGCAATCTGGTTGCCACCGCGCGAGTGCCCGAACAGGGTCACCGGACCATAGCCCTCGTCCTGCAACCACTGATGCCACAAGCCCACCTCGTGCAGGTGGTCATCGACCCCGTGGCGAATCGGTGCGTCGCATTCGAACATACCCTCGCGTGCGTCGATGCCATAGGAAAGGTTGATCGACAGCGAGTTCTGGCCGCGTTCCGCGAGCAGGTCCTGCAGGGCCGCCATGATCTCCATGCGGCCGTGGGCCAGCGTGCCGTGCAGCATCAGCAACGCACCGTCGTCAGGACTGGCACCCATGCCCTGCTGGAAATGCCCGATCAGGGTCCGGTCGCCATCCTGCAGCGTCACCGGGTCCGCGGCCAGGGCTGCACCCGGCAGGCCCAGGGCCGCTGCCGCGCAGAACGTCGTCGCCATCATTGCTCGCATGATCTCTCTCCTTGAATGGAATGCTTCGGCATAGACCCTCTGGGGCACGGAAGATTCCCCCCGACACATGCCCCCGGTGACACGGCCGGAGGAAACGGACATCATGAGACTGCAGCCGACCACCGGAGCCATCGCAAACCCCGCCATGAACGACCCTGATCCAACACTGCCCTGGCACGCCCGCGACGGCGAAGAGACCCTGCGGGAACTCGAGGCAGACCGCCATGGCCTGGAAAGCGACGAAGTGGCGCGGCGCCTGGAGCGCTACGGACGCAACCTGCTGCCGGAGCCGGAGCGTACCGGGCCCCTGAAGCGTTTCCTGCTGCAATTCCACAACGTACTGATCTACATCCTGATCGTGGCCGCGATCGGCACCGCCCTGCTCGACCACTGGCTGGACACCTGGGTGATCCTGGGGGTGGTGCTGATCAACGCGGTCATCGGCTACATTCAGGAGGGCAAGGCGGAAAAGGCACTGGACGCCATCCGCCAGATGCTGTCGCTGAAGGCGCAGGTGCTGCGTGACGGTCAGCGCCAGTCGATCCCTGCGGAAGAACTGGTCCCGGGCGATATCGTGCACCTCCAGGCCGGGGACAAGGTGCCGGCCGACCTGCGCCTGCTCGGTGTCCATACCATGCGTATCGACGAGGCGGTGCTCACCGGCGAGTCAGTTGCGGTCGAGAAGCAGACCGCCGCCGTGGAAGCCGACGCCGGCCTCGGTGACCGGATCTCGATGGCCTTTTCGGGCACTCTCGTGGCATTCGGCCAGGGACGCGGAGTGGTGGTCGCGACCGGGGCCGACACCCAGATCGGGCAGATCTCCACCATGCTCGGCGAGGTGGAGTCGCTGACCACGCCGCTGTTGAAACAGATCGCGCAGTTCGGACAGTGGCTGTCGGTGGCGATCGTCGCGCTGGCCGCGTTCACCTTCGCATTCGGTTTCTGGGTCCGCGACTACGACCTGCTGGAGACCTTTCTTGCTGCGGTCAGCCTGGCGGTCGCCGCGATCCCGGAGGGCCTGCCGGCGATCATGACGATCACCCTGGCGATCGGGGTACAACGCATGGCGGCGCGCAATGCGATCATCCGGCGTCTGCCGGCAGTCGAGACCCTCGGCTCGGTCGCCACCATCTGCTCCGACAAGACCGGCACTCTGACGCGCAACGAGATGACCGTAAAGAGTGTGGTCACCGCCGACGACGAGTTCGAGATCGGCGGGGTCGGCTACGAGCCCCACGGCGGTTTCATGCGTGCCGGCAAGGAGGTCGAGCCCGAGGCACACCCGGTACTGGAAGAGGCCCTGCGTGCAATCCTGTTGTGCAACGACGCCGAGATCTACTGCAAGGGCGAACGCTGGGTAATGGAGGGCGATCCGACCGAGGGCGCGCTGGTTGCCGCCGCACTCAAGGCCGGCATGGACCAGAAGGACATGAACGAACGCTTTGTACGCGACGACGTAATTCCGTTCGAGTCCACCTACAAGTTCATGGCCACCCTGCACCACGATCACCAGCAGGACAGCCGGGTCATCTATCTGAAGGGCGCCCCGGAACGGATCCTCGCGGTGTGCAGCCAGCAGCGCACCCCGGACGGCGACCAGCCGCTCGACCACGCACACTGGCAGGAGTGGATGGATGCAGTCGCGGCGCGCGGCCAGCGCCTGCTCGCGGTGGCCTCGAAGAATGTCGACCCCGGCAAAAATACCCTGGAGTTTCCGGACATCGAGGACGGCGGCCTGACCCTGATCGCGGTCTGCGGGATCATGGACCCGCCGCGCGACGAGGCGATTCAGGCGGTGGCCGAATGCCAGGCAGCCGGCATTCGCGTGAAGATGATCACCGGCGACCACGGCGTCACTGCACGCGCGATCGCCGACGAGCTGGGTATCGCCACCGAGGCCGGCGTAATCACCGGCCACGAGCTGGAACAGACCTCCGACGACGACCTGGTCGACCTCGCGCATCGCGTGGACGTGTTCGCACGCGCCACCCCGGAACACAAGCTGCGCCTGGTGAAGGCGATCCAGTCCGACCAGCAGGTGGTCTCGATGACCGGCGACGGCGTCAACGACGCCCCGGCGCTCAAGCGCGCGGATGTCGGGGTCGCCATGGGCATCAAGGGGACCGAGGCCGCGCGTGAGGCCTCGGAGATGGTGCTGGCCGACGACAACTTCGCCTCCATCGCCAACGCGGTGGAGGAAGGCCGCACGGTCTACGACAACCTGAAGAAGGCCATCCTGTTCCTGCTGCCTACCAACGGCGGGCAGGCCTTCACCATTGTCGCCGCGATCCTGCTGGGCCTGACCCTGCCCCTGACCCCGGTACAGGTGCTGTGGGTGAACATGGTCACCGCGGTCACGCTGGCCCTGGCACTGGCCTTCGAGCCCACCGAACCGGGGGTGATGCAGCGCCCACCCCGTGCCCCGAACACCCCGCTGCTATCCGGCTTCCTGCTCTGGCGCATCGGCTTCGTGTCGGTGCTGCTGGTGGCCGGCACCTTCGGCCACTTCCTGTGGCTGGAACAGCAGGGGGTGCCCGACGAGTTCGCGCGCACCGTGGCCATCAACACGCTGGTGATGGGCCAGCTGTTCTTCCTGTTCAACAGCCGCTACATCTTGGAACCGGCATTCAACCGCGAGGGCCTTCTGGGCAGCCGCGCGGTCCTGATCGCCGGCGGCGTCCTGATCGTCCTGCAGGCACTGTTCACCTATGCCCCGCCGCTGCAGTTCCTGTTCGGCACCACCGCCATCGGTCTGCAGGAATGGGCCCGCATTCTCGTATTCGGCATCGTCCTGTTTATCCTCGTCGAACTGGAGAAGGCCTTCCTGCGCCACCGGGGCTTCAACCCCCACCAATAAACCGATTGCCCCACGGCTACCCGGCGGGCCAGAGAGGAAGGCCCCCCGGCAACAAGATCATGGAGATCCCTATTCGGTGTCTCCTACTGGTCGCGCAGCAGGGCCGTCAGGCGAGGCACAATCACCCCCCCCTTGCTCTCCAGGAAATCGGCCAGGCGCAGGGCGAAGTCCTCGCGAACCGACTCGCGCACGGCCGGGAGCCGGCCGAGGCGCTCCCAGCGTGCCGCCAGATGTGGAAAGGTCTCTGGATCCCAGGGACTGGCTGGGTCGCGCACAAGCGTATATCGCATCAGCAAGGGCGCCAGAGCCGCGTCAATCAACGAGAATTCACGTTCGGTGAACAGCGGATCGCTCGCCACGAGTGCTTCCAGGCGCTCCAGACCGGCGCAGGCCTGCTCGCGAGCCTGAACGGCGGCGTCCTCGTCGCCCGCCAGCATCCAGCGGTGCAACACCGCCGTTTGCTCGGACAGGAACTCGATCCAGGCACGCGCCTGCGCCCTGGCCAGCGGGTCCTCCGGAAGCAGCGACGGCGGCGCGAGTTCATCGACATATTCGTTGATGACCTCGGATTCGAATACGATCGTGTTCTGGTTCACGACGAGGATCGGGACTTTCCCCAAAGGGGAACGCTCGAGGAACCATTCGGGCGGATCGGCCAGATTGATGTAGGTGATCTCGTGAGGCAACTCCTTGTACCGCAGCGTTATCAGGCTGCGCTGTACAAACGGGCACACAGGAAAGCTGACGAGGTGCAGATCTGGCAGGTCCATATTTCATTCCGACGCCTCGCGGCATCGGCCTCCTTGGGTGGGGCTTCATTGTGCCGGTGCTGTTTGTCAAATCATTGGCTGGAACAGGGGCCCGGCGGCTCTTCCTTCCGCAGCCATGCGCGACGGAACGGTTGAATCGGTTTCTGGTATCCACGGATGAAGGATTCACCCGGCGCTGACTTCGACGCGGTTGCGCCCGCCTCCCTTGGCAGCATACAGGGCCATGTCAGCGCGCTTGACGAGCTCGCTGCTGTGATCTCCCTTCCGGTGCACGGCCACACCAAAGCTGGCCGTCACGCTGCCGTAGTCATGGACCTCCAGGGCCGCGATCGCCGACCGCAGCCGTTCAGCCAGCTCCGTCGCACCCTCCAGAGCGGTGTTGTCGGCCAGGACGAGGAATTCTTCACCCCCCCAGCGCCCCGCCAGATCGGTTTCGCGCATATAGCTCGAGACACACCGTGCCACCGCTACCAGTACTTCGTCGCCGGCGTCGTGGCCCCAGGTATCGTTGAAGCGCTTGAAATGGTCGATATCGAACATGACCAGGGCGCAAGGTCGGCCGTAGCGTTCGGCCACGGAGACCTCCTGGTCGATCGCTTCCTCCATGCGATAGCGGTTCCACAGCCCGGTGAGATGGTCACTGGTGGCCAGGCGCTCGAGCCGATGATTAAGCTGACTGATCTCGCCGGCCGCGATCAGAACCGCCAGGTCGCTGGCCAGATCGGTCGCCGCGCGCAGCTCCACCGACAGCCACGGGACACTCTGTCCGCGCACGGTTTCCTTCCAGGAGGCGAAGCTTTCGCGCGGCGAGATTCGCCCACTTTGCCGGTCGAGTGTCTTCTCCGGGTTGCCCGCCCAGATGCGGGTTTCGGCCTTCTCCAATCGAAAGAACAGAAGCCAGGCGTCACGCGGATTCCGGATCGGCAGCGGTACCGCCAGCAAGCCCGCGGCCCGAGCGGGTTCGCAGAACGGTCCCAGTTCGGTCCGGCCGAGCTCGCGCGACGACCAGGCCAGTTCGCCGGAATGATGCCTGTTCAGCCAGGCGACAATGCCGTCGATCGATTCCGGATCCGGCACCGTGCCCACGCCAGCACTCTGATCAGCGGCGGCCAGCACCGCACCACTGGCCCGGAAGATCTGTAACCATTCCTGTCCGTGGCTCTCCAGCAGTTCTTCCGGTTCGGGAAACTCCCCACGCTGATCGACCAGCACATCACGACTGTCGTTGGCCCGTTGAACCAGCGCGGCTTCCTCGCGGGCCAGGACCAATTCGAGCTGAAAACAGGTCGTCTGCACCATCGCGCGCAGGGCATCACGCAGCGCCGGTGACAGGACATTGGGCGAGGCTGCATGGCAGGCCAGCAACCCCCACAGCTGCCCATCCAGGTGCAGTGCAATGGACATCGAGGCGACCACGCCCATATTGGCCAGGTAGGTGACATGGATCGGTGCGACTGCACGCAGAATGCCCCGCGAAAGGTCGAGGGGGGAATCGTCGGCCGGGTCGCTTGCCGGCACCAGCGGTACGGCTGCGGCTGCGGCATTCGGGATGTCGCGCACGCGCTGGATACTGTAGAGCTGCCGCACCTGGGCGGGAATATCGCTGGCCGGAAAATGGTGACCAAGATAACTGTCGACGCCGGCGGCCAGGCTTTCGGCGACGACGCTGCCGTTCCAGTCCTCGTCGAACTGATAGACCAGCACCCGATCGTATCCGGCCAGTTCGCGCACCTGGGCGGTGAGCGCCTGGAGCAGCCCGTCACGGGTCGTGCGGCCGGACAACCCGGTCTGCCAGTCGGCCATGTAGCCGAACAACCCACGCTCGGGATGGCCGTAAATTGGTTCGAGTTCAGCCACCACTCGCGAACCGCTGCGATAGGAGAGGAGACGGAAACGCTGCGCCCGGCCGCGGATACGCAGCGACACGATTATCGCACCGTAACGGTCGGACGAGTCGATCTGGATACGGACCTGATCGAGCCAGCGGCGAGTGAACAGCCGCTCGGGTGTCATGGCAAGCGCATCCGCCACCGGCACACCGAGGATGGTTTCGAGGTTGGCACTCACCTGGCGGACCGTCTGGAGCTCTTCATCCATGGAAATCAGCGCACCGTGCGGCTGAACGGCTCCCGGAATATGTACCGGCTCCTGGTCACAAGCCTCGAGCGCGGCTTCCAGTTCCAGCTCGTCCATATCCTTCATCTCCTTGGGGGAAAGGCTACTGGCATCCGATTTAGCGCACTTCGACAGCGCGTTTCCCGCAGTCGAAAACATCCAGCGCGGCCGTGTAGTCGGCGAACGCCTCTCGCGCACCTGCTACAGCCTGCGCGAGATCGTCCTCGTCCTGCAGTTCGCGCTCGAGCGTCGCCAACAAGGTGCTGAAGGCGCCGGGGATCAGAGCCTCGCCGAAGAAACGGCAGGGCACGGAATCGTCCAGACTGGAACGGATGCACCGGGCAATCACCGCACTGCCTTGGCGCGATCCTTCCAACACGTAGACTCGGCCCCACCAGGCCGCACGTCCATCCGGAAGGTCCGGCCCTGTCTGCGAGGCCGGGAGGACGGGCCGGCCCAACTCGACCAGGTCCGCTTCCAGTTGCGCGAGGCGTGGTGACAGCTCAAGTTCCGACTCAAAACGATGGCGACTTTCATGAACCCACCGCTCCAGTCGTGCGTGCGGCCGGTATATGCCCGCGAGCGTTTCGGCGTACTGCTCGCGGGTGAGATCACTGCCGGTCAGGCGCTGCATCAACCGGTGATGGTCCAGCGCATGATGGTGTGCTGCCGTCGCGGTGCGCAAGGTCTGGTGCACACGTCCCCGCTGAGATCCGCTCATCCCTCCACAATAGCAGTTCACGCCGAGAAAGCGCCGCCCGGAATCCCGGGTTTCCGGGCTTTTCCTTCCACCATGCCAACAGGATCATTCAACCGCTCGCCAGAACAATCCCCAGTGCGACGGCGTAAACCGCAAGGACCAGTGCGCTTTCGAATCCGATTCGGCCGACCCCGTAGGTCTCGCGTCTCACCATGCCCAGGAGCAGAATGGCGGTCATCAGAATGCTGATCAGGCCCCAGGTCATCTGCACCGGGGCCATGTCGTGGTAGATGGATCCGCCGGGGTAGCCGCCGTCGGCGGCCGCGACCACCAGAATGTTGAAGCAGTTGGTACCGAAGATGTTGCTCACCGCCAAAGTCAGCGCCCCGCGACGGATGGCCGCGATGGTCGTCACCAGCTCGGGCGAGGAGGTGGCAAGCGCCGTAAGCAGGCCGCCGACCATGGTTTCGGAGAGCCCGGTCTGATCACTGATGACCGTGGCGGCCTCCATCAGCACCCAGCCCGCGATTCCGGTCACCACCGCCAGGCCAATAAAGCGGATCCAGGCCCTGCCCACTCCACCATGACGGTGGCGTTCGGGCTTGTCCGGAACGGTCTGGCGGGTATGCCGGGGAAACCACATGGGTTTGTTTTTTGTGCTGCGAACCAGATTCAATCCGAACAGGTACGCGACAACGATCACCGGGGTAATCGGGTGCACACCCCACATCGACACAGGCGGAGAAGCGATCGCAAGCAATGGCAACGCCAGCAGCACGATCAGTAATGCAGCCAGCATCAGCGTGGACGACGAGGCGACTGCGTGTTCCAGGTTCGCCTTGCGGTAGACCACGTCCGCGATGCCCAGAAATACGAGATTCGCTGCCATGCTGCCCATGGCGTTGCTCATCGCCAGGTCGGGCCGGGAATCCAGCGCAGCAGTCAGGGTTGCGGCGAAGTCGGGCACCGAGGTCACGCCCGCCAGCAGGAAGATCCCGAACAGCGCCTCGCCCAGGCCAGTGTGGTCGGCCAGTTCATCGGCCACCCGCGCCAGCCGGATTCCTGCAATCACGATGACCACCGTCGCAATGCCAAAGGCGATCATGCTGGGGATCAAGGATGAAAGCATTCGGGACCTCGAACTCCTCTATCGCCAAAACGGTCGCGAG
Organism: Pseudomonadota bacterium; assembly: GCA_051747025.1. Taxonomy (GTDB): domain Bacteria; phylum Pseudomonadota; class Gammaproteobacteria; order Ectothiorhodospirales; family Ectothiorhodospiraceae; genus Thioalkalivibrio. The sequence goes on from JBNJFQ010000021.1 coordinate 8,589, forward strand.
CAGGGCTGACGCGCGTCACGGGCGCAAAGCTGCAGCACAATGGAACGCTTGTCCCCCGTTGTGGCTGGAATGCCGGGGTCCAGCCCTGAATCTAGCAGGCCGGCGGCATCCGCGGAATGGGCCGGGGGTCGGCAGGGGCGGTCGCCAAGGGGTTCCGAACAGACAGCTCCACAAGCCCGTACCCCCCCTCGGGATGGTAAAGTGCGACCCAGCGCGGCCCGCAAGTGGCCGCCACCTCATCCAAACCGCATTCGTCTCAGGAGCACCATGGCGCAGTACATCTTCACCATGAACGGCGTGGGCAAGATCGTCCCGCCGAAGAAGTACATCCTCAAGGACATCAACCTGAACTTCTTCCCGGGCGCCAAGATCGGCGTACTGGGCTACAACGGTGCGGGGAAATCCACCCTGCTGCGCATCATGGCGGGCGTGGATACCGACATTGTCGGCGAGGCGCGCCCGCAGCCGGGCATCCACATCGGCTACCTGCCGCAGGAGCCGCAGCTCGACGAGAACAAGGACGTGCGCGGCAACGTGGAAGAGGCCGTGGCCTCGGTCAAGGAGGCCCTGGCCGAGCTGGATCAGGTGTATGCCGCGTATGCCGAGCCGGACGCCGACTTCGACGCGCTGGCTGCCAAGCAGGGCGAGCTGGAGGCGAAGATCGAGGCCGCCGATGGGCACAACCTCGAACGCAAGCTGGAGGTGGCCGCCGACGCCCTGCGCCTGCCGCCGTGGGATGCCGACGTGAAGACCCTCTCCGGGGGGGAACGCCGGCGCGTGGCGCTGTGCCGGCTGCTGCTTTCCACCCCGGACATGCTGATCCTCGACGAGCCGACCAACCACCTGGACGCGGAATCCGTGGCCTGGCTGGAGCGCTTCCTGCAGGAGTTCCAGGGGACCGTGGTCGCGGTCACCCACGACCGCTACTTCCTCGACAACGTGGCCGGGTGGATCCTCGAGCTGGACCGCGGCCAGGGCATCCCGTTCCAGGGCAACTACTCCGAGTGGCTGGAACAGAAGGAAAAGCGCCTGAAGCAGGAAGAAAAGGCCGAGGCCGCCCGCGTGAAAGCGATGGAATCCGAGCTCGAGTGGGTGCGCTCCAATCCGAAGGGCCGGGGTGCGAAGAGCAAGGCCCGCCTGAAGCGCTTCGAGGAGATCGCCTCCAGCGACTACCAGAAACGCTCCGAGACCAAGGAGATCTACATCCCGCCGGGTCCGCGCCTGGGCGACAAGGTGCTGGAGGTGGAAAACCTCTCCAAGCACTTCGGCGACCGCGTGCTCTACCAGGGCCTGTCGTTCTCCGTGCCGCGCGGTGCGCTGATCGGCGTGATCGGTCCGAATGGCGTGGGCAAGACCACGCTGTTCCGCATGATCGCCGGGCAGGACCAGCCGGACGACGGCTCCATCGAGCTGGGCGAGACCGTGCAGCTGGCCTATGTGGATCAGAGTCGCGATGCCCTGCAGGATGAGAAGACCGTCTGGGAGGAGATCTCGGGCGGCCAGGACATCATCCAGGTCGGCAACTTCCAGATGCCGTCACGCGCCTACGTCGGCCGCTTCAACTTCAAGGGGACCGATCAGCAAAAACGCATGAAGGAGCTCTCCGGCGGGGAACGCAACCGCGTGCACCTGGCCAAGCTGCTGCAAAGCGGCGGCAACTTCCTGCTGCTCGACGAACCGACCAACGACCTGGACGTGGAAACCCTGCGCGCGCTGGAAGAGGCGCTGCTGGACTTCCCCGGCTCCGCGATCGTGATCTCGCATGATCGCTGGTTCCTGGACCGCATCGCCACGCATATCCTCGCGTTCGAGGAGGACGGCAACGTGGTGTTCTTCGAGGGCAACTATCAGGAGTACGAGGAGGACCGCCACAGGCGCCTGGGCGCCGCGGCCGACCAGCCGCACCGGGTCAAGTACAAGCGACTCGCCTCCTGACCCACCCCGAAGGCCCGGCACTCGCCGGGCCTTCGCCCTTCCGCGCCCCGGAACACCACTCCCCGTTCGCAGGCAATTCCCGTTTCATTGGCGCCCGACCCGACTGGAGACTACGGGCCCTGCGGCCGGGTCTCCTCCACGAATTCCGTGGTAAACGCTTCCAGCTCCGCATCCTCGACCAGCCCTTCGCGACGCATGCACCTGAACTGATCCAGCGCCTTCGAGCGGGCATGGCCATCGAAGATGAACGCAAGCCGCTTGTTCGCTTCCAGCAATTGCTCGTACAGATCCAGAAAGCGATCGTGGTTCGACCGGGCCTCCTGTTCCATCGTCGCCCGGCAATTGGCCAGAGCTCGCTCGCAGTAACGATCCAGCGCGGTCTCCTTCAGCCGGCTGAACCGTTTCCAGTCCGATTCCTTGATCATTCCAGCGGCCTCCTGAAATTCGATCCGTGAGGTGATCAGGTGGATACGCGCCCAACAGGGCGAAAATGGTGCAGCGGCAGCCCACTGTCCAGCCAACGTTACCAGCGCTCGCAGCTCGCGGTCAGGTGTCCGGTGACCGAGTCGCGGGTCATCTTGGGATCGACGAACCGGTCCTCGGCCACCAGCTCGTTGCCTTCGATCCGGATCAACGGCTCACGTGCACCATCGGCGGCACTAGTCCATTGCTGGCCCATGCGCGAGCGATTGGCCTCCAGCACCTCGCCGTCCGCGCGAACGTCGCCGACCTGCAGCGACACCGAGTGGCTGAGCATCCCGGCCACCGCATTGCGCGAGGCGAACACCCGCAGCGGGCCGCGATCCGTATCGGCCCGCGCCAACAGCGTCTGGTAGCGATCATCCGACTCGCCGGAGAAATCGCAGACTTCCATCGCCAGCGGGTATTCCTGGCCATCCAGCACCAGCGCGGCAGTGCCGGCCACGTGGGCGGCACCGGCGGCCAGTACAACCACGAACAGCGAGACTAGGAGCCTGTCGGCCAGGACCAACAAGCGACGCATATCCGGACTCCTCAGGGGCAGCAGAAAGACCGGAGTTTAACCCATAGTCCCGCCGAAGCGGCTACTCCGCGAGACCGCAGCATAAGGCCAATCCCGGCATGACTGCGGCCATCGACCCGGTATCGTGCGGGTATTTCCCCGGACCGGCGAAACCGCACCTCGGCTCGCCATCGAAGAAGGCCACGGGATTCCATTCCCTTCGCCCGGGATGTAGTCCATATTCGAGGGTGCGGTCGGACCCCCGATCGGATCACTTTCAGGGCGGAGGGCCATGCGGGCAACCTTCAGCAGCACGGGCAGGGCGAGTTCGAGGCCCGGGATCTGTCCGGCGTCGCCACGGCGACGCCGGACGCGGGAGGCAACACGTGCAGCCTGAGCGGATCGCCACCTGCCGCCTGCAACTCCATCCGGGCTTCACGCTGGACGATGCCGCGCAGGTGGTCCCCTACCTCGCGCGGCTGGGCGTATCCCATGTCTACCTGTCGCCGATCCTGCAGGCGGTGCGCGGCAGCACCCACGGCTATGACGTCGTCGACCCCTCGCAGGTCAACGAAGAGCTTGGCGGCGAGCCGGCACGCCAGCGCCTGTGCGCGGCGCTGGAGGCGTCCGGGATGGGGCTGGTACTGGACATCGTCCCCAATCACATGGCCGTGGCCGGGGACCAGAACCCGTGGTGGTGGGATGTGCTGGAGAACGGCCCGTCCAGCCCGTTTGCGATGCACTTCGACGTCGACTGGGAGTCCTCGGACGAGCGCTGGCCGAACAAGGTCCTGCTCCCGGTGCTGGGCGATCATTACGGCCGTGTCCTCGAGGCCGGCGAGATCCGCCTCCAATATGGCGCCGGGCTGTTCGAGCTCGCCTATTACGAGCACCGCTTCCCGCTGGACCCTTCCTCACTCGGCGATCTGCTCGACCGCGCCTGTCGCACCACGGGTATCGAACTGCTGGGCTTTCTCGCGGAATCCTGTGCCCGCCTGCCACAGCCACATCTGACCGCACACCATTCGGTTCAACGGCGCCACCGCGACCAGGGCGTGATCCGCCAGCTTCTGGACGACACGACCCGCCAGGACCCGGCGGCCGCCCAGGCAATCGCGGTCGAAGTAGCGCGGATCAACGCCGATCCCGATACCCTGGACACGCTGATCGAGAAGCAGAACTACCGGCTGGCCTGGTGGCGCACCGCCGGACGCGACCTTGGCTACCGGCGGTTTTTCGACATCAACGACCTGGCCGGGCTGCGTCAGGAGAAAGAGGAGGTCTTCCAGGCCGTGCATGCGCTGCCGGTCCGCTGGGTGGCAGAAGGCTCGGTGCACGGCCTGCGGGTCGACCACCCGGACGGCCTGCGCGACCCCGGCCAGTACTTCAGCCAGTTGCGCCGCGCCTGCCCGGACACCTGGATCGTCGCCGAGAAGATCCTGGAGCCCGGCGAGCAGCTGCCGGACGACTGGCCGATCGCCGGTACGACCGGCTACGACTTCCTCGACCGCGTACAAGGGCTGTTCGCGGACCCGGCCGGCGCGGCCCCGCTGACACGGCTGTTCGAGGAGCTCACTGGCGAGGAGGCCGACTACCCGGGACTGGTCTACGAATCCAAGCGCCAGGTGCTCAAGGACCTGCTCGGCAGCGAACTCAACCGCCTGAGCTCGCTGTTTGTGGATATCTGCGAACGCCACCGCCGCCATCGCGACTACACCCGTTATGAGCTCTACCTCGCCCTGCTGGAGGTGACCGCCTGCTTCCCCGTCTACCGCACCTACGTCACCCCGCGCGAAGGCGGCGTGACGGCGGCCGACGTCGGCTGCGTGGAAACAGCGATCCAGCAGGCGGCCGAGCGCTGCCAGGAACTGGACAGCGAACTGCTGCAGTTCCTGCGCGACCTGCTCCTGCTGCGCATCCCCGGCGAGCGCGAGACCGAGCTTGCCCTGCGTTTCCAGCAGCTGACGGGCCCGGCGATGGCCAAGGGCGCGGAGGACACCGCACTGTACCGCTTCCACCGCCTGACGGCCCTCAACGAGGTCGGTGGCGACCCCGGCCGCTTCGGGATCTCGGTGGACGAGTTCCACGCCGCGACTGCCCGGGCCCGGGCGCACCACCCAGAGGCAATGCTGGCCACCTCCACCCATGACACCAAGCGCAGCGAGGACGTACGCGCCCGCCTGCTGCTGCTCTCCGAGATGCCGGAGGCCTGGGCCAGGAGCGTCCACCGCTGGGTCCGCCACAATGCCCCGCACCGGACCGACGGATGGCCGGATCCAGCCACCGAGTACCTGTACTACCAAACGCTGGTCGGCGCCTGGCCGATCGAGGTCGAGCGCATGACGGCCTACATGGAAAAGGCCGCCCGCGAGGCCAAGCAGCACACCAGCTGGACCCATCCGCAGGAGGACTACGAGCAGGCCCTGCGCGATTTCGTGGCCGGCACCCTGGACGACCCGGGCTTTCACGAATCTCTGGACTCGTTCCTGCAGCCGCTGGTCGGCCCCGGCCGCACCAACAGCCTGGCGCAGACCCTGATCAAGCTCACCGCGCCGGGCATCCCGGACATCTACCAGGGCAGCGAGCTGTGGGACCTGAGCCTGGTCGATCCGGACAACCGCCGCCCGGTGGACTTCGACACGCGGACCCGCCTGCTGGAAGAACTCGCGCAACTCTCGCCGACGCAGATCAACGCCCGCGCCGACGAGGGTCTGCCCAAACAATGGGTGGTGCACCAGGCGCTGGCCCTGCGCCGCCGCCACCCGGAGTGGTTCCGCCCGGATGCGGCCTGTACCCCGCTGCGCGCCAGCGGCGAGCGCGCCGGGCACGCGGTCGCCTACCTGCGCGGTGAAGGGGTGCTGGTGCTGGTTCCGCGCCTGGTGCTCGGGCTGGCGGGCGACTGGTGCGGCACCCGGCTTGCGGTGCCGCCCGGCACCTGGCACAACCGCCTGTCCGGCGCGACCCTGCAAGGTGGCGACTACCCGGTCGCGGAGATCCTCGATGTGTTTCCGGTGGCCCTGCTGGAACGCGAGGAGGCAACGCAATGACGACCGTTGGCGTGTGGGCCCCCGAGGCACATCGGGTCGAACTGGAGTGCGGTGGCAGCCGCATGCCAATGGATCGCCGGGCGGACGGCTGGTGGTCGCTGCAGACCTCGCGGGTAGTGCACGGCAGCGACTACGCCTTCCGCGTCGACGGCAACGGCCCGTTCCCCGATCCGCGCTCTGCCTGGCAGCCGCAGGGCGTGCACGGCCCGTCGCGCTGGCTGGACCATTCCCGCTTCGTCTGGACCGACGCCGGCTGGCAGGCGCCGCCACTGGCCGCGGCGGTCATCCAGGAGATCCACGTCGGCACCTTCACCCCGGCAGGCCGTTTCGACGGCGTGATCGATCGCATCGACCACCTGGCCGAACTCGGCATCACCCACCTGGAACTGATGCCAGTGGCGGAGTTCCCTGGCGAGCGCGGCTGGGGCTACGACGGGGTCGACCTGTATGCCCCGCACCATGCCTACGGCGGCCCCGAAGGCCTGAAACGCCTGGTCGATGCCTGCCACCGCCGGGGCATCGCGGTGCTGCTGGACGTGGTCTACAACCACCTCGGCCCGGACGGCAACTACCTGGCGCAGTTCGGCCCCTACTTCACCGACCACTACCAAACCCCCTGGGGCGACGCGGTGAACCTCGACGGCCCGGACAGCGACCCCGTGCGCCGCTTCTTCATCGACAACGCCCTGATGTGGCTGCGCGACTATCACATCGACGGCCTGCGCCTCGACGCGGTACACGCGATCGTCGACACCTCGGCCCTGCATTTCCTCGAGCAGCTCGCGGTCGAGGTGCAGCGCCTGGGGCGCGAACTCGGGCGGCACCTAGTGGTGATCGCGGAGAACGACCGCAACGACCCGCGCGTGGCGCGGCCGGTCGAGGCCGGTGGCTACGGGCTGGATGCGCAGTGGAACGAGGACTTCCATCACGCTCTGCATGCCCTGCTGACCCGCGAGTCCGATGGGTACTACGCGGACTTCGGACGCATCGCCGACCTGGCCGGGGCATTGACACGCGGCCTGGTCTACGACGGGCGCTACTCTCGCTACCGCCGCCGGATCCACGGCCGGCCGGCATCCGATCTGCCGGGCCGACGTTTTGTCGGCTGCCTGCAGAACCATGACCAGATCGGCAATCGGGCCCACGGGGAGCGCATCAGCCAGCTACTCTCCCCCGGCCTGGTGAAGATCGGGGCGGCCCTGGTAATGACCAGTCCCTTCATCCCCATGCTGTTCCAGGGAGAGGAGTGGGCGGCCGGGACGCCGTTTTTGTATTTCACGGATCATACCGACACCGATCTCGGGCGCGCGGTCAGCGAAGGCCGGCAGCGCGAGTTCGCGGCCTTCCGCCGGGACACCGATTACGGCGACGTCCCGGACCCGCAATGCCGCGAGACCTTCGAACGATCCCGACTGGACCGGGACGAGCTCGAACGCGAACCGCATGCGGAAATCCTGCAGTGGTACCGCTCACTGATCGCCCTGCGCCATACTCACCGGGCATTCGGCGACGACCGCCTGGAGGCCGTCGAGGTGCGTTTCGACGAGGCGTCGCCCAGGCTGTTGATGCGCCGGCCGGGCCTGCTGGTAGCGTGCAACCTGCACCCGGCCCCGCAACGTCTGGAATGTCCCGAGGCCGGGAACCTCCACACCCTGCTGCAATCCGATGCGGGTATCGTCGTGGGGCAGGACAGCCTCGATCTGCCCGGCGAGTCCGTCGTGATCCTGGGGGAATTCCCCCTCGTCATGCCCGCTTCACCCACATTCCATCCCGAGGGAGTCACCCAGTGACGGCATCCGACCGCCCTGTACAACGCGTCGACGGTTACCTGCCGATCGAGGAACACGGCCTGATCGGGAACTGCACAACCGCCGCCCTGGTCGGTCGCGACGGGGCCATCCCCTGGATGTGTGTCCCCCGCTTTGACTCCGAGCCGTTGTTCTGCGCGCTACTGGATCACCAGCGCGGCGGTGCATTCACCGTGGCCCCGGAACCGCTAGTCGCCTCGCACCAGCGCTACATTCCGGACACTGCCGTTCTGATTACCGAAATGGCCGGGCCCGAAGGACGCGTCCGAGTGACCGACTGCCTGCCCCTGCGTGCGGGCGCGGATCTCTCCGAGGACGCGCCCGCCGGACGCAACGAACTGCTGCGCCGGATCGAGGTGCTGGAGGGTCGGGTCCGCCTGCGGGTCTGCGTCGCACCCCGGGGTGGCGCGAACGTGTATGCACACGGGGCGGGGCTGGGTCTGGCGCTGCGCCGCCAGCCGGAGTTGGAACTGGCGCTCGGCTCGTCCCTGCCACTGGAGGACACCGACAGCCTGCATGAGCTGGAGGCCGGGGAGCAGCATCACCTGGTGCTTGGCTGGGGGCCACATACGCACCGATTCCAAGCCCGCACCCCGCAGGAGCTGCTTGAGGCCACGCTGCTGGTCTGGCGCAGATGGATGCGGCAGTTCGATTATGCCGGGCCGCAGGAAGACCTCGTCCGCCGCTCCGCGGTCACCCTCAAGCTGATGGACTACACCGCGACCGGGGCAATGATCGCGGCGCCAACATCCTCCCTGCCCGAGGCGATCGGCGGCCCGCGCAACTGGGACTACCGCTACGCGTGGATCCGCGATGCGGCCTTTTCGGTCTACGCGATGAGCGATATCGGCATGACCCACGAGGCCGCCGGGTTCATCGGCTGGGCGCTGGATGCCGTCGACCGCGCGGGCTGGCCCCGGGTACTGTACGACGTGGACGGCCACCTCCCGCAACCGGAACGCAGCGATCCGGACCTGGAGGGCTACCGCGGCTCCGGACCCGTACGCTGGGGTAACGACGCGGTCGAGCAGCGCCAGCATGACGTGTTCGGGGAGATCCTCGATTGCGCCTGGCGCTGGGTACGCTGGGGCGGCACGCTGGACGAGCCCCTGTGGGGGCGTCTGCAGCGCCTGGTCGAGTCCGCAAAGACCAAGTGGAAAACCCCCGACCACGGGATCTGGGAGGTACGCACCGCCGGACGACCGTTTACCTATTCTGCCGCCCTGTGTGCGGTTGCGCTGGAGCGCGGGGCGGAACTGGCCGAGAGCAGCGGCGTGCCGGGCGACAGTGCCCTCTGGCGCTCCGAGGCACGCCAGATCCGAAAGGCGATCCTGGAACAGGCCTGGGACCCCGAACTCCAGAGCCTGACCGAACATCTGGGCGGCGGTGGCATCGACGCGAGCCTGCTGGCACTGCCGGGGCGCGGCATCCTGGCCGCGGACCACCCGAAGATGGTCGCCACTACCGAGGCCGTCGTGCGGCGCCTGGGTGCGGGAAACGGGCTGCTGTACCGCTACCTGCCGGAAGAGTCGCCGGACGGACTGCCCGGGCACGAGGGTGCATTCCTGCTGTGCAGCTTCTGGCTGGTCGACAATCTGACGGGGCAGAACCGCCTGGAGGAGGCCCAGGCGTTGTACGACTCCCTGTGCGAGCGCACCAATGCGCTGGGCCTGCTCCCGGAACAGATCGACCCGGCCAGCGGCACTTTCCTCGGCAACTTCCCGCAAGCGTTCAGCCATGTCGGGCTGATTGCGAGTGGCATCAAGCTCGGGCGGGCCCTGGAGCGGGCCAGCGAACACCGGGAGCAGGCAAAGTAGAGGGAGGGGATGTGCTGCCCCGGCCCACAGACTTCCGGATCGGGAGGCCCTCCCGGGTCAGTCGGTCGGCATCATCGAGGAGTGGTGATGCACGATCTTCCATTCCCCGTCGCGGTTCTCGTAGACGAAGGTGTAGCGCGCAGGAACGTCCCTGGTCTCGCCGCCGTCGGTGACGCGGAAGGTATAGGTGCCGGCGTCGGTCAGCTTGTTGCAGCCGACCTTCACGTTGCGGGTGTTGATCGTGCCGTAGGGCTTCTTCTCGAGGAAATGTTCGAAATAGTCCTGGATCTCGGCGTGGCTGGTACGCGGCACGTTGGAGACCGTCGGCAGCAGCACGGCGTCCTCGGCATAGCGCTCGGCGACCTTGCGTGCATCGCCGGTCTGCAGTGCATCGTTCCAGCCTTCGAACAGTTCCTCGGCCAGGCGACGGGTCGCCGGCGCGCAGACCACGCAGCTCTCGTTAGCCGGGGTGTCGATCGCGCCGAACGCGGGGTCGCCGCCGCTCCCGGTCACCGGGTGGTGCTGGTCGCGATGCGAGGCACTCAGGCTCAGGCGCGCCCGCGGTGCCTGATCGGCGTTGATGAACTGGGTGCCGCTGATGCGCGGCCGGCTGCTCGTGGTCACTGACTGATCTCCGCATTCGACCGTCCCCGGCCGGGTAAACCATGGATTGTAAGGGACCCTTCCGGGCCTGTCATCGCGGCGGTGCCCTCAGCCCGCCTGTGCCTTGAACGCGGCCAACAGGTCCTCGACATGGCCGCGCACCCGGGCCTCGTCCTGGATGGCAAAGTCGAGGAAGGTCTGGGCGACGACGGACAGTACCTTCTGCCTGGGGTGGACGATGTGCCACTGGCGATGGATCGGGAAGTGCTCCACGTCCAGCAATGCCACCGGACCACCCGCACCCTCCGCGCTTAGGGTATGCAGCGACAGTACCGCGATGCCCAGACCGCCGATGACCGCCTGCTTGATCGCCTCGTTCGAACCCAGCTCCATGCGCACGGTCGGGTTGATGCCGTGCTCCTGGAACAGCTTGAGGGTCGCCTCGCGGATACCGGATCCCGGCTCGCGCATCAGGAAGGCCTCCTGCTCGAGACGCTCGATCGGGATGTTGCGCTGCCCCACCAGCGGGTGGTCGCGACTCGCCATCACCACCAGCGGATTCGGTGCGAACGGGTACACCGCGATGTCGGTCAGCCGCTCGGGTACATGCCCGATGATGTAGAGGTCGTCGTCGTCGTTGGCCAGGCGCTGCAGCACGCGGTCGAAGTTGCTGACCTCCAGCGACAGCTCGATGTCGGGGTAGCGCTTGGCGAACTGCCCGAGGATGGTCGGCGCGAAATATTGCGCGGTGGTGATGACCGCCAGACGCAGGCGTCCGCGTTTCAGCCCGTGCATCTCCGCGAGCTTCATCTCGAGGTTGGTCAGCGCCCCGAGGATCTCGCGGCAGGTGTCGTACAGCAGCAGCCCCACCTCGGTGGGGAGCGCCTTGCGCCCGACGTATTCGAACAGCGGCAGGCCAAGTGCCCCGGAAAGCTTCTTGATCTGGATGGAGACGGTCGGCTGGGTCAGGTACAGCTCTTCCGCGGCACGGGTGAAGCTGCCCAGGCGCACGATAGCCTCGAACACCTGCAACTGGCGCAGCGTGGCGTGCCGGATGAGGTGCGCCGGCAATTCGGATTTCAGCATCACCTGCGGAAGGCCGGTCTCCTTCGGTGGCGTGGTGCTGGCCTCCTTTCTGGTCACGGTACTAGCGCGTCAGACCGGCATACAGCATTGGAAGCTTCTCCGGCAGCCGCTCGATGTGATCCAGTACCATGAAATGCTGCGCCCCGAAGATCCGCTCGACATACTCGTCCGCATTCGGGTCCAGGCTCATGCAGAAGGTATAGACGCCGTTGCGACCGACCTCTTCCACCGCGCGCTTGGCATCGAATCGCAAGTACTGCGGGTCGCGCACATCGGTGTCCGCGGGCTCGCCATCGGTAATCACCAACAATAGTTTCTTGGACGTACCCTGGCGCTGCAGCAGGTGGCCGGCATGCCGGATCGCCGCGCCCATGCGTGTGGAGAGCTGCCCCTGCATCCCGGCAAGGCGCGCCTTGGCTTTATCGTCGAACGGTGCATCGAAATCCTTGAAGCGGTAGTACTCGACGTCATGCCGGCCGTCCGAGGCAAAACCATGGATCGCGAACGGGTCCCCGATGCGGGAGATCGCACCCGACAGCAGCGTGGCCGCCTCGCGAGCGAGTTGCACCACAGTGGTCTCGCCGTCGCCAATCGTCTCGTTGGTGGACTCGGACAGGTCCAGCAGCACCAGCACCGACAGGTCGCGGACGTGGCGCAGGTTGCGTATGTAGATGCGCTCGTCGGGCTGACGCTGCATGCGGATATCGATCTGGGCCTCGACCAGGGCGTTGACGTCCAGTTCGTCGCCTTCCGGTTGCTTGCGCAGGCGCTGAACACCCTGCGGCTGCATCGCTTCGATCAGGAACTTCAAGCGCGCGATCAGGGGCTTGTGTTTCTCGTTGATCGCATCGATCGTATCCACATCGCCCTGTTGTGGACGACGTTCCAGGAGCGTGACCCAGTGCGGGCGCTCGAGCTGCATCTGGTAATCCCACTCCGGGTAGTGATAGGGCAGCGAGATCGGCTCCTTGCCCTCCTGCTGATTGATACTGACGTCCTCGCTGTCGCGGAAGAACTCGGTCGCCAGCACCATAATCTGCTGCGCGTCGTCCCCGGCGCCGGGCACGTCCAGCGTATTGAGCATCTCCATCAGCGAGACATAGAAACGCTCCTGGTTCCCGCCGTGTGCCATCAGGGTCTCGAAGTCCTCTTCCTCCTCGCGTCCGAACGCCCAGATGTAACGATTGTCGTCGCGATACAGGACCTCCGGGGCCACCTGGCTTGGCTTCATGTAGCCCTGTTCCGGGAACTCCGGCGCCAGGGCCTCGGCCAGCTCCCGCGCGAAGCCGCTCGCCTCCAGGTCGTCGCCGCGTTCGGCAAACGCCGCCATCGCGCGCTGTACGAACGGGTGGGAATCGCGATAGTCCGGATCGAGCAACGCGCGGGCCGTACGCGCCAGCAGAGCCTGGGGCTGATCGCCGTCAGCCTCGCTGGCGGTGTGCAGCGGCGCCCACATCTGCCGCAGGCCGGGGAACGCGCGGGCCGCCAGGGCCTCTACCCGGGCATCCTCGAAGAGTTCGGTCAAAATACCGACCACCCCGCGCGGAGCGTCCTCCGGCTGCATCTCCAGGGTGTGCACCACATGCGCCGCCGCGTGGGCGCCCGCCGCACGGTACAGGTACAGGCCCGAAAGCCCCTCCCAGTCGTCGAAGGCATCCGGCAGGAAGATCGTGAAGCCCTCGATGTACGGCCGGTACCCCTCGCGCGACTCGAAGTCGCCACTGGTCGGGCGCATAAAGAAGTCGCGACCCCACAGCGAACGCAGATAAAGATTGATACGCCGCTGCACATCGACAAACAGGGTCCCGCGCCGCTCGTTCTGGAACACCTGGCGCGACTCGGGAGACTCCAGCCCGAAATACGCGACCTGCGCCTCGAGATCAGTGCGATGCGCCTGCGCACCCCAGGTCGCCCAGCGCCGCAGGCCACCCAGCGTCAGGTGGGTGAGCAGCTCGTCGAGGTGCTCGAGCATCGGCCGGACGCCGCGTGGCGCCTGCCCGAGCAGGCTGTCAATCAAACGCAGATAGCCCTGAAAGAGCGACAGGTCACCCAGTCGCTGCGCGGCGATCGGACCCGTAGAGATCAACAGGGTGATGACCGCAGCCGAGGTCTTGGAGTACATCCTCACCGCCGCACTGACCAGCTCGGCGACCGCGTCTTCGCCCAGTTCCTGGGCCAGGCCGGGGGCCTCCTGGACAAACGCGACCACCAGCTCGCTGCCGCGCCCCAGCGAATGCAGGCTGCGCGCGCCCTCCAGATAATAGCGCTTGAGCCCGCTCGCGCTGAACGCCCGCGACGCCTCCTGCCAGGAGGCCTCCATCACCTCGGCCGCGTGCTCCCCGAGATCGTCGAGGAGGTCTTGGTAGTCCTCCAGATGGATGCTCATGGGAGGCCTGCAGCGCCGCTCAGAAGAATGTCGTGACGGCGGAATCCAGCGCGTCGCGCATATCCGGATCGTCGGTGATTGGTCGCACCAGGGCCATACGGCAGGCGGCCAGCGGTTCCACCCCCTTGGCAATCAGCGATGCGGCGTATACCAGCATGCGCGTGGAGATCCCCTCATCCAGTCCATGGCCCTTCAGGTTGCGGGCGCGTTCCGCCACGCTCACCAGCTTGCCGGCCTGTTCCACGCCAACCCCACCCTCGTGGGCGACGATCCTCGCCTCCGTTTCGTGATCGGGGTAATCGAAGTCCAGCGCGCCAAAGCGCTGTTTGGTCGACTGCTTCAGGTCCTTCATCAGGCTCTGGTAACCCGGGTTGTAGGAGATCACCACCTGGAAATCCGGATGGGCCTCGACCATCTCGCCCTTCTTCTCCAAGGGCAGCACCCGCCGGTTGTCGGTCAGCGGATGAATAATCACCGTGGTGTCCTGGCGCGCCTCGACGATCTCGTCGAGATAACAGATAGCACCGTGCCGTGCAGCCAGGGTGAGCGGCCCGTCCTGCCAGCGCGTGCCGTTGGCATCCAGCAGGTACCGCCCGACCAGATCCGAGGCCGTCATGTCCTCGTTACAGGCCACGGTAATCAGCGGCTTGCCCAGCTTCCACGCCATGTGCTCGACGAACCGCGTCTTACCGCAGCCGGTCGGGCCCTTCAGCATCATCGGCATGCGCACCGAGTACGCCGCCTCGTAGAGCTGGACCTCGTCCGCCACCGGCTGGTAGTAGGGCTCGTCGGTAATCAGGTAATCGCGCAGATCGTCTTGCATTGCGGAAACTCCTTAATCAGAAAGGCCCGGGGCAGGCATCCCTGCCCCGCCCCGGTCCCGAACCCGCGACCTCAGTCCGGCCAGATGCGGTTCGGGTGCAGGTTCTTCCAGGGCTCGTCGGCGGTGGCCCGGGCGTTGTTCGGGTCCAGTGCCGCCTTTTGCGGGGCGCGCCCGCCGGTACTGCGGCGCGCGCCCGCCGGTTTGCCGGTCGCCGCTTGCTTCGCGGGTGCCTTCGCTGTCGCCTTGGTCGCTGTCTTGCGGCGAGTCGTGGACTTGCGGGCGCTGGTCTTCCGCGCCCCTGCCTTGGTGCCCGTCGCCGCCTTGCGGGTGGCGGCGGGCTTGGTGCTGTCCGCCGGACGCGGCTTGGCGCTCGCGGGCGTGGTGCTGGTATCCTTTTTCAACCCGGGCTCGCCCGCGGGCGCCTTGCCGTCCTTGTCCTGGTCTTCGCGCGCGGCGCGCACGCCGGCGGCCAGCTTGTTCTGCAGATCACTCATTGCGACACCTCCTCGATGATGGCTTCGATCTCCGCGGCTGCCGCCTCGCCGGGCTTGCCCAGATCAAAGACGGAACAGCCCTCCAGCGCGGAACGCCGATAGATGGCCCGCCGCCGCAACGTCTGTTCCAGGGCGGGTATGTCGATCTCCATCAGTGCATGCTTCATCGCGCGCGACAGCGCACTGCGGACTTCGAGCTGGTTGACCACGATGTAGGGGCGCAGCGCACGATTCTTCATCTGCGCCTCCTCCAGGCCCCGTCCCATACGGACGCTGCCCCACAGATCGATCGGCGAGGGCAATACCGGAATCAGCACCACGTCGGAACCGGCAAGGGCCGCGGACACCGCGCCACCCTCCAGCGTCGGCGGACAATCGACCACCACGTGGTCGTAATCCTTGCGCAGTGCCTTGAGTTCACGCTCCAGTGGCCCGGCCACCGCAAACACCGAGGCCGGAAACGGCCGCTCGTCCGGCGCCATGCGCGCCCATTGCCCGGCCGAACCCTGCGGGTCGGCATCGACCACCAGAGTACGACCCCGGCGCGCCAGTCCGGCAGCCAGATTCATCGTGAGGGTGGTCTTGCCGGTGCCACCTTTCTGATTGACTACCGCGTAAACCCTGGAACCCACGTCTCAGCCTCCTGGGCCTGGAACCGGCATTGCCGGCCCGTGGAGTCGAATCCGGTCGCCGATCAGCCGGCCGTCTCGCTGGCCAGCCGGTCAACCTCTTCGGCGAAACGCTGATCCGCCTCGCCAATGCGCTCGCCGTCGCGCGCATCAATGGTGATATTCACATACGTCGTGCCAAAACTGATATTGGGATGATACCCGTCCTGTTCCGACAATTCGGCCACCCGGTCCAGAAACTCGCGGGTGATGCCGTAGCGATCGAACGTGAACTGCTTGCTGATGGATACCGAGGACCCCTTGCCTGGCTCCCAGCCGGACGGTACTAACTGATCGCTCTGTGCCATGTGACGCTCCGCTCCATTGGCCGGGCGTGGATTTACTGCGCCGGAGCCTGTGCGTCGATTTCGCGCACGTGTTCCAGCTCCTCGGCCAGAATCGCCTCGAACAGCGCGGCATCGTCCACCGCACCCACCCGACGGCAGTAGATTACGGCCTCGTCATACAGACGCACGGCTTCCATTTCGAGTTCGCGATTGCGTTCCAGCAACTCCGCCATCGAACGTCCCAGCCGCACCGGGGCCAGCTGGCTGCCATTCGGTGCCACACCGTGATGAAACATGCGGGTCATAAAGCGGTCCGCATGTTCCAGTTCCTCCTGGGCGTCCCGACGCAGGCACTCGCTGACGTCGGTCATGCCCCACAGCGCGGTCAGGCGCGCCTGGGCCAGGTACTGCTGAACCGCGGACAGCTCGTGTGCCACCGCGCGGTTCAGATACCCCACGATCCGCGGATCCGTCATCGATGTCGCCTCAGCTCGCAGAGCCGCCCGCGGTCGGGGCTGTTGGCAGAATGCCTTCCACTTCCGAATGCACGCGGGCAATGATGTGCGCAGCCACCAGGCCGTCACCCACTCGCTCGCAGGAATCCGCACCGGCACGCACCGCAGCATTCACGGCACCGGTCTCGCCACGGACCAGCACGGTCACGTAACCACCACCGACAAACTGACGACCGATCAGCCGCACTTCCGAGGCCTTGGTCATCGCATCCGCCGCTTCGATCGCCGGCACCAGACCACGGGTCTCGATCATGCCGAGGGCGACACCAGAAATTTCGTTAGCCATCATCTACCTCTTCTTGAAAAAGCCGTCCGGCCCCCAATGGGACCGACGGCGTTCGACTACCGCGAGTTACGGCTTTTCCGGGAGGATGTTTTCCACCTCGGAATGGACGCGAGCAATGATGTGCGCAGCCACCAGGCCGTCACCCACTCGCTCGCAGGAATCCGCACCGGCACGCACCGCAGCATTCACGGCACCGGTCTCGCCACGGACCAGCACGGTCACGTAACCACCACCGACAAACTGACGACCGATCAGCCGCACTTCCGAGGCCTTGGTCATCGCATCCGCCGCTTCGATCGCCGGCACCAGACCACGGGTCTCGATCATGCCGAGGGCCACACCAAAGTTTTCGCTAGCCATTACTCAACTCCTATCAAGCGTTACTGATAAATTACTTTTCAACCTGCTCGGGCAGGATGCTTTCGACTTCCGAATGCACGCGGGCAATGATGTGCGCAGCCACCAGGCCGTCACCCACTCGCTCGCAGGAATCCGCACCGGCACGCACCGCAGCATTCACGGCACCGGTCTCGCCACGGACCAGCACGGTCACGTAACCACCACCGACAAACTGACGACCGATCAGCCGCACTTCCGAGGCCTTGGTCATTGCATCGGCAGCTTCAATCGCGGGGACCAGACCACGGGTCTCGATCATGCCCAGCGCCACACCAAAACGTTCAGTAGCCATTTCTCTTCTCTCCTGGAGTTACAGTTTTTCCAATCAAATGACGCTCAAGCCGCCTTGTGGGCACTCGCAGAGCGCTGTGCTTCGGTCTGGTCCTGACCAGCCTTGTCCTTCGGGTCTTCCGCCTTATTTCCGCCATCGTCCCAGTGGTCGATGATCCCGCCGATCGTCAGATCGGTGTGGATGCCGAAATCTTCCAAGGCATGCCGCGCAGCCGATCCGGCGATCGTGAACACCCAGTTGCCCGGATGCGCGCCGACCGGATCCACGGCAACGCTCAATCCGCCCTTCTGGTCGACCAGCACGCGCAGCGACATGGTCTTCAACCCGTCGATCCGACGGGTCACCACCAGTTCGTCCTGCACCTGCATGATGTCCATGGGCGTTACTCTCCCTCCCAGTAATCGATGATCCCGACGATCGTCGCATCACTGGGATAGGCCTTGTCGCCGGCAGCCTCCCGCGCGGCGGACGACCCGACCACAATCACCCAGTCTCCGGGCACACATCCGACCGCATCCACCGCGACCGTGCGTGGCCCACCGGCCTTCTCCTGAACCACCAACAACGGTCGGTGGCCCAGGTCGGGGATCCGGTTGGTCGACACCAGGGTCTTTTCTACCTTGCAGATCTTCATTCCCTGTCCTGTGTTCGTTCAGCCCGCCAGTGCTTCCAGGCGACTGCCGCTGCGCTTGTCGCGAATCACCATGTGGCACCCGATCAGACCTTTTTCGGCCAGATCGCGATAGCGCGCCATGATCTGGTCCCGTATGCGTCGGCAACGAGCCTCCACTCGTTCACGCGACCCCGGTACCTTGCGGTCATAGCGGTAATGGATCACCACCGGCACCGGCAGTCCCCGCTCGACATTCAGATGCCGGAAAATCTTGTTCACCCCGACATCCATGCCCGCGGCCCCTTCCTCCATGGTCTCCAGATGTGCGAAGTACGCAAAGTTCCGGACCTGCATCTCCTCAACTTCCTGGCCGACGATAATGACCCTTTCGCGATGGCCGACGTCGGCGTAGTGCCCGCCGTGATAGCGCGCGACGTAATCAAGCTGCGACAGATTGCTCAGCAGCAGCCGCGAGATCAGCCGGAGCATCCCTTCGTGGGGCGCGCCGTTGCCGTTCCCCCAGCCCTTCTGGTGAATCGCCTCCTGAATCGCGCGATACACCCGCAATTCCGCCTCCCGGGCGTCCAGCCCCTGGGTCTCCCGATACAGCTTCGCGCTATCGACGAAGCGGTACAGACTCATTCGCGTATCCGCATCCGGAATGTGGATCTTCACCGCATCCGTATCGGTATCCACGCCGATCAGCAGCGTGTCGACCGAGGCCCCGCAGCAGTAGGTGTTCTCGATCGCCTGGCGAAACGCGCGCAACTGCCGCAGCGCTGCATCTGCCGCATCGCGTTCGCTGTTGCCGTGGGCGGCGCACCCCTGGTGCTCCGGGTCCTCCCCGCTGTAGTGGTAGGCCGCGATCTTCAGATAGCGACTCGGCACATCCGCGGTCGTCGGTCGCCCCTCGCGAAACCGCAACAGCTCGCGTTTGGTCCAGTGGCGCACATCCTCCTCGATGTCGAACTGCGCCCCGGCATAGCTCTTGACCCTCACTGCGAGGTCCGGCAGGCGCAGGATGAACCGCCTCAGACTCAGCAGACGCCCGTCGGAACAGGGCGAGATATCCACCTCGTGGAAGTCGCAGTCGAGGAAGTACGCGATCGCCCGTTCCGCCTCTTCGACCAGATCATCCCGCCCCGCCCAGTACTCGTTGACCAGCTGATCGAACAGCTCGAACGTCCCGTGCAGATACAGCTCGCGTGTATCCAGATCGTTGATCCACGCATCCTCCAGCACGCGTTCCGGCATGCGGTAGCCGAGCTGGTCCTCGACAATCTGTTGCGCGCGGACCTGGAAGTCCGGCTCGTGCTGCAGCGCGTGAACTTCCTTCAGCACCGGCACCAGATTGGCGAAACGCTCCCGAAACCGGCTCTCGAACGCATACAGCCGCTCGTTTTCCTCCACGTTGGCCAGCGGATGCCCGGGCCGCAGCTCGGGGCGCTCGACCGCTGGCGCCGGAACCTCCGTCACCAGTGGTGTCGGCGCCACCGCCGCGCTACCCGCCACGGGACGACTCGCGCCCCCCCGAAGGCTGGAATACCGCGTTCCAAGCGGCGAGGTCTTGCGGCGGCCTCCGCGAACCATTGTGATCGTGTCGCCTCCCGTCGCGCCGTTTAACCGCGCGCCCCGCCGGACAGCGTCACCAACGAACCGGTGCCACTGTTACCGGAGGAGCCCGTGATCTTGCTCATCGGCACGTCCTTGCGCTCGAGCTCTCGATTCACGTATGCGCTGCGGCCTTCGCCGCGCGGGTTGCCCTTCTGGGTCGCGTTGC
This sequence comes from Pseudomonadota bacterium, assembly GCA_051747025.1. GTDB lineage: Bacteria > Pseudomonadota > Gammaproteobacteria > Ectothiorhodospirales > Ectothiorhodospiraceae > Thioalkalivibrio. Next base: position 28,410 of record JBNJFQ010000021.1, read on the forward strand.
GGCGCGTCGAAAAGCCCTCGGTACCGGTGACCCGGTCTCCGCGCTGCCAGTCATCGCCGGTGATGGAGACCCCATTACTGCTGCCGTTCACGGTCACCCGGTCGGCGCCGACCTTCTGGCCTTCCTCGACCGGTGCAGCCGGTACCGCCTGCTGACCACCGCTGTAGCGAAACTCTTCGGTCCCGGAGACCAGGCCCATCGCCTTGTTGATCGAACCGGTCAGGCTACTGCTGCTGCCGTAGGCAGTGCCGGTCACGCGTTCACGCCGCTCCGCGGCGACCCGCGCCGGGCCTTGCACGCTGAAGCCGGCACTGGGCATCGGACGCGCGGGGGCCTCGGCGGCCGGCCGAGCCGGAGCTGCCGCCATCCCTTCCGGGCGCAGCCGCGGATGCAGGCTGGTCGCCACGCTGTCACAGGTCTGGGCGAACTCGTTGGCGCCCACATACGGTGCGCCCGAGACGTCCTGACAGGCGCCTCGTTCGGTACCGGTCACGCGCTCGTCGTAGCCCGGCTGGCTCCCGGATACGGGGTGGCCCGGCGTCGAATGGTGCTCGGCGACCCGCGTCGCAGCGGTCTGCGAGTCCTGGGTGTCGCAGAACTCGTCGTACTGGTCCGGACCAATGTAGGCCGTACCGCTGACCGGCTTGCAGGCGCCGTATTCGTCGCCCGTCACGCGGGCGGAACGACCCACCGCGGTGCCGGACACCGATTGCTGGTTCCAGGTGCGGCCCACGGTCACCTTCTCCGGACCGGCGTCCGGACGATGACCACCGCAAAACGCATCATAGTGCTCGGAGCCCGCGTATTCGGTCCCGGTGATCGGCTTGCAGCCACCATATTCGTCACCGGTCACGTGGATCGAGTGATCGACCCGGGTCCCCGACACTTCCCGTCCGCGCAGGGTATGCATCACGCCGACCTTGGGCACACCGCCCGCGTCCGGGCGCTCGCACAGATCGCTGAAGTCGGACTTGTTGTAGTACGGCGTACCGGTCAGCGAGGCACAGGAGCCGCTCTCGTCGCCGGTGACCTTGGGGCTGCGGCCTACGGCCACGCCGGTCACATTCTGGTCTTCCATGGTATGCGACTCCTGCACCCTGGCCGGCGTCGGCTCCGGGCGGGTGCCGCAAAAGCCCTGGAATTGCTCGGTACCGAGATATTCGGTTCCGGTGACTGGCTTGCAGCTGCCGTATTCATCACCCGTGACGTTGACGGAGCGCCCGACTTCGGTACCGGTCAACTCACGACCGCGAAGGGTATGCATGACGCCGACCTTCATCGGCGCTCCGTTGGACTTTCCCGTATTGCAGGGCACCTCGCTTGCGGCGGTATTCAGATACTCGGTGCCGGTGACGTCGCGGCAGGAGCCGGATTCGTCGCCGGTGACCTTCGGGCTGCGCCCGACCGACGTCCCGGAGACGCCTTCACCGTGGCGGGTCACCATGACACTGGTGCGGGTCGGTCCAGCCTGCGGGCGCGTCCCGCAGAAGCCTTCGTACTGCTCCGTACTCAGGTATTCGGTGCCCGTGATGGTCTCGCAGGAACCACGCTCGTCACCGGTCACGCGGCTCGACCGACCCACTTCGGTACCGCTCACCGACTGCCCGTGGGCGGTGTGCGAGGCCCCGACCTTCGGCGGATTCCCGGCCGGACGCATCCCGCAGTAGCGGTCGTAGTGCTCCAGACCCAGGTACTCGGTGCCGGTGACAGACGAGCAGCTGCCCGCCTCGGTGCCGGTCACGCTGGAGGTACGTTCGACCTGCGTGCCACTCACGTGGGTGCCGGCCAGGGTCGTGCCTTCCTCGACCTTCGGCGGAGCATCACCCTCCACGGGGCGCGGACGACCGCACGGACGCCCCGGCTCCGCGGAGCCACGTCCCAGCTTGCAGAGTTCTTCGCGACGCTGGCGTGCCACTTCGCGCGTGGACATGCCCTGGCGCTTGGCAGCCTTCCAGGCACCTTCCTGTGGCAGCGTCCCGTGGGCCTGCCCACCCTTGAAGCGGCGCCGCAGGGCCTGCTTGCCGTTCTGGGCCATGGCATCCCGACGCGCCATGCAGATCGCACGCACCTCGGAAATCATCGGGTGCGGGGCGGTGACATCCTCGTGCGCATCGACCTGCGCGCAAAGCTCGTCCAGGCCCTGCTCGACCAGCGCGTCTTCGTGGCTCGACGCTGGTTCGGCCACTGCAGCCTTCTCACCCTTGCAGCCGCAACCGCAATCCTTTTTGTCTTCGGCCGGACGTTCGGCGACGGACTCCTGGCCTTTCAGTCGATCTTCACGCCGGGGTTCGGGCGCAATTGCCTTCTTCCCCGCAGTGGACAACGCCTGGCGGCGCAGGCGGCAGATCTCCCGCCCGCTCATGTTCGAGCAGTCGACCTCGACGTCCTGCGACTGGGCCAGCGCTTCGAGCTGGCGCGACTGCGCGGCGCCGGCACGCGCCATCCCGCCGGAGGCCTGTGCCCGGGTATGGGTTTTGCCCGTGGCCTTCTTGCCCTGGCGCGCCATCTTCTGGCGTCGCTCGAGGGCCACCTTGCGGCCGTTGGAGGCGCCCGCATACGCGCCCGGTTCCGGACGGCGCTCGGGGGCGGTATCGCGGGTCTCGGAGGAGACCGGCGACGACGATTCGCTGGAGTGCATCTCCGGCTCCCGCGCCTGGGGTGCCGGGGCGGGTTCCGGTTTCGCCTGGCGCGCCTGTTGCGCGGCCGCGGCGGAACGGCTGTTCCCCTTTGTTTGGCCGGTCGACTTCACGGCAGCCTTGCCATTACGAGACATGGCCTTGCGCCGTTCGAGGGCACGTTCACGCCCCGAGAGACCGTCAGACGCAGATGTCGGATTACTCATGGCACTTCCTTACAGTTGGCGGCAGCAACAGTAAATAACGCTGTACTGAACTGCCGGGTCCGCGATCGGACCCGGCAGGCATCGGGGCCTCAGCGACCGCGATCGACCACGAAGGCCGTGCCCTGACTCTGGGCGTAGTTATCGTAGGCGAGGAAACGAACCATCATGCCGGGATTGGCACGGCGGCATTCTTCGATCTCGCTGAGCACGGCCTCGACCGACTGCTCGCCGAACATCGGAAGCTTCCACATGTACCAGTAGTGGGACATGGCGTGTTCCTTCTCGGTGTACTCGATCGCCGGGTTCCAGCCCTGCGCAATCGCGTATTCGATCTGGCGGCGAACCTGATCGGCGTTCATCTCGGGCAGGTAGGAAAAGGTCTCGTACTTCTGCACCGGCTTGAAGTTCTGAATATCGGACATGTCGTTAATCCTATGCGCTTGTTCTCTGGGCGTGCGGGCAGCCACTCAGGCCGCCCGCACTCGGGCGATCACTTGTGCTGAACGTCCAGCTTGTCGACGGTGTCGAACTCGAACTTGATTTCCTTCCACGTCTCCATGGCGATCTTCAGTTCGGGGCTGTGCTGAGCGGCCTGGGTCAGGATCTCCTTGCCTTCCTTCTCGATCTCGCGACCCTCGTTGCGCGCCTGAACGCAGGCCTCGACGGCCACGCGGTTGGCGGTCGCGCCCGGGGCGTTACCCCACGGGTGGCCCAGGGTGCCGCCGCCGAACTGCAGGACGGAGTCGTCGCCGAAGATGGAGACCAGGGCCGGCATGTGCCAGACGTGGATACCACCGGAGGCCACGGCGAACACGCCCGGCAGGGAACCCCAGTCCTGGTCGAAGAAGATGCCGCGCGAACGGTCTTCCGGGATGAAGGATTCACGCAGCAAATCGATCCAGCCCAGGGTCGCTGCACGGTCGCCTTCCAGCTTGCCGACCACGGTACCGGTGTGGAGGTGGTCGCCACCGGACAGACGCAGAATCTTGGCCAGGACGCGGAAGTGGATACCGTGCTTCGGATGACGGTCGATGACCGCGTGCATGGCGCGGTGGATGTGCAGCAGCATGCCATTGTCGCGGCACCAGTTGGCGAGGCCCGTGTTGGCACAGAAGCCGCCGGTGATGAAGTCGTGCATGATGATCGGTGCGCCAATTTCCTTGGCGTACTCGGCACGCTTGTACATCTCTTCCGGAGTCGGCGCCGTGACGTTCAGGTAGTGGCCCTTGCGCTCGCCCGTTTCGGCCTCGGACTTCTCGATGGCTTCCATCACGAAGTCGAAGCGGTCACGCCAGCGCATGAACGGCTGCGAATTGACGTTTTCGTCGTCCTTGGTGAAGTCGAGGCCGCCACGCAGGCACTCGTAAACGGCCCGGCCGTAGTTCTTTGCGGACAGACCCAGCTTCGGCTTGATGGTGCAACCCAGCATCGGACGACCGTACTTGTTCAGCTTGTCGCGCTCGACCTGGATACCCATGGGCGGGCCGCCGCAGGTCTTCACGTAGGCGATCGGGAAACGCACGTCTTCCAGGCGCAGCATGCGCACGGCCTTGAAGCCGAACACGTTGCCGACCAGCGAGGTGAACACGTTCACCATCGAGCCTTCTTCGAACAGGTCGATCGGGTAGGCGATGAACGCGTAGAAGGACTCGTCGTCACCCGGGACGTCCTCGATCATGTAGGCCCGACCCTTGTAGTAATCCATGTCGGTCAGAAGATCGGTCCACACCGTGGTCCAGGTACCGGTGGAGGACTCGGCAGCCACAGCGGCGGCGGCTTCTTCGCGGTCGATACCGGGCTGCGGGGTGATCTTGAAACATGCCAGCAGGTCAGTATCCAGCGGCGTGTATTCGGGCATCCAGTATGTTTCGCGGTAATCCTTGACGCCCGCGGAGTACTTCTTGGCGGCAGACATGTGGCCTTCTCCTACGCGTTGGTTAATCGTGATGGTCGCCTAGATTAGGGAGGGTGATAGCTAATAACAAATAAATAATCTAGATGCGACCGATAGACTATCGTTTATATAAAAGCCAGACAGCGAGAGGCCCGCTGACCGGCAGGGGTTCGGGTTCGCAATGGCGCAGCGTCGGGATGAATCCAGGTCTGCAGCCAGCTTGCGCGCGACGATTGTAGTCCAAGACCGTATGCGTTGCATGCCTTTGGCGCGACGGATTGCACAGGCCTGCGGCACGAGGCTGAGAAGGCGCCTCGCGCCGCAGACTTCCGGATGCTCACGACGTAGCGGCGCTCACCGGCTCTGCACCACCTCCGGCCTGATGATCGCGCGCGAGGTAGAGGTAGATCGCGGGCACCACGAACAGTGTGAACAGCGTACCGATCGCCATGCCGCTGGCGATCACCAGCCCCATCGCGAAGCGCGAGCCGGCGCCCGCCCCGGATGCCGTCAGTAGCGGCACCATCGCAACCACGGTCGCAGCGGTAGTCATCAGGATCGGGCGCAGGCGCAGCGAGGCCGCCTCCTCGATCGCCTCGCGCAGCGTGCGCCCCTGACGCTGGAGCTGGTTGGCGAACTCCACGATCAGAATGCCGTGCTTGGCGATCAGGCCGATCAGGGTCAGCAGGCCGACCTGGGTGTAGATGTTCAGCGAGGTCACGCCGAGGCTGATGAAGATCAGCGCGCCGGCGATGGACATCGGCACCGTGGTCAGGATGATCAGTGGGTCACGGAAGGACTCGAACTGGGCCGCCAGCACCAGAAATATCACCAGCAGGGCAAAGAAAAAGGTAACCACGAGGCCACCCCCCTCGGACTTCAACTGGCGCGACTGCCCGGCGTAGTCGACGCTGACATCCGACGGCAGCACATCCGCCGCGATTGCGTCGACGATTTCCAGCGCCTCGCCAAGCGTCACGCCCGGGCGCGGCACGCCGGAGAGCGTCACGGCGTTGAGCTGCTGGAAACGCTTCAGCGAGCGCGGCCTTACGCTCTCCTCCAGTGTGACGACACTGGACAGCGGGACTGGCTCGCCGTCTCGGGTGCGGGTGAACAGCTCCTCCAGCTGCTCGGGGTTCAGGCGTTCGCTGCGCTGGACCTGCGGGATTACACGGTAGCTGCGGTTCTCCATCGCGAAGCGCCCGGCGAACCCGCCGGAGAGCATGGTGGCCAGATCGGCGTTCAGCGTGGCCATGTCGATCCCGAGCTGCGCGGCCCGTTCGCGGTCGATCTTCAGATCCACCTGCGGCTGGTCGAAGTCGAGATCGGTATCCATGAAGATGAAGCGCCCGGTCGCCATCGCCCGGTCCATGATCTCGCTGGCGAACTGCTCCAGTTCCTCGAACGATCCGGTGGACCCGAGTACCACGCCGACCGGCGTGCCATCCCCCGGGGTGGGCAGCTGGGGCGGCTGGACGGCGAACACGTCCAGGGCCGGAATGCGATCCAGGCGAGGCTGCAGCTCATCCTGCAGGATGGTCTCGGTGTCGCGGTCCCGCTGGTCCCAGGGGGCGAGGACAAAACCGCCCAGGGCCTGATTGCTGGCGCCGGCAATGCCCGGGCCACCCCCGAATCCGTTCACGATGAAGATGTTCTCGAGCTCGGGGATCTCGTCGAAGTAGCGATCCGTCAGCGCGGTGTTGCGCTCCAGCCAGTCCAGTCCCATATAGGCGTCCCCCTCCATGATGGAAAACGCGAAGCCCTGGTCCTCCGGCGGCTCCAGCTCGGTCTGCGAGGTCACGAACAGGAAATAGCAGGATACGAGAACGATGGCACCGAACACGGCGATGGTGAAGCGGTCATTCAGCGCACCGTGCAAGCGCCGCTGGTAGCGCTGCTGCAGCCCCTCGAAGCGCGCGTCGAGCCAACTCTCGATGCGCCCGCGCTTCTCTACCGAGCCGTCGCGCAGGATCTTCGAGCACATCATTGGCGACAGTGTGATTGCGACAATGCCTGAGATGACCACGGTCGCCGCCAGGGTAAAGGCGAACTCGACAAACAACGTTCCGGTCAGCCCGCCAATAAAGCCCAGCGGCAGGAAAACCGCCACCAGCGTGGTCGACATGGCGACGATCGGCCAGGCCAGCTCACGCGCGCCCCGGATCGCGGCATCCATGCGCGACATCCCCTCCTCGATATGCCGCGAGATGTTCTCCAGCATAATGATCGCGTCGTCCACCACGATGCCGATCGCCAGCACCATCGCCAGCAGCGTCAGCAGGTTCAGCGAGAACCCCATCAAGAGCATCAGCATGAAGGTGCCCACCAGCGACAGCGGAACCGCGACCGCCGGGATCAGCACGCTGCGCAGCGAACCGAGGAACAGGTAGATCACCAGCAGCACGATCACCAGGGCGAGCCCGATGGTCAGCAGGACCTCGTCGATTGCGCTCTGGATGTAGTCGGTGGAGTCATAGACGATCTCGCCCTCCAGTCCCGACGGCAGCCGCGGCAGGATACGCTCGTCGAATACGTCGCGGACCTCGGCGATCACGTCCAGGGCGTTGGCGTCCGGTGCCAGCTCGATGCCCACGAAGGTCGCGGCCTGGCCATTGAAGCGCACCGAGGTATCGTAGTTCTCCGAGCCCAGTTCGATCTCGGCGACGTCGCCCAGCCGCACCAGGTCGCCGTCGGCCTCGAACAGGATCAACTGCTCGAACTCCTCCGGACGATTCAGGTCGGTGTCGGCAGTAAGATCCAGTCCGACCATGGAACCGCGGGTCTGGCCCACAGCGGAAAGCACGTTGTTGCGCTGCAGTGCCTCGCGCACATCGCGCCCCGTAACGCCGAACGACGCCATGCGGTCGGCATCCAGCCAGGCGCGCATCGCAAAGCTCTGGGCGCCCAGGATCTCGGCGCGCTGCACGCCGTTGACCGTGGCCAGCTCGGGCTGCACCTCGCGGATCAGATAGTCGGTGGTCTGGTTGTTGGACAGGTGCTCGGAATAGAACGACATGTACATTGCCGCCACGTCCTGCCCGACCGAGAGATCCACGACCGGGTCCTCGGACTCGGACGGCAGGTCGCTGCGGATCTTGTCGACCTGTGCCGAGATCTGGGTCAACGCCTCGTTGGGGTCGTAGTCCAGTTCCAGGTGAGCCTCGACAATGCTGATCCCGGCGCGGCTCGTCGAGACCAGGTAATCGATCCCCTCCGCCTCGGCGACCTCGCGCTCCATCGGGGTGGTGATAAAGCCCTGCACCAGGTCTGCATCGGCGCCGATATACGCAGTGCTGATGGTCACCACGGCGTTCTGCACCTCGGGGAACTGGCGCACGTTCAGGTCGAACACCGCGCGCACCCCGAACAGCAGGATGAACAGGCTTACCACCGTAGCGAGCACCGGCTTCTGGATGAAGATGTCGGTAAAGCGCATGGCCGGGCCCCGCTCAGCGGTTGGCCGGGCGCGGGCCGCGCTCGGCATCGGGCTGGGCGTCGTCGGTAATCTCCACCGGGGTATCGTTCTGCAGCTTCAGCAGGCCGCTGGCAGCGATGCGTTCGCCCGGCTCCAGGCCGTCCAGGACTTGGACCAGGTCACCGCGGCGCTCGCCGGTCTCGACCAGGCGCTGCTCCACCCGCAACTGGCCCTCGTCATCTTCCTCGATCACGAACACCGACTGCCCCCAAGGCGCGAAGCGGATTGCGGTCTGGGGCGCTACCACAGTCTCCTCGGCATCCCCGCGATCCAGAGTCACACGGGCGAACTGCCCGGAACGCAGGCGCCTCTGCTCGTTCGCAAGAACGGCCTGCACGCGGAACATCCGCGAGGCGGCACGCACCCGCGGCTCGATGGCAGTCACCTCGCCCGTGAACGCCTCGTCGAAGGCATCCACCTCCACAAGGACGTCCTGGCCCAGGGCGATCTCGCCCAGGCGGCGCTCCGGCAGGGTGAAGTTCACGTACAACGGCTGCAGGGCCTCCAGCACCACGATCGGCTCACCCGGGCCGACGAACTGCCCGACGTTCACCTCGCGAATCCCCAGCTCCCCGGTAAACGGCGCACGCAGGCTTTTCTGCCGGATGCGGGCCTCCTGGACCTTCACCGAGGCCGTGGCCTGTTCAGCCTCCGCCACCCGGCGCTGGAACTCGGAATCGGAGATGTCCTTGCGCTCGATCAGCCCGTGCGCCCGCTCCAGTTCGCGCTGGGCCAGGCGCTCGGCGGCGCGCAGGTTATCCAGCTCGGCCTCGTCCAGGGTGGTGTCCAGGTCCACCAGGGAATCACCGGCTTCGACCCGGGCGCCATTCTCGAAATGGATGGCCTGCACGATGCCCGGTGCCTCGAAGCTCAGGGTCGCACCCTGCACCGCCTCCAGGCTGCCGATGGCCCGCACGCGGGGGGTCCAGGTATCAGTGGCGACCTCGGCAGCATTGATCGTCACCACCGGCTCCGGCATGTCCTCGAAGAACTCCGCGACCTGCTGATCGACGAAGGCCTTGAAGCCGAAGATACCGCCAAGCACGACGGCCACTGCCACCAGCATCAGGATCAATCGCTTCATCAAACTCTCCCGGGGTCGCCAGGACCCTTGCCCGCCGGCGAATGAAATTGATTAGGACACTAGTCCGCCGCGGATTCTTCTTGATCGGCTGCCGCGCCGCCGATCCCGGCCTCCCGGAGCGCGGCGCGAACACGCTCGGTCTCTGCGCGCACCACCGAGGGCTCGTCCGGATCCAGGCGCGGCTCCCAGCGCCAGCCGGTCAACAGCGCATGGAAATGCCGGATCAGGTGGTCATAGGGTCGATGGATGTCGTAGGCATCCAGCAGGCCCTGCGCATTGGCCAGGCTCTGCATCCCCACGTTCAGCGCCCAGGGCCCCAGCCCCATTTCCTCCTCGGAGATCTCGCGCGCCGGTGGCAAATCGCCGTGGTCGCGGGCCTCGGCGACCACCGCACGCACCGCCCCGCTGATCGGCTGTGCCGCGTCCAGCAGGGCCGCGCGACGGGGGTCCGAGACACTCGCCCAGACCACCTCGGTCACCAGGTACTGGGTCAGGCGGTAGTAATCGGGGTGATCGGCGGCGAAATCAATATCGGTCAATACAACAGCCAGCATCCGCGATCGCGTGCCCAGGGCGAGGCCTGGGATGGCGCGGAAACGCGCCGCCCGCTCGCGCGTCGTGCGCGCCGCCACCGCCGCCAGCAGGTCCTCTCGGGATTCGAAGTGCTGGTACAGCGTGCCCGTCGCGTACTCGCAGTCTGAGGCCAGCTTGGACATCTGCAGGCCCAGCAGCCCGTCCTCGCGGATGCGCTCGTGCGCCCGCTCGACAAACAGCGCCTCGCGCGCCTCGCGCTCGCGTCTTCTCCGATCCTCGGTGCCCATGCCTCGCAGCATAGCGAACGCGAACCGATTTTTGAACTGGATTCAAAACACTAACAAAAAAGGCCGGGGAACCCACCCCGACCCCGCCCCCGGTGGATCAGCCCGTCTCGCGCAGCAACCGCACAATTGCGTCGGCGACGCTCTTGCTGGACTGCGGGTTCTGCCCGGTCACCAGATTGCCGTCGATTACCACGTGATCGGCCCAGTCATCAGCGGTTTCCACCTCGCCGCCCAGCTCCTGCAGCTTGTCCTGCAGCAGGAACGGCATCGCGCTGTCCAGCTGCACCGCTTTTTCCTCGCTGTTGGTGAAGGCCGCAACCTTGCGCCCCTTTACCGCAGAGCTGCCGTCCGCGAGCATCGCGCCGACCAGGCAAGCCGGACCGTGGCAGACCGCGCCCACCACCTTGTCGTTCTCCAGGAACTCCGCGACCAGGCGTTGCACATGCGGGTTGTCCGGCAGGTCAAACATGGTCCCGTGACCGCCAGGGAAGAAGATCGCGGCGTAGGCCCCGTGATTGGTGATCGCGTCCAGCGCGATGGTGTCGTCCAGGGCCTCCTGCGCGGCAACCGCAGCTGCCCCCGGATGACTGGCCTCCAGGCTCTTCGGATCCAGCGGCACAGGGCCACCCTTCGGGCTGGCCACCTTGACCTCGAAACCCGCCTTGCGAAAGCGATCATAAGGCTCGGCGAACTCGTCGAACCATACTCCGGTGGCCTGGCCGGGGCCGATCTCGCCGTGACTGGTCACTACCATCAGAATCGTGTGGCTCATCCCGCTACCTCCTTGCATGTCCTTCATGGTAAGTCACTGACCAGGATCCGGCCGGCGAACGCAGTGGCTCATCGCTTCGGAGAAGTCGAGCCACGGGACTCTGCACCGACCCTGGCCCGATCAGCCATTGCGAGGTGGACTGGCAGGGGCGCACCAGGGTTCCTGGCACGCAGACAATGGCCCGCCCTCAGACCGGGCGGTGCGGGCAGGCGGTATCGTTGCAGTCGCCGTACAGCACCAGGGCATGGTCCTTGATCGCGAAGCCGTGCTGACTGGCGATCTCGCGCTGACGCTGTTCGATGGTCTCGTCGAAGAATTCCTCCACCCGGCCACACTGGTTGCAGACAATGTGGTCGTGGTGCCCGCCCCGCTCGAGCTCGAACACCGCCTGGTTGCCTTCAAGGTGCAGACGGCAGACCAGCCCCGCGGCCTCGAACTGGGTAAGCACGCGATAAACGGTCGCCAGGCCGATATCCTCCCCGGAGTCCAGGAGTTCCCGATAGATTGCCTCGGCGCTGAGGTGACGCGTATCCGAACTCTCGAGGATTTCGAGGATCTTCATCCGCGGGACCGTGACCTTGAGGCCCGCCTTTTTGAGATTGCTGGTTTCCATCGATTCCGTTTCCTGTAGCCGAAAGGGCCGCGGAGGCTTGAGAGCCGCAGGAGGCTTTGGTGTACCATGCGCGTTCAACACGCCAAATGACCGCCGAGGACCCGCCCGCTCGATGCTCAAGATTCTCATTTCTATTGCCGTGGCCGCAAGCTTCCTCGGCGGCTGTACGTCCTTCAACCAGTTCCGCCTGGATGTGCAGCAGGGAAACGTTATTGACGCCACGCAGGTCGCCCAGCTCGAACCGGGCATGACCCGCGATCAGGTCCGGTTCCTGATGGGCTCCCCGCAACTCGACGCCGCCTTCAAGCGCGACGACCGCTGGGACTACGTCTATTACCGGCGCCCGGGGATTGGCGCCACCGAACTGCAGCGGGTCACGGTCTACTTCGAGGCCGGCCGGGTACTGCGCGTGGATTCGGACATCCCGCAGCCGGTGGCGCTGGACGAACACCCGGTGGACCTGAACGACTGAACACGTCCCCGGTGCAGTTCCCGCCAAGGTGTTTCCTTAACCGGCGGCGCCCGTGTCCGTCTTCCCGGATTCGCTCCCGGCCTCCGCCTGACGCCCCGGTTTCTTGCGTCCCTTGCCGGCACGCTGGCGGCGTACTTCTTTCGGGTCCGCAATCAGCGGCCGGTAGATCTCGACACGATCGCGCGGGCGCAGCACAGTGTCGCGCCGCGTCAGCTTGCCGAAGATCCCGACCTTGGCGTGGTCGAGGTCGATCTCCGGGAACTGGGTGTCGATCTCCGACTGGCGCAGGGCAGCCTCCACGGTCGTGCCCACCGGCACCACCAGCGGAATGATCACCTGCCGCTCGGGACGCGCGTAGGCCACCTCCACCGACATGCTGTCGCCGGATTCCGGCGCCATATCAGCCCCCGCCATTGCCATACACCTCGCGCGCGCGGCGCACGAACGCATCCACCAGAGAGTTGGCAATCTGGTTGAACACCGGCCCGATGGCAAAGGCCATAATGCGATTGGCGAACTCGAAGTCCAGCTCCAGGGCGATCCGGGTCCGGCCATTCTCGAGTTCGTCAAAGGTCCACGCCCCGTGCAAACGCCGGAACGGACCGCGCACCAGATGCATGTCGATACGCTTCGGACGCTGCAACTGGTTGCGGGTGGTAAACGACTTGTGCAGCGCACCCTTGGCCAGTTCGATCGTACCTTCCACTTCCTGCTCGCTGATCGGGCGCGCCGCCGCACTGCGACAGCCCGGCAGAAACTCGGCATAGGAATCGACGTCGTTGACCAGGTCGAACATCTGGTCTCGCGAATACGGGACCTCGGCCGACCGCCGGATTGTCGATGGCATCAAATCAGCTCCACGGCGCGCAGGAAGACGAGCAGGATGGCGACCGGGGCGGCAAAACGCACCAGGAAATACCAGATCTGATGCAGCCAGGCCGACCGCAGGCGCAGTTCGGACTGCACGGAACGCTCGGTCATCCGCCAGCCCACGAACATCGCTATCAGGAAACCACCCAGCGGGAGCAGAATATTAGCAGTGACATAGTCAAGTAGATCCAGGATCCCCATTTCAAACAGGGTGTAACCGGACCACACATTCAGCGACAGCAATGCTCCAATACCCATAAACCAGGCCGCGATCGCGATTGCCGTAGTCGCGAATACGCGACTGAAGCCCAGGTTTTCGACCAGAAACGCCACGGCCGGCTCGATGATCGAGATCGCCGAGGTCCACGCCGCGAACACCAGCAACACGAAGAACAGCGTGCCGAAGTAGAGCCCGCCCGGCATCTCCGCAAACGCCAGCGGCAGGGTCACAAAGATCAGCCCCGGCCCCTGCTCCGGCGACAGCCCCGCCCCCAGCACAATCGGAAAGATCGCCAGGCCGGCCATGATCGCGACCAGGGTATCGGCCCCGACAACCGCCACCGAGGTACGCCCGATCGACGCCTCGCTCTGCAGATAGCTGCCGTAGATCATGATCGCACCCATCCCCAGACTCAGGGTGAAGAATGCCTGCCCCATCGCCAGCAGAATCGCGTTGGCCGTCAGCTCCGAGAAATCCGGATACAGCAGGAATTCCAGGCCAGCGATGAACTGCCCCTGGGCCATGGCATAGCCCACCATCACCACCAGCATCACGAATAACAGCGGCATCAGGATCGTCACTGCGCGCTCCAGGCCCGACTGCACCCCGCGCGCCACGACGATGGCGGTCATCACCATGAAAATCGTGTGCCACGCCAGCAGCGCCTCGGGATCGGCCAGCAACCCTCCGAACATGGCCTCCGAGCCTTCCGCGTCCAGCCCGGCAAACCCCCCGGCACCCGATTTGAAGGCGTACGCCAGCGACCAGCCTGCAATCACGCTGTAAAACGACAAGATCAGAAATCCGGCCAGCACACCGATCCAGCCCACCGAGCCCCAGGCCCGCGACAAACCCTCCTCGCGCGCCAGGGTCGCCATAGTATTGATCGGACTCTGCCGCCCGCGCCGCCCCAGCAGGATCTCCGCCATCATCACCGGAAGGCCGATCAGCAGGATGCACCCCAGATACACCAGCACGAACGCCCCGCCGCCGTTCTCGCCGGCGATATAGGGGAACCGCCAGATATTGCCCAGGCCCACGGCTGATCCGGTCGCGGCCAGGATAAATGCCAGGCGGGTCGTCCATTGGCCATGGATGGAAGTTGTGGCCGGCATTAATCGCTCCTCGTGGTTCAGCGGGTGGCCTGGCGGCCGTGCAGCGTATCCGGCGCGCTACCAGGCCACCCGCGATCGGTGTCCGGGTGGACACAGCTGCATGCGTGCAGTCGCGGGGAATTGTGCGGCACCCGCCGGCCTGCCTCAACTTTCACGGATGCCCGACGCCCGCGCTTCCAGTACACTGCGCGGGCCATGGGCAAGAAGAAAAACAAAGAAACCGGCTCCAGCACCATCGCCCTCAACCGCAAGGCGCGCCACGATTTCTTTATCGAAGACCGCCTGGAAGCAGGCCTGGAGCTGGAGGGCTGGGAGGTCAAGTCCCTGCGGGCCGGCCGCGCACAGATCAGCGAGGCCTACGTGCTGCTGCGCAATGGCGAGGCCTTCCTGTTCGGCGCCCACATCACGCCGCTGCCGACCGCCTCCACCCATATCAGTCCCGACCCGACGCGTACCCGCAAACTGCTGCTGCACCGGTCGGAGATCAACCGCCTGATCGGCGCGGTCGAACGGCGTGGATTCACCCTGGTACCACTGGCACTGTACTGGAAGCGCGGCCGGGCCAAACTCGAGATCGGGCTGGCCAAAGGCAAGAAGGAATACGACAAGCGCGCCACCAAGAAGGACAAGGACTGGGAGCGCGAACGCGCGCGAATCCTCAAACACGGCTGACCACTGACCCGTCCGCCGCCCCCGTTCCGGCTTGCGCCGTGGGTAGCTGGCCTTGGTTCACCCTCAAAGGCGTAGCGAGTTCGGCGCCGCCGGCCTGACGCGTCCTCCGCAAGGTCCCCGGGCGAATCGTCGGGTGCGTTCTTTGGTTACTTTCTTGCGCACACAAGAAAGCCCGTTTTTGATCAACAACGGGCGGGGCGCGCTCGCGAGTGAGCGGCCGGGACGAAGGCATGTAAGCAACTGAAGATAAACCAAGGGCAGCCAGTACGGGTGCTGACAGCCGAGCCGGGGGCACCGAAAACCCTCACGCCAGACCGGGGCCGGAAATGCGAAAGGGGCGACATGGGCCCCCTTGCTGGAATCTGGCGGAGAGGGAGGGATTACAGCGACATGGTCGCCGCCCTCCGGGCCGCCTCCGCTCCGCTTCGGCGTTCCGGTGCCGCTGCGCGCCACCGGTCGAACCAGCATATTTATCCCTCGAGGGTTCGAATCCCGATACGCCAGGGACTGGAAATGCAAAGGGGCCAATCTGGCCCCTTGCTGGAATCTGGCGGAGAGGGAGGGATTACAGCGACATGGTCGCCGCCCTCCGGGCCGCCTCCGCTCCGCTTCGGCGTTCCGGTGCCGCTGCGCGCCACCGGTCGAACCAGCATATTTATCCCTCGAGGGTTCGAATCCCGATACGCCAGGGACTGGAAATGCAAAGGGGCCAATCTGGCCCCTTGCTGGAATCTGGCGGAGAGGGAGGGATTCGAACCCTCGATACGGGGTTACCGTATACACACTTTCCAGGCGTGCGCCTTCGACCGCTCGGCCACCTCTCCGGTTTCTGTCACGCCCGCATCCGCATGGCCGCCACAGAGCGCGGAATCCTAAACCAGGCGCGGGATCAGCGCAATGCAGCGAAGACCATGCCCCCGCCGCGAGATCAGGAACTCCCCTTGCCCGGCAGGCCGGGAAAGGCATGCACGTTGTTGTCCGGCGCGCCGGCATCCTGGATACGCGGGGTACCCACCGCAGTGACCTCGTCGATCCGGATCAGCGCATGCAACGGTACATGGAAGCGTTCCACCCCCTCGAACTCGCTGCGCAGACGCTCCTCCGACGGGTCCACCACCACCTGCGACCGTTCGCCGAACAGCAGGCCCTCGATCGTGACAAAACCGTAAAGTTCGTCCTGATAGACGTCCCGCGCAAACAGTTCGTACGCCTTGCCATTGTTCAGGAAGCTGACTCGATAGCGGATGTTCTTGTCCATGGCCCCATGATGGGGGAGCAACCGCAAATTACAACGGGTTTGCGTTGGTCGTCCCTCGCGATACCGGTATGATGCCGGCGTTTATCCGTTCCTCCCCTGGTGAGCCCATCGATGAACGCCTCGCGGGAGCTGCTCGACCATCTGAGCCGCCACAGTTCGCCATACCATGATCCACTGGAAGCGGTGGACTGGGAGGCCCTGTCGCTGGACGACTTCTGGATCCCGGAAGAAGCGGTCTCGCTGTTCGGCACGCCGGAATATGCGGCACTGGACGAGACCCGGCGCAAGCGTCTGTCACAATACGAATTCCTGTACTTCATCAGCGGCGCCCTGTGGCTTGAGGGGCTGTTCATGGAGCGCATCGCCCGCCTGTCGATGCACTCCGCGGGCCGTCTGGATCGCCTGAACTACCGCCTGCACGAACTGCGCGAAGAGGCCGGACACAGCTTGATGTTCATCGAGTGCATGCGCCGCAGCGGTCTGCGCCTGCCGGAACGGCGTTTCCCGAAACCCCGGCTGGCAACGCTGGTGGGCCGCTTTGCCCCGTTCGAGTCGTCGATGTTCTGGATCGCGGTAATGATCGGCGAAGAGGTACCCGATCGGATGAATCGCCTGATTCGCCAGCACCGGGAACGCATCAACCCGGCGGTGCATGACATCGTCACCACCCACATGGTCGACGAAGCCCGCCATATGGCGCATGCGCGCGACACGCTGGAAGGCTGTCTGGAACGGCTTCCCGGTTGGCAGAAATGGGCCTACCGGCCGCTGATGCGGCAGGTCTTCCGTCAGTTCGTGCATGCCTTCTACTACCCGACCTCCGACATCTACTCCCTGGCCGGGCTGCCCGACGGCCCCGATTATCGGCACATGGCGCGCCATAACCCGCACCGCGTCGATTTCATCAACACCTGTGTCGACCCCGCCCTGCGGATTCTCCGCGACCAGGGCCTGGTGCTGAACTGGCGCTAGGAGCCCGCAGGAGTGCCGTATTGGGCGATACGGCCGACTGAGAAAAACCCCCTGTGCGGACAAGAAACCAGCGAGGGCGCATGCAATTCATGAAATATCCGGGCTAGGGAAGCACTGACCATACTGTAGCGCGTCACGGACAAGGGCCCCCGCTCGTTCCCGCCCCATCGACTCCTGCCTCAGCGCGTTCCCGAACCCTGGATTGGGTATGATCTTGCCTGATGAACGCCCTGCGCTCCTTACGCCCCGAGAGTTCCACGCTGCGCCAGATCGAGTTCGGCGTTTTCATCGTGCTGATGGTCGCGATCACCTTGCGGGTCTGGTTCCAGCCACCTTCCGCGCTGGAGCAGACCCTGTTCCAGGAGGAATTGCAGGTGGCCCTGATGGAACGCACTCTGGGGCATTCCGAAATGTCCGTGACAACCGGGCACGACCAGCTCGAACTCGAACTGCTGCATGGCTTCGCCGACCATCTCGGGGCGCGCCTGCGTATTCATCGCAGTGACGACATCCGCACAATCGACGGACTGCTGCGCGGACACCGAGTCGACCTGGCCGCGGGGCTGCTGACGCACCCCGGGGAGGTCGCCGGCATCGAACCCGGGCCGGAGATCCTGAAGGTGCAGCACGTCCTTGCCTACTGGCACGACGACCGCAACGATGCACCGGAGAGCTCGCCGGAGGGACGCCTGAGCGATGCACGCATTGGCGTCAGCGGGTTCCGCCCCCTGCCCGCCAGCCTGGTCGCGCGCGAGCAGAATCCGCCCACAGTTACGCCGGTCGGCTCCCTGGCACCGTCGTCTCGCGGCACCGATCCCGGGGACACATCGCATGATGCGCCAGACCGGTCCGAGGGACCTGCGGAACCGATTTCCTTCCCGAACGCCGCGGCCCTGCGTACCGCACTCGAACACGGCGAGATCGACTTCGCACTGATGAATTCGCTGGAGTACCGCCGGATGCAGCGACTGCACCCGTCGCTGCGGATTGCACAGCGACTGGAAGGGGAGGCGTCCGTGGTATGGCTGTTCCCTTCCGGGTTCGATGCCAGCCTGATCGAAGCCGCCCGGGACTATCTCGACGGATTGCGCGAATCGCGCACGCTGGACACCCTGGTCGATCGCTATCTCGGCCATCTGGAGGTCCACGACCTGGTCGACACCCTGACCTTCGCGCGCCAGGTCGAAAACCGCCTGGACCGCTTCCGGCCGCTGTTCGAGGCCGCGGGCGAACAGTTCAATCTCGACTGGCGCTTCATCGCTGCTGTAGCCTACCAGGAGTCGCACTGGGACCCGGACGCCATTTCGCCCACCGGGGTACGTGGTCTGATGATGCTTACCCGCAGTACCGCCGACGGTCTGGGCATCGGCGACCGCACCGACTCCGAGGCCAGTATCGAGGGTGGCGCGCGCTATCTGGCCGATCTGCGGGAGCGCGTGTCGGCTCGAATCCCGGAACCGGACCGTACCTGGATGGCACTGGCTGCCTACAACGTCGGCCTGGGCCACGTGAACGACGCCCGGCGCCTGGCCGAGGCAAACGGCGATGATCCCGACCGCTGGCTGGACGTGATGGAGTGGCTGCCACGCCTGGCCGTACGCGAATGGCACGAACAGACCCGCTTCGGCTACGCCCGTGGCCGGGAGCCGGTGACCTACGTGCAGAATATCCGCAGCTACTACGACAAGCTGGTACAACGCTTCCCGGAACCGGGCGACCGACGCAGGCCTCTCCCGGCGCTGTACCGCGAGACCCCGCTTGCCCTCTGAACCGGCCCCGTACTCCGCGCCATGCGAGTGCGCCACGCCCCCCGGGCAGCTCCTTTGACCGGGTAGCCTTGACGGGGCGATTCCCTTACATTCCCCCTGCATTCGTCATGGTGGGGTCCCCCGCCCGGTTCACAGATCAAGGGAGCATCCATGCGTCCGTTCTCCACACTGCGCGCCGCGATCGGTCCCGGCCTGCTGATGGCCGGGGCCGCGGTCGGCGTTTCGCATCTGGTTCAGGCCACCCGGGGTG
This sequence comes from Pseudomonadota bacterium, assembly GCA_051747025.1. Taxonomy (GTDB): domain Bacteria; phylum Pseudomonadota; class Gammaproteobacteria; order Ectothiorhodospirales; family Ectothiorhodospiraceae; genus Thioalkalivibrio. The sequence goes on from JBNJFQ010000021.1 coordinate 47,509, forward strand.
GCGCCGAATATGGCCTGCTGCTGATCCCGATCGTTCTGATCGCCTGCCTGTTCAAGTATCCGTTCCTGGAATACGGGCCCCGCTACGCGGCGGCGACCGGGCACAATCTGCTGACCGGCTATCACCGCCTGGGCAACTGGGCACTGGGGCTCTACATCCTGGTCACCGTGGGAACGCTGTTTATCATCCAGGCAGTAGTGACCCTGACCACCGCGGGGCTGTTCGCCCTGGTGTTCGAGCTGGACCTGTCGATGGTCGTGCTGTCGGCGCTGATCCTGGCCGCCTGCATCGGCTTCCTGATGGTCGGGGCCTACCGCGGTCTGGACCTCGGGATGAAGATCATCATGGCCGCCCTGAGCGTGTCCACCGTGGTCGCGGTGGCCCTCGCCTTTCAGGAAGCCCCGGACCTGCAAACCCTGTCGGGCGCCGAGGAATGGTCGCGCCTGTGGAGCCTGGCCGGACTGGCGTTCGTTCTGGCACTGCTCGGCTGGATGCCGATCCCGCTGGATGTGGCCGCCTGGCATTCGGTCTGGACTCAGGAACGGGCGCGCCAGACCGGCCACTGGCCCAGCGTGCGCGAGGCCGTGTTCGATTTTCGCCTGGGCTATGCCGGCGCGACCCTGCTCGCCGTCGCGTTCATGCTGCTGGGGGCGGTGCTGATGTATGGCACCGGCGTCGGTTTCGCCAGCGGCGCCGCCGCGTTTTCGGCGCAACTGGTGGACCTGTACGCCCAGAGCCTGGGCGAGTGGAGCCGTACCCTGATCGCGATCGCCGCACTGACCACCATGTTTTCCACCACCCTGGCAGTAACCGATGCCTACCCGCGCATAATCGTCACAACCATCCGTACACTGCGCGAGAATGGACATAACGCACGGGGAATGGATCCGCGTGACAACGGGCAGCGGGGTCTCGAGTGGTGGGGCTATCGCCTCGCGCTGCTGGTGGTCGCCGGCGGGGCGCTGCTGCTGATCTGGCTGGCCGGCGAACACTTCACCCGCTTCGTCGATGTCGCCACGCTACTGTCGTTCCTCTCGGCCCCGATCCTCGCCTGGATCACGTTCCGGGTGGTGATGTCGCCCGAAATGCCGGTGGAGGCCCGTCCGGGACGCCGCCTTCAGGCCTTGTCCTGGGCCGGCATCGTGTTCGGTCTCGGCTTCTCGGTCGCCTGGCTGGTGTGGCGCTTCTGGACCTGAACACCCGATGGTGAGTGCGTCCGAACTCGCTGCCAGGCCTGATGAACTACTCCCGCCAAGCCTTTCAGGCTATGGCGTG
>JBNJFQ010000022.1:0-27497 GCA_051747025.1 Pseudomonadota bacterium
CCTCCCGCACCTGATGTTCCTGCTGAGCGCGTGGTCGATGTTCACCAAGTACGTCTTTCCGGTCCCCTTCTCCCTCGCCGACCTCGTACCTTGGCGGATGTACATCGTCCGGGATCCCCGGCCACTCGCTCATATCTGGCTGGGCCCTGCTGGTCCAGCCGCGGTACACACGCTGGCTCGCGGTCGCCATGTCGACTATCGAGATCGCCATCGTCGACACCCTGTTCGTCCGCTTTCTGCCCGAGCCGGACTGAACAATCCGGCGGACGAACGGGTTCGCCACCAAAGTGTTCATCGTCACGGCCTTCGCGCTCATTCTTGCTACGCTGATTTACAAGCCCGAACATTTCCGCACGAGGCCGTCATGAGCCAACGCCACTCGCGCCGAACCGCCCTGAAGTTGCTCGGCACCCGGGCCAGAAGCGCGGGGCAGACGAAGCACAGGCACCACCCGGCCTGTATACCCCTGAACCGACACGATAACCATAATTATGCGTAAATACCCGTTACTACATCCACCCCTTTTTTATCTGAATGGCATATAGGCGGGTCAAGATGATTCACTCGTTTCGATATACCACGGGGTTTGGTTTTCTCCTCCTCTTGCTCCTGATCGGTGCGCTGGTTGTCTTCGGAATCACTCAGTTGCGGGCCGTACAGGAGAGCCTGCAAAAGGTGGTCACTGAACAGAACCGGAAGGTCAATGTCGTCACCGACATGCAGGTCTACGGCTATCACCGGAGTGACAGCCTGTACAGCATGGTTCTGTCGAAGGATCCGTTTGAGCGTGACGAGATCTATATGAACCGATACAACCCCGCCGGCTTCGAAGTGGGCAACGCACGTGTTGCCTATCAGAACCTGGGGCTGAGCTCCGAGGAGCGGGAGATATTCGACCGACAGACGGTGCTGGTTGACGAGGTTGTCGAGTTACAGGATCGGGTGGTGGGTTTGCTCAATGACGATGAGCATGAGCAGGCGAGGGTTTTGATGCTGGAACGAGTTATGCCCTTACAGGAGGCTATCAACCTCACCTTCGACGAACTCCGCCAGATTCAAAAGTCCGCGAACGAGACGGCGATGGCCGAGGCTGAGCAGGCGTACCTCTTTACCCGAAATGTATTCATGGCAATCGGTCTCGGTATTCTGGTGCTTGGTTTCGTGATCGCGTTGGCGGTATACCGCAAAACGGAAAACCAGGCCAGGACGATTTCCGCGAACATGCGCGACCTCGAGGAGTCACATCGCCAGCTGGAATACGCCGCACACCACGACAGCCTGACAGGGCTACCCAACCGGGCCTTCTTTAACAAACAATTTATCGATGCGATACAGGACTCCGCTGTCGCGAGTCAGCCAATGGCCATTCTCTACCTTGACCTAGACCAGTTTAAACAGGTGAATGACACATTGGGCCACCATGCAGGTGACCAACTGCTACGGCTCGCCGCCGAGCGCATCAAGGGCTGCCTGCGCTCAAGCGACTTGCTGGCCCGGCTTGGCGGTGACGAGTTCGTGGCGGTACTCAAGAAAGCGGATATCGAAGTTGCCAAACGGGTGGCAGAGAAGATTGTGACCGTACTCGGCGAACCCTTTGTGCTTGACGGAAAAGAGGCCAAGGTGGGGACCAGCATTGGGATCAGTGTCTACCCTGTGCATGGCGAAGAAGATGAAGCGTTGATCCGCTGTGCGGACAATGCGATGTACCTGGCAAAGTCCGAAGGGCGTAACGGCTACCGTCTAACAGAATGTATGGCTATGGGGTGACCGGACGGACGGCCCCCCTTTCCACTGAAAGTCACCTCCTCTCAGCTTCTTTTATTTTTTTCACGGCAGCATTTCACGCCTGACGGCGTCATGGTTTACCGTTATGCTGGTAAGTTCGAAACACCACCTTGATAAAGTACTGGACCTGCTGATTGACACCGTTTGCGTGGTTGATGCCGAGGGTCGGTTTGTCTTTATCAGCGCGTCTTGTGAAGACCTGCTGGGTTACACACAGGAAGAATTAATCGGCCGGAACATGGTCGATCTCGTTCTTCCGGAAGACCGGGAGCGTACACTTCAGGCTGCCACGACCGTCATGGATGGGAACCCCCTTGTCCACTTCGAGAACCGCTACGTGCGAAAGGATGGCGGGGTCGTAGATATCATGTGGTCGGCGCGCTGGTCGGAGGCGGATCGTCTCCGGTTTGCGGTTGCTCGAGATATCACGGAACTCAAGCACGCCGAGCGAAAACACCGAGCCCTGTATGATATATCCGAAGCCGCGCATAGCACTCAAGACCTGGAGGGACTGTATCTGCATATCCATCGTGTTATAGACCGCCTGCTCCCCGCAGACCTGCTCTTTGCCGCCCAGTACAACGTGGCGGACCACATGCTGTCATTCCCCTACTTCAGCGGTGACGTGCCCCAGAAACCCGAACCACAGCCTCTGGGTTCTGGGTCACGGCTCGCGAAGGTGATTCATTCGGGACAAGCACTGCTGCTCTCGGGCTCGGATTCGGGGGGTGGGCCGGCGGCCGAATTGGCCGGTATCGAGGACTATCGGGATTGGCTGGTCGTGCCGCTCCTTTCCCCACAAGGAGCGATAGGCGCTCTCGTGATGGCCCGCCGTGCCGGAAGCGTGGGTTATACCGAGAGGGACAAGGATCTTCTGCAGTTCGTTTCCGTTCAGGTTGCCACCGCCATTGAACGGAAACACGCAGAGCAACGATTGCGCCATACTGCAAGCCACGACCCGCTGACCGACCTTCCCAACCGTATGCTTTTCCAGGACCGTTTTGAGATGGCGCTCAAGAGAGCCCAACGGGACCGGGAGAAGGTGGCTTTGATCTACCTGGATCTAAATGAATTCAAACAGGTTAACGACAGCTTTGGGCACCAGTTCGGCGACCTGTTTCTTTGTGAGATCGCACAGCGACTTTCCGGGTGCGTACGGGAATCGGATACGGTCGGACGCATGGGTGGAGACGAATTTGCCGTGTTGGTAACAAATGCCCTTGGGCCAGAGTCCGGCGAGGCTGTCATGGAGAAAATTCGGGCGGAGATTGAGCGCCCGGTGGTATTAGGGGGACGTACCCTGAGGCCTTCCGCCAGCATCGGCGCCGCGTTTTACCCGGATCAGGGCACGACGACTCACGAGCTGATTCGACATGCCGACGAAGGCATGTATCACGCGAAGCGCGATCGTCTGCAGCAGCCCTGACGGGTGGGGGTTCCAGCCCTCAACCAACAGGGAAACACGGGATGAGCAGAAACATTCACGTGGCAACTACCAATGCAGAGGTCGGTGGCGCTGGTATCGACCCGCATCTCTATCCCGAGTGGCCGTCCTGGCCGCCGCGTACGGCCTGATCCGCGTCCTTGCAATACCGTTTTTATACAGGCCACCGCTCAACTGCGGAAGCTCGAGGCTTCAGCTGGGATGCCGGCCAGTGCCGGATATTGCCCGCCTGTTTCGGTCACTCCCACTCGATGGTGGCGGGGGGCTTGCCGGAGATGTCGTAGGTGACGCGCGAGATGCCGGGGATCTCGTTGATGATGCGGCGCGAGACGTGGTCCAGGAACTCGTACGGCAGGTGCGCCCAGCGCGCGGTCATGAAGTCGATGGTCTCCACCGCGCGCAGTGCCACCACGTAGTCGTAGCGCCGGCCGTCGCCCATCACCCCCACCGACTTCACCGGCAGGAAGACCGCGAAGGCCTGCGAGGTCTTGTCGTACAGGTCCGCCTTGCGCAGCTCCTCGATGAAGATCGCGTCCGCACGACGCAGCAGGTCGGCGTATTCCTTTTTCACCTCGCCGAGGATGCGCACGCCCAGGCCCGGCCCGGGGAACGGGTGGCGATAGACCATCTCGGTGGGTAGCCCCAGCTCGACGCCGATCTTGCGCACCTCGTCCTTGAACAGCTCGCGCAGCGGCTCGACCAGCCCCAGCTTCATGTTCTCCGGCAGACCGCCCACGTTGTGGTGCGATTTGATCACATGCGCCTTGCCGGTCTTGGAGTCGGCCGACTCGATCACGTCCGGGTAGATCGTGCCCTGGGCCAGCCACTGCACGTTTTCGAGCTTCGCGGCCTCCTCGTCGAACACGTCAATGAACAGCCCGCCAATGATCTTGCGTTTGGCCTCCGGGTCCGCAATGCCGGCCAGGGCGCTCATGAAACGGTCCTCGGCCGCCACCCGGATCACCTGCACCCCCATATGGCGGGCAAAGGTCGCCATCACCTGGTCGCCCTCACCCTCGCGCAGCAGGCCCGTATCGACGAACACGCAGGTCAGCTGGTCGCCGATCGCCTTGTGCAGCAGCGCGCCCACCACCGAGGAATCCACCCCGCCGGACAGGCCAAGCACCACGTGATCGTCGCCGACCTGCTCGCGCACCCGCGCGGCCATGTCATCGATGATGTTGTCCGCGGTCCACAGCGCCGCGCAGCCGCAGATATCGTGCAGAAAGCGCTCGATGATGCGCTGGCCCTGGGTGGTGTGAGTCACCTCGGGGTGGAACTGCACGCCATAGAAGCCGCGATCCGGATCGGCCATGCCGGCGATCGGCGCGGATTCGGTGGAGGCCATCAGGCGGAAGCCCTCCGGCAGCTCGGTCACGTGGTCGCCATGCGACATCCACACGTCCAGCAGACCATAGCCCTCGGGAGTGGTGTGGTCCTCGATATCACTCAGCAGCGGGGTGTGGCCGCGGGCGCGCACCTGGGCATAACCGAACTCGCGACGCTCCGACGGCTCGACCCGACCGCCCAGCTGCGCCGCCATGGTCTGCATCCCGTAACAGATGCCCAGCACAGGCACGCCGAGCTCGAATACCGCGTCCTCGGCCCGCGGCGGGTTGTCGATATTCACCGACTCCGGTCCGCCGGAGAGAATGATCCCGGTTGGGTTGAACGCGCGAATGTCCGCCGCCGGCATGTCCCAAGGATGCACCTCGGAGTAGACCCCGGCCTCGCGCACGCGGCGGGCGATCAACTGGGTGTACTGGGAACCGAAGTCCAGCACCAGAATGCGGTGGGCGTGAAGATCCTGGGTCATGAGGTCATCCGGTATCCCGGCCTGTGTGGCGGGAGAAGGTCGGGGACCCGGCCGGGGCCGGATCAGTCCATGCGGTAGTTCGGGGCTTCCTTGGTGATCGACACGTCATGCACATGGCTCTCGCGCATGCCGGCAGCGGTCACGCGGACGAAATGCGGCTTGCTGCGCATCTCCTCGATGTTGCGCGCGCCGACATAGCCCATGGACGAACGCAGCCCGCCCATCAGCTGGTAGATGATCGCGACGATGGAACCCTTGTACGGCACCCGGCCCTCGATCCCCTCGGGCACGAACTTGTCAGCCGAGCTGTTCGGATCCTGGAAGTAGCGATCCGACGAGCCCTGCTGCATCGCGCCCAGTGAACCCATGCCGCGATAGATCTTGTAGGAGCGGCCCTGGTACAGCTCAACCTCGCCCGGGGCCTCCTCGGTGCCGGCGAACATCGAGCCCAGCATTACGCAGTTGGCACCCGCCGCGATCGCCTTGGCCAGGTCGCCGGAAAAACGCACCCCGCCATCCGCGATCATCGGCACGCCCGTATCCTTCAACGCCGCGGCCACGTCCGAGATCGCAGTGATCTGCGGCACGCCCACGCCAGCCACGATGCGGGTGGTGCAGATGGAACCCGGCCCGATGCCAACCTTCACGCCGTCCACTCCGGCCTCAACCAGCGCCTTCGCGGCATCGGCCGTGGCGATGTTGCCACCGATCACCTGAACCTCCGGATAGTGCTTCTTTACCCAGGCGACGCGGTCCAGGACTCCCTGGGAGTGGCCGTGTGCGGTATCCACCACCAGCACGTCCACCTCGGCCTCGGCCAGTGCGGCGATCCGCTCGTCGGTGCCGGCACCCACGCCCACAGCGGCACCCACTCGCAGACGGCCGCGGTTGTCCTTGCACGCACTGGGATGCTCAGTGGACTTCTGGATATCCTTCACAGTAATCATGCCGCGCAGTTCGAAGGCATCATTGACCACCAGCACCTTCTCGATACGGTGCCTGTGCAGCAACTCCAGCACATGTTCGCGATCGGCACCCTCCGGCACCGTCACCAGACGCTCGCGCGGCGTCATGATCTCGGTCACCGGGGCATCCATGCGCGTCTCGAAGCGCAGGTCACGCGAGGTCACGATGCCCATCAGGTCCGTCCCCGAGACTACCGGAACGCCGGAAATCTGGTTCGCGTCCGTCAGCTCGACCACGTCGCGGATGGTGGCCTCCGGACCGACCGTGATCGGTTCGCTGATGACCCCGCTCTCGTATTTCTTGACCTTGCGCACCTCCGCGGCCTGGGCCTCGAAGGACATGTTCTTGTGCACGATGCCGATGCCACCCTCCTGGGCCATCGCGATCGCCAGCCTGCCCTCGGTCACGGTATCCATCGCCGCCGATACCAGCGGGGCACTCAACTGGATGTCGCGGGTGATGCGGGTGGTCAGATCCACATCGCGCGGAACGACGTTCGAGTGTCCCGGGATGAGCAGCACATCGTCGAAAGTAAGGGCTTCACCGAGTATACGCATGCACCACTCCACGCCAGGGGCCTGAAGAAGGGCCGGGGGACCCCCGCATCACGCGGCGGGGACGGATTCTTCGAGGCAGGTAAATAGCCGTGCAGTATAGAATTCAGGCGTTTCCTCCACAAGAGAGCCCCCATCTGCCCGGGCGGTATGACAGCCCCTGGTGGCAGTAGCAGACCGCTCCCGGCTGGCTCCGCGGAAGCCGGTCCGGGCAGCCGGATTCGCATGGACGTATATCGCGATTACAAGCATCATGCCGCTATCGAGACCCACGATCACCGCCCGGGAGTCCTCCGTGATATCCGAACGCCAGCCTCCGGTCCGCCGGTCCCGGCGCCGCATCCTCGCCTTGCTGCCGGGGCTCGCGATGCTGGCGATGGTCCCGGCCGCGCGTTCCAGCTGGTGGTGGCTGGGTCGTGACATGTGGGGCTTCCTGCGCGGGGAGCCGGACCTCTCCGGGACTTCGGCCGCGGAACGCATCGAGGCCCTGCACGAATCCCTGATCATCATCACGCACACCGCGACCGAGGTGCTGGGTCGGCGCAACGGGTTCTACGGCAATCCCGAAGTCCGTATCCCGCTGCCCGAGGTGCTGGAGACCGCACGTCGTTCGCTCGACCGCATCGGCATGGCCGAGCCACTGCATGCGCTGGACGAACGCATGAACCGGGCGGCGGAGGCGGCTGCACCGCGCGCGCGCCCCGTCGTCGTGGAAGCCATCTTTGCGCTGGACCTCGAAAACGCCGACGCGCTCCTGACCGGACCAGCGGACGGCGCCACGCGGCATCTCGAGACGCACATGCGCGAACTCATCGCGCAGAACCTGAAACCGGTCGTCCGTTCCAGCCTGGACGAGGCCGAAGCCCTGGAGACCTATCGCGAACTCGAGGAACGCATGCGCCGCATCCCGTTTCTCTCGAATGTCGGATTCGATCCGGTCGAACACGTGCTGGAACACACCCTGAACGGGCTGTTTCAGGTCATGGCCGAGGAAGAGGTCCGCCTGCGTGCCGATCCGACCGGGCATGGCAGCGACGTCTTCCAGCGCGTATTCCAGGCGTTGTAGGGCGATGTATCCTGCCGTTTGCCGGGCACCGGTTGCACCCGGCCTGAATCCGCCTCACGATTCCGACGCCCGCGGCACCCGACACCCGCATCACCGCCCCATCTCCGACCCGGAGACCCGATGAGCGACGCCCCGATCTTCAGCGTGACCGAACTGAACCAGTGCGCCGACGGCCTGCTGCGCGACGGGCTCGGGGTCGTACGCGTACAGGGCGAGGTCTCCAACCTGCGGCGCTATCCCTCGGGCCACCAGTATTTCTCACTGAAGGACGAGAACGCCGGCGTGAGCTGCGTCCTGTTTCGGGGCAATGCCCGCAACGCCGCCGCATTCGCAGACGGCGACGCGGTACAGATCCGCGGACGCGCCGGCATCTACACCGCGCGCGGCCAGTTCCAGATTATCGTGGAACGCCTGGAGCCGGCCGGCGAAGGGCGCCTGCTCGCCGCATTCCAGCAACTCAAGCGCAGGCTGGAAGCCGAGGGCCTGTTCGACCCTGCGCGCAAGCAGCCGTTGCCAGTTCGCGTCGATCGCCTCGGCGTGATCACCTCCACCCAGGGTGACGTGCGCCATGACATCGAACGCACGCTGGCGCGGCGCTTCCCGCTGCTGCTGCCGTTTACCCTGTACCCCACCGCTGTGCAGGGCCCCCAGGCGGCCGGGCAGATCGTCGCGGCACTGGAACAGGCCGCACGCGAAAACCGGGTCGATGTACTGGTGCTGGCACGCGGCGGCGGCTCGCTGGAAGACCTCCAGGCCTTCAACGAGGAAGCGGTGGCGCGTGCTATCGCGACCTGCCCGATCCCGGTAGTCAGCGGCGTCGGACACGAGACGGACATCACCATTGCGGATTTCGTCGCCGATCTGCGTGCGTCGACCCCGACCGCCGCGGCCGAGGCGGTCAGCCCGGATGCCGCAACCCTGCGCCAGCGCATCATCCAGGCGCGCGAACGCCTGCGACGTCGACTTGCACAACAGGTCGGCGCCGGCCAGCAGGCACTGGATGCCCTTGCCACCCGTCTGCAGCGGCGCCATCCCCGCCAGCTCCTGGAGCGCGACAGCCAACGTCTGGACGATCAGCGCGAACGCCTGCTGCGTGCCTCGCGGCATCAGCACGAACGTGCCACCCAGCGGCTCCGGCACGCGCAATTGCGTCTGTCCGGAGCCGCCCCCGGCAACCGCCTCGCGGCGGCCGGCCTGCGCCTGCGAAACCTGCAGCAGCGCCTCCTGCGGGTATCGCCGGCGCGCGCCATCCCGCCCCGGCGCGAGCAGCTCGAGCGCCTGGAACAGCGCCTGAGTGCAGCCACCCGCCAGCAATTACAGCAACGCACCCGCCGTCTTGACGCGCTGCGCCGCCAGCTACGCGCGCTGGGCCCCGAGGCCGTGCTGGAACGTGGTTACGCCATTTTGCAGACCCCGGAGGGCCAGGTCCTGCGCAGCTCCGACCAGACCGGCCGGGGCGATGCCGTGCACGCGCGCCTGGCACGGGGATCCCTGGAGCTCGAGGTCCGAAAGACCCTGCCCGAACCCCACCCGAAAGCACCCACGGACCCGGGCGGCACCACGCAATAGCGCGAAACCCGGCCCCATCATCGCGACGCGCAAACACCCCGTCATCGCGAGCGCCGCAGGCGCGTGGCGATCTCCATGGGCGGCCCCAACGCCGAGCGGGACATGCGTCGGGGGTTTCGTTGGGAGGTTGCCACGGCCCCTTCGGGGCCTCGCAATGACGGGGGCCGGGCTCAGTTCCGCGCGGGGCTACCCTCGAGAACCACGAATGCCTGGGCGTACTCGCGTTCGTCACTGATACTGAGATGGACGGTCGCCACCCCGAGACGCGTGGCCGTGGCCAGGACCCGCCCCTCCAGCACGAATTCCGGACGCCCGCGCGGATCATGCGCAACCCCGGCCTCCGCCAGCCCCATCTCCGCACCGACCCCGCAGCCCAGTGCCTTGGACAGCGCCTCCTTCGCGGCAAAGCGGCGCGCAAGGAACCCGGCCGGATGCGCGGCCGGCAGGTCGGCACGTTCCACCGGATGCAGGATGCGCGCCGCAAACCGTTCGCCATGCCGTTCCCACAGCCGCTGCATGCGCGCGATCCGCACCAGGTCCGTGCCGATACCGAGGATCATGCGCTACACCGGGTACTGGCCCGCCGGCAGGCCCTGGCGCGCGGCATCCATCAGTCCGCGCATGTGACTGACCGCCTCCGGCAGGCCGGTGAACAGGGCGCGCGCAACAATCGAATGGCCGATATTGAGCTCGTGAAACACCGGGTTGGCCGCGATCGGGCGCACGTTGTCGTAGTCGAGGCCGTGCCCGGCATTCACGATCAGGCCCATCGCCTGGCCGGCCCGCGCGGCGGCGTCGATCTGCTCCAGCAGGCGATCATGCTCCGCCGCATCGCGTGCGTTGGCATAGGCACCGGTATGCAGTTCGACTACCGGTGCGCCGATCGCCACCGCGGCCTCCAGCTGGCGCAGGTCCGGCTCGACAAACAGCGAGACCTCCACCCCCGCCTCGCGCAGGGGCGTGACGAAGTCGCGCAGACGGTCCTGCTGACCCAGCGCATCCAGCCCCCCCTCGGTAGTGAGCTCCTCGCGCCGTTCCGGGACGATGCAGCAGGCTTCCGGGAGCAGCCGCAACGCGATCTCCTGCATGCCCGGGGTCGCCGCCATCTCCAGGTTCATCGGGACCGTCAGCCGCGGCTTGATGCCGAACACGTCGTCATCCTGGATATGACGCCGATCCTCGCGCAGGTGCAGGGTGATCGAATCCGCGCCGCTCGCCTCGGCCAGGCGCACCGCCTGCATCAGATCCGGATACGGCGTATGCCGGGCCTGTCGGATGGTGGCGATATGGTCGAGGTTGACCCCCAGCCTGATTGGCGGGACGCTGGCGACGGCTTCGGACATGGGTCGGGGTTCTCCGGGTTGGGGATAGCCGAGGTTACTGCAAAAGATCACGGGTGCGCAGCGCCCGCCCCTCCAGGTGACGGTCGATCAGGGCGCGCATGAAGTCACGGCTGACGCGGGCCTGGGCCTCCGGCACCGGATGTCCGGCGACCAGTGCCTGCAACGCCACCCCGGGAATCGCGCCGGCGCTGCGGGACGCCAGCGCCTCCAGCCCCGCCTCGGGGTCGTAACGGTACCACCGCTCCGGCACCACATCCTCCGGCGCGATGTGCTCCAGCCCCGAATCGACTGGGGCCAGCAATGCCCATTCCGCGGCACGCAGCACGCCCGCGGCGCGTTGGCCCGCCGCCAGGCCCGCATACGCGGCAAGCAGCGCCGGCAGCGCCTCCGGGACCCGCGCGTCGCGGGGATACAGGCGCAACACCAGTTCATTGAGGTACAACCCGCAGACCAGGTTGCGCCCGGTCAGCGGATACACCTTCCGCTCTTCGGCCACGCTCAGTGTGGGCAGTTCGCCGCGCCCGCGCCAGGCCAGGTCCAGCAGCACGAACGGCCGCACCGATCCCGCCCGGCCTCGCACCACCGTCGCCACCCGTCCGGCCTCCGCGGTCAGCAGCTCGAGCACGCGGCTGGTCTCGCGCAGCGGTCGAGCATGCAGGACCACCCCGGGCGTGACCGTCGCCGGTCCCGTCATCGGGTGCACTGCCCGCCGAGACTCACCGGGTCTCTTCGATGCCGAGGTCGCGCAGCGCCCGCGGGTTGCGGGTCCAGTCCGGCTCGACGCGCACCGTCAGGCGCAGCATCACCTTGCGACCCAGCAATTCCTCGAGCTGAATGCGGGCCGCCTGACCAATCTTTTTCAGGCGCTGGCCACCCTTGCCGATCACAATGCCCTTCTGGCTGTCCCGTTCCACCAGCACCACCGCATCGATATGGGTGGTACGGGGTTCGTCTGCCCAGCTCTCCACGCGCACCGCAACCGCATACGGCACCTCCTGGCCCAGGCGTTCCAGCATCGCCTCGCGGATCATCTCCTCGGCGCGGAAGCGTTCCGGACGGTCACTGAGCTGGTCCGGATCGTACAGAAACGGCCCGGGCGGGAGATGGGCGCGGATCTCGTCGATCAGCCCGGGCAGGTTCGATCCCTTTTGTGCCGAGATCGGCACCACCCCGGCATAGGGGAACGCCTGCATGCGTTGCTCGATGAACGGCAGCAACGCCTCCTTGTTGCGGTACTGGTCAACCTTGTTGATCACCAGCAGCGCCGGGCGCCCGGAATCGCGGATGGCGTTCTCGATGTATTCGTCGCCGGCATCGAAGCGGCCGGCTTCCACCAGGAAGCACACCAGATCGGCGTCTGCCAGCGCGTGGCTGGCCGTACGGTTCAATACTCGATTGACGAGCTGGGTGGGTTCGCGATCGATCCCCGGGGTATCCATCAGCACGATCTGATCGTCCGCGGCCGTGACAATGCCGAGAATCCGGTTGCGGGTGGTATGTGGACGGCGCGTGGTCGCCGCCAGCTTCTCCCCGACCAGGCGGTTCATCAGTGTGGTCTTGCCAACGTTCGGGCGCCCGATCAGCGCCACCAGACCACAGCGCGTCGTCAAGGCACCGGCGGATTCCCGCCCCGGCTGCTGTTCGTCCATCGGTCCTACTGCTCCCGGGTCTGCTGCAGGCGCCGCAGCGCGGCCTCGGCGGCAGCCTGTTCCGCACGCCGCCGGCTGGAGCCCCGCCCGTGCTGGCCCCAGCCCTGGGTCGGCAGGTGTACCGACACGGTGAATTGCCGCTTGTGATCCGGTCCCGCGACCTCCAGCACCTCGTAGACCGGCAGTTCGGCATTGTTGCCCTGCAGCTTTTCCTGCAGGCGGGTCTTGGGGTCCTTCAGGGATTCCGCCGCGGGGAGGTTGGCCAGGCGCTCGGCATACAGGGCCAGGGTGAAATCGCGCGCGGCCTGCATACCGGCCTCGCGATAGGTCACCCCGATCAGGGCCTCGACCGCATCGGCGAGGATGGAATCGCGGCGTTGCCCGCCACTCTTGCGCTCGCCTTCGCCCAGGTTCAGGGTACCCTCCAGCCCACTCTTGCGGGCCAGTTCGGCCAGGGATTCACGGTTGACCAGGGCCGCGCGCAACCGAGTGAGGTCACCCTCCGGGGCATCCGGCAACTGTTCGAACAGGGCATCCGCGATTACCAGTCCGAGCACCGCATCCCCGAGGAATTCCAGGCGTTCGTTATGCCGCCCGCCGGCACTGCGATGGGTCAGGGCCTGGCGCAGGCCACCGCCCTCGCGAACCGATGCCGGCAGCAGGCTGCGAAAATCGGGGTGTTTCAACGGCGCGCGCTCACAGACAGTTCATCAAGGGGCCAGTTCCTCGGTACGCGAGAAGCGTGCCACCAGGTCGACATTGCCGAGGAACGGACGCCGCACCTCGTACTCGAGCCGGACCCGGCCATCCTCCAGGCGCTCGAAGTTCTCTTCCTCGATCCCGTCGTAGACCGAGTTGATCTGGAAGCGGCGACTGATGTCCCGCCACAGTTCGCGCTCGCTCTTTTCCGCAGCACCGGGCTGCTCGGCGACATCCTGAAGGATGGAACGCACCGTCATATACTGCGTGTACTGGGTCCCCATACGCACCACGAAGGTCACCACCAGCAACGCGAGAAAGATCAGGGCCAGGACCGTGACCATCCCCGCCCCGTGCATGGATTTCCTGGAATTGTGCATTGCCCCGCCCCCTTGCCTGGATTGCCGTCACCGCATTACCGAATCGACTGACCGATCCGGGAAAAGTCCTTGTGAGCCCCATTGTAATCCCAGTGCAGCCAGATAAAGAGTGCCCGTCCGACCAGGGCTTCCTCCGAGACAAAGCCCCAGACCCGGCTGTCACTGGAATTGTCGCGATTATCGCCGACCATGAAATAGTGTCCCTCGGGCACGGTAACCGCCCCCTCCGGACTGGGCTGATCCTCGCGCATCAGGGTGCGGTAGGTACGCTCACCGACCGTCTCCTCGAACATCGTTGCACCGGTCATCAGATCGCCCGATCCCTCGCCCTCGAAGGTGCCGATCGGGGTCGCCTCCTGCGGCTCCCCGTTGATGTACAGCACGCGATCCCGGAACTCGATGGTGTCGCCCGGCAACCCGATCACCCGCTTGATGTAGTCCTCCTCGGGGTTGCGCGGATACTTGAAGACCACCACATCGCCACGTTCCGGCTTGCCGGTGTCGAGGATCTTCGTGCGGGTCACCGGCAGGCGCACACCATACGCAAACTTGTTGACCAGGATGAAGTCGCCGACCAGCAGGGTCGGCATCATTGACCCTGACGGGATGCGGAACGGCTCGGCCACGAACGAGCGCAGCACCAGCACGATCAGCAGCACCGGAAAGAACGACCGCGAATAGTCCACGAACCAGGGCATGCGCGCCTGTCGCTCGGGGCTCAGGTGGCGACGCAGCACCGCCCAGGCCAGCCAGATGGCCCCCGTAACGGCGGTAGCCACCACCAGGAAAACTTCCAGATTCGCCATGCAAAAACCTCTGTCGTCGCGCGCCACGCGCGCGTCCGGGAGCGACGGCTCCCAATCCGGTCACCCGGGGGCGACCGCGTCAGTCCTCATCCACCGAGAGCACCGCCAGGAACGCCTCCTGCGGCAACTCGACCCGGCCGATCTGCTTCATGCGCTTCTTGCCGGCCTTCTGCTTCTCCAGCAGCTTGCGCTTGCGCGATACATCACCGCCATAGCACTTGGCCAGTACGTTCTTGCGCATCGCCTTGACCGTGGAGCGCGCGATAATCTTCGAACCGATTGCGGCCTGGATCGCGACCTCGTACATCTGCCGCGGGATAATCTTCGCCATCCGCTCGGTCAACTCGCGCCCGCGGGCATCTGCATGATCCCGGTGCACAATCGCCGACAGCGCATCCACCCGCTCGCCATTGATCAGGATGTCCACGCGCACCAGCGGCGAAGCCTGAAAACGCACCGGCTGGTAGTCGAACGACGCGTAGCCGCGGGTTGCCGACTTCAGGCGATCAAAGAAGTCCAGCATCACCTCGGACATCGGCAACTCATAGGCGAGCTGCACCTGCCGACCGAGATAAAGCATCTTGGTCTGTACCCCGCGCTTTTCCACGCACAGGGTAATCACTGCACCGACATAGTCCTGCGGCACCAGGATGCTGGCCTCGATAATCGGCTCGCGAATCTCCGCGATCTCATTGTTCGGAGGCAGTTCCGACGGGTTGTGTACCGAAAGGATTTCGCCATCGACCTTCTCCACTTCGTAGACCACGGTCGGGGCGGTAGTGATCAGGTCCAGGCCGTACTCGCGTTCCAGGCGTTCCTGCACGATCTCCATATGCAGCATGCCGAGGAACCCGCAGCGAAAGCCGAAACCCAGCGCCTGGGAGGTCTCCGGCTCGAAGCTGAGTGCCGCATCGTTCAGGCGCAGCTTGTCCAGCGCGTCGCGCAGGTCGTTGAAGTCGTCGGAGCTGATCGGGAACAGACCGGCGAACACGCGTGGCTGCACCTCCTGGAAGCCCGGGATCGGCGTATCTGCCGGGTTGTTGAAATCGGTGAAGGTGTCACCGACCTTGGCCCCGGAGATATCCTTGATGGTCGCGATCACGTAACCCACATCCCCCACTTCCAGGGTCTGGCGATCCACCGGCTTGGGCGAGAACACGCCAACCCGGTCGACATCGTGGGCACGTCCAACCGACATCGCCATGATCTTCTGCTTCGCACGGATCCGGCCGGCCTTGACCCGTACCAGCGCAACCACGCCCAGATAGTTGTCGTACCAGGAGTCGATCACCAGCGCCTTCAGCGGGGCATCCGGATCGCCCTCCGGCGGCGGGATCCGGCGCACGATCTCCTCCAGCAACTCGGCAATCCCCTCGCCGGTCTTGGCCGACACCCGCAGGGCGTCGGTGGCCTCGATACCGATCACGTCCTCGATCTCGGCGGCCACCCGGTCCGGCTCCGCGGCCGGCAGGTCGATCTTGTTCAGCACCGGGACCACTTCCAGCCCCTGGTCGATTGCGGTATAGCAGTTCGCCACGCTCTGGGCCTCGACGCCCTGCGACGCATCGACCACCAGCAGCGCCCCCTCGCAGGCAAACAGCGAGCGCGACACCTCGTAGGAGAAGTCCACATGCCCCGGGGTGTCGATGAAATTCAGCTGGTACCGCTGGCCATCCCGGGCGTCGTAGAACAGCGAGACGCTCTGTGCCTTGATGGTGATGCCACGCTCGCGCTCCAGGTCCATGGAATCCAGCACCTGTTCCGACATCTCCCGCTCGGACAGGCCGTGACAACCCTGGATCAGCCGATCGGCGAGCGTGGACTTGCCATGGTCAATATGCGCGATGATAGAAAAATTTCGGGTTAGTCGGGTATCGCTCATGCGCTCGCCAGTTCGTCCAGCAGTGCCGATCGGTCGAGAAAATGGCAGCAGAGAATGTCATCGTCGACCGCGAGGACCGGCACCAGGACGTTGAAACGTTCCCGCAACTCCGGATCCTCGTCGATGTCGACGATCTCGAGCGCGAAAGTATAACGGCTTTTGAGGTCCGAAAGCTCTGCCAGCATCTGGTCGCAGAGCCCGCAGCCTTCGCGATGATAGAGCGTGAGCCGGGGTTCCATCACGGGCGGACCGCCGTCCGGGCATCGACCCGGACGGACGCACAAGGGCTCACTCGGATGGGATGCGCAGGGCAATGAACGTCGGGTTGCCGCCGCGCTGGATCAGTACCGGTACCGTGCGCCCCGGTTCCGCCTCGCTGACATAGTCCTCCAGTTCCTGTACCGAGGTCACCGCGCGTTGCCCGAACTGCAGAATCACGTCGCCGGAACGAACCCCCGAGGAACGCGCCGGGTTGTCGATCACCTCGGTGACCACCACGCCACCTTCCACGCCCAGTTCTTCCAGCCCCTCGGCATCCAGGTTTTCCAGGCGCATGCCCAGCAGGCTCTGCGGCTCGGCCGAATCGTCCTGCCCGCTCTGCGGACCACCGCGGCGGGCCGCGACATCCTCCGGCAACCGCTCGATGGTGACGTCCAGGGTCAGGGTTTCCTCGCCACGCCGGATCTCGACCTCGACCTCCGACCCCACCGGGGTCCGGCCCACGATCGGCGGCAGTGCGCTGGAACTGGGCACCTCGATGCCATTGAACGACAGGATCACGTCACCCGTCTCGAATCCGGCGGCCTCGGCCGGGCTGTCGGCCTGCACCCGCGCCACCAGGGCACCGGTGGGCTTGTCCATGCCGAACGACTCGGCCAGGTCCCGGGTGACTTCCTGGATCAGCACGCCCAGCCAGCCGCGAGTGACTTCGCCGTCGCGCCGCAGCTGCTCGACCACGTCCTTGACCATCTCGATCGGCACCGCAAAAGAAAGCCCCATGAAACCGCCGGTGCGGCTGTAGATTTGCGCATTCACGCCGATCACCTCGCCGTCCAGATTCATCAGCGGGCCGCCCGAATTGCCGGGGTTGATGGCCACATCCGTCTGAATGAACGGGACGTAGTTCTCGCTCGGCAGGCTGCGCCCCTTGGCGCTGATGATCCCGGCGGTGATCGAGTGGTCGAACCCGAACGGCGAGCCGATGGCCAGTACCCATTCGCCGACCTTCAGGTCGTCCGAGGAACCCAGCTCCAGGGTCGGCAGGTCTTCCGCATCGATTTTGATCAGGGCGACATCGCTTTGCGGATCCCTGCCCACGATCTCGGCAGTAAATACCCGTCGGTCGGACAGGTGCACCACAATCTCGGAGGCGCCCTCCACCACATGGTTAGCCGTGATGATGTAGCCGTCCTCCGTGTAGATAAAACCGGAGCCGAGCGAATTGCGTTCGAAGCGTTCCGGCAGGCCGCGCCCTTCGCCCTGCTCGCCGAGGAAGCGTTCAAACAGATCCTCGAACGGCGTGCCCTCGAAGTCCGGCATCCCGCGACCGTGCGCACGCTCCTGCGTGTGCGTCGTCGAGATATTCACCACGGCGGGACTGTGTTCCTCCGCCAGCGGCACGAAATCCGGCAGCATACGCGCAGAGGCCGGAAGCGAGAATACCAGCAGGATCAGGGCCAGAACGGCCCACTGAATCGGTTTCGTCATAGTCAAGGCTCGCATTGCGAATCGAAGTTTCATGCCTCTAGAGGGCCATGCACGGTACAAGTTCCCGTCCGGCATCAAACCCGCGAAGGAACCGTCCCGGCTCGTATCACGGAAGCCGGTTGACGCTCGAGCAACACCGGGGCCAGTTGCGGCGCGCGGTGACGCAGCCAGGCCCGGACCCCCGCCAGGCCCGCGCCAAACCCGAGCAACCCGGCGAGCAGATAAAGCCCTTCGCCGAACCCCGGAAACAGCAGCATTACCAGCACCGGGATGCCGATCAGCCCGACCAGCGGCAGCAGGTACATCGCCAGGGCCCCCGAGACCAGAGTGTGGTCGCGGATACCGAGCGTCACCCTATCACCGGGCTGCAACTGCCCGGAATGGGCCACACCGAGTTCCACCGCCTTGCGTCCCAGGACCTCGGACAGCACCCCGCTGCCACAGCCACTGCGCGCGGAGCAGCTCCCGCAGGTCGACTGGCGCTGGATGCGCACCCGTGCGGTGTAGCCGTCCACCGACAGCACCTCGCCCTGTTCGCGGATCCACTGGCTCATGGCGCACGGCGCATGCAGGGCCGGCTAGTCATGCCGGGGCGGGTGATAGGAAATGGCGTCCATGACCTGCTGCACCGTACCCTTCGGCACGTCGCCGACCACCGTCAACTGGTGCCCGCCCAGGACGCGTGC
The DNA here is from genome assembly GCA_051747025.1 of Pseudomonadota bacterium. Classification (GTDB taxonomy): domain Bacteria; phylum Pseudomonadota; class Gammaproteobacteria; order Ectothiorhodospirales; family Ectothiorhodospiraceae; genus Thioalkalivibrio. The sequence continues at coordinate 18,353 of JBNJFQ010000022.1, forward strand.
GATCGCATGGGTCGCCCCGGCGCGGGTCGCACCTTCGAAGACCTGACCGTCCTCGGCCGGCTCGACATACACCGAGACCGAGGCCAGACCATCACTGAGCACAAAGTGCCGCGAGGCCACCGGGGAACCGTTTACCGTACGCTCGGTCGCTGCGATCGCAGTGAAACCCGGCGGGAGGTTGTCGAACAACCAGCCACCCAGCGAATCCTCGTCCTCCCAGTCCGGCGCCTTGTGGCCGGGCTCGGCGCGCACCTCGATGCGTTCGGCGTCGTCCCGGGTGGGCGCAAGGGCCGTTTCGGCGACCCGGTCCAGCAGTTCCAGGTCGGTAAACGCCAGGCGTTCCAGCAGACGCCCCCTGGGGTCGTAGAGTTCGCTCAGCAAGGGCAGCCCGGTATCGTCGTGCAGGCAGTAGCGATGCGTGTAACGAAACGGATCCAGCGAACGCGCCAGCACCAGATGGCAATCGAAGCCGGCGATGCGATCCACCCCCTGCAGACTCAGGTCATAGTGCTGGTGACGATCGAGCAGGAATACCGGCGCTCCGGCCGGCCAGTGCGGGGTCGCCTCGGAACGGTCGTCCGTAGTCGCCCGCGCGCCCTTCAGCACGCTCAGGCGATCCACCGAACGCAGAACTTCACGCTCGCTCCCGGTGAGGGTCTCCAGGCGCTCGCGATAGCCACCGTCCTCCGCGGCATGCACCACGCGGATGGTCTCGATACGACCTTCGCGCTGCAGTACGAAGGTCCCCTGATAGCTCTCGGAATGCAGGCTCGCGGTCATCCGCTGCAGCCATTCTCCCGGACCAGGACCGCTCGCAAGGGCCTGCAACGGGAGGCACAGGGCCGTGGCGACCAGCAGATGGGGCAACCCGTGCCGCATTCGGGCCTACTCGTCGCTCATCGAGTAGCGTACCTGGCCCAGCGCCGCCGAACCCGGGCCGGTCAACTCGGCATGATTCTCCAGATAGCGAGCAAACCGCGGATCCAGTCCCTCGCCGGAGCCCGGTTCCGCCTCGCCATCGGTGCTTGCGGTGCTTGCGGTCTGGATATCCGCAGGCGCGCCGGTCTCGACCGCCATCGGCACCACCCCGGGATCGCCACCGGGCTCGTCACCGAGCATCTGCATCCCGGCCAGGGTGACCATCGCCATCGCAGCGGCCACCCCGGTCCCGGCCACCGGCTTCAGCCAGCGTGACTGCAACAGCGAGGGACGAGCAGTCAGGGCCGGCTCGGCATCCAGGGCCTTGTGTACATCATTCATGAACCCCGCGGGGGCCATGCGTTGCATGCCCCCGCGCAGGCTGTCGCCAATCAGATGGTAACGCTCCCACAGACCGCGATCGACTTCCGACCGGGCCAGTTCGTCGAGCAGGCGACGGGTTTCGAAGTCATCCGTTTCTCCGTCGATCAGAGCGGACAAACGTTCATTCTTCGGGACTTGTTTATTCATGGCTAGCGCTCGTTCAGTCTTCCAACAAAGGACGCAAGGTCCGGTCGATGGCCTCGCGGGCCCGGAAGATGCGCGACCGAACGGTTCCGATCGGGCATCCCATCGTCTGCGCGATTTCCTCGTAGCTCAGTCCCTCGATCTCACGCAAGGTGATCGCCATTCGAAGGTCGTCGGGCAGTTCCTCGATAGTCCTTCGCACCGCGCCTTCAATTTCTTCGGACAAGAGTTCCCCCTCCGGGGTTGCATTGTCCTTGAGGGCGGAGTCGCCGCCCATCTGCTCCGCATCCTGCGAATCGACCTCGGCCTCCGGCCGGCGTCGTCCCTGCGAAACCAGATGATTCTTGGCTGTATTGATGGCGATTCGGTAGAGCCAGGTGTAGAAGGCGCTCTCGCCACGAAAGTTCGCAAGCCCCCGATAGGCCTTGATGAAGGCCTCCTGCGCGACATCCAGCGCAGCCGCATGATCGTGGACATAGCGGCCCACGAGATTGACGATCTTGTGCTGGTACTTGAGGACCAGGATGTCAAAGGCAGCCTTGTCGCCATTTTGCACGCGTCTGACCAGCGCCTCATCGGAAGCCTTCTCGCTCATGCGGGGGCTCCCGCAAAGGTGCCAGTCTCCGGTATTGTTGAAAGCATGGACCGCCTGATTCGCATAAAGTTCGTACGCCACGTAGCCGGGCACGAGGCCCCGGGAGAGGCACTTGCCCGCCCATTGCGCAACAAGCGCAGAACGTTACCTGAGCGATGAACACAGCACAACAACCCCGGCCTGCCAGCGGGCCCAGACTCGCGGACGTGCTGGTCATCGGCAGTGGCGCTGCCGGTCTCAGCGCCGCCCTGCATCTCGCCCCGCAGCGCCGGGTACTGGTGATCAGCAAGGGGCCGGTGGACGAAGGCAGTACGCGTTATGCCCAGGGCGGGATCTCCGCAGTGCTGGACCGTGCCGATTCCTTCGATGCCCATATCGCCGACACTTTGGATGCGGGTGCCGGGCTGTGTGATCCGGATGCAGTGCGGCGCACCGTCGCGGCCGGCCCGGAGGCGATCCACTGGCTGATGAACCTGGGGGTACCGTTCACCCGCGAGGCAATGGACGGGCGCAGCCGCCTGCACCTGACCCGCGAGGGCGGCCACAGTGCGCGGCGCGTTGCGCACGCCGCCGATGCCACCGGGCGCGCGATCGAGGAGGCGCTGGTACGCAACGCCGGTGACCTCGGCACCATCGACGTCCTGGAGCGGCATGTCGCGGTGGACCTGATTACCCGCCCGGTCGCGGGGACCCGCCGGGTGATCGGTGCCTATGTGCAGGATGCCGAGACCCGCCAGGTGGAGACCCTGCTGGCCCCCACCGTGATCCTCGCCACCGGCGGCGCCAGCAAGGTCTATCTGTACAGTTCCAACCCGGACGGTGCTACCGGCGACGGCATCGCGATGGCCTGGCGTGCCGGCTGCCGCATCGCAAACATGGAGTTCATGCAGTTTCATCCGACCTGCCTGTTCCACCCGCGTGCCAAGTCCTTCCTGATCTCCGAGGCCGTGCGCGGCGAGGGCGGCCACCTGCTGCTGCCGAATGGCGAGCGTTTCATGGACCGTTTCGACGAGCGCGGCGAGCTTGCCCCCCGCGACATCGTGGCACGCGCGGTGGACCACGAAATGAAACGCCTGGGGATCGACTGCGTCTACCTGGACATCAGCCACAAACCGGCCGAGTTCATCCGCGAGCACTTCCCGACCATCCATCAGCGCTGCTTGGAGTTCGGCTTCGACATGACCCGCGAGCCGTTGCCGGTAGTGCCCGCCGCGCACTATACCTGCGGCGGGGTGATGGTGAACCACTTCGGCCAGACGGACCTGCCCGGCCTGTATGCCACCGGCGAGGTATCCTATACCGGCCTGCACGGCGCCAATCGCATGGCCAGTAACTCGCTTCTGGAATGCCTGGTCTACGCACGCGCGGCCGCCGATCACATCCTGTCCCAGACCGACCTGCCGCCCCCCGAGCAACTGCCGGTGCCCCCGGCCTGGGACGAGTCCCGGGTCACCGAATCGGAAGAAGAGGTCATCGTCGCGCACGACTGGGACGAGCTGCGACGACTGATGTGGGACTATGTCGGGATCGTGCGCACCGTGGAGCGCCTGAAGCGCGCAGAACGCCGCATCCGGATCCTGCAGGAGGAGATCCACGAGTACTACAGCCACTTCCGGATCTCGCCGGACCTCCTGGAACTGCGCAACCTGGCAATGGTCGCGGAGATTATTGTGAAAAGCGCCCTCGAACGTCCGGAGAGCCGCGGCCTGCATTACCTGCGCGAACACCCGGGACCGGATCCCGAACTGGAAGGCAAGCCGACCATCCTGGCACCGGACAATGCCCTGCGTCCGGGGTCCGTTCAGCGGCCCTGACCCGGACCTCCCGGGAGCCGCATTCAGGAGGCCGGCGGCAACTGGATAAAATGCTCCCGGTAGTGCCGCAGCTCGTCGATCGAGTCACGGATATCCTGTAACGCCTGATGCGAACCGTTCTTGCTCAGCCCGGAGACCACATCCGGAGCCCAGCGGCGTGCCAGCTCCTTCAGGGTCGACACATCCAGGTTGCGGTAGTGGAAGTAGCGTTCCAGTTCCGGCATCAGGCGCGCGAGGAAACGGCGATCCTGACAGATGGAGTTGCCGCACATCGGCGACGCTCCCTTCGGGACGTGCTCGTTCAGGAACGCGAGGGTCTCCTGTTCCGCTGCCGCCTCGTCGATATCACTGTGGCGCACCCGCTTCAGCAGGCCCGACTTGCGGTGGGTGGTCTGGTTCCAGGTATCCATCCCGGACAACACATCCGGAGGCTGGAACACGGCCATCACCGGCCCTTCGGCCAGCACGTTCAGATCCTTGTCCGTGACGATGGTCGCCACCTCGATGATCCGGTCGGTTTGTGGATCCAGCCCGGTCATCTCCAGATCGATCCAGATCAGGTTTTCGGCACTCGCAGCCATGCTCGCTCCTTCGGGGAAACGCGACGATCCCGGACAGGGCTTCCCTTTCATCCGGAACGGGAGTCTATCATCATGGTCACAGACAAGGCGGCCCGACCGCCACCAACACCCCACCCCCCACCCGGAGAGACAAGATGCGACAGATCACCGCAGGCATGGCCGTCCTGACCCTGAGCTTCGGCGGCATCGGCGCCGCCCAGGCCGATGACGTCCGCAAGGGCCAGGAACTGCACAATAACAACTGCATCAGCTGCCATGCAGACATGATGGGCGGCGACGGCTCCGACCTCTATACTCGCGACAACCGCATGGTCGGCTCCCACGACGAGCTGGTGTCCCAGGTCAACACGTGCAACACCCAGCTCGGCATGAACTGGTTCGACGACGAGATCGCCGCCGTGGTCGCATACCTGAATGCCGAATACTACAACTTCTGAGATTCGCCATGAGTGACCTGAAGAGCAAGCACTGCCAGGCCTGCGAGGGGTTCTCGGAACCGATGCCGCGCCCCGACGCGGAACGGGCCCTGGGCCAGGTCGACCGCGGCTGGATACTCGACGAACCCGGCAAGAGCATCCAGCGCAGCTTCAAGTTCAACAACTTTCACGAAACCATGGCGTTCGTGAACGCGGTGGCCTGGGTCTCGCATGTCGAGGACCACCATCCCGACATGGCGGTGGGATTCAACCACTGTTCGGTGCAGTACTCCACGCACGCGGTTGGCGGGCTCACCGAAAACGACTTTATCTGTGCCGCGCGTATCGATGCCCTGCTGGAATAACCCGGTCCGCGCGGCAGCACCGGGAAATACGGGCTTGTGACCGCCCGGGTTCGCCGGTGAGCACCGCCGGACGGGTTATTGCCCGCCACAACGAGATGGCCGACATCCAGGGCCCGGACCGGGCCCTGCGTCGGTTGCGCCTGCACCGGCGTCACAAGGACCTGGCATGTGGCGACCGGGTGGATCTGGACCGCACCGGAGAGCAGGTACTGCGGGTGCTGCCGCGCGACAACGTCCTGAGCCGGCGCGACGGGTTCGGCCGGCGCAAGGTCATTGCCGCGAATATCGACTGTGTGTGGGTCGTGGTCGCCCCCGAACCTGCTCCCGCACGTTTCCTGATCGACCGTTTCCTGGTGGCCATCCTCAACCTGCCGGCCCGCCCTCGCCTGCTGATCAACAAGCAAGACCTGGGCGGGGAAGGCGCACCGGCCTGGCTGGACCCGTACCGTCACCTCGACCTGCAGCCCCTGGCGGTCAGCGCATACAGTGGCCACGGCCTGGCCACCCTGGCCGAGGCGGCGCGCGGGCATACCAATATCCTGGTGGGCCAGTCCGGGGTGGGCAAATCCTCGATCCTGTCGGCGCTGCTGCACCAGCACGGGGCAGAGGACTGGCCGGCCCCGGAAACCGGCGACCTGGCGGCCTCCGGCGAGGGCCGACACACCACAGTCACGGCTCACTGGTATCCGCTCGCGGGGGGCGGGGCCTGGATCGATTCACCCGGGGTACGCGACTTCACCCCCGAGATCGTGTCCCGCGAGGCGCTGGAGCGCGGCTTCCCCGACATCGCCACACTCGCCGAGGCCTGCCGCTTCCGCGACTGCCATCACGCAGGCGAACCCGGCTGCACGGTGCGTGCCGCCATCGAGGCGGGCCAGCTGCCCGCCCCCCGTCTCGAGGCATGGCACACCCTGGCCAGCGACACTGCCGAGGCGCCGCGCCAGGGCAGGACGCGCTAAAGGCCGTGCGAGAACCAGGCAGAAGGGGTGCAGGATGGGCCGGGACCCCGGCGCCGAGGAGCACAAGCCGCCGCCGGAACCACCCTGCGCCGGCCTCGCCGGCGAGGCCGGCTCGGAGGCAGCGTGGCGATCTCGGGGACCGAGGTGCGACGCGTGCCGCGATCAGAAGGTCAGGCCCATCTCCACACCAATCACCGAGGAGGCCGCATCCGGGGAGGCGCCGTCGAACTCGAGACGGTCGGCCAGCCAGCCGCTGTCGGGCTCGTGCATGGTGTAGTCGTCGTAGTACAGGCTCATCGAGAGCTCGGACTGATTCTGCAGCCGCACCCGCCCGTCCAGGCTCAGATAACCGGCCGTACGGCCGATATCGCGATGCCGGCTTCCGAAACCGAATCCGGGATGCGATTCGTCACTGGTCAGCGGCTGACGCAGACCGATACGGAACTGGCTGTCAAAGCGACCAGCCGCGAAGGTCGGACCAAAACTGAGATCGGTGAAATACGAGTTGAACTCCTGCCCCGGCCCCAGATCGTTCCAGGTCTCGCCGGACTGCATGCCCACCCCGAGATTGAGCCCGTAACCAAAACCGCTGCTGCCGAATTCCTGGCGGTAGCCGCCGACCGCCTCGAACACGCGCGTGTTCAGCACCGCTTCCTCGTTTTCGAACAGCGATACCGGGTCATGGTCGGCGCGCAAGGTCAGGTGATAGCGAGAATCCGAACGCTCGCGGGCCGGCGCTCTCGCGGGCCCTGCCGGTTCACTCACATCCAGCGCGGACAGGCCCGCCGACGGCGAAAGGGAACGCCCCTCGATGGTCTGCGCCAGCGATTCCGCCTGGGCCGGTCCGAACATCAGACCCAGCACCGCCAGACACCATCCACCGAGGACACGCGCACGACCGCCTGCCGGGCACAGGCCCCGCCGCGATTCGTGCTTTCCGTTCACCCGTTGTGCCACGTCGGCCTCTCCGCTTGCTCTCCAGCGCCCGGAACATACCGGGCATCCTGGCAGCCAGGCCGGACAAGCCCGCCAGGCCACTAGCCGGGCGGCCAGGACATCCCGCGCCCGCCCAGTACATGCATATGTATATGGTAGACCGTCTGACCGCCCTGTTGGTTGCAGTTCATCACAGTCCGATAACCGTTTTCCGCAAATCCGCGGTCGCGTGCCACCTGCGCGGCCACCCGGGTCATCCGTCCGATGACGGGGGCGTCCTCCACCGTCAGGTCATTCAGCGTCGCAATGTGCTTCTTCGGGATCACCAGCACGTGCTGCGGCGCCTGCGGGCTCAGATCCTCGAAGGCCACCACGTCGTCATCCTCGAACACGATCTTTGCCGGGATCTCGCCCGCCACGATCTTGCAGAACACGCAGTCGGTCATGCCGCTTTCCTCCATGGAAATCGCCGGTCGGAGGACCGGGCACGCCCGCACCGGGCGTGCTTTATATCAGACATCGCGCCGCCCGGACAAGGCATGCGCCAGAGTCCCGGCATCGATGTACTCCAGTTCACCCCCGGTGGGGACACCCTGGGCAATGCGGGTGGCACGAATGCCGTGCCGGGCCGCCATTTCCGAAAGGTAGTGCGCGGTCACCTCGCCTTCCACCGAGGTATTGGTCGCCAGGATCAGTTCCTGCACCCCCTCCTCCCGCAGGCGGATCTCCAGGCGGTCCAGCCCCAGCGCCTCGGGCCCGATCCCGTCCAGCGGTGACAGGCGCCCCAGCAGTACATGGAAGCGCCCGTTGAAGTCGGTGGCGGCATCGATCGCCAGCACGTCACCGGGACTTTCCACCACACAAATGGTCCGCGAATCACGCTCCGGGTCGAGGCAGTGACTGCAGGTCTCGGCCGCGGTCAGCGTGCGGCAGATCGAGCAATGGCCGATGGCCTCCATCGCATGTTCGACCGCGCGGGCCATGCGTCGGGCGCCTTCGCGGTCCCGTTCCAGCAGGTGCAGGGCCATACGGCGCGCGGACTTGGCGCCCACCCCGGGCAGACAGCGCAGGGCCTGGACCAGCTCGTCGAGTTCCGCATCCATCAGGCGCGCCGTCCCGTGTTGCTCAGAACGGGAGCTTCATGCCCGCCGGCAGGCCCATGCCCTCGGTCAGGCTGCCCATCCGCTCCTGGGTCGTGGACTCCACCTTCTGGACCGCATCATTGACGGCTGCCGCTACAAGATCCTCGATCATGTCACGATCATCGTCGAAAAGACTGGGGTCGATCTTGACTCGGCGCACTGCATACTTGCCGGTCATGGTCACGCTGACCAGACCGCCGCCGGCCTGCCCCTCGATCTCCATCTCGGCCAGCTCGGCCTGCATTTTCTGCATGTCTTCCTGCATCTTCTGGGCCTGCTTCATCAGGCCGCCCATGCCACCTTTCATCATCTCGCTTGCTCTCCCGAACCCGTCTGATCACGGACTGTTGGTCTGAATCATGTGAATGTCGCGGCCCGTGCCGTTCCCCGCGCGCAAGAACACGCCTCCGGGTTTCATTCAGGCAGGGGCCTCGCCCGGCCCGCGGAACCGGACGGTTTCCAGTTCCGCTCCGAATTGCTCGCCCAGCGCCCGAACCACCGGGTCCTCGCGCATGGCCGCCTCCGCACTCGCCTGGCGTTCTGCCGCGTCCGCCGCCAGCCGGGCCGCCGGGGTGACCGCACCGGACTCTGCCTGGTCGACCATCTCCAAGTGCACAGAGTGCCCCAGCGCCTCTTCCAGCGCTGCCTTCAGGCGGCTGCGGGCACGTTCGGTGCACAGCGTGCGGTTACCCGGCGCCAGCGCCAGCACGACACGCTCGGCATCGCATGCTTGCAGGTCCGAATGCAGTGCCAGCTCGCGCGCGGTGCCTGGCGGCAGCCCACGGGCAAACGCATGCCAGTCGAACCTGACCGGATCGCCCTCCGGCGCCGCCTGCACAGCCGCCATCGCGGCACGCGGCTCCGGTGGGGACGGCTCGCCGACCGCGGCCG
>JBNJFQ010000022.1:27597-48683 GCA_051747025.1 Pseudomonadota bacterium
CATGCCAGTCGAACCTGACCGGATCGCCCTCCGGCGCCGCCTGCACAGCCGCCATCGCGGCACGCGGCTCCGGTGGGGACGGCTCGCCGACCGCGGCCGCCTCCGGAGCCACCGGATCAGCCTCCGGCGCATGAGATGCCACTGCAGACGCCTCCGCGCGCGGCGACACCGGTGCCGCGCCCGCTTCCCGGGCGGCGGATTCTTGCCGCGGGGCCGCCGCGACCGAGGGCGCACGCGCCTCGCCACCCGTCACCTCACTGCCGGAGGGCGGGGCCTCGGGCCGGAAGGCCAGCAGACGCAGCAGAATCATCTCCACACCCATGCGCGGGTCCGGGGCATAGGGTAAATCGCGCGCCCCGTGCACCAGAATCTGATACGCGAGCTGGAGATGCTCGGCATCCACCCGCGCGGCGGCATCGCGGACCCAGGCCTCGATCGCCTCGCCATCCCCGGCTGCCTCTCCGATGACCTGCTGCACCGCTACCCGATGCAACAGCGCGGCCAGTTCGTCGAGCAGCCGCGACCAGTCGGGACCCAGAGTGTCCAGCTCCGCAAGGCCCGTGACCAGGCCCGGGCCGTCTCCTTCCAGGGCTGCGTCCAGCAGTCCCGTCAGGCGAGTACGCGGCAGCAGGCCCAGCATATCGCAGGCCTCGGCCTCGGTCAGGCGCTCGCCCCCATAGGCGATGGCCTGATCGGTCAGGCTCAGGGCATCGCGCATCGAGCCCTCGGCCGCCTCGCCCAGGCGCAGCAGCGCGCCCGGCTCGGCCTCGATCTGTTCTGCCGTGAGCACCCGCCCCAGATGCTCGGCGATCATCGCCGGCGGCATCGGCTTCAGGTTGAACTGCAGGCAGCGTGACAGCACGGTCACCGGCAGCTTCTGCGGATCGGTGGTCGCGAGCAGGAATTTTACGTGCGCCGGCGGCTCTTCCAGCGTCTTCAACAACGCATTGAAGCTCTTCTCCGAGAGCATGTGCACCTCGTCGATCAGGTACACCTTGAAGCGCCCGGTCGTCGGGGCATAGGAAACGTTGTCCAGCAACTCGCGGGTGTCATCCACGCGGGTGCGCGAGGCCGCATCCACCTCGATCAGATCCAGGTGGCGGCCTTCAGCGATCTCGACGCAGGAGCGGCACTCGCCGCAGGGCGTGGCGGTGACGCCAGTCTCGCAATTCAGGCAGCGCGCGAGGATCCGCGCAACCGTGGTCTTGCCGACCCCGCGGGTACCGGCAAACAGATAGGCGTGGTGCAGGCGGTCGCCCGTCAGGGCGTTAGCGAGGGCACGCACCACATGCGGCTGGCCGATCAGCTCCTCGAAGCGACCCGGCCGCCACTTGCGGGCCAGAACCTGATGACTCATGCCTCCCCCGTCACTGCAGCGATCCGTTGGATTGTGCCACGGCGGCAGGGCCACGACATCGACGGAAAAAGGGTGGTGGCCCGCACCCGCCACACCCCGGCGCCCGACGCAGCTGCTACCGTTGCTCCCTTCCGGGCCTGGCGGGGTTCACAACCTGTCGTCGCGAGGGGACTGATACGGACCACCATAACGCGGTGGAACCCGCACGGCATTCCGTGCTTGAACCGGCCCGCAAGCTTCCGGGTTTCGCCCCGCGACGTCAACCGGAACCCGCAGCCCGTACCGGGGATTCCGCGGTCCGCGGGGACATGCCAATCCCGTCTTCGGCTGCGCGCAGAACGCGAAATCGCCGGGCACGGACTGCAAATACTGCCGAATCCCGCTATCGTCGGGGGGGAGTCGCACCCGGCACGAGTCCGGGTACAAGACGGCCGGGCGTCACATCACAACACAAGGAGTACGCGATGTTCGATTTCCGCATGGGCGAGATTTTCGGGCTGCTGACCCGTACCGCACCGTTTCTGGTGTTCCGCTTCCTGATCTATTTCGCTATCACCCTCGCCTATGTACTGGGCACCGGGGCCGGGGCCGGCGTCGGCTATCTGGTCGGACATATTGGCGACAACCCGGGGGCGTTCGGGGTCTGGGGCGGGCTGATCGGCTTCGGGGTGGTGGGCATCGCCGCCTATCTGTTGCGCGAGTACCTCCTGTATCTGGTCAAGGCCGGACATATCGCCGTGCTGGTGGAACTGATGGAGGGCGGGACACTGCCCGAAGGTCGCGGCCAGATCACGCACGCCCAGGCGGTGGTGCGCGAGCGGTTCGCCGAATCTTCAGTCCTGTTCGCGGTGGACCAGCTCGTCAAGGGCATACTCAAGGCCTTCAACCGGGTGTTCCTGACCATCGGCCAGCTGATCCCGATCCCCGGCGCCGGGGGCCTGGCCCGCTTCATCAATACCGTAATCAACCTGTCGCTGACCTACCTGGACGAGGTCATCCTCGCCTACAACATACGTACACGCTCCGACAATCCCTGGGCCTCCAGCCGCACCGCGCTGATCCTGTATGCGCAGAACTACAAGGCCTTCCTCAAGAATGCCTTCTTTCTCGCATTCGTGATCTGGGGCCTGACCCTGCTGGTGTTCCTGATCATCCTCGCCCCGGTCGCCGGCCTGGTGGCACTGTTCCCGGGCAATGCCGGCGCCCTCACCCTGATCGTCGCCCTGGTATTGGCCTGGGGCATCAAGCAGGCCGTCATCGAGCCATTCGCCATGACCGCACTGATGCAGGTGTTCTTCAAGGCCACCGAAGGTCAGCAGCCGGATCCGGCCTGGGAACAGCGCCTCGAGGAACTTACCGATCGCTTCCGGCAGCTTGGCGAAAAGGCGCGCGCCTGGACTCCGGCCCGGACGCCCGCACCGGAAAGCGCCGGGGAATCCCCGACCGACACCCCCCGGCGCGACCCGGACCCGGACCAGTAATAGATTCTGCCTAATTCAAGATTAGGAATAATTCATTGGATATATCAAAAAACGATCCTTATGATCGATCCCGTAGCCGGGCAATCCCCGGCGAACATTCCGAACCCAACCCTACGGATCGACAAAAGGAGAACCCATGGAACTCGAAAATCGCGAAGGTCAGCGCGTCCCGGAAGTCACCTTCCGCTGCCGCAAGGACAACGACTGGAACGACGTGCGCTCGGAAGACCTGTTCAAGGGTCGCAACGTGGTCGTGTTCGCCCTGCCGGGCGCGTTCACCCCGACCTGCTCGTCCGCCCATGTGCCGCGCTACAACGAACTGGCGCCGGTGTTCAAGCAGCACGGCATCGACGAGATCGTCTGCATCTCGGTCAATGACGGTTTCGTGATGGAGGCCTGGCAGGCCGACCAGCAGGCCGACCGCGTGACCTTCATCGCCGACGGTAACGGCGAGTTCACCGAACAGATGGGCATGCTGGTCGACAAGAGCGACCTCGGCTTCGGGTGGCGCTCCTGGCGCTACTCGATGCTGGTGCGCGACGGCGTGATCGAGAAGCAGTTCATCGAACCGGACGAGCCGGGCGACCCCTTCGTGGTCTCCGACGCCGACACGATGCTCGCCCACGTCGCCCCGGATGCGGCCTGCCCCGAAGACGTGGTCGTCTTCACCAAGCCGGGCTGCCCGTACTGCGCCAGCGCCAAGGAGATGCTGGAGGATGCCGGCCTTGACTACGAGGAGATCGTGCTGGGCCGCGACGCCAGCCTGCGCAGCCTGCGCGCCGCCACCGGCGCGATGACGGTCCCGCAGGTCTTCGTTGGCGGTCATCGCATCGGCGGTTCGGAAGAGCTGCAGGAGTGGATCTCCCGCGAGAAAAAGGCGGCGTAAGTCGTCTGCCCCTCGGGGCGGGATACAACCCGCCCCGGGTGGTCACCCGGAACATGGGTGGCCATCCGTGTCCGGATTCCCGTACACCCGGACGTCCGGACACGGATGGCAGACCCTGGCGACGGCGCTGGCTGCGGTCGCTATGCAACACTTTCACCGAACCCTTCGAGGAGTCGAGATGGAACACTACGACATCATCGTGATTGGCGGCGGCAGCGGCGGCCTGGCCGTGGCGGAGCGCACCGCGCCGCACGGCGCCCGCGTTGCCGTGTTCGACCCCAAGCCGCTGGGCGGCACCTGCGTGAACGAGGGCTGCGTACCCAAGAAGCTCACCTGGTATGCGGCCGAGCATCTGTCGCACGCCCGCGAGGCCGGCGAATTCGGCGTGGACGTCGAGGTCAAGGGCATCCGCTACGCCGACCTGGCACACAAGCGCCAGGCAATGCTGAAGGACCTCAACCAGTTCTGGTCCGGGTACCTGGAGAAGCTGGGCGTGACCCACATCCCGGAACGCGCCCGCCTGGCCGACAAGAACAAGGTCGTGAGCGAAAGCGGCACCGAGTACACCGCCGAGCGCATCGTGCTGGCGATGGGCGGTGCCCCGATCGTACCGCCGCTGGAAGGCGCCGAGCTGGGCACGACCTCGGACGACTTCTTCGAGTGGACCGAACTGCCGGAATCGATCGCCGTGATCGGCGCCGGCTACATTGGCCTGGAGATGGCCGGCATGCTGCGCGCCATGGGCGTGAAGACCGACGTCGTCGCGATGGAGGACCGCGTACTGGAGATGTTCGACCCGATGATCTCGCAGGTCCTGGATCAGCATATGGAGTATCAGGGCATCGCTCGCCACCTGGGCGTGAAGGTCGCGGGCCTGGGCGGCGAGCCCGGCGCGGTGACCGTCCAGCTGGAGGGCGGCAAGGAGCTGGGGCCCTATGAAAAGGTGCTGTGGGCCGTCGGCCGCAAGCCGGCCACCAGCGACATGGGCCTGGAAGAGGTCGGCGTCGACATCGCCCGTGGCGGCACGATTCCGGTGGACGAATGGCAGGCGACCAATGTCGAGGGTATCTATGCCCTGGGCGACATCATTGGCAAGGGCCCGCTGACCCCGGTAGCGATCGCCGCCGGTCGCCGCCTGGCCGCCCACTGGTATGTCCCGGAGACCAACCCGGTGCCGGTGGACTACGACCAGATCCCCACTGTTACCTTTACCCACCCGACCGCGGGCATGGTCGGCCTGACCGAGCCACAGGCAGTGGATGATCACGGCGACACCGTGCGCGTCTACGAGACGCAGTTCGGCGGCCTGAACCGGGCGTTCGCGGAGGGCGAGGTGCCGCCAGTGGCGATGAAGCTGGTCTGCGCCGGGGACGATGAAAAGGTCGTCGGCATCCACATGATCGGCGTGAACATCGACGAGATGCTACAAGGCTTCGCCGTTGCCGTGCGCATGGGTGCGACCAAGCGCGACCTGGACCTGACCATTCCGCTGCACCCGACCAGCGCCGAGGAACTGGTCACCCTGAAGGAAGGCCGCCCGGGCCGCCTGGAGGGCGTGGCCAGGGCCGCCTGACCCCCCACTCTCCCCCGGCACGCTTGCGCGCCGGGGTGTTTACTTGCGTAACACGGTTGTTACGCAACGTAACATCACCTCACCCCTCGCAGACTCCACCTCACTGATTCTTCGAGCATCCGTAGCTGGCGCGCTATTTGCAAACCCTCCCGGAAACTTGTGAACCCCGTCACTTTCCGGAGCGGTACCGCCAGCCATGTCCGACGCGCTCGACAGCACCCGGGAGTTCCTCGGCGCCCACGCCCCGTTCGACCAGCTCGAGGCGGACGCGCTGGATTTCCTGCTACCACGTCTGGAGAGCCGCTTCTACGCGCGCGGCGCGCGCATCACCGACCCCGAGGCCGGGCCGGCCCAGCGTTTCCACATCATCCGCCAGGGCCGCATCCGCGGCGAGACCCCGAGCGAGGACGAACAGCTCTCCGGCAAGGCCTGGGAGCTGGTCCCCGGCGAATGCTTCCCGATCGGCGCCCTGCTCGGCCGCCGCGCGGTACATACCGTGCACCGCGCGGCCGAGGACACGGTCTGTCTGGAGCTGAGCCTAGAGGATTTCGACCGCCTGCGCGGCCGCTCGCGGGTCTTCAACGACTTCTGCACCCGGCGTCTTGCCAACCTGCTGGACCGCCTGCAGCAGGGGCTGGATACGCTGTCGGCGCAGGATGCCGGTTCGGGACAGCTAAACACCCCACTGGCACTGCGCATCACGCGCGAACCCGTTTCCTGTACTCCGTCCACCCGTCTGCGCGAGGTACTGACCACGATGCGCGACGAGCGGGTTGGTTCGGTGGTCGTGGTGGATGACGCCCGGCATCCGGTCGGGATTTTTACCCTGCACGACCTGCTGGCCCGCGTGACCCTCGCGGATGTCGACCTGGAGGCCCCGGTCGAGGCAGTGATGACCCCGGGCCCGATTGCTCTGGAGGAGAGCGCCCCGGGCTTCGAGGGCATCGAGGCGATGACCGAACACGGCATGACCCACCTGTGCGTCGTGCGCGACGGACGCCTGGTCGGCGTGCTGGGCGAGCGCGACCTGCTGACCAGCCAGCCACTGACCCTGGACGGCCTGGTGCGCGAGATCCGCCGCGCGGACTCGGTAGCGGCGATCGCCGAGCGCCTGCACCAGGTGCCACGCCTGATCGAGGCGGTGGTCGGCCAGGGCGCGGAGGCCGATCAGGTCCTGCGTCTGATCACCCGCCTCAACGAACACGCCACGCGCCGCGTGCTGGCCCTGCTGCGGCCGCAGCACGAGGCCATCGAGGGCATCGACTTCACCTGGCTGGCATTCGGCTCCCAGGCGCGCGAGGAGCAGGCCCTGGTCACTGACCAGGACAACGGCATCCTGTTCGACGCCGAGGCCGGCGACGTGGATGCCATCCGCGAACGCCTGCTGCCCTACGCGCAAGCCGTGAACCAGGCGCTGGCCGAATGCGGCTTCACGCTGTGTCCCGGCAACATCATGGCCGGCAACCCGGAGTGCTGCCTCAGCGGACCCGAATGGGATCAGCGTTTCACCCGCTGGGTCGAACAGGGCACGCCCGAGCACCTGCTCAAGAGCACCATCTTCTTCGACCTGCGCGCAGTGGACGGCGATGCCGGACCCGTGGAGGCACTGCGCACCCGCCTGCTGCAGAAGACCGCGTTCAACAGCCGTTTCCGCCGCCAGATGGCTGCCAACCAGCAGATGTTCCGCCCGCCGCTTGGGCTGTTCGGCGAGATCAAGAGCGGCGCCGGGGGCATCGACATCAAGAAACAGGGACTGACCCCCTTCGTCGACGGCGCGCGGATCATCGCGTTGGCCGCCGAACTGCCCGCCACGCGCACCCACGACCGCCTGGACCAGGCGGTCACCGCAGACGTGATGCGCGAAACGGATGCCCGGGACTACCACGCGGCGCTGCGCTATCTGCAGATGCTGCGTCTGCGGGCTCAGCAAAAGGCCCTGCGCGAGGGGCGCGACGACGACAACCGAATCCGGCCGGAAGAGCTGGGTGCCCTGGAGGCCCGGGTGCTCAAGGAATCCTTCCGGCAGGCCCGCAAGCTGCAAGGCCAGCTTGAGGTGCAGTACCAGCTGTGACGAATCGCATGGACGAGTCACGGCGAACAACAAGAAACCCATGAGAGGAGCAACGTCATGTCACAAGAAGACCTGAGCAGACAGGCCTACTGGCGAGCGCACCTGCGCCTGCTGGGCATCTGTCTGGCGATCTGGTTCCTGGTGTCATTCGTGCTGGGGATACTGGTCGCCCAGCCCCTGAACGCGATCCAGCTTGGGGGTTACCCGCTGGGCTTCTGGTTCGCGCAACAGGGCTCGATCTACACCTTCATCATCCTGATCTTCGTTTATGCCTGGCGCATGAACGTCCTGGATCGCAAGTTCAACGTCCACGAGGAGTAAGCCTGTCATGGATCAACAGACTCTAAGCCTGCTCGTGGTCGGGGCAACCTTTGTCCTGTACATCGGCATCGCCGTCTGGGCACGTGCCGGTTCGACCAGCGAGTTCTATGTCGCCGGGCGCGGCATCAACCCGATCGCCAACGGCATGGCTACCGCCGCGGACTGGATGTCCGCCGCGTCGTTCATCTCGATGGCCGGCCTGATCGCGTTCCTCGGCTTCACCGGCGGCGCGTTCCTGATGGGCTGGACCGGCGGCTACGTGCTGATGGCCCTGCTGCTGGCCCCGTACCTGCGCAAGTTCGGCAAGTTCACGGTGCCGGAGTTCGTCGGCGATCGCTTCTACTCGAAGGCCGCCCGTATCATCGCGGTGATTTCCCTGATCGTGATGTCGATCACCTACGTGATCGGGCAGATGCGCGGGGTCGGGATCGCCTTCTCCAACATCCTGGAGGTGCCTCTCGCCACCGGCCTGATCACCGGGATGCTGGTGGTGTTCATCTACGCCGTGCTCGGCGGGATGAAGGGCATCACCTACACCCAGATCGCGCAGTACGTGATCATGATCTTTGCCTACACGGTGCCGGCGATCTTCATTGCCATCAGCCTGACCGGCAATCCGCTACCACAGCTGGGCCTGGGCTCGACCCTGCAGGGGTCGGACACCTACCTGCTCGAGGCGCTGGACCAGACCATGATCGACCTGGGCTTCCATGCCTACACCGCCGTAGGCGGCATGAGCCTGTTGAACATGTTCCTGCTGACCCTGGCGCTGATGATCGGTACCGCAGGTCTGCCGCACGTGATCATCCGCTTCTTTACCGTTCCGCGGGTACGCGATGCGCGCAAGTCCGCCGGCTGGGCGCTGTTGTTCATCGGCATCCTCTACACCACCGCCCCGGCGGTCGGTGCGATGGCGATCTGGAACCTGGTGAATACCGTACAGCCGGGCGAGATCGGTACTGCGGAGGGCAACCTCGCCTATGAGGACAAGCCCGCCTGGATGGATCGCTGGGAACAGACCGGCCTGCTGGTATTCGAGGACAAGAACGAGGATGGCCGCATCCAGTACTACAACGACTCCAACGAAGAGTTCGCGGCGATGGCGGAAGAGGAGTACGGCTGGGAAGGCTCCGAAGTCACTACCCTCGACCGCGACATCATGGTACTCGCCAACCCCGAGATCGCCGGGCTTCCTGGCTGGGTGATCGCACTGGTGGCGGCGGGCGGTATCGCCGCGGCCCTGTCAACCGCAGCCGGGTTGCTGCTGGCGATATCGTCGGCCATCTCGCATGACTTGCTGAAGGGGGTCTTCGTACCCGGCATCAGCGAGAAAGGCGAGCTGCTGGCCGGACGCATCGCGATGGGTGTCTCCATCCTGTTTGCCGGTTATCTCGGGTTGAACCCGCCCGGCTTTGCGGCCGAGGTGGTCGCACTGGCGTTCGGTCTTGCCGCGGCCTCGCTGTTCCCGACCCTGATGATGGGCATCTTCATGAAGAAGATGAACAAGGAAGGCGCGATCGCCGGCATGCTGGTCGGTCTGGGTACCACCCTGCTGTACATCTTCACGTACAAGGGCTGGTTCTTCTTCGCCGGCACCGCCATGCTCCCGGACACCCCGGAAGGCTGGCTGCTGGGCGTGAACCCGACCGGCTTCGGCGCGATCGGCGCGGTCTTCAACTTCGTCACCGCCTACATCGTGATGAAGCTGACCAAGGAACCGCCGCAGGACATCCAGGATCTGGTGGAAAACGTGCGCGTACCGCGTACCGAGGGCTGATCTCGCCCACCCCGTCATGCCTTCGGGCATGCCGGGTTTCCATCGACATGCCTGGATGCAAGGCAACCGTCGTCGGGGCCGTCCCGGAACCCATCCGGAGCGGCCCCTTTTTCCCTTCGGGGCAACCGGCAAGCGAGCGGTCATTTCGCCCGATCGCTTGCCGCTTGGCCTGATCCCCTTGCGGAGCGAGTATTGCGGCGATGAACGGAGAACTGGAGGAAATCCGAGAGTTTCTCGACCGCTGCCCGGACCTCGCGGTGCTGCCGCCCACGACCCGGAGTGCGCTGGTGCGGCGACTGATCCTGCGCTACCTGCGTGCCGGCAGCCCGTTCCCGCCTGACGGCGAGGACACCGAAGGCCTGTGGATCCTGCGCACCGGGGCCGCGGAGCTGCATGATGCACATGACCAGCTGCGCGACCGCCTCGGCGAGGGCGACCTCGCCCGCTTCGACGCCCACGCCTCCGGCAAAGGCCACGGCCAGATCACCGAGGACGCCCTGATCTACCACCTGCCGGGCGCCCGGGCCCGCGACCTGGCCACCAGCGACACCGCATTCGCCGAGTTCCTGCATGCCGACCCGCTGCAGGACACGCTGCTGGCCCCGGCCCTGCCAGAGGCCGGCGGCGACAGTGCCCTGCTGACCACTCCCGTGCGCGCACTGATGAGCCCCGCGCCAGTGATCGCGCCCGACGACCTCAGCCTGCGCGATGCCGCCCGGCGCATGACCGAGGCCGACATCTCCGCGCTGCTGCTGCATGCCCCCAACGCCCCGGGACAGCCCAGCGGGATCCTCACCGATACCGACCTGCGCCGTGCCCTGGCCCAGGGCAGTGACCCCGACGCCGCGGTTGGCAACTACATGGCCCGCGACCTGGCGACAGTGACCCGCGGCATGCCGGCCTTCGAGGCGCTGCTGCAGATGACACGCCGGGACATCCACCACCTGCCGGTGCTGGACGGAGAGGAGGGCCGACTGGTCGGCATACTCTCCAGCACCGACCTGATCCGGCATCAGGGCACCAGCGCGGTGTACCTGGTGCGCGACCTGCGGCGAGCCTCCAGCCTCGACACGCTGCAGGAGGTAATGCGCGCACTGCCCAGTCTGCAACTCCACCTGGTCGACCACGGCGCGGAGGCCACCCAGATTACCCGGACCATCTCCACCGTGATCGACGCCCTGACCCAGCGGCTGATCGAACTGGCCGTGGCCGAGTTCGGCCCGGCACCCGCGGACTTCGCCTGGCTTGCCAGCGGCAGCCAGGGACGCCACGAACAGACGGTCCATACCGACCAGGACACCGCCCTGATCATCGCCGACGACGCCCCGCCAGAGGCCGACGCCTGGTTCGAGCGCCTGGCGCAGTTCGTGTCCGACGGGCTGGACGCCTGCGGCATCCGCGCCTGTCCCGGTGAGGTCGACCCGACCCTTCCCGACTGGCGCCGACGGGCCGCAGACTGGCGCACCGAGACCGAACGGGTACTGCATCATCCAACGATCCGGGACGCGATGCTGGCCACCCACTACCTGGACCTTCGCGTCGTCCATGGCAACGCCGACCTGTTCGAACCGTTGCACCGCGCCATGCTCGAGGCCGGGGCTCGCCAAGAGTCGCTGTTGACCGCACTGGCAGACCAGACACGTGAACTGCGCCCGCCGCTTGGGTTCTTCCGGCGCTTTGTGCTGGAACGGGGCGGCGAACACGCCGACACCCTGGATCTCAAGCTGCGCGGGCTGCTTCCGATCGTGGCCCTGGCCCGGGTGTTCGGCCTGCGCGCCGGATCCACCGCACGCGCCACCCCGGAACGCCTCCGCGCCGCGCGCCACGCCGGCGTCCTGCCCGAGAACACCGCGAACAACCTGCTCGATGCCTGGACCTTCCTCGCCGGTCTGCGTGCCCGCCACCAGGCAGGTCAGATCCGCCACGGCGAAGCCCCGGACAACGCGCTGGACCCGACCTCGTTGTCCGGACTCGAGCGCAGCCACCTGAAGAGCGCCTTCCGCATGATCGCGGACGCGCAAAAGACCGCGCTGGCCACCACCGAGCAGGTCCACGGATGAACCAACCCGGTGCTCGCGCCTGATGGTCTGTCGTATCGAAGACCCGTCCTGGGCACGCCCTCCCGGGCACTGGCGGTTCTGCCGCCAGCGCCGCGCCCGCGCCCGACGGGCCCCGCCGGGCGCACTGCGCGACTGCCTGGCCGCGCCCCTGCCGCTCGCGCGCCAGCCCGTGGCCCAAAGCGATTTCCTGGCGGTCGATCTCGAAACCACCGGCCTCGACCCGGAGCACGACGTGATCCTCAGCATTGGCTGGGTCGCAATGCACGGCACCTGCGCGGACCTGGCGACCGCCGACCAGCGGCTGGTGCGAGCCGACTGCCCGGTTCCGGAACAGAGTGCGGTCATCCATCGCATCACCGACACCGACGCCGCCGGAGGGATACCGGTGGAGGAAGCCCTGGAGGCACTGTTTGCGGCACTTGCGGGGCGGGTGCTGATTGCGCATCACGCGGCGCTGGAGCTGGGTTTCCTGGAGCAGGCCTGCCAGCGACTTTACGGCATGCGTCCACTGTTTCCGGTGGTGGATACGCTGCGCCTGGCGGAGCGTTCGCTGCGCCGGGCCGGGCGCCCGATCCCGGCCGACGGCATGCGTCTGCACACCCTGCGCGGGCGTTACAATCTGCCGCACTACCGCGCTCACGACGCACTGTTCGACGCGCTGGCGGCAGGCGAGCTGTTCGCGGCCCTGGTCACCCGGCTGGCGCCAGACGGCAGATTGCCCCTGGGGCAGGTGCTGTACCGCCCCGGGTGGTTCTGGTGACGCGACGGGAAAAGCCCCGGCGGCATGCTATCCTCCCGCCAAGATCAGGGGGCGCCCAATCCCTTCCCGAATCATCCATTCCACGAACCCGAACCGAACCACGGAGGCCCTGATGAGCGACAACATCGAGTCCACCCTCACCGAGACCCGCCACTTCCCCCCGCCCGCGGAATTCACCGAAAAGGCGCGCCTGAAACCGGCCGATCTCGAGGCCCTGCACAAAAAGGCCGAGGCTGACTACGAGGGCTTCTGGTGCGATCTCGCGCGCGACAAGATCGACTGGGAGACCGAGTTCACCCAGGGTCTGGACGAGTCGAACGCACCGCACTATCAGTGGTTTGCCGACGGTCGCCTGAACGTGTCGTACAACTGCATCGACCGCCATCTGGCCACCCGTGCGGACAAGACCGCCATCCGCTTCGAGGCGGAGAATGGCGAGACCCGCGACATCACCTACCGCGATCTCTACAACGAGGTGGGCAAGCTGGCCAATGCGATGAAGGGTATGGGCATCGGCAAAGGCGATCGCGTGATCATCTACATGCCGATGAACGCCGAGGCGGTCATTGCGATGCAGGCCTGCGCCCGTATCGGCGCGATCCACTCGGTGGTATTCGGCGGCTTCTCCGCCGACGCCCTGCGCGACCGCGTCGCCGACTCCGGCGCGCGCCTGGTGATCACTGCCGATGGCGGCGCACGTGGCGGCAAGATCGTCGGACTCAAGGCCGGCGTGGACAAGGCCCTGGCCAGCAACCCGGCCGAGGTCGAGAAGGTCATCGTCTGCAAGCGCGCCGGCAACGACGTGAACATGCAGGACGGGCGTGACATCTGGTGGGACGACGCGGTGGACGGCGAACCGGTCGATTGCGAGCCCGAATGGGTGGAATCCGAACACCCGCTGTTCCTGCTCTACACCTCCGGCTCCACCGGCAAGCCCAAGGGCATCCAGCACTCCAGTGCCGGCTACCTGCTGGGCGCGATTGTCACCAACCAGTGGGTCTTCGACCTGCAGGGCGACGACGTCTACTGGTGCACCGCGGATGTCGGCTGGATCACCGGCCACACCTATGTCGCCTATGGCCCGCTGGCCGTGGGCGCCACCCAGGTGGTCTACGAAGGCACCCCGACCGTCCCGGACGCCGGCCGCTGGTGGAAGATGTGCCAGGACCACGGCGTGACCGTGTTCTACACCGCGCCCACCGCCATCCGCGCGCTGATGAAGGCCGGCCCGGACCTGCCCAAGCAGTACGACCTCTCCCGGCTGCGCCTGCTGGGCACGGTCGGCGAACCGATCAACCCCGAGGCCTGGATGTGGTACTACACCACGGTTGGCCAGGAACGCTGCCCGATCGTCGACACCTGGTGGCAAACCGAGACCGGCGCCAACATGATCGCCCCGACCCCGGGCGCAACCACGCTGGTGCCCGGCTCCTGCACCCAGGCCCTGCCCGGGGTCGCCGCCGACGTGGTCGACGAGGACGGCAAGAGCCTGGGCGCCGATCAGGGCGGCTATCTGGTCATCAAGAAGCCGTGGCCGTCCATGCTGCGCACCGTCTGGGGTGACGACCAGCGCTACAAGGACACCTACTGGCCCAAGTTCGGCGGCAAGTACTACCTGGCCGGCGACTCCGCGCGCCGCGACTCCGAAGGCAACTTCTGGATCATGGGCCGCATTGACGACGTGCTGAACGTCTCCGGCCACCGCCTGGGCACCATGGAGGTCGAATCCGCACTGGTCGCGCACAGGGATGTCGCCGAGGCCGCCGTGGTCGGCCGTCCGCATGACGTGAAGGGCGAAGCGATCGTCGCCTTCGTGATCCTGCAGGGCGACCGCCTGACCGGCAACGACGCCGAAAAGATGGTCAAGGAACTGCGTGAATGGGTGGGGGAGCAGATCGGCCCGATCGCCAAGCCGGACGACATCCGGTTTGCCGATGGCCTGCCGAAGACCCGTTCCGGCAAGATCATGCGCCGTCTGCTGCGCACCATCGCCAAGGGCGAGGAGATCACCTCCGACACCTCCACGCTGGAGAACGAGGCCGTGATCCCGCAGCTCCAGGGCAAGGCCTGAATCGGAGGCCGGGGTATCGCACCCCGGCCCTCCTACCGCCATATCCTCCGCCCCCGTCATTGCGAGGAGGCGAAGCCGACGTGGCAATCTCCATCCGGAACCACCGTGGGTGCAAATGCCGCCGTGCCAGCGTTCACAGATTGCCACGTCGGCTCCGCCTCCTCGCAATGACAGGAAGGAGGGTATCATTTCGTAACCACACCCCGGTCTCCGCACCCCCTGCACGCAAACCCCAGGCCACCCCCGCATGAGCACCCACCACTCCGACCACCACAAGGACCTGCCCCAGGCCCCGCGCCTGCGCGTGCTGCTGGGCGAGGTCACCGCCATGGGGCCGGGCAAGGCCATGGTGCTGGAGGCGATCCGCGACAAGGGCTCGATCTCCGCCGCCGCACGCAGCGTCGGCATGTCCTACCGCCGGGCCTGGGATCTGGTCGAGACCATGAACCAGAGCTTCCGCGAACCCGTGGTGGCCACCGCCAAGGGTGGCTCCGGTGGCGGCGGCGCACACCTCACCGCATTCGGCGAGACGGTGCTGGCGCGCTACCGCGACATGGAGCGCCAGGCATGCGAGGCCCTGCGTGACGAGTTGCACGCCTTCGCCGACTTCCTCGCCGAAGACCACAAGCCGTAACCCGAACCCCAACCTTGACGGGTCTCCCCCGGCCCCGCATCATTGCGCCACCCGATATGCAAACTGAAATACAACGAACCGCACAGCGCCAAAAAGTGCCCGTCACTGCGAGGAGCAACGCGACGAAGCAGTCGCCGATGGAACCACCCGCACCACCTACAACCCCCACCACCCACTGGGAACAACCCACACCATGCACCTGCGCACCCGGCTCCTGATCCTGCTTCTGCTGCTGCCCGGCCTGGCCACCGCCAGCGGCCCGCTGACCATCGCCGCCGCCTCCGACCTGCGCTTCGCCCTGGACGAGATCCTGGATACCTACCGCGAGGCACACCCGGACGACGCCGTACGTGTCACCTACGGCTCCTCCGGCCGCATGACGACGCAGATCATGAACGGCGCCCCCTACGACGTCTTCTTCTCCGCCGACATCGCCTACCCGCAAAAGCTGCGCGCCCAAGACCACGCGGTCACCGCGCCGGAGGTCTACGCCATCGGCCGCATCGTGCTGTGGAGCAACCGCATGGATGCCTCCACGATGACGCTGGAAGACCTGACGCGCGACGACATCCGCCGCGTCGCCATCGCCTCCCCCACCCACGCCCCCTACGGCGTGCGGGCAATGGAGGCGCTGAAATCCGTCGGCATCTGGGACGACCTGAAGCCGAAGATCGTCAACGGCGACAACATTGCGCAGACCGCGCGCATGATCCAGGCCGGCGGCGCCGAGCTCGGGATCATCGCCCTGTCGCTGGCCGAGTTCCCGGACCTCGCCGAACACCCGCACCACCTGATTGACGATGCCCTGCACGAACCGCTGACCCAGGGCTTCATCATCACCCGGCGCGGTGAAGACAACGAGACCGCACACCGCTTCGCCGAGTACATGAACGGTGAGACCGCACGCGACATCATGCGCCGCTACGGCTTCGTGATGCCCGGCGAAGAGCTGCCCGACGACGCCACCCCGTAACCCGACATGTTCGAGCTGAGCCCCACGGACTGGATAGCCATCGAGGTTACCCTCAAGCTCGCGCTGTACACCACGCTGATCCTGCTGGTGATCGCCACGCCGATCGCCTGGTGGCTGGCCAACGGGCGCGGCTCCCCCAGCGTGCGCACCGCGGTGCAGGCCCTCGTCGCCCTGCCGCTGGTGCTGCCGCCCACCGTGCTCGGCTTCTACCTGCTGGTGCTGCTCGGCCCGGCCGGCCCGGTCGGCACCACGCTGGAGAGCTGGGGCCTGAACCACCTGGCCTTCACCTTCCAGGGCATCCTGATCGCCTCGGTGATCTACTCCCTGCCATTCGCCGTGCAGCCCCTGCAACAGGCCTTCGCCAACCTCGGCCGCCGGCCCACCGAGATCGCCGGCTCCCTGGGCGCCGGGCGCATGGACCGCTTCTTCACCGTGATCCTGCCGATGTCGCGCGGCGGCTTCATCGTCGCCGCCACACTCGCCTTCGCCCACACCCTCGGCGAGTTCGGCGTGATCCTGATGCTCGGCGGCGCGATCCCCGGCGAGACCCAGGTGCTGTCCATCCTGATCTACGACCACGCGGAGGCCATGAACTTCGACTCTGCCCACCGCCTCTCCCTCGGCCTGCTGATATTCGCCTTCGTCGTGCTGTTCGTGGTCTACGCGATCAACCGCCGCTTCGACACGGTGCGCCTGTGAGCCAGCCCGTGAGCCCGCCCGCCAGCAATGGGCTGCGCATCCAGGCGCGCCTGGAGCGCTCCGGCTTCGCGCTGGACGTGGACACGGCGATCCCCTTGGAGGGCGTCACCGCCCTGTTCGGCCGCTCCGGCTGCGGCAAGACCACCCTGTTGCGCATCATCGCCGGCCTGGAACACCCGCCCAGCGCCGAGGTGCACTTCGGCGACACGCCCTGGCAGTCCGGGAAGACCTTCGTCCCCCTGCACCGTCGTCGCGTCGGCCTGGTATTCCAGGAATCCACCCTGCTCCCGCACCTGAGCGTGCGCGGCAACCTGCTCTACGGCTACAAGCGCACGCCGGAGCCCCTGCGCCGCCTGCACCTGGACGAGGTCGCCGACCTCCTCGGCATCGACGAGCTGCTGGACCGCCGCGCCGACCAACTCTCCGGTGGCCAGCGCCAGCGCGTCGCCCTGGGCCGCGCCCTGCTGATCAGCCCGGACCTGCTGCTGCTCGACGAACCCCTGAACGCCCTGGACACCCAGACCAAGCGCGAGATCATGCCCTTCCTCGCTCGCCTGTCGGACAGCACCGGCATCCCCACGCTGCTGGTGACCCACGCCCCGGAAGAAGTCGAACGCCTCGCCCACCGCGTCGCCTTCATGCACGACGGCCAGCTCGAACGCCTCGAACCCCTGCGCGACGCCCTCGCCCGCGCCGACTCCCCCCTGTTCCGCGAAGAAGGCGCCGTCTCCGTCCTCCAGGGCGAACTCGGCCCGCCCGACGAACACGGCCTCCATCCCTTCGGCCCCCCGGACGCACGCTATCGCGTACCGACCACACCCGGCTCAACCAACGGCGCCGGAAGCCAAGCCCGCCTGCGCATCGACGCCCGCGACGTCTCCATCGCCCTCTCCCCACCCCAGGACGTCTCCATCCTCAACATCATCCCCGTCACCATCGAGGCCCTGGACGAGGCGCCCGGCCACCACGGCCCTGCCCGCATCCTCGCCACCTGCCGCCAGCACGACGGCCAGACCCTGATGGCCGAATTCACCCGACTCTCCACCGAACGCCTCGCCCTCCAGCCCGGAACCCGCGCCCACGCCCTCGTCAAATCCGTCGCCTTCCTCGACTGAGCGGCCTCCACACGGGCGCAACCGGCACTACCCCATCGAAGCGTTCGCAAAACCATACCACCCGTGCCAGAATCCGCATGACAACCATGCCGAATGGCCACCGCCGAACCAGCCTTTTACCGCCCCCGGTCTCCGGCGCGACATATCCAGGATCCATCGCGACCCATGCACCCTAACCCACTGAAAACATGCCCATCTGTGACACCGCCTCATCCGGGATATATAGCGCGCACGTTCAACCAATATCTGTGCGCGCTATCTAATCACTGTTAGGCCAAGTATGGTTATGAGGATAGATGTAAAATTCTTCGTATGGATAATAAGCATCTACACATTATTGTCAGCAATCATAATTGCCTTCAAAGACTTATTTGGTCTTTATATCGTAATGCTTATTCCGGGGATCCCATACACTACTGTTTTTATATTTCATCGGTTAGGAATTCCTGGGGTTCTCGAGAACAATGGTCATTGTGGCTGGGGATTATGCTCCCCTACAAGCATTGGTTGGACATTATCTATATGTTTTTGGCTTGCTGTCGCTTGGCTTTTGGGATGGACGATAGAACGCCTAACACGGCGCTCCAGTTGACCGCCAAATGCGGCGTTCCGCTGCGCTACACTATGCATCTGGCGTCAACTGATCTTGAACGTTATATCTCTTGAGGTAGGTCTGTGTTAACCGAGGAACAGAAGAAGTATCGAGACCGTGCTAACCGTGGGCGACGAGAGCTCCTCAAAGAAAAGGAGAAATTCGGCGCGATTTCGGACGGCTCAGGGAAACGCTACCGGGTGTGCGTTTACTTTGTCCTTAGCGGTGCTCCAGAAAAAGCAGCCGAGTTTTCGGACTGGTTCGAGAAGGAGTTCCCGGATGACGTTGGTGAGCCCGCGTTTCTCTTATATGCTGCGTTGGCCTACTACCGGGTGGGTTCTCTGGTAAGAGCGCGGGGATACCTTCTGGATACGATGTTAAGCAATATTTACCTACTGCCCTATCTGTTTTCGCGGCCAATGCCAAAGCAAGACATGTGGCACTCATCTAACTGGGCGCAGCAAGACTACATCGAGGAAATTGAAGAACTTCTGGAAGAGCCAACGAGTGAGGAGCGGGAGTGGTTTAAAGGGCAGTTCGACGATGAACTCTTCACGAGCGTTCGAAACAAGTACATAGAAACATTTCATGCATTACAGCATGCAAAAGAGTTGGATTCCCGTCGTAACATTCTTCGGGAGTGGCGTGACTATGTTTCCTCTTGTCGTGCAAACGAGATATAACCAGTGGCAGCACGGTGACCGCTTTTCCGCCGCGCTGCGGCTCCAAATCGGCACGTGTGCCAAGCGTTATGCGATACAGGATTTCCAACCAGGAGCTGCTAGTGCCGCCCAAAGTACGCGAACTGGTGAAGAGTCTCGAGAAGGCGGGCTTCCGGAACCGGGGAGGGAAGGGTAGCCACCGGAATTTCATCCACCCGAATGTGTCGAAACCTGTGACGATTTCCGGCAAACTCGGAGATGATGCCAAGAAATATCAGATTCGGGCGGTAGAAAAGGCCGTCCAGGAGGCGAAAAAATGAAGGAAAGTGCCCTCTACGCCAAGATCGTCGAGTGGTCTGAGGAAGATCAGTGCTTTGTGGGTAGCGCCCCGGGGCTCGTCTATGGGGGTTGCCACGGCGCCGACGAGAAAGAGGTCTTTGACCAGCTCTGTCAGATCGTGGATGAAATCATCGATCTCTACCACAAGGAGGGAAAGCCCCTCCCGCCGCCGACTGCCGGCCGTGATCTTGCCAATTCCCTACAGCAAATCGCATAACCAAGTCGCTCAAGTACGTTCCGGCCCTTTCGGGCCCCCACCGGACGCGCCAGAGGCGCGCCGCTTTGCTCAGACGTTGGGCACTGAGAGTTCGGTGGAGCAAGCAAGGAGAAGTGAAGTAGTCAACCTATTTCGTTCGGCGATTGATGCTTACTTAAAGGAGCGAGGAAATGCTCTGGAACCCACAAGAGCATTGGGGTCTTGTAATCAAGCAATTGCGTGATTACAAGACCCCAGCTCCTTGCTCTGAAGACGTCGATGATCACGCGATCAAAAGAACACTGCACATCGCAAGCTGGGTCTGCCTCACTGCGTCGGGGCTTGCCGCGGTCACGGCGCTGATCGGCCGATGGGCCGTGAATGCAGAAGCTTTCGGGGCGCATGACCTTGGCTTGGCCGTGTTCCTGGCATTCATTAGCAGTGTCGCTTTCATCGCTGCCACGTGGTCTGCGCCGGTCTTTGTCCTTGCGGGCCTTGTGGCGCAGCGGGTGAACCAGCAATCCGGGCTGCGCCTGATAATTGCGGGGGCGCTGAGCGTCGTGCCGCTAGCGGGGTACACGTGGCTTTAGTAAACGAACACAAGCCCAACAAGGCGCTGGGTGTGTTGTTGATGTATGCCCGGCGTACGGCCCGGCTTACGGGGTCGGACATCCGTAAGTCACTGAACATAGCGCTCAAAGGGCCGCGCCAAGCGCCGCATGCGGCCTTAAACGACGAATTTTCGGGCTAAAAACGGGCCGCCAAGAGCTTTCACATGCGTCCAGCGGTGTCGCGAGTGTTGCGTGTTGCGCAATCGGCTATACTAGCGACATGATCAAGTCGTTTCGGCACAAGGGACTGCGCCGTTTCTACGAGTCGGGGAGCGGCACCGGGATACAGCCTCGGCACGCGAAGCGGCTGAGGATGCAGTTGGCGGCCCTGGATACCGCGTCCACGATCAAAGACATGGATATCCCCGGGTTCCACCTGCACCGACTCAAGGGCACCGCGCAGGATCGCTGGAGCATCCGGGTCAGCGGCCACTGGCGTCTGACCTTCGAATTCCATGACGGCAATGTCCATCTCCTGGACTACGAGGATTACCACTGATGACCATGCACAACCCTCCGCACCCGGGCGAGTTCATTCGCGAGGTCTATCTGGAACCGTTTGGACTCAGTGCCCGCCAGCTTGCCAGCAAGCTCGATGTCTCGCCTTCCACCCTGGGGCGCGTCCTGCAGGGACGCAGCGGGGTCAGCCCGGAGATGGCGCTGCGTCTGTCCAAAACGCTCGGCCGTTCGCCGGAAAGCTGGCTGGCCATGCAGGACCAGCACGATCTCTGGTGCGCACGGAAGAGCGTGAAGCTGGACACCGTGCAGCGGGTGCGGTTCGATGGACCTGGCGACGGCGGGCAAGGGGCCACTTACGGGGTCGGACCTCGGTAAGACACTGAACATAGTGCCATAAGAGCCACAACAAGCGCCTCATACGGCCTTAGACAGCCATTTTTCGGGCCAAA
>JBNJFQ010000023.1:0-46915 GCA_051747025.1 Pseudomonadota bacterium
GGGGCAAAAAGCACCGTCATCGCGAGGAGCGCAGCGACGTGGCGATCTCCATGGGCGGCCCCGGCTCCTGCCGGGCCCGGACCGGCCAAGGTGCCTTATACTCGCGCATGACTGACGCACCTGCAGGAGATTCGCGTGGAAACGACACTATCGCGGGGGACGCGACGATCGATCTTCGCCGGGTCGCGCACGCCGGCATTGCTGGCGCCGGCGGTACTCGCCCTGAGCGGCTGCGCCATCCTGGCGCCTTCCCCGCCACAGGACCAGAGCAATATCTGCGAGATCTTCGCCGACCAGCCACGCTGGTATGACTATGCGCGCGCCTCCGAGAAGGAATGGGGTACCCCGATCGCCACGCAGATAGCCTTCATCCAGCAGGAGTCGTCGTTTCGCAGCCATGTGCGGCCGGAACGCGAGCGCCTTCTGGGCATCATCCCGTGGAAGCGTCCGTCGTCGGCGCGCGGGTATGCCCAGGCCCAGGATCCGGTCTGGGGCGAATACCGCGAGGAGGCCGGCAGCCGCTTCGCTCGCCGTTCCCACATGAAGCACGCCACCGACTTCGTTGGCTGGTACAACGATCGCACCCGCCGCATGACCGGCGTCTCGCTGGATAACCCGGAACACCTGTATCTGGCCTATCACGAAGGCCAGGGCGGCTACAGTCGGGGGAGCTACCGCGCCAAGCCACAGGTGCAGCAGATTGCGCGTCAGGTCGCACAGCGTGCTCAGCGCTACGAGACCCAGCTCGCGGGCTGCGAATCGCGGTTCCGCTGCCGCCGCTTCTACCAGATCTGGCCGTTCTGCCGCTGACGCCAGCGTTTCGGGCGGCTTCGCACCCGCCGCCCGCCTCGCATAGGCCTGGCCTGGCTCAGGCCTTCGTGTTTACGTGCCTTCAGCCGGCCGCCTGGCAGGCGGCCAGGACGAAGGCAGAGGTAACCACCGGAGGACGAACCAGGACCAGCCACTAACAGGCAGGCGGCCCGACCGAAGCCCCGCAAACGGTCCGCCGCGCGGCGGCCGCCTAGTCGGTGGTGCGCTTGACGTCCGCGGCCGGCATACCACCCTGCTGCGGCCGCCGTGCCTCGTCGCCGGACATGTCACGCGGCGTCATCTCGCGTTCCAGCCCCTGCGCAGGCGCGCCCTGCGACTCATCGCCGGCACCCTGGCAGGCCGCCAGCCCTGCACTTGCCAGCAGGATTCCGATTACTGCCAACCATCCGCTTCGCTGCATTGTTCCCAGACCTCCGGTGCGTACGCGCCGTGGCAGCTCAGGCGTCCGGGAGGACGAGAGTGCCACGCTGACCCGCGATGATGGCCGAGGCATCCTCCAGCGCGCCAATTCCCGCACGCGCACCGGTTCGGGCCACACGCCAGGCGGCGCACACCTTGGGTCCCATGGACCCGGCGGGGAAGCGATCCGGATCCAGCGTGGACGGGTACAGCGTATCCAGGCGCCGTGCGTCCGGCTGCCCCCATCCGGCATAGACGCCGTCGACATCGGTCAGCATCAGCAGCCAGTCGGCGGCGAGCTGGCCGGCCAGCCGGGCGGCCGTCAGATCCTTGTCGATCACCGCCTCGACGCCGTACAGCCGCCCCGCCGCATCCCGTGCCACCGGCACACCGCCGCCCCCGGCGCAGATCACCACCGCACCACCGGCAACCAGCGGCACCAGCGCATCCATGCCCAGCAGTCGCTGCGGCTCGGGCGAGGCCACCACCCGACGCCAGGCATTGCCGTCACGCGCCACGGTCCAGCCGCGCTCGGCCGCCATCGCCCGGCCCTGCGTCTCGGACCAAACCGGGCCGATGAATTTTTGCGGGCGCGCGAAGGCGGGATCGTCGGGATCGACCTCGGTCTGGGTTAGCAACCCGAGGACCCGGTCATGGCCCAGGGCATTGTGCAGTTCGCGCGCGAGGATGTAGCCGATCATCCCGTCGCTCTCGGCACCGACCACGTCGAGCGGCCAGCCACCCGGGTCCTGCTCCGCCTGGTTGGCCAGCAGACCAATCTGGGGACCGTTGCCGTGGGTTATCACCACCTCGTGCTCGCGGGCGAGGACCGCGATGGCCTCCGCGGCGCGGCGGGCGTTGCGCTGCTGGGCCTCGGCCGTCGGGGTTTCGTCACGTTGCAGCAGGGCGTTGCCGCCCAGCGCGACCACGATGCGCATGTGACCTCCGGTCGGGCGCTCAGGTACGCGGCAGGGTTACGCCGCGCTGGCCCTGGTATTTGCCGCCGCGATCCTTGTAGGAGGTCTCGCAGACCTCGTCGGACTGCAGGAACAGCATCTGGGCCACGCCCTCGTTGGCGTAGATCCTGGCCGGCAGGGGCGTGGTGTTGGAAAACTCCAGCGTCACGTGGCCCTCCCACTCGGGCTCCAGCGGGGTCACGTTAACGATGATGCCGCAGCGCGCGTAGGTCGACTTGCCCAGGCAGATGGTGAGGACGTCGCGCGGGATGCGGAAGTACTCGACCGTGTGCGCCAGGGCAAACGAGTTCGGTGGGATGATACAGACGTCGGAGTGCACATCGACGAAGCTGCCCTCGTCAAACCCCTTGGGGTCGACGATGCTCGAGTTGATGTTGGTAAAGATCTTGAAGTGGTCCGAGCAGCGGACATCATAGCCGTAGCTGGACGTGCCATAGGAGATGATGCGCTGATCGTCGCGATGGCGCACCTGGCCAGGCTCGAAGGGCTCGATCATGCCCTTTGCCTCGGCCATCTCCCGGATCCAGCGATCCGACTTTATGCTCATGTCCGGCCTGCCGGCATCAGCTGTTCTGGATCACGATGTTGGGGAACTTGCTGCTGTAGTCGCGCGACTGTTCCGCCAGCTTGGCGGCGGTGCGCCGAGCAATCTCGCGGTAGATCTCGGCAATCCGGCTGTCCGGCGCAGCGACCACGGTCGGTTCGCCGCCATCGGCCTGCTCACGGATATGGATGTCCAGCGGCAGCGCGCCCAGCATGTCCACGCCGTATTCCTCGGCCATGTTCTCCGCCCCGCCCTGGCCGAAGATGTGTTCCTCGTTCCCGCACTTGGAACAGATGTGAATGCTCATGTTCTCGATGATGCCGAGCACCGGCACCTCGACCTTCTCGAACATCCGCAGCCCCTTGCGGGCGTCCAGCAGGGCGATGTCCTGCGGCGTGGTCACGATCACCGCACCGGACACCGGGATCTTCTGGGACAGGGTCAGCTGGATGTCGCCGGTGCCCGGCGGCAGGTCGATGATCAGGTAGTCCAGCTCTTTCCAGTTGGTCTCGTTCAGGAGCTGCTCCAGCGCCTGGGTGACCATCGGGCCACGCCAGATCATCGGCGTGTCCTCCTCGATCAGGAAGCCGATCGACATCGCCTGTACGCCGTGACGCTCCAGCGGCTCCATGGTCTTGCCGTCCTTGGATTCGGGATTGTCCTTGATGCCCAGCATGCGCGGCTGGCTGGGGCCATAGATATCGGCATCGAGGATCCCGACCTGCGCGCCCTCGGCCGCCAGGCCCAGCGCCAGATTGACCGCAGTAGTGGACTTGCCGACCCCGCCCTTGCCCGAGGCGATGGCGATGATGTTCTTGATGCCGGCCATCGGCTTCAGGCTCTTCTGCACCGCGTGGCTAGTGACCTTGGTGCTGATCGTCACCTCCGAGGACTCCAGCCCCGCCACGCCGGCCAGCGCGCCCTGGATCGCGGCACGCAGCTCGTCATGATAGCCCTCGGCGACGTAGCCCAGCTGGATGTCGATCGCGGCTCGCGACCCCTCGATACGGATGTCCCGGACCTCGCCCGCAGCCACCAGGTCCTGTTCGAGATACTTGTCCTGAACGGTCTTCAGGGCCGTTTCGATCTGCTCGCGCGAGAGTTCAGCCATAGGGTCACCGGTCCGCCATTCGAGTTGGATGATCGCGCGATTCTACTGGGCTTCCGGCGCCACGCCAATGGCAATACGACGCGTTGGTACTTTGGTGGAAAAGCACACCCCTGCGAGCGCCTGTGTCAACCCCGACCGCCGGCTTTATGCACAAACCCGCCGCAACCGCCGCAAAGGACCCGAGATAGAGTCAAAACAGGCCAAGTCACTCTACAAAGAACGCGGATCCCATTGTTTTTTCGGTATTAAAATAAAGTGAACGTTTTTTAACCAATCTGTCATGCGCCCTTGTGTGGCAAGGGTTCCGGGCGTCTTCCACCGGGTTACCCACAAAGTTATCCACAGGTTCTGTGGACAAGCTTGCGCAGCCCGCATTGCGCCTCGACAAGCCGCCGGACACACCCGACAATAGCGGCTCCCGCGAACCGGACCCCTCGACTCAAGGCCCAAACCCCGATGACCGACACCCCGCGCAAGATCCTCGTCACCAGCGCCCTGCCCTATGCCAACGGGCCGATCCACCTCGGGCACCTGGTCGAATATATCCAGACCGACATCTGGGTGCGTTTCCAGCGCGCGCGCGGTCACGAGGTGATCTATGTCTGCGCGGACGACGCCCACGGCACCCCGATCATGCTCAAGGCGCGCGCCGAGGGCATCGAACCGGAGGAACTAATCGCGCGCGTGCGCCAGGAACACGAGGCGGACTTCTCCGAGTTCCTGATCGGCTTTGATCACTACCACACGACCCACTCGGACGAGAATCGCGAGCTGGCCAGCCAGATCTACACCGCGCTGCGCGACGCCGGGCATATCGAGACCCGCACCATCGATCAGGCCTATGACCCCGAGGCCGGGATGTTCCTGCCGGATCGCTTCATCAAGGGCACCTGCCCCAAATGCGGCGCGCAAGAGCAGTACGGCGACTCCTGCGAGGCCTGCGGCGCGACCTACAGCCCGATGGACCTGAAGGACCCGGTCTCTGCGATCAGCGGCGCGCGCCCCGAGTCGCGTGCCTCCGAGCACTACTTCTTCAAGCTCGGTGACTTCGAGACGTTCCTGCGCGGCTGGACGCGCTCCGGGCGCCTGCAGGACGCGATCCGCAACAAGCTGGAGGAGTGGTTCGACACCGGCCTGAGCGACTGGGATATCTCGCGCGACGCCCCCTACTTCGGCTTCGAGATTCCGGATGCGCCGGGCAAGTACTTCTATGTCTGGCTGGATGCACCGATCGGCTACATGGCCAGCTTTCGCGCCTGCGCCGCGCAACAGGGCCTGGACTTCGACGCCTGGTGGAGGGCGGACTCCGACACCGAGCTGTATCACTTCATCGGCAAGGACATCGCCTACTTTCACACCCTGTTCTGGCCGGCCATGCTCCACGGTGCGGGCTTTCGTACCCCGTCGGCGGTGTTCTGCCACGGCTTTCTGACCGTCAACGGCCAGAAGATGTCCAAGTCGCGCGGGACCTTCATCCGCGCCCGCGACTACCTGGACCACCTGAATCCGGAGTCGCTGCGCTACTACCTGGCCGCCAAGCTGGGGGACGGCGTGGACGACCTGGACCTGAACCTGGACGACTTCGTGCAGCGGGTGAACTCGGACCTGGTCGGCAAGGTGGTCAACATCGCCAGCCGCTGCGCGGGGTTCATCAACAAGCGCTTCGACGGCCAGCTGGCCGCGGACCTCCCGCGCCCGGACCTGCACGAGGCCTTTGTCGCCGAGGGCGAAGCGATCGCCCGCGCCTTCGAGCAGCGCGAGTTCGCGCAGGCGATGCGCCGCATCATGGCGCTGGCCGACCAGGCTAACCAGTACATCGACGAGGCCCAGCCCTGGGTCCTGGCGAAACAGGAAGGCCGCGAGGCCGAGGTCCAGGCGATCAACACCCAGGGTCTGGATCTGTTCCGTATCCTGATTGTGTATCTTGCCCCGGTGCTGCCGAGGCTGGCGGCCGACGCCGCCGCGTTCCTGAACCTGGACAACACCCGCTGGGCGAGCCGCGAGCCGCTGGTCGGGCGTCCTATCCAGAAGTTCAGGCCGCTAATGACCCGCATCGAGCCCGAGACCATCGCAAAGCTGCTGGAGGCCTCGAAGGCCACCCTGGCCGCCACCGAGACCGCCAGCCCCGACAACGCCGCCCCGGAGGCGAACGTGGACCCGATCGCCGATACCATCGAGTTCGACACCTTTGCCAAGGTTGATCTGCGCATCGCGCGCATCGCGAACGCCGAACACGTCGAAGGCGCCGACAAGCTGCTGAAACTGACGCTGGATATCGGTTCCGAGACCCGTCAGGTGTTCGCCGGCATCAAGTCCGCCTATGCGCCCGACGACCTGATCGGGCGCCACACCGTGATGGTCGCCAACCTGGCCCCGCGCAAGATGCGCTTCGGGGTCTCCGAGGGCATGGTGCTGGCCGCCGGGCCGGGCGGCTCGGAGCTCTACATCCTGAGCCCGGACGACGGCGCCCGCCCCGGCATGCGCGTCAAGTAATGCCGAAGCGCCTGCGGGTCATGGATTTGCAACCGGCGCTCGCGTAAGCTGCCGCTCTTTTGTCGACACCCGGACGCATGGAACAAAGCCCCGAATTCAAAGCACAGGTGCGCCTGCTCTCCGATGCCGGCCACGAACTGGCCGCACACGGCTGGCTGCCCGCACGCACCGGGCACTTCTCCGCGCGCCTGGACGAGCAGCACATCATCGTCACCGCTCCGGGACGCAGCAAGCACATGCTGGACCGGCACGATTTCATCGTGGTCGACGTGGAAGGCAACCTGATCGCGGGCTCCGCCGAACCGGGCCCCGAGACGTTCCTGCACATCATCATGTATCGGCATGATCCGTCGCTGGGTGCGGTACTGCATACCCACAGCGTCCACGCCACCGTGCTCTCCCGCCAGTCGCCCGAAGGGCTGCACCTGCGTGACTACGAGGTACTGCGCGAACTGCCCGGCTGCGAACATCCCGGCGACGGGATCCAGATCCCGGTGTTCCCCAACGAACGCGACATGCAGCAGCTGGCCGCCCGGGTCAACGCCGCCATGCAGCAAATCCCGACGCTGGCCGGCTATCTGATTCGCGGGCACGGTCTGTATACCTGGGGCGAGACGGTGGAACGCGCCCTGCAGCGCACCGAGGCCTTCGAATTCATGTTCGAGTGCGAATCTCTCGCCCGCCAGCTATGACCGAACCCGCGCCACCCCCGCCCCCTCAGGCAGTCATTCTGGCCTTCGAGGGGATCCTGGCCCCGTCCAGCGTATTGCGCGACACCCTGGAGCCATACGCCCTGGAAGCCCTGCCGGCTTTCCTCGAGCAGCACGCCGAGGCCACGGCGGTCCAGCGAACCCTGTCCGACATCCTGGCCTATGCCGGACGCGAACTGGACGTGGAAGGCCTGCTGGCGCAGGTCCGGGCCTGGATCCGCGCCGGCCAGGACATTACGCCCGTACGCCAGTTACAGGGCCTGATCTGGGCCGATGCCCTGGAGGCCGGGGCCCTGCGCCCGACCCTGGGCAGCACCACCGCGGAGGCCCTGCAACAGCTGCATGATGCCGGGGTCGCGCTGTACAGCTTTGGTGCCACGCCCGCGCCCGTGCAGCGGGACTGGCTGCGCCATGGCCCGCACCCGGAGGTGGAGCAGCTCCTCTCCGGGCTGTTCGATACGCGGATCGGCGGCCGCCGCGACGCCGGCAGTTATCGGAGGCTCGCCGAGGAGATCGGCGTCGTCCCGGAAGTGCTACTGGTGCTGTCGACGCGCACCGAGGAACTGGATGCCGCCGGCCAGGCCTGGCTGCCTACGGCACGTCCCGCGTCCGATTCCGACCCGGATGACCGTCATCCGGTGCGTTCCTTGACCTCGCTCATTCCGACGGATGACTGAAGGGACTACCCTTGCTACGAGGGGCCGGTACAACGCGCCCCTGCGGGCGCCGCGCGGGAGCGTGCAGGGACCGGCCGCCGATGGAAGCCCACACCGGACGCGGGGTTGAGCGGGTCTTCCCGCTCCCGGATACTGTTTTGTTGACCTGACGACTCGGAAATAACGTGGAATACGTCCTGATCCTCATCAGTACGATCCTCGTGAACAACTTCGTACTGGTGAAGTTTCTGGGCCTGTGCCCGTTCATGGGGGTCTCGCGCAAGGTCGAGACGGCCACCGGTATGGGCCTGGCCACGACCTTCGTGCTGACGTTGTCTGCGGTCAGTTCCTATCTGATCAACGAGTATCTGCTGACCCCGCTGGGCCTGGAGTACCTGCGCACCATCGCCTTCATCCTGGTGATCGCCGCGGTGGTTCAGTTCACCGAGCTGGTGGTGCGGAAGACCTCGCCGCTCCTGTACAACGTGCTGGGGATCTTCCTCCCGCTGATCACCACCAACTGCGCGGTACTGGGGGTGGCCCTGCTGAACGTCCAGGAGGCGCACAACTTCGTCGAGTCCGCGCTGTACGGGTTCGGCGCGGCGATCGGCTTTTCGCTGGTGCTGATCCTGTTTTCCGCGATCCGCGAGCGCATCGCGGTCGCCGATGTGCCGGTGGTGTTTCGCGGCAGCGCAGTGGCGATGATCACCGCCGGGCTGATGTCACTGGCATTCATGGGCTTCTCCGGGCTGGTGCGGCTGTGAACCTGGTCTACGCCATCCTCGCGATCGGCGGGCTGGCCGCGGTCTTCGGCCTGATTCTGGGGTATGCCGCGCAGCGCTTCCGGGTCGAATCCGACCCGGTGGTCGACCAGATCGACGCCCTGCTGCCGCAAACCCAGTGCGGCCAGTGTTCCTACCCCGGCTGCCGCCCGTACGCCGAGGCGATTGCCGCCGGCGAGGCGGACATCAACCGCTGTCCGCCGGGCGGGCAGGCCACCGTCCAGGCCCTGGCGGACCTCCTCGATCGCGACCCCAAGCCGCTGGAAGAGGAGGAGCAGGAGAAGACCGTCGCGGTCATCGACGAAAACATCTGCATCGGCTGCACGCTGTGCATCCAGGCCTGCCCGGTGGATGCGATCCTCGGTGCCGCCAAACAGATGCATACCGTGATCGAGGAGGAATGCACGGGCTGCGAACTGTGCATCGAACCCTGTCCGGTGGACTGCATTACGATGGTCCCGGTCACCACCGACATCACCGAATGGCGCTGGTCGGAGCCGGAACCCTCGCCCATCGAGCAGCCCATCCACGCCATCGCGGACGCCTCGCGGCAACCCGGCTAAGCCGGCGGCCGCGAACCGTTACAATACGCGCATGCATCTGCATCGTTTCCACGGGGGGCTGCACCTGCCCGACGAGACCGAGGCCAGCACCGCGGAACCCGTGCTGGTCATGGGCGTTCCGGCGCGCCTGACCATCCCGCTGGGGCAACATATCGGGGACACCGCCGAACCGGTCGTTCAGGTCGGCGAGCGCGTCACCAAGGGGCAGCGGATCGGCCAGGGGCAAGGCTACATCACCGCGCATGTCCATGCCCCGACTTCCGGCGAAGTGGAAGACATCGGTCTCTATCCGGTCCCGCACCCCTCCGGCCTCTCCGCCCCCTGTGTGGTGATCCGCACCGACGGACGCGACCAGTGGGGCGATACGCGCATGGATCCATGGCTGGACTGGGATGCGCGCGACCGGCGCAAGCTGCGCCAGCGTATCCGTGACGCCGGGATCGTCGGCCTCGGCGGGGCAGCCTTTCCCACCTCGGTCAAGCTGAACCCGCGCGCCGGGCAGCGCATCCACACCCTGATCGTCAATGGTGCCGAGTGCGAACCGTTCATCAGCGCCGACGACATGCTGCTGCGCTCTGCGCCCGAAACCGTGTACGAGGGTATCCGGATCGCCGCCCACCTGCTGGAGGTCGAACGTGTCCTGTTCGCGATCGAGGACAACATGCCCGAGGCCATGCGCGTGCTCACCGAGACGCTGCCGGACGAGTTGCGCGACCTGGTGCAACTCGTTTCGATACCGTCGATCTACCCCACCGGGGGCGAACGCCAGTTGATCAAGGTGCTGACCGGCCACGAGGTCCCGAGCGGCAGCCTGCCCGCCGATCTGGGCGTGGTCTGCCATAATCCCGGCACCTTCAGGGCGGTTTGCGACGCAGTCATCCAGGGCCGTCCGCTGCTTTCGCGCATCGTCACGGTGACCGGGCCGGGCGTCCGCCATCCGCGCAACGTCGAGGCCCTGCTGGGCACCCCGTTCGCGGAACTGATCGCGGCCACCGGCGGCTATGCCGAGGGCGTCGACCGCCTGGTGATGGGCGGGCCGATGATGGGCTTCGCCGTCCACGATGACGTTATCCCGACCATCAAGGGCACCAACTGCCTGCTGGCCACTCGGGCCGAAGACACCCCGGTTCCCGGCCCGGTGATGCCCTGCATCCGCTGCGGGGAATGCGTGCGCGTCTGCCCGGCCCAGCTGCTGCCCCAGCAGCTCTACTGGCTAACGCGCGCCAAGGATTTCGACACAACCCAGGAATACGGCCTGTTCGACTGCATCGAGTGTGGTTGCTGCGCCTATGTCTGCCCCAGCAACATCCCGCTGGTGCAGTACTACCGCTATGCCAAGAACGAGATCTGGGCGCGCGAGAAGGAACGTCACAAGTCCGATATTGCGCGCGAGCGCTACGAGGCCCGCCAGGCACGGCTGGAACGCGAAGAACGCGAGAAGGCGGAACGCCTGGCGAAGAAGAAGGCGGCGGTCAAGAACCGGGAACGCAGCGAGAACGACCAGCAGGATGCCATCCAAGCGGCGCTGGAGCGCTCGCGGGCGCGCAAGACTGCCCGCGCCGCGCAAGGCGACGACAGCGCGAAGGCGAAACCGGAGGCGGCCCCGGAAGACGACAGCCCGGCCGTAGCGGAACCCGGCGAGCAAGCGCACACGCGCCGGGAAGACCGCTGATGCGCTTTCGTACCGAGTCTTCCCCGCACCTTATCCCGCGCCACAGCGTCGGCGGCGTGATGCGCCAGGTGCTGCTGGCACTGGTCCCCGGAACCCTGGCAATGACCTGGTTCTTTGGCTGGGGCGTACTGGTCAATGTGGTACTGGCCGTGCTGTTCGCGGTGGCCCTGGAAGCCGCGATGGTCGCCGCCCGCAAGCGGCCGGTGATGACCACCCTGAGCGACAATTCGGCGATCGTGGCGGGCTGGCTGTTCGCCCTGGCGGCCCCGCCCCTGACGCCAGTCTGGGTCATCCTGATCGGCATCGCCTTTGCGATTGTCGTGGCCAAGCACCTGTACGGGGGGCTTGGCTACAACCCGTTCAATCCGGCCATGGTCGGCTATGTCGTGGTGCTGATCTCGTTCCCGCGCGAGATGGCGCTGTGGCCGACACCGGAGACCCTCCCGCAGATGCCGCTGGGCCTGTGGCAGACCGTGCAGACGGTCCTCACCGGCAGCCTGCCGGCCGGCATGGACTGGGACACGGTCACCCGCGCAACCCCGCTGGATGCGGTGCGCGAGGGCCTGGCCTCCGGACGCACGTTCTCCGAGGTCACCCGCAGCCCGGTGTTCGGGAACTTCAGCGAGACCGGCTGGGAATGGGTCGGCAATTTCTTCCTGCTGGGCGGGCTGTACCTGTTGTTCCGGCGCATCATCGGCTGGCAGATCCCGCTGGCGGTCATCCTGGGGGTCGCGATCCCGGCCGGATTCTTCTGGATGCTGGACCCCGATCAGTTCGCCTCGCCGGCGTTCCATGTGTTCAGCGGTGCCGCCCTCCTGGGTGCCTTCTTCATCGCGACCGACCCGGTATCCGCCTCGACCACGCCCGTGGGGCGTCTGCTGTACGGCGCCGGGATCGGTTTGCTGATCTTCGTCATCCGCACCTGGGGCGGCTATCCCGATGCCGTCGCCTTCGCGGTACTGCTGATGAACATGGTCGCCCCGACCCTGGATCACCTGACCCGCCCGCGGATCTATGGCCATTCACGCCGCGGCGGACCGCCTCCGGGCGATGGACCGGGGATGCCCAATGCCTGAACTGACCTTGCGCGACATCCTGGTGACGGCGGCACTGCTGGCCGCCTTCGCGGCCGCCGGGAGCGGACTGGTGGCCTGGGTCCAGGATTCCACCGAAGCACGGATCGCGGACAATCGCATGGCAGTCAATCGCAACCGCATCGCGCAGCTGACCGGGGACGTGGCGTACCACAACGACCCGGTCACCGATACCGTGCCCCTCTCCCACGATCTGCTGGGGGGCTCCGATCTTCCGGCCTGGTTCGCGCGCGACCGGGACGGTGAAGTGGTAGCGGTCGTGCTGTCCGCCATCGCCGCAGACGGCTACAGCGGTGATATCCACCTGCTGATCGGTATCCGCCGCGACGGCAACCTGCTCGGTGTACGGGTCTCCAGTCATCGCGAGACGCCCGGTCTGGGCGATGCGATCGATGCCGAGCGCTCGGACTGGATCCATTCGTTTGCCGGGCGTTCGCTGGGTAACCCGCCGGCGGACCAGTGGGCGGTGCGCAAGGATGGCGGGG
Source organism: Pseudomonadota bacterium (assembly GCA_051747025.1). GTDB lineage: Bacteria > Pseudomonadota > Gammaproteobacteria > Ectothiorhodospirales > Ectothiorhodospiraceae > Thioalkalivibrio. The sequence continues at coordinate 12,318 of JBNJFQ010000023.1, forward strand.
TATTCGACCAGTTCACTGGCGCCACCATTACCCCGCGTGCGGTGGTTCGCGCCGTGCGCCGTGCGCTGGAATACTTTGACCAGCATCGCGACGAACTGCTGGAAGCCCGGCCTGCCGAGAGTGCCACGGTAGCGGAGCCGCTACCGGCACCCGGCGGCCGCAGCGAGGACGAGGCATACCGATGAATCCGACCCTGACCGAGATCATTCGCGACGGCCTGTGGAACAACAACCCGGGCCTGGTCCAGTTGCTGGGGCTGTGCCCGTTGCTGGCGATCTCCGCCACCGTGGTCAACGCCATCGGCCTGGGCATCGCCACCACCCTGACCCTGCTGCTGTCAAACGTACTGGTGTCGATGATCCGCAGCCATGCACGCCCGGAGATCCGGATTCCTGTCTACGTACTGATCATCGCCTCGATCGTCACCGCGATCGAGCTGGCCATGAATGCCTGGTTCCACGGGCTCTATCTGGTCCTCGGCATCTTCATCCCGCTGATCGTCACCAACTGCACCATCATCGGCCGTGCCGAGGCATTTGCCTCGCGCAACTCGGTACCGCGTGCCGCGCTGGACGGTCTGATGATGGGACTGGGCTTCACCGGAGTCCTGATTGCGCTGGGCGCCCTGCGCGAGATCATCGGCCAGGGCACGCTGCTGGACAATGCCCATCTGCTGTTCGGGGAATGGGGACATGCCCTTCGCATCCAGCTGTTCTCGCCGGATGCCGGGTTCCTGCTGGCCCTGCTGCCGCCCGGGGCATTCATGGCCATGGGCCTGCTGATTGCGCTGAAGAACGGGATCGATGCCCGTCTGGAGGCCCGCGCCGCGCGCGTCCCCGAACCGGAACCGCAGCCCGCCGACAATCCGGGGTGATAGCGCTCGCACCGCGCGCATATTCGAACTTGATAATTCACCACCAGCCGGTACACTTCCGGCGCCACGAGATTCGTATCCCCGGGGCCTGCGTCCCGGCAAACCAAGACCCTCAGGAGACTGGCATGGCTGGACATTTCCCGTTCGCAGGCAAGCGCGGCACGCGCTACGGCCTCGCCCCGCGCGGCACCATCGCCGCCTTTTTCGAGAACCACGGGTTCAACGACGACCTGCAGGAGAAGTACTACAAGTGGTGGTACGACTGGGCCAAGGACTTCGTGGAGAAGGACAGCGACCTGTCCTACACCATGATCCGCAAGTTCGACAGCTACCCGATGGGCACCCATGCTCATCACTCGTTCCATCTGAACGACAAGTACTGGCCGGTGTGCATGGACGAGTTGGGTTCGTTCATCCGTGACGTCATCTTCCCGAAGCTGGACGAGAAGGCAATGCACGACCTGGAAGAGAAGCACGCCAAGCTGATCAAGGACCTGGAGAAAGAAGCCGAGTCCAACCCGCGCGATGCTGCGCCGGATGTCGGCATGTTCCGCCACGTCTGACCGGCATCCCCGCCGCAGCATCCGGCCCCGCCCTGCGGGGCCGGTTTGTCTGGAGCCCCCCTCATGAACGCCGCGAAGCGTGAAGCCATCTTCGAGCGCCTGAAGGCGGCCAACCCCGAGCCCACCACCGAGCTCGAATACGACACCCCGTTCGAACTCCTGATCGCGGTCATCCTGTCGGCCCAGGCCACGGATGTCGGCGTGAACAAGGCCACGCGCCATCTGTTCCCGGTGGCGAACACCCCCGAGGCGGTCCTCGAGCTGGGCCTGGACGGCCTCAAGGAACACATCAAGACCATCGGCCTGTACAACGCCAAGGCCGAGAACGTGATGAAGACCTGCCGCATGCTGGTCGAGCGCCACAACGGCGAAGTCCCGCGGGACCGCGAGTCGCTGGAGGCCCTGCCGGGGGTCGGCCGCAAGACCGCGAACGTCATCCTCAACACCGCCTTCGGCGTCCCCACCATCGCGGTCGACACCCACATCTTCCGGGTCGCCAATCGCACCGGCCTGGCCCCCGGAAAGACCGTGCTGGAGGTGGAAAAGCGCCTGATGCGCCTGACCCCGAAGGCCTATTTGCAGGATGCCCATCACTGGCTGATCCTGCATGGACGCTACGTCTGCAAGGCGCGCAAGCCGGAGTGCTGGCGCTGCCCGATCGCGGACCTGTGCGAATACAAGGCGAAGACGCCTCCCCCAATCGGCGCCTGAACGAACCTGCCCCCTCAAGGAACATCCCATGTACGGCAACCGCGACCAGATCCGCACCCAGTTCGTCGACGCCTGGCAGAAGGCGCAGGCCGGCGCGGCCCTGACCGATCTGGAGCAACAACTGGTGGACGTGATCTCGGAACATCCCGAGTACCACGACTACCTGAAGGATCGCGAAACCGCGCTGACCGGCGAGTTCCCGCCGGAACTCGGCACCTCCAATCCGTTCTTGCACATGGCGATGCACCTGAGCCTGCGCGACCAGGCCCGCACCGACCGCCCGGCCGGCACCCGCGAACTGCACCAGGGCCTGTGTGGGCGCTTCGGCGTGATGGACGCCGAGCACCGGATGATGGAATGCCTCGGCCAGACCTTGTGGGAGGCCCAGCGGAGCAACACCGCGCCGGACGAGAACGCCTACCTCGAGTGCCTCAAGCGCCTGGCAAGCCGCTAGCCGCCCGTTCGGCGGTCACCGGCGGCCGATCCAGACCCCAGCGATCCAGCAGCACCAGCGCCGCCGGCGTGAACAGCAGCGTCAGCGGGGTCGCGAACAGCAGGCCGCCGGCAATCGCGGTCGCGAGCTGCACCCAGAATCCGGTCACCGGTGCGCCCACGTAGAAGTCCCGGCCAGCGAAGTCCACCGTCCACGCCAGGACCATCGGCAGCAACCCGAGAATGGTGGTGATCGCCGTCAGCAGCACAGGCCGCATGCGCTGCGACGCCGCGCGCAGGGCCGCCTCCATCGCATCCAGCCCCCGCCTGCGCTGCTCGTTGTAGGTGTCGATCAGCACGATGTTGTTGTTCACCACGATCCCGGCCAGGGCCAGCACGCCAATCCCACTCATCACGATACCGAAAGGCTCCCCGCGCACGATCAGGGCCAACAGCACCCCGGCGGTGGAAAACACGATCGCCGACAGTACCAGCAGGGCCTGGGAGAAACGGTTGAACTGGGTCACCATCATCGCCAGCATCAGGAACAGCGACAGCCCGAACGCCCCCAGCAGGAAGCTGGTCGCCTCGGCCTGCTCCTCGGCCTGGCCGCGAAAGCGCAGCTTCACCTCGGGGTCCAGCTCCATGTCGGCCATCCGGGCTTCGAGCGTACGCTGGCGCTCGTCCACCAGATAGCCGGGGGCGGCGTCCGCCTCCAGCGTGTAAGCCCGATCGCCATCCCGGCGTTTGATCAGGCCGGTCGCCGGCACCGGTACCAGTTCGGCGAAATGGGCCAGCGGTACCAATCCCGCGGCCCCGGGCAGGTTGAGTCCGGCCAGTTGCTGCAGGTGCCGCTGTTCCACCGGCAGGCGCAGGCGGATGTCGACCTCCTCGTCGCTGTAGTCCGGGCGATAGGTCCCCAGCAGGATGCCGCTGGTGATCAACTGCACCCCGTCACCCAGCAGGGGCACGTCCACCCCGAAACGGGCTGCCTGTGCCCGGTCGAAGCGCACCTCCAGCTCCACCCCGGGCAGGGGGAGATCGTCGGTCACGTCCTCGAACCCGCCGAGCTGATCCATCTCGGCGCGCAGCTGCCGGATCACTGGCGCGATGCGGTCGGTATCGGTGCTCGACGCCTCGACCACGATCGGGCGGCCCTCGCTGGGCCCGCGTTCCTGAGCGCGGAACTGCAGTCGAAGCCCCGGAAGATCCCCGGTGCGTCGGCGCAGGTTCTCGATGATCTCCCGCGCCGGAGGCCGCTGCCGCCAGTTGACGAGTTCCAGCTGGATCAGCCCGATCACGTCCTCGGCGTAGTCCCCCTGGAGACGCCCCAGCTGGGTACCGATGGTTCGTGCATAGACGTGCCGGATCTCGGGCACCCCCTGCAGCCTGCCCTCCACCTGCCTCACCAGGGCATCCGACTCCCAGACGGAGAGGTCGCCACGCGCCTGCACCTGGACCTGCACGAAGTCCGGCTCCACCTGCGGGAAGAACTCGACGCCCCGCCCCTGGCTCGCATAGATCGCGTAGGCGGCCAGCACCACCGCCAGGGTCCCGAAAAGGGTCCATCCCGGACTGCGCACCAGCCGCTGCAACAGCCGGATATACGCGCGCGTGGTGCCCTGCAGTTCGTCATAACGCCCCTCCTCCGCCGCGCGCACATAGCCCGTCTGGGCTGCATTGATGGGCCGGGTCTGACCGATCACCGATCCGAGCGCCGGGATAAAGATCAGGGCCATCGCCAGCGAGGCGGTCAGGGTCACGATCACGGTGGCCGGCAGGTAGACGATGAACTCGCCCACCATCCCGGGCCAGAACAGCATGGGCGCGAACACCGCCAGCGTCGTGCCGATGGCCGTGGTCACCGGCCAGGCCATACGCTGGGCGGCGGCACGGAACGCGTCCGCCCGCACCATACCCTCGGCCACATAGCGATCCGCCAGCTCCACCACCACGACCGCGCCATCCACCAGCATCCCGACCACCAGGATCAGGCCGAACAGCACCACCACGTTCAGCGTGAAACCCATCAGGTAGATCGCCAGGATGCCGCCGAGGAAGGCGCCTGGGATCGCCAGCCCCACCAGGACCGCCGCCCGCGCACCCATCATGGCCAGGATCACCAGCGCCACGATCAGCATGGCCGTGATCACGCTGTTCTCGAGGTCCCCCAGCAGGTCGCCGACATCCCGCGCCATGTCCTGGAGGTAGGTCACCTCCACCGACTCCGGCCAGTCGGCCCGCGCCGCTTCGATGGTCGCGCGGGCGGCCGCGACCACCTCCAGGATATTGGCCTCGGAGACCTTGCGGATCTCGAGTGACACCGAGGGTTGACCGTCGATCCGGGTGAAGCCCTCCGGGTCGCGGTAGCTCTGGCGCACCTCGGCGACATCGCGCACCCGGACCACCGCATCGCCCTCCACCCGGATCGCGGTGTCCAGCACGTCGTTGACGTCGTCGATGGTACCCGGTACCCGCAGCGGGATACGGCCCGCCCCGGTATCCAGCGCACCGGCGGCAACCAGCCGATTGTTGCGCTCGATCGCCCGGGTCAGTTCGTTGAAGGACAGCTCGAAGGTCTCCAGCACCAGCGGGTCGACCAGAACCTCCATCTGCTCCTCGCGGTCACCGCCGACGTCCGCCTCCAGCACCCCGGGAATGGCCTCGACCCGGTCGCGCAGGTCGCGCGCCAGACGCACCAGCGTGCGCTCGTCCAGAGGGCCCGAGAGGTTCAGTGTCAGTACCGGGAACAGCGACAGATCGACCTCGGAGACGCTGGGCTCTTCCGCGCCCGCCGGCAGCTCCGGGTGCACCTGGTCGACCTCCTCGCGCAGATCCGAGAGCGCGCGCCGGTTGTCCCAGCCCGGCTCGAAGTCCAGCCGCACCAGGACAAAGCCCTCGCCCGCCCAGGACTGCATCTCGTCTACCCCGGGCAGGGACTGCAGCTCGCGCTCCAGTGGCCGCAGCATCAGCCGCTCGGCATCCTCCGGGCTGACACCGGGATACGGAACCGAGACAAAGAAGATGGGAACATCGATCTCCGGCGCGGCCTCCTTGGGCACGATGCTGTAGGCCGTCGCGCCCAGCACCAGAATCAGCAGCAGAAAAAGCAGCACCGTCCGGGCGTATGCGACGGCCCAGGCGATCAGGGGCTTCACGGCAATGCCCCGTCCACCGCATCCGGCGTGGTCGCTTCGGGATCCCGGTCCACTGTCTTCGGCAGCACTTTCTCGCCGGCGGTCACAAAGCCCTGGCCGGTGGTAATCACGCGCGCGTTGTCCGGCAGGCCGGTTACCCAGACCCCGTCGGCCGCCGCCCGGATGACCTCCACGGTGTGGAACATCACCCGGTCGTCGTCCCCGACGGTCTTTACCCCCACCCGACCACTGTCATCCAGCCCCATCCACGCCGGGGAGAGCTTGTGCGCCCGCTCGGTGGCGGTCGGGATCTCGACGCCGGCGCTGATCCCCGACGGCAGCGCCTCGTCCGGATTCGGCACGGCGATCTCGACCCGAAAGGTCTGGGTGCCCGGCTCGGCCACCCGCGCGACAAACCGCACCTCGCCCTCGGCCCGCCGCCCGTCCAGAAACCGGATCCGCGCCGCCAGTCCGGGCGCCACCCGTGCGATCTGGTGCTGGGCCACATGCACGACGGCCAGCAGAGGATCATTGACCACCACCTCGGCTACCGGATCCCCGCGGCCAACAAATTCGCCCTGATCCGCCAGACGCTGATTGACGACCCCCGCAATGGGCGCGGTGATCCGGGTGTTGCGGATGTCCAGTTCGATCGCCTCCAGCTCCGCCCGTGCGGCCTCGCGCTCGGCCTCGTGAGCCTCCAGCTGGGTGCGCGACACATGACCCTGGTCATGCAGACGCTGCGCGGCCTCATACTCGCTCTCCGCCCCGCGCAGGCGGGCCAGTGCCTGGCGCCGCCGTGCCTCGCGGTCGTCGAGGCGCAGGTGCGCGAGTTCATCCCCCGCCTCCACCCTCGCCCCGCGAACCACGTCCCATTCCGCGACCTGCCCCGCGGTTTCCGCCCGCACCATCACCCGCAGATCCGGCTCTACCCGTCCCTGAAGCACCAGCAAACGCTCGACTGGCTCGGCTGCCAGCTCGGTCACCGCCACCGCCATGGGACTCGGCCCGGGGGCCGCCGCGATCTCCTCCGCGTCGCGTCCGAGCATCCCGGAGGCAATCCAGGCCACAACCAGGGCCAGGATAACCAGGGCGCCCCACAATCGGGGTTGGCTCCGCAGGCGCCGCCCAAGCGAGCCGCTCATCCCGTCGCCTCCTGCGGTCCGGACCGCACTGCCGCGATCCTGTCCGATCTCATCGCGTACCGCCGAACAGGCGTTGCCACCAGCGCCGCCGGCTCCCGGTCGGCGGCACGGCGTCTTCCAGATCCACCGGCGGCTCCAGCGAGAGCACCCACCCCGGCAACACCCGCAACCCCGAAGATCCGCAACTGGCACCCAGGTTGTTCGGATCGAAGATCTTCACGAACGTCGGATGATCGCGGTCATCAACGTACACCACCCCGCAGTAGTCCTCGTCATGTTCGGCCCGCAGCAAGGCATCGACCTCGACCAGAAAACGGGTGAACTCCTCCGCCGTCGCGGGCACCACCGGGACCCTATCGCCGACCGCATAGACGTACCATCCGGCATCCGCTTGTTCGCGCAGATGTGCCCACAGGGCATCGAGTTGTGTCCAGTGCAAAATTCCGGTGAACCCCCCATTGAAGCGGGTCAGGAATGTACTGGAGGCCGGGGCTGGCTGGTTCACGCTAGGCTCGCTGTCAATCGTGAAGGGGGACCGCGATGGTAGGACCGCCGGAACAGTCCGGCAAGCCAGTCCAGCGAACCCCGTCGGTTGGCGTGGCCCTTCTGGCCTTGTCGGGCCGCGGCCCCCGCGTTGTCCCGGACGCAGTTCGCCATGCCATGCCCTTGCCACGAGCCCGTCCGCCGCGTCACTCTGCACGTTATCATCGCATTCGCACGGCGACCCCGACGGCCCCCCATGCGCCAGATCACCCATGCCACGACCCTGCGCGGCGAACCGCAACGCGTATTCGCCCTGCTCAGCCATGTGCCCAATTTCGTGGATTTGTGCGACCACGTCGAGGACATCGAGCCCCTGGGCGACGAACGCTATCGCTGGACCATCCGCGCGGCCGGCTTCACTCTGCACTTCGAGGTCGAGGTGTGCGCAGCCGAGGCGCCGACGTATTTTGCCTGGCGGTCGCTCAGCGGTATCGAAAATCGCGGAAGCTACCGATTGCTGCCGACCGACGAACCGGGACACACACGGGTCGAATTCGAACTGGAATACCGATTGCGAAACCCGTTGCTGGCGGCGGCCGTGCGCCGCGCGACCCAGTCGCTGGTCGAACGTGTCTCCGGTCAGTTGATGACCCGTGCTCAGGCCCGCCTCGATGCCGAACTCGCCTGACCGCTCCCGGCCCCCGCCCCGTTGCGGCCCCAGCCGCCCGCTAGGGAAACACTGATCAATGTACACGGTCGCGTTGGTACCCCCTGACCGGCAGCGTCGGTTCAGGATACCGGCTCGGCAGCCGGGGACGAGCCCGGCGTCACCAGGTCGCGCAATGTACGCTCCGCCAGATACTCCGCCCGCACGGCTTCCAACTCCTCCAGCAGGCCTTCCACATCACAGTCTCCGTGCAACCCGGCCAGCGCACCGCCGTCGCGGTCGGTGCGCAGCGCACGCAGAATCTCCTCGATCCGGATCGCGTCGAGATCCCGCGCCGGGACCAGACCATCCCCCTCCGGCCCGGTGCGCACCAGCAATCCGGCCGTTTCGAGGGCACGCGCGACCTCGCCCAGGGTGTTGCCCGGCACCGACAGCTTTTGCGCCACGCTATCCACGCTGGGCGCTGGCTCGCCATCGCGGAACCGTCGCGCCACCTGCTGCATCAGGTGCAGACCGACCCGCTCGCGCAATGCCCCGGCCAGGCGCACGCCAAAGCCGCGCGTATTCATGTATTCCGGGTGCTGCACATAGAACGCGACATTCGCCCCGATCAACAAGATCAGCCAGGCCAGATAGAGCCAGATCAGCAACAGGATCACGATCGCGAAGCTGGAGTAAATCGCCGCATAGCGGGTCGAGCCGGCGACCAGGTTGGCAAACGCCCAGCCCATGCTCTGCCACAGCAATCCGGCCACCACCGCACCAATCAGGGCTGGCAGGATACGCACCCGGGTATTGGGTACGAACATATAGACAAACGCGAACGCGGCGATGATCAGCAGGTAAGGCACCAGGCGCGAGAACTCGGTGATCAGCAACCCGAACGGTCCCACCCCGGCAATCGCCTGCATTGCCGCCGACGACATCACCGTGGCGGTCAGGCCCAGGGCCGAGACCACCAGGAGCGGGCCGATCATGATCACCGAAAGGTAGTTGCTGAAGCGCTGCGCCAGACTGCGGCTCTGCTCCACGCGCCAGATGGTATTGAAGGCCAGTTCGATCTTCTGTACCAGTGCGATCACGGTGTAGACGAGAAACAGCAGCCCCACAAACCCGAGCACACCGACCCGCATGTTGTCGACAAAGCCGAGCACGTTGCGCACGATCTCTGCGCCCTGTTCGCCCAGTGGCTTGAGCAGACCAAGCAGAAAGGGCTCGACCGCCTTGTGTGCCCCGAATGCCTTGAGCACCGAAAACGACAGCGCCAGCAATGGCACCATCGACAGCAAGGTGGTATAGACCAGACTCATCGCGCGCAAGGTCAACTGGCCTTCGTGGATCTCCCGCAGGATACCGTTCAGGCCGCGCAAGACGCCGATCCCGATGGCCTTCCAGCGCGGAAGCTGAGCCAGGTCAGTCTCCAGTACCAGAGACACGAGCTGACGACGGCGCGCTTCCAGGCGTTCGGCCAAACTCAGCGCCGACACCCGCTAGGTCCCGTCCGATTCGAAGTCAGTGATGGACAATGCCGGCCGCCACTATTTCTGCCGCCACTGGCCGTCATCCTGATACCAGTAACCGGAAGGTGCCTCCTCCACCCACACGCGGGCAAACGTCTCGCGGATCCGCGGTTCCCACTCCGGGTGGTCGTTGGCGCGCGCAATTTCGCGGTACAGGGCATCACGATCCGCATTCTCTTCGCTGACCAGGCGCTGCAGCCCGGCACGGTCGCGCAACGGCACCTCCGACAGGTCGCGGATCGCGACCTCGGCGTTTTCGCCAAACCCGATCGCCCCACTGCGGAAGTGTGTCGCCAGTTGCGGAGCCCGCTCGCGCATCGAGGCGCGGATGCGGTCGATCGCCGGGGTCTCGATCTGGAGATCCGGGTTCTGCGCCGCGGCCGGCGAAACCAGCCGTTCCAGCATCCAGGCCAGCGCCGGGGTCCCGATCCCGCGGGCGGCCACACGATCCTCCGCCGGAGCCCGCGACTGCGGTGCCGGGGCAGCCTCGCCGTCTTCGGGCATTTGCAAGGCATCGCGCACGATGGCGCGCGCCGCCTCCTCAGCCGCCGCGGTGGGGAAGTAGATATTGATGGTCACGCACCCCGCGAACAGCGCGAACACCAGAGTCAGTCCCGGAACACTCCACAAAGCCTTCATGCCTGTTACCCCTTGTTCGCGCGGGTGACTCCCGCATGTGCCCAATCTACACCATCAACCTGAACGAGAAATAACCGAAAATGGCACGCGACCTTCGGGCCACCAGCCCTCCGTCGCCCCCTGGGCCGACGCGCGGCCAGGCCGGGGGATCCCGTGCGGGGATCGCCCCGGGCGCGAGCGATCCCGGATCGCCGCTGCACTTTGCCCCGCAGGAAGAGGTGCTACCCCCACTCGCGGAGCGTCACGCCCGGCCATTCTGGCGTCCCGACCACAACCCCTGAATAGCAGCCGCCCGCAGCACTTCGGTGGGTCCCTCGGGCTTCGAACCAGAGTCAGCCAACACCGGCCCAGACGGCTAGTCCGGGTCCGCAGTGGCCGATCCGCCCCCCTGGATCCGGCCGAGGCGCTCCAGTAGCTCCGGCCAGTCCACCCGACGGTTGTATCCGATGACCCGGATCTGCGGCAGCCCCCCTCCCTCGACCAGCACGAACCCGCCATCCGCCTGGTCGGCCACCCCGCCCGCAATACACACCACGCCGCGCAACTGACAGCGAAAGCCCAGACGGCGGTAGGAGAAGTTCTCGAACAACTGCAGAAAGATCACGGAGGCCGCCGCCTGAATACCACCGCCCAGTTCGGTGATATTCTCCACCGCCCTCTGGCTGATCCGGCGACGCCCCGGGTCGTCCTCCGGCGTCTGCAACAGAAGGTCCATGTGCACCGGCGACCAGTCCACCAGACGCAGGTCGCGCGCATGCCCCGAAATCCGCCCCTGCACCCGCCCCACATCGAACGCCCGGGTAATCAACTCCAGGTCCAGGCGCTGCAACTCGCCCGACAGCCCCAGCTCCGGTGCGCGGCCAAACAGATCATGCAGCCAGACATCGCGCAGCACGACATCGCCATCGAACACCTGTACCAGCAGGCGCCCGTCGACACTGACATCACCGCGATCCAGGCGGACCCGGGGGATCATTCCCGCCAGGCGCCCGGAGAATCGTGGCCAGCCCAGCACTTCGGTCAGAAGCTCCAGGCTGATCGCACGCACTCCGCCCTCGAACCGCACATCCGGGCCCGCATCGGTCTGCCGCAGTTCGAGGGCGCGCACGTGCAGCCCGCCGTCCAGAATCGGGACCTCGGTGGCCTCCAGCAGCTCCAGCCCCTCCGGCAACAGGCGCACCCGGGCCTCGAATGCAGACAGCGGCAGCCCGTACAGATGGGCCCGCTGCACGCCGACCCGGCCGGGTTCGCCACTGCCTTCCGCGTCCCAGTCAAGCTCGCCGTATGCGCCTCCCAGTCCGAACCGGCCCCGCTTGTCCTCGGCAACCACCCGGTCCCAGCGGGCGCGCGCGCGACGCGGTTCGGTTCCCCGCAACACGAGGTCGGCGTCCAGTGCACCGGAGACCTCCAGTTCGCCCAGCGCGGTACCCGCCAGCAGCGGCATCAGGAAGGTCGCATAGGCCGGTCCCAGTTCTTCGGCGCGGATCCGGATATCACCATCGACCCCGATATCCGGGTCGAAGGCAAGCTGCCGCCCCGACACCACCAGACGGTCACCGAACGTGACCCGCGCACCGGCGGCGCGACCGGTCAGCGCCGGCACATCCACCCTCAGGCCGGTCAGTTGCAGGGCCAGCGGACCCTGGTCGTCCACGTCGAGGAACCAGGGGTCGAGGAATATCACCCCGCCCTCGAGCACGGCCGAGAGATCCCAGTTCGCCAGGTCCCCGGCGACCGTCATTCGCCCCGCCAGCCCCTCACCGGCGCGCAGACCCAATTCATCGCTGAAACCGACCCCGCGCGCCACCAGCGTGGCGTCCAGCGAGCCCTCTGCGCCCAGCTGAAGGTCGAGGTCCGCCGTCCCGGCCTGCATCGACACCGGCAGCGGCCCGGGCAACAGACCCGTGTCCACCAGGGGCGCCAGTTCCAGCCCCGCCAGTTGCAGGCCCGCCGTCCAGCCCTGCTCCGGCTGATACGCCACATCCAGTTCGCCCTGCGCCCCGAACAGGCCGGGCCATGGCCCGCTGATTTCCACCACTCCCGAGGTGCGACCCCACGCCAGGTCCAGGCGGGCGTCCTCCAGACGCAGCCCATCCGCCTCGGCCCACAGGCGGCCCCCGGCACAGCGCACCCGGTCACGTGACAGACGCAGATCCGGGCACTCCAGGCGCAGCGCGCGAAGCGTCTCCACCGGACCCGGCAGTTCCAATCGCGCGGCGCTCACCTCCAGCGCCAGCCGCCCGTCGCGCCAGCCCACCCGCGTGCGCAGCCCTTCGGCGGCCAGGCCGTCTCGGAACAGCGATTCGATGCGCAATTCGGCCTGCAGGTCGGGACCCGGCTCGGACGCGGAGGATGCCGCGAGCAGCGGCACAACCGGCCATGAAAGCAGCAGCAACGGCAGCCAGGGCCCTGCTACCCGGAGCCGGCGGGAATTCATCCGTCTGTCGGGCCACGACCGCGGAAGCGGTCGCGCACCCAGGCGAAGCCGTGCGCGTACCACTCGCGCAGTGCAAACGACGCGGTGGCGTAGGCTTCGGCGGAGGGCAGCCAGTCGGTCACAAGCGCTGGTTCGCGGGTGGTCCCGCGAAACCCCATCGGCGCCGGATCGGCCGGCAGGCCCGCCCGGCCGAAGCAGTCCAGGGCACGCGGCATGTGCATGGCATGTGTGACCACCAGAACACGCCGAATCTCGCTGCGCTGCAGGCGCTGACGCGTGTGCAGCGCATTCTCGCAGGTATTGCGGGAGGTCCCCTCGACCCAGCGCGGCCGCACACCGTGATCCCGCTCCAGCACGATGGCCATCAGCTCGGCCTCGCTCCGGCGTCCGGCCCGCGCGCGCGGGGAGCCTCCGCTGACCAGCAGAGGCAGGCCGGTCTCCGCGTGCAGCCGGGCGGCATACCGCACCCTTTCGTAGGTGGCCGCGTTCAGGTCATCCCGGCCCCCGTCCAGCCCGCGCCCCGACGCCCGTCCGCCGCCCAGCACCACGATGGCATCCGCGCGCCCGACCGCCAGCACGGCCTCGCGATAGTCTCGCTCCAGGGTGTCCGCGATGCGCTGGGAAACCCCATCCAGGCTGGGCAGGACCAGCGCCAGCAGACCCACCGCGAGCAGTGGCCCGCCACCGCGCCAGTCGGCGCGCCACAACAGCACCCCGAAAACGGTCAGCACGACCCCCAGCCCCGGGGGCAGCAACAGGTGTTCGGCGACCGGTTGCAGGGAGGCGATCATCACGCTCCGGGGACGGCCGCGTCCGGTCTACTTCTTGCCCGGGGAATAGAGGTAGTGGGCGTAGGTGGCCACATCCTCGGATACCCGGCGGATCAGATGATCCAGGCTGATGATGGCGAACTCCAGCAAGTTCACCGCGATGTACGGCTGTTCGACGCGCAGGCGATCGTACATCGAGCGCGACAGCCGCAACAGACGGGTGTTGTCGCTCAGGGCGCGCATGCGCACACCACGCGGTACGCGGTCGAAGAACGACATGGACCCGGCCAGTTCGCCGGTCTGCATGCGGCCAACCTCGATCTCCTGACTACCGTCGTCGTGGTACAGCGCGGCGGTCCCGCTGACCACGAAGAACAACGACTCCCCGACCTCGCCGATATCGGCGATTACCTGCTTGTGGTGGGTCTCCACCTCCTCCAGGTATTCGAGAAGGACCTCGACCTCGGCCGGTGTCAGCGAGGCCGAGATCGGGTGTTTGGAGAGGAATTCAGTCAGCAGTTCCTTGGACATGGAGAGGCTTCCTTCTGACGGGTCCGCAATGGCTTTGAGAGTCCTTTAGAGTATAACGAACGCGCCCCCGGGACGGGGTGAAGATAACCACCGGGGAGCTACCGCTTGATCGACATCGATACCCTGCGCCGCCACCTGCCACGTCGCCTGCGCGACGGACGTGCCATTGTGCTGGTGGCCGCCCCGGAGCACGCCGACAACCTGCCCGGTGTGGAGCAGGAGACGGTGGCGGCGTTTCTCGCGCACCCGCCCGGGGCACGCGTGCCACTGATCCTTCTGCCGGATACGCTGAGCGCACTGGATATCACGACCGCCCAGCAGCTACTGGGCGGCCTGCGCGACCGCTGGGCCGACGAGGTACTGATCCTGCACCGTCGGGACGACAAACGCTGGAGCCTGAACGATTTCCTCGCCCTCGGCTTCCGTCACGACCCGGAGGCCGAGGAGGCCGCGCCGGACCACGCGGTCTATCGCACCAGCCTGTACGACTACAAGCTGACCCCGGACTGGCTGAACGCCCGTTTCTGGGCCAACCCGGAGATGTGGGACAAACGTCGCTGGTAAGGACTGCCCGAGCGAGGACGAGAGACCGGTCTACTCGCCCTCGGGGTTCAAACGCGGATGGGTCTCCTCGCCCCACCACCACACCAGGGCGCCGGAGGCGAACATCGCGATCACCACGAACCAGAAGCCCCAGACCACCGAGCCCCCAAGATGGGCCACGATGCCCAGCCCGAGGGCACCCACGCCGTAACCCAGATCGCGCCAGAAGCGGTAGGTCCCGATCGCCGAACCGCGCCAGTTGGGATGCGAAATGTCCGCCACCGCGGCGCTCAGGTTGGGGTACAGCAGCGCCATGCCGAGGCCGGTTACCGCAGCGGCAAACGACCACCACAGCACGCCCTCGCCCAGCTGCGTCAGGGCCACGCCCCCGCCACAGATCCACATGCCCCAGATGATCGGCTGCAAGCGCCCGACGTGATCCGACAAGCGACCGGTAACGAACTGCGAACCACCCCAGACGAAGCCGTAGATCCCCACGACCCAGCCGATCGCCGCCAGGCTGAGCCCCTGCTGGTACAAAAATACGGGATAGAACACCCACACCAGCGCATCCACGAACTTCTCGACCAGCCCCGCCTGGCTGAACGCGGCCATGCGCCGGTCGCGCCACGACATCAGCGTGAACACCTCCCAGGTGGTCGGCGTGTCGGCGATATTCTTCGGATAGCGCGGGATCGGCCCGGTGGACCGCCCGGCGGCATGCCGCGCCCCCTCGGCCTTCGCCCACTCCAGGGTCTCGCGCACCCACAGCGCGGTCATCACGATCGCCAGCGCGATCACCACCAGGCCAAAGATCAGCAGGCCCAGCCGGGGGCCGAAAACAGCCGCCATGTAGCCGGTCACGATCCCCGCCACGGCCACACCCACATAGCCGGAGAACTCGTTCATGCCCATGGTGAAGCCGCGTTCATCGGCACGCGTGATGTCCATCTTGGCGGTCTGGGTCATCGACCACGCCAGGCCCTGGTTCACACCCAGCAGCACGGTCGCGGCCACGATCCAGCTCCAGGACGGTGCGTAGAGGATCATGAACGGGATCGGGATCGCGGCCACCCAGCCGAGCATCAGTACCGTCTTGCGCCCCAGCCGCTCGGACAGGCGCCCGGCGACAAAATTGAGCGCGCCCTTGACCACGCCGAAGGCCACCACGAACGCGGTCAGCAGCATGAACGAGCCCTCGGCCACGCCGAACTCGCTCTCGGCCAGGGCCGGGACAACGGTGCGCATCATCCCGATGGTCAGACCAACCAAGAAGACCTGGATCAGCTGCTGGCCGAACTGCCCGAGGTTCTCGCGAATCCCGTGGGTCAGATGATCGTAGGCCGACGCGGCCTGGTGCTTGTCCATGCGGGTCGATCCTCTGGGTCAGGCCGCGGTGTTCGCGGCGACAAAGGCATCCATGGGTTCCCGACGCAGCGGGATGTCCTTGGTCAGGAAAGCCACGAAGGCCTCGTGTTCGGCGATCTGCAGCCCCGGGTTGAAGCGCTTCTCCAACCCGGGTGTGGACGACGCCTTGCCCGACAAACCCGCTCCGCAGACCGACCCGGCGTAATGCCCCGGGCAGATCTCCAGGTCGTCCGGCAGCGCCAGCAGCGCCAGCAGCGCCCATGCAGGCTGTCATAAGAACGAGAACGGTCGGCCATCTCCCGCTCGCGGTCTGCGAGGACCGGGCGGCCTACACGGTTGAAAAACAGGGTGTCGCCGGTCGGTACGAACCAGTCCTGGTCCCCGCGCCGGCGATCGGTCACCAGCAGACAGATGCTGTCTTCGGTATGTCCCGGGGGGTGTGCCACCCCGACCTCGACATTGCCCGCCTCGATGCGGTCGCCATCCTTCAGGGGATGAAAGTCGAATGCCACGGCCGAGCGGTCGGGTTCATGCGGGCAGCAGTCCGCCCCGGCCCGCGCCGCCAGGCGGCGCCCGCCAGAATAATGATCCGCGTGCACATGCGTGTCGATGAAATGGGCAATCGCCACACCGGCCTCCGCGGCCCGGTCCATGAACCAGTCCTCGTCGCCGACCACCACTTCCACCGCAACGGCCTTGCCCCAGGAGCCGCAACCGAACAGATACGACAACGGCGACTCGGTGGTCTGAAGCTGATGAAAGAACATCGCAAACCTCGCCTGGGTCCCGCCGAACGCATCAATGCACCCGGGCGTGCCGGACGCATGGCGCTATTCAAGTTATTCATTGATTAAAGTAGATCACACGCTGTGGCAGGTCAACCGCATGGACATCGCGCGCCCCGGATGCCCGTTGCGCCCACCCGTCCTCCGGAATACCGTCCCGGCCCTGTTTCCACGCAGCCGCTTGGCCATACCGAATTCATGGGTTTGTTGCTCTGCACCAATACCCGAGTATGTTGGTCAGGTATTAGATAAGTATGTTCTTATCTAACTGCGAAACCGGGCCCACCAGGCCCGCCTTCCGAAACGGAGGACGTCATGAGCCAGCTGATCAACAACTTCCCGCACGACGGCGTGGTCACCATCAATCGCGTGATCCTGAAGCCGGAATACAGCATCGATGACCTGCAGGAACGGGTCGCCGTGCTGTGCGAAAACGTGAAGACCTATCACTCGGACACCGGCTTCATTGGCGGATTTGTCGCCCTGAACTCGGGTTCCGTCTCCAACGAAGGCTCCACCATCGGTCAGGCGGTGGAGAGCCCGATGAAGGACAAGGAAGCCCTGATCATCACCTTCTGGCGCAGTTTCGATGAGCACGAGGCCTCGCACCAGAGCGAGACCTTCCAGCCGCTGTTCCAGCAGGTACTGGATCTGTGCGAGAACGGCAACGAGGAGATCGCCTACGAGATGCTCTGGTCCGGTGCGGCCTATGATCCGGAACAGGCCCGGGCGGCGCGTGAAGCCAAGGAGGCCCACGCCGCGTAGCCCCGGCAGGCCAACCTCGCCGGCCTGAAACCCAAGGCCGGGACTCCGTGTCCCGGCCTTCCCCAGGGCACATCCCCTCGGGCGTCTCGCCCCACTACTCTGCTCGCCTGCCCTTCCAGCACTCCACGTTTTCCCCACCACGCCCTGCGCCGAAAAGAAAGTCACCCAACGATGTGAGATGGATGTAAGACGGACACCCCTAGGCTGTTCTTCACCACGCTCGTTCAGGGCGGAATTCGCCAAGCCAAGGGGGAAATCACCATGACAATCATGCAGCGCAAGGATGGAACCTGGTCCGGGGGCCTGCTGGCCCTGATCATTCTGGCCTTGGCCGCCGGCTGCGGGGGAGGCTCGTCCTCGTCGGACGACACGTCCGGCGATTCGTCGGATGGCGGTTCAACACCGCCCGACGACTCCGGCTCCACGCCCGTCGCTATGAGCGACGAGGAGGCGGCTGCAGTCGCGACGGGGATGGCGAGAGGATTCGACTCCTGGGAGGGTATGATCGCGGAATGGGAGAATCCCGATGAAGTGCGCGCGCCTCTCGGCGTGCAAGGTGCTGAACTGGCCCTCGGCACGAACGAATCCGCTGACAACCTGCTCGATACTCTCGAAATGGCGACCCAGGAGAGCTGGAACGCCGCCTGCCAGACCGGCAGTATGTCGGTCACCGAGACCCCCTCGGGTCACGAGGCCGTGTACAACGAATGCACCATCGACAGCCCTATGAGCTCGATGTACATCGACGGGAAGGTGACCTACTTTCAGAGCGATTTGGTGAGAACCGACTACAGCCTTTCCTCGTCGGTCACCTATGAGGCTTACACGCTGGAGATGTCCTCCACCGCCGGAAGCAATCTGTCCATGTCCATGGACGGCACCATAGCAGTGCACACTGACAGCGCCCTCCCCGGCCGTGGACTGGTCGAGCTCGACCTCACCATGGGCACCTCCGGCGACTGCGACGGCACAACCCGGGATTCAGTCTGGGAGCTCGATTATTCCCTCCAGGCCGAGCCACAGGGAGGCGACCTGTTCGGCATCGAGATCAACGGTTCGATGACCGGCATGGGTGTAACAACCAACGTGGAGACCCTCGAGCCGGTGCAGATCAACCAGGGTGCCGACTATCCGCACGGCGGCAAGGTGCGCGTCACTTATGGCGGCCAGCCGGTGAGCGTCGAATATGTTCAGGACGGGTTGTACGTCGACATGACACCCTACAACTGGTCCGACTTCGAGGACCAGTACATGGAAGAGGAGCTGGACGAAAACGCCTGTCTGCCCTGAGTCGCTTCGGTTTCGAGCCATTCATTCCCGGGGGCGGGCCACAGCCCGCCCCCGGGGCCAAACTAACGTGGACATGGTTCCGTGGCTCCCGGGCGCCAGCAAACAAGCCCCGTCCCAGCTGTACTCCCGTTACCAAATCCGACACGGGTGACCCGCCTGTTCAGCACTGCGTAGCGAGGGGGTTCATGCGTCGCAGCATCTCTTTGCTGATTACTGACCACGGCCCTCCCCTTTCTCCTGCTGACGGGCGCACCGGCCGTGGCCGATACGCTCGAACCATCTTCGAACGCCGAGACCACCATCCTGGCGCCAGGCGACCCCTATGAGTTCGGAACGAACCCCCGGATCCGTCTGCACGCAACCGAGCCGGCACAAACCGGGACCGTGGAGGGCGCCGAAGGTGCGGGGCAGAAACGCGCGGGTACAGTAGCCCGGCCAGGAGGCCTGCGCGGGCGGAGGACCGCTGTGGCTGCGGCCCTACGACTTCCGACGCTTCCGTGAGGTCCGGACCCGGGCACACGCCCCCGGCCAGTCCGAAACCGTCTACAGCACCCCCACACAGAACGGGCTGGAGACGCCCCTGTTCGATTTTGCCGATCCGATCCCGGCGGGCGAATGCCATGCGGGGTGGATCGATTTCGTGGGAGTCAGCTGGGACAACGACAATCAGAAAGTCCTGGCGCTGGCCATCGCCTACTCGCAGGAAGGCAACTGGAACGACAGTACCGACAGTGCTGCAGCGCTCTGGCCCATCATTCCCGCACAATAGTCCGGTTTGCCGGGCCGCGACCGGCACGCCCGTGACACCGCCGTTTCAGTCGCGGTCCCCGGCATCGCCCTTGCCTTCCTCGCCACCCTCGGGTGGCGAGGCCAGGGTGTGGGTCTTCTCGTCGTAGCGGCCCTTCAGCTCGTCGGTCTTGCTGCGCTCCCACAGCGGCACGCCGACGAAGTAGCCGGCACGCCCGATCGCGTGCGCGGCCACCGGGGCGGTCAGCAGCAGAAAGCCGATCACCGCCACTGCGCGGGTAGTCACGCCGCCATCACCGAAGTAGACGGCCACCCCCCCCATCATCAGGCCGGCGCCCAGCACCCCCGCCTTGGTTGTCGAGTGCAGGCGCATCGGCAGGTCCGGCATGCGCACCAGGCCCAGCGCCGCCACCATCATGAACGCGGCACCCGCCACCAGAAACAGTCCCGTGAAGAACTCAGTCATCGTCGCGATGCCCCCCTTTCTCCAGGTAGCGGGCGAAGCCGACCGCCGCAAGGAACGCAGTCAGCGCCAGCACCATGGCCACGTCGATAAACGGCGTCCGCCCGCTGGAGACCACGTAGACCGAGATAAAGCCAATGGTCAGTGACGCGATCAGCTCCAGCGCCACGACACGATCCGGTAGCGTCGGCCCCAGATACAGCCGCCAGAACCCCAGGAGCAGCGCGATGCTCAACAGCGCGTTGGCAGCAATGATGGCGATATCGAACATCGATCTCCCCCCGCGCCTAGCGCAGGACCTCCAGGGCGCGGTGTTCCAGAGACTTGATCGAGCGAATCACCTCGTCCCGGTTCTCGATGTACATTACATGGATGTACAGCACCTTCTTGTCGGTGGATACGTCTAGGCTAAGCGTCCCCGGGGTCAGCGAGATCAGGTTCGCGAAAATGGTGATCTCGCCGTCGGTCTCGGCATCCAGCGGAAAGGCGATCACGCCCGGCGCCATGTGGTGGGTCGGCGTCATCACGTCATACGCGACCTTCAGGTTGGAGATGAACAGCTCCTTCAGGAAGAAGCCCACAAAGGCGATGAACCTCGGCACCCGCCGCGCATAGCTGGCGAACGCCGGCATGTCGCGCAGCGCGAAGGCCAGCAGCGCGTAACCGAGAAAGAATCCCACCAGCAGGTTGCCGGTCGTAAACGTCCCGGTCAGGAAGACCCAGATCAGGGCCAGCGCAATATTCCAGGTCAGCGCGATCATTCCTGCACCCCCAGTACCGCCTCGATGTACTGCGACGGATCCAGCAGCTGTTCGGCCGACATCGTCGCCATCTGATAGATCGGCTCGCCGTACAGGCCGATGGCCACGGTCATCAGTGCCAGCATGATGACCGGGATCCACATCCAGATTATCGGCCCGGAGGTCACGTCGTCCGTCTCCACGCCTTCCGGCTGCGCCTTCCAGAACACCTCGGCCCATATCTTGACCATCGAGTACAGGGTCAGCAGGCCCACCACCAGCGCAACGGCCACCACCCAGTACGCCTCGGCCTCGATGCCCGCGCGGATGATGATGAACTTGGCGAAGAAACCCGATAGCGGCGGCAACCCGGCCAGCGACAGCGCCGGGACCAAGAAGAGCACGCCCAGTACCGGATGCGTGCGGTAGATCCCGCCCATCTGCTTCAGATCGTGGGTGCCCTTCATCACGAAGGTGATCCCGCTGATCAGGAACAGATTCGCCTTCACGATGATGTGGTGCATGATGTAGAACACCCCCCCGACAAGCGCCAGCGGCGTGAACAGCGCGAGCCCCATGATCATGTAGCCGATCTGGCTGATGATGTGGAACGACAGGATGCGCCTGAATTCGTAATGCGCCGCTGCCCCAAGCACGCCGGTCAGCATGGTCGCTGCCGCGACCCACAGCAGGATCTCGTGGGTATAGTCCACGTTCTGATTGAAGATCAGGGTAAACACCCGGAACAGCGCGTACACGCCGACCTTGGTCAGCAGGCCCGCGAACAGCGCGGAGACCGCGACCTTGGGCGTGTGATAGGAGGCCGGCAGCCAGAAAAAGAACGGGAAGGCCGCCGCCTTCACCCCGAACGCGACCAGGTACAGCATGGCGATCACGGTGATCAGCCCGGTGTCCTCCACCGTGGACAGCTTGTCGCCGATGTCCGCCATGTTCAGCGTGCCGGTCAGCCCATAGGTCAGGCCGATCGCGGTCAGGAAGATCATCGACGAGAACAGGTTCAGGGTGACGTACTTGATCGCCCCCTCCATCTGCGCGCGCTCCCCGCCCAGGATCAGCAGCGCGAAGGAGGCGACCAGCATCACCTCGAACCACACGTAGAGGTTGAAGATGTCGCCGGTCAGGAAGGCGCCGTTCACCCCCGCCAGTAGCAGATGCAGCAACGGATAGTAGCCGAACTTCTCCGACATCTTCCCGATGCCCGAAAGCGAATAGATCGCCGTGGTAAAGCCGATGATGCCGGTCAGCACCACCATGATCGCGGCCAGCATGTCGGAGACCAGCACAATGCCGAACGGAGCTGGCCAGGAGCCCACTTCCATCACCACATGCCCATGCTCCAGGGTATCGGCCAGCAGCCAGACGCTGACCGCCAGCATCGCGCCGGTGCCCAGCACACCCAGCGCGCGCTGGGCGAAATGCGAACGCCAGAAAACCACCGACAGCGCGCCGAACAACAGCGGCAGCACGACCGGCAGGACCACGGACATCATCATCGATCGGTGTCCTTCATCTGGTCCAGATCGTCGGCCTGCACCACCTCGTAGGCGCGGTGGATCAGCACCACGGCAAACGCCAGCACGCCGAAGCCGATCACGATCGCGGTCAGGATCAACGCCTGCGCCAGCGGATCGGCGGAGACCCCTTCGGGCACGGTGTCGCCGGGCGAGATCAACGGCGGCGCGCCCGGCATCATTCCGGCCACGGTGAAGATCAGCAAGTTGGCAGCATTCGACAGCAGCACCAGCCCGATCACCAGCTTCACGATCGAGCGGCGCAGCATCATGTAAGTGGCCGCAGCGTAGAGGCCGCCGACCACAAAGGCCATGACGACTTCCATTACTCCTCCGCCTCCGCGAGATTCAGCATAATGGTCAGCACCGAGCCGATCACCACCAGGTACACCCCGATATCGAAGATCAGCACGGTGGAGAGCTTCATCTCGCCGAACATCGGCGCGGTAAACTCCCACCACTGAGCGGTAAAGAAGGCCTGTCCCCGAAACATCCCCGGGATGGCGCTGATCACTGCCAGCAGCATGCCCGTGCCCAGTACGTCACGCGGATCCACCCGCAGCACCTGGCGCGCCGCCTGGACGTCCATCGAGAACAGGTACAGCACGATGGCCGCGGCCGCGACCAGCCCGCCGATGAATCCACCGCCCGGCTCGTCATGGCCACGCAGCAGCAGGAACACGGAGAACAGCAGCAGCAGCGGCAGCAGGAAATGTCCCGCCGTGCGCAGGATCAGGGAATGCATGTTCATCGGCGGTCCTCCGCGCGGAAATGCAGCATGGCATACACCCCGATGGCCGCCAGCGCCAGCACGAAGATCTCGCCCAGGGTATCCAGCGCACGGAAATCGACCAGCACGACATTGACGATGTTGCGGCCATAACCGGAAGGCATCGACTCGTCGATGAAGTACTGCGAAATGGAGTCGAACAGCCGCGCGTCCAGCGTGCTCAGGATCAGCAGCGTGATCATGCCCCCCATCACCAGGGCGATGCCGGCGTCCCGTATGTGCAGCCCGGTGGACGACAGGTTCAGGAAGCCGGGCAGGCGGAACAGCACCAGCACCAGCAGAATCACGGTCAGGGTCTCGACCAGCACCTGGGTGATGCCGACATCCGCCGCGCTGTAGAGCACGTAGACCAGCGCCACGGTAAAGCCCATTGAACCGAGGGCCACCACCGCCCCCAGGCGCGACCGGGTGAGCACCGCGAAGAGCATGGAGGACACCAGGATCGTCAGGATCGCGACCTCGTGGATCTGCAGCGCGGCCCAGTCGATCTGCCCGATACCGACGTCGAATACCTGCGCCGTGACGCCGACCAGGCCTGCAGTCATCGCGACGATCACGATCACGTAGTAGCGCAGATAACCGTTCTGCAGCACGCGCGTCTGCCATTCGGACAGCGCCACCAGGCCATCCATCATCTTGAAGTAACCCTTCTCCGGGCCGTACTCGGCCGCGCGGTCCACCCAGGCCAGCGCATGCCGCGCCTGTTCCCAGCGCCAGAACAGAACACCACCGGCGACCAGGCTGAAGGCGGAGATCGCCAGTGGCCAGTTGAGCCCGTGCCACAGCGCCAGATAGCCGTCTACCGGCGCACCCTGCACGCTGGCTGCCGCGGCGTTGATCAGGCCCTCGTCCGCCAGCCCCGGCCCGAGACCGAAGATCAGGCCCAGGCTCGCGAGTACGGCCGGGCCGGCCAGCATGGCCACCGGTGCCTCGTGGTGCGGTGTCCTGGGCGTGTCGACCTTGGCCCCGAACCAGGGGCGGATCCCCACGATTGCGGCCACCGCGACCCCGAGGATCGCCGTCAATACCGCCAGCAGGCCAAGGATGCCGCCCAGGCTCGGGGCGTCGAGTACCGCCTCCAACATCAACTCCTTGGCGACGAAGCCGAACAGCGGGATCACACCACCGAGCGAAAGCGCAGCGAGGATAGTGAACGCGGCGGTGACGGGCAGCGCGCTGCGAAGCCCCCCGGTTTGCAGGAAGTCCTTGGCCCCGGCCTCGTGATCCAGGATGCCGGCGACCAGGAACAGCGCGCCCTTGTACAGCGAATGCGCCAGCAGGAAGGCCATCGCCGCCATCAAGGCGGTTTCGGTGCCAACCCCGATCAGCATGGTCAGCGTGCCCAGTGCCATCACCGTGGAATACGCCAGAACCTTCTTCACGCCGGTCGAACGGAAGGCCAGGAAGACGCCGGTGAACATGGTCACGGCGCCGAACAGCGCCAATATGGTGAACCAGATGTCGGTACCCCCCAGTGAGGGATTCAGGCGCGCCATCAGG
This sequence comes from Pseudomonadota bacterium, assembly GCA_051747025.1. Lineage (GTDB taxonomy): Bacteria > Pseudomonadota > Gammaproteobacteria > Ectothiorhodospirales > Ectothiorhodospiraceae > Thioalkalivibrio. The sequence goes on from JBNJFQ010000023.1 coordinate 36,750, forward strand.
TACACGCCCGCCTTCACCATGGTGGCCGAGTGGAGGTAGGCGGAGACCGGCGTCGGCGCCGCCATTGCGTTGGGCAGCCAGAAATGGAACGGGACCTGGGCCGACTTGGTGAACGCCCCCAGCAGGATCAGAATCAACAGCGGCAGGTACAGCGCGTGCTCGCGTACTGCGTCGCCATTGTTGAGGATCTCGGACAGTTCCCAGGAGCCGCCGGCCAGCGCCAGCATGACGATCCCGGCCAGCAGCGCCAGGCCGCCGCCCGCCGTGACAAAGAGCCCCTGCAACGCGTACTTCCGCGCGTCCGCGTTCTCGTGGTTGTAGCCGATCAGCAGGTAGGACGTGATGCTGGTCAGCTCCCAGAACACGAACATCGCGACCAGATTGTCCGCCAGCACCAGCCCCAGCATGGAGCCCATGAAGGCGAGGATGATCACGTAGAAGCGTCCGAGGTCGCTATCCCCCTCAAGGTAGCGCCCGGCATAGGTAACGATGAAGAAGCCGATGCCCGAGATCAGCAACGCGAACAGCAGCGACAACCCGTCCACCAGGAACGAAAGCTGGATATCCAGCCCGGGCAGCCACGGCCAGGCGAGCACGATGGACTCGCCGCCGGAGACCGCCGGCAGGAAGCCGAGAAAATAGACGAACAGCGACGCCGGCAGAAGGCCCAGCACCCAGCCACTGGTGCGGCCGGTCAGGCGGTGGACCCCAGGCGCAAACGCCGCGACCAGGAACGTTGACAGTATCGCGAAGAGCATCCAGGCAAAGTTCCTTGCGGATCCGGATGTTGGAAGACGCAGGCGCCTATGCGCGGCGGTCGGACAAGCTGCCGAAGACTACCGGCTAGCCGGGGGCCGCGCAAGCTACAGGAAGCAGCGAAGGATACCCCCAACGCGCCGCCCTGTAACTCGCCGGGATCAGTCCAGCCATTCGCTGCTGCGCCGCCGGCGCGGCAGGCGCGTCAGGATGATCCCCAGCAGTACGCTGCCAATGGTCACCGCCGCCCCGGTCATAAACCATTTGCGCTGGCTGTCGGCCTCCATCACTTCCACCTGACGACGGTATTCGTCAGCAGAATCGCGGGCATCAATCAGTTCGCGCTCCAGGCGTGCGTTCTCGCGCTGGATCTCCTGGGGCCGTGCTGCCACCTCGCGCAGCTCTTCAAGCTCCGTCTCCATCTCCGCAAGTTGCGTCTGCAGACGGTCGCGTTCCTCCTCCAATGCCCGACGGGTATCCAGCAACTCTGCGATCCGTCCCTCCTGGTCGTCGGCACCCGAGCGGATCTCCGCCAGCTCCTCCTCAACCTCGGCGAGCCGTACACGCGAATGGGGCTGATCCTGCAGATAACGGGTCAGGATCCACGCCTCGTTGTCACTGGGCAGGCGTACCCGGCTCCAGCCCCCGGACTCTTCGAGCACGGTCAACTGCTGCCCGGCGCGCACCGAGCTGACGATCCGGTTCTGGGTCGACGGGCCGCCGCGCACACCTACCTCCAGATCCTCGCTGACAAATCCCGTGGTCTGCGCCGCCGCCGCAGCGCTGGTCAGCAACAGCACGCCACCCAGCGACAGGCTCAGCATGAATTGCGAGGCTCGAAGGGTACTCCCGAATACCGCCATGTTCTGTCCTCAGTCGCGCTGGAAAACGGGCCGTATTCTACAGCCCTCGCACCCCGATGCGCGCCACTCGCGCACGTCCAGGGCAACATTGCGGGTGACCCATTTCACAATCCTTCGGCCCGGCCGGTGCGCCAGCGCCGAATCGCCTGCGGCACGAAGATCAGCAGTTCGAAGCCGGCCGGCAGCAGGCGCCGCAGCTGGCAGGCGAGCACGGCCAGCAGGTGAAGAATACCGGCCAGCAGCCCCAGCAACGCAGTCAGGGCCGCCCCCACCAGCACGCGCGTGCCCTGCAGAATGCCTACCAGCCACAAGGGCACGAGCGCCAGGACCAGCGGGATGACCACACCCAGTAGCGCCCCCGTACCGCGCTCGACCCAACCCAGGGTGACCGGTAGCACTCCCTCCTCCCCGGCGAGCAGGCTGTCCACCAGCTCCTGGCGATAGATCACCCACTCCAGGTGCCAGCCTACCATCGCGGATAGCATTACGACGCCTGCCAGCACCACTCCTGCCAGCACACCCAGCATGCGACGCGCCCACGCATCATCAAAAAGACTTTGTGGCAGCAACCGCGACACACCGCGCACCTCGGTCAACAGCCAGCCGCTGACAGCGGCCACACCCAGCAACACCGCAACGACCTGATCGTGCAGGGCCAGCGGAGCGACGGCGATCGGCTGCGGAAACAGGCCACCCAGCGCCGGGCCAAACAGTTCCCGGTAGACCGCGACTGACACCAGCGTCAGCACCAGCCCCGCCAGTGCCACCAGCCACTGGGTCCCGGCCTGTGCATAGGCCGGTAGCAAGCGCCGGATCGGATGGGCGGTCTCCTCGCAACGCGTCAGCGCCATATCCAGGCGCTCGCCCTGACGCTCGAGGTCGCGCAGGCGCCCCTGCAACTGCTTCAGGCGCGCGTTGAGTTCGTTGACCGGCCCCTCCATGCGCCGCCGTGCGGCCAGCAGGCCACGCGCTTCCTGGCGGTGTTCTTCGATGCCCAGGCGTGCGATCCGCAAAAGGGTCTCGCGCAGGTCCTGGCCCAGCTTGTGGCTTTGCAGGTTGTCCGCCACCGGTGCATTCGCCAGAGCCTCCAGCCGGGTCGCCCAGGCGGGTTCCTCGACCAGGCGCCCCTCGTCGCGGGCATACGCTGCCTGCAGGGTCTCGAGCGTCCGGTGGGCCTCCTGGCGCAACCCCGGCAACTGCGCCAGATCGTGCCCTACCAAACGGGCATAACGGCGCTCCAGCGAATTCACGGCGGCCTGCACCTGCTCCGCCTCGAGGCGATCCAGGTGCCTGCGGTGCCAGTCACCCACCGCATCCCGCAGATGCAGTACCTGGCGACGCAGACCACAGGTCAGGCGTGCCAGCGCACCGGCCAGCACAACCAGCAGGCGCCGGATCGGCTGGCGCGCCAGGTCCAGCAGCACGATCGCCACCCCGACCCCCAGGATCCACAACAGCACTGTGACGATCACGACACCCCCTTTCCCGCAATCTGCCCGCATCGTCGCGCGCACCCGGCGCCATCGCAAGCCACGCGGCGCCACATGCGACGATTATGGCCTACCGCTGCCGTCGCTGCGCTCAAGTTCGGCGACAGCGCGCCGATATCCCGGGTAAATCCCCGGAGGAACCGTGATGCTCGATCTCAACCTGCTGCCGCAAGCCACCCTCCCCTCCGGAGAGGATCCGGGCTGGCTGGATGCCGGTTTCGCGGCAGGCTGGCTGCCGGCGTTTCGGCATCGCCAGACCGGCGAGGTACATGCCAGCCACCTGGAAGACGGTCGCCTGTCCTGTGTCCATGTCCTGGATACGCTTCCGGCGGACTGGGTCGCCGAACGCGACGCGGCCCACCGTCCCAGCGCGCTGCTCCCCGACATCCAGGCGGGCTACCTGCGCGGCGAACGCTTCTTTACCCTCGCCGAATTGCTGCGCTACCCCGCCGACGCCTGACCACCGCAAGTCATCACCACAAGCGCCCGGACCGCAACCCGCCGCCATCGCGCCGCGCCTGCAGCGCAGGGGGACCGAAATCCCGCCTGTGGTCGCAGAATTGCTTTTGTTGCAGGGTTTCGGTCCAATACCGGGCCTTTCTCCCGGCGACAGACCCATGCAGAAGAACCAGTACAATCGCGACGAGCTCCTGGCCTGTGGCTACGGCAACATGTTCGGCCCCGGAAATGCCCAGTTGCCGGTCCCCAACATGCTGATGATGGACCGTGTCCTGGAGATCAACAGCGATGGCGGCCAGTTCGGCAAGGGCGAGATGATCGCCGAGCTCGACATCAACCCCGATCTCTGGTTCTTCGCCTGCCACTTCCCGGGCGACCCGGTCATGCCCGGCTGCCTCGGCCTGGATGCGATGTGGCAACTGGTCGGCTTCTATCTGGCCTGGCTTGGCAACCCGGGCCGCGGTCGCGCCCTCGGCGTCGGCGAGGTCAAATTCACCGGCCAGGTCCTGCCCACCGCGAAGAAGGTCACCTACCACATCGACATGAAGCGGGTGATCTCGCGCAAGCTGGTCCTCGGCATCGGCGACGGCATCGTCAAGGTCGACGGTCGCCCGATCTACGAGGCCCACGACCTGCGCGTCGGCTTGTTTACCTCCACCGAGAATTTCTGAGGCGCATCGCGGGGCTATGCAGCGTCAGAGAGCGGCCACCAGGTCCGCTCTCCCGCGCGCGCAGCAGATCATACCCGGGCCCGGCAGGCTGCTGGTCCATTCCAGGCCCCGCCATTGCCGGGCTGGCCACCGCGCCCACAAGAGCGACAGCGGCCACTACTCCGCCGCCTTCAGGGCCTGCACGCGGTCGAGGCTCTGCAGGCGCCGCCAGGCGAGGAACGCAGTCAGACTGGCCGCGACCAGGATCCCCAGCGCGGCGAAGCCGTAGGCCTGCGACGTCACCACGAACGGTACGCGCAGCAGGTCCATCGAAAAGGCCTGGTTCAGGAACCAGGCGAAACCGGTACCGGTGAGCCAGGCTACCGGGATCGCCGCCAGCGTGAGCACCGCAATCTCGCCCAGCAGGATCCAACTGACCTGGCCGCGCGAGTAGCCGAGCACCTCCAGCGTGGCCAGGTCGCGGGCGCGTTCGGCATAGGTGATGCGCGCGTTGTTGTAGGTCACAGCGAAGGCGATGGACACGGCCAGCGCCACGAACACCAGGGCGAACACGATGATGGTCTCGCCGATGTACTCGCGGATGTTGCGCTCGGCGTCCGCGATCAGACCCACGCTGGCGACCCGCGGGCGATCGGACAGCCGCGCGAACAGCGCGTCCTCCTGCGTGCGGTCGGTCAGCAGCCAGGCTCCGGAGATGGCCGGCCCCTCGCCGATCAGGCGATTCAGCGCCGGGCGGTACATGTAGGCGCCGACGCCGATCGGCTCCTCCACCACCCCGGCCAGCGGCACCGAGACCGTGCGCCGGCGCCCCTCCAGGATCTCCACCTCCACCGGATCGCCGACGCGCAGCCCCAGCTGCTCGGCCAGGTAGTCGGTCAGCAGGATGCCTTCGTCCGGCAGGCGGCCGCGCCCACCCGCCGTCGGCAACTGGCGCAGGCGCGGCTCCGCATCCAGCCCCAGCAGGCGCACACGCTCCTCGCGGTTCACCCCGACCAGGCGTACCGGCACCGCACGGAAGGTCTCCACTGCCAGCACACCCGGCTCGTGGCGCAGCTCCCCGGCCGCGCGCGCCGGCACCGGGTCGGTGAACTGCAGGTCAATGTCCATCTGCAGCACCTGGCCGTACTGGGTATCCAGCATCTGATCCACCGCATCCAGCTGGTAGGCGCCCATCAGCAGAAGGCCACCGGACAGGCCGATGCCGATCACCGACAGCACCGACTTGAGCCGGTGGCGCGCGAGGTTGCGCAGGATGATCCGGGTTGGCTGATCCAGCCCGCGCCACGCCGCCGTGCGCTCCATCCAGCTGCGGTGAAAGTGTTCCGGCGCCGGCGGGCGCATGGCCTCGGCCGGCGCCATGCGCACCGCCTGCCAGACCGCGCGGAAGGTCCCAAGCAGCGCCGCGCCCATCGCCACGGCCACCGCCAGCACCATCACCCAGGGCTGCAGGCGAAAACCCACCTCCGGGAAGCGGAAGTACTCGGCATAGATGCCGGCCAGGCCCTGCGCAGCCCAGGCCCCGAACGCGAGCCCCAGCGCACAGCCCACCAGCACGATGCCGCCGGTCAGCAGGCCGTAGTGCGCGGCAATCGCGCCATTGCCGTAGCCAAAGGCCTTGAGCACCGCGATCGGCTCGCGCTGCGAGCGGATGATGCGCCCGACCACGACGTTCAGCAGGAAGGCCGCCACCGCAAGGAAGATGGTGGGAAGGATCGCCGCCTGGGCGCGCAGCTGGGTCAGCTCCTCGGACAGGAAACGGTGCGAGAACTGGTCCTCGCGCCCGTAGGCGCCCAGGCCGCCGTAGCGGGCCAGCGCGCGGTCCATGGCCTCGATCACGGGCCCCGGGTCGGCGCCCGCTTGCAGACTCACGGTGACGGAGTTGAACGCCCCCTCCATGCCGTAGGCGGCCGCCAGCGCGCGGCGGCTCATCCACAGGATGCCGTAGCGCTCGTAGTCCGGCAGAAGGTCGGTGGGGCTGATCTGGTAGACGAACTCCGGCGACAGCGCGATGCCGCTGATCTGCAGGTCGGTCAGGCGTCCGTCGATGATCGCGCGCAGGGCATCCCCGGCGCCCAGCCCGTGCGCCTCGGCGAAGGCCTCGCTGACCACCACCTCGCGCTCGCGCCCGGGCTCGGGCAGGCGCCCCTCGCGCAGGTAGAGCCGGTTCAGCAGCGGCTCGCCGCCATCCGGCAGGGAGAGCATGGTGCCCCGGATGGGGTCGTCGAAGCCGGCCACCTCCAGGCGCACAGGGGCCTGCACCCGGGTCTCGATCTGGTTGACGCCCGGGGCATCGCGGAACCGCTCCACCGCGCTCTCCGGCGCGCGCGTGATCTCCGCGAATAGGTCGGCGAACTGGTACTCCGAGTAGAAACGCTCCTTGGTAATGGTCAAGGCGTCGAGGCTCGTCACCGCGATCACCAGCGTCATCACCCCGCTGGCGATCACCAGCGCGATCGCCGCCGCCTGGCCCTTCAGGTGGCCGAGATCGCGCAGGATCTTGCGGTTCAGGGCGCGCACGAGACGCGGTCGGCGCCGCTACCAGTGCAGCGATGAAGGAGACTGCCGGCTGGCATTCTCGTGGATCTCGCTCACACGGCCGTCGCTCAGGTGGATCACCCGATCGGCCATCTCGCCGATCACCGCGTTGTGGGTAATAATCGCCACCGTCGTATCCAGGCGCTCGTTGATGTGCTGCAGCACCTCCAGCACGCGGATGCCGGTCTTCGAGTCCAGCGCGCCGGTCGGTTCGTCGCACAGGAGCACTGCCGGCTGCTTGGCGATCGCGCGGGCGATGGCCACGCGCTGCTGCTCACCACCGGAGAGCTGCGAGGGGAAGTGGTCCATGCGGTCCTCCAGCCCGACCAGCGCCAGCGCCTCCTCCGGCGGCATCGGGTCGCGCGAGATCTCGGTCACAATGGCGACGTTCTCGCGCGCGGTCAGGCTGGCAATCAGGTTATAGAACTGGAACACGAAGCCGACATGGTCACGGCGAAAGTTCGTCAGCGTACGCTCGGAGGCCTGTGCCAGGTCCTGGTCGCGATAGCGCACCTCGCCCTCGGACACGGTTCCAGCCCGCCCATGATGTTCAGCAGCGTCGACTTGCCGGAGCCCGAGGCCCCCAGCATCACCACCAGCTCGCCGGTGTAGAGCTCCAGGTCCACGCCACGCAGAGCGTGGATCGTCACCTCCCCCATGCGGTAGACCTTGGTCACCCCCGCCGCGCGAAAGATCACCTCGCGCCCGGAGGCTCCGGCATCCGGGCCTTGCGCCGCAGCCCGGCTCATCCCATTCCGCGCGCCAGTGACCCCGCCAGCGGAATCAGGCGTTCGCCGGAGGGCAACGCCCCGGTATCCGGCGCACCGGGCAGGATGCCGCCGTCCCCGTCCAGGCTCATGGACCACAGGCTCAGCAGCAACAACAGGATGATCAAGATCGGGATCAGTACGCGCGGATTCATCAATCGCACCCTCGGTCGCTGGAATAACCCCATGCTGCCACAAAGCTTCCGGCACAACGTGACCCCACCACCGTCATCGCGAGGCGTCTAGCGCCGTGGCGATCTCCGTAAGCTGACACCGAAGGGGATCTGGTGGTTTCGGACGGGGGTTGCTTCGTCGCTGCGCTCCTCGCAATCACGGGGCAAATGCAACGTCTTTGCGAGGCGACGTGGCAATCGCCGAAGTCGAGCACAAAGCCAGCGCAGCCCCTGCGCCCGACACCCCGATTTGTTGTTTTGCGCCCAAATACTTACCCTATGCGCACCATTCGGCCCGTCATCGGCGCGCAATCACGGCTTCCAGCGCGCGCCCCGAGCCATCCTGTGCCGCCTTCAGGGGTGTGCACGACAACGATTTCAGCCAACGCCAAGGAGCAACAATGTCCGCACTCATCTGTGGGTCCATCGCCTACGACACCATCATGGTGTTCCCTGACCGTTTCAAGAACCACATTCTGCCGGACAAGGTGCACATGCTGAATGTGTCGTTCCTGGTCCCGGACATGCGTCGCGAATTCGGCGGCTGCGCCGGCAACATCGCCTACAACATGAAGCTTCTGGGCGGGGACCCGACCATCATGGCCACTGTCGGTGGTGATTTCGCCCCGTATGCCGACTGGATGGACAAGCACGGCATCTCGCGCAAGCACATCAAGGAACTGAAGGACACCTACACTGGCCAGGCCTTTATCACCACCGATCAGGACGACAACCAGATCACCGCCTTCCACCCGGGCGCGATGGGCTTCTCGCACCAGCAGAAGGTCACCGAGGCCGACGGCATCAAGGTCGGTATCGTCTCCCCGGACGGCCGTGACGGCATGATCGAGCACGCCCAGCAGTTTGCCGACGCCGGCATTCCGTTCATGTTCGACCCGGGCCAGGGCCTGCCAATGTTCGACGGCGACGACCTGAAGCGCTTCATGGAGAACGCCACCTACGCCGCATTCAACGACTACGAGGCGCAGCTGACCGCTGACCGTACCGGCATGAACCTGGAGCAGATGGCCGAGATGGTCGACGCGATGATCGTCACCCGTGGCGGCGACGGCTCCGACATCTACACCGGCGGCAAGAAGATCACCATCCCGTCGGTCGAGCCGGCCGCGATCAAGGACCCGACCGGCTGTGGCGACTCCTACCGCGCCGGCATCCTGTTCGGCCTGGAAAAGGGCTTTGATTGGGAGACCACCGGCCGCATCGCCTCGCTGATCGGCTCGATCAAGATCGCGCACTCCGGCACCCAGAACCACCACTTCACCGCTGAAGAGTTCGCCGACAAGTTCGAAAAGGCCTTCGGCTACCGCTACTAGGCAAGCCCCCGCCCGGGAACGCCGGGCAGGCACTACAGGCCCGGCCCGAGTCCACTCGGCCCGGGCCTTTTTTTGGATACCGGCAGTGCCGTCGGCCGTCACCCTGCCGCTTTGCATGACTTGGCCTGCGTGAATACACCTTCCGGGGCAGCCGGCATGCACAGGGCAATCCCCATCGCGTTGCGTGACGGGACAATACAGCCCGTTTGGTGGCAAGGCCGGCCCGGCGCATTGCAGCAGCTTTCCTCCCAGTGCGCTTCACCAGCAAAATTGCCATACTGGAAGGCATCGCAAATCGCCACGAATTGCGGGTTCCGCATGGAAACGGCATTTCTGATGGCCATCATCGACCAGGACCGGGCCGCACTGGATGGCATGCATTTCGTGGGGCATCTGACGGATATCCCCTGCCGCGACTGGCCCCCGGAGACTTCCGCATGCAATTCGATCTGCTCGTTGCCGTGCTCCCCGCAGACTGGCCGATCATGCGATCGCGTCAGTCCGGCAACACGGGTCCGCCGGACTGACGCAGCTGGATACTCAGAGCATCAACCGGCTGAGGCCAGGGCGCGCCAGGTGCGCGCGCCCTGGCCTCCCACACACCGAGAGATAGCCCCCGCTCACCACTGAATGGATACGCTCGCCCCGTTTTACGGCCTGGCTGTCGCCCTCGCGCTTGGCTTGCTGATCGGTCTGGAACGCGGCTGGAAGGGGCGCGAGCAGGCCGAAGGCGAGCGCGTGGCCGGGATCCGTACCTATGCGCTGATCGGCCTGCTGGGCGGAGTCTGGGGATTGCTAGCCGAGATCCTGGGCCAGGTCGTGCTGGCGGTGGCATTCGCCACACTGGCGCTGGTGCTGATCGTGGCCCATACAATCCGTCAGTGCCAGGACCTGGATGTAGGCATCACCGGCGTGATCGCGGGACTACTGACCTTTGCCTTCGGGGCACTGGCCACCCTCGGATATCTCGCAATCGCGGCAGCCGGCGCTGTGGTTACCGCAACCCTTCTGGGCGTGAAACCGATCCTGCATGAGTGGTTGCAACGGCTGGAACGGCGCGAGTTGCACGCCACGCTGAAGCTGGCACTGATTTCGGTGGTGATCCTGCCCCTGCTGCC
>JBNJFQ010000024.1:0-41850 GCA_051747025.1 Pseudomonadota bacterium
GGTGGTGGCTACGCCCTGATTCGAACAGGGGACCCCATCATTATGAGTGATGTGCTCTAACCAGCTGAGCTACGTAGCCGTGCGGGCTGCGAATTCTCCGGAGCCCGTAGCGCAAAGTCAAGTAGATACGGCGAACGAATCAGATCTGCAGGCGCTCGACCACACGGCCATGCCGGAGGTGTTCTTCCAGGATCTCGTCGATGTCGCGTTCGTCCTGGTAGGTATACCAGACCCCTTCCGGGTAGACCACCGCGATCGGGCCCTCGTTGCAGCGGTCCAGACAGCCGGCGGTGTTCACCCGCACCTGGCCTTTGCCGTGAATGCCCAGGGCCTTGGCCCGGTCCTTGGCGTAGGCGCGCATCTCGGACGCCCCGTGGTCCTCGCAGCAATTGTCGTCCTCGCGGCAATTGGTGCAGAAGAAGATATGGCGCTGATAATACCCCATCGAATCCTCCGTCAGGCAGCTTGTCTCATCATAGCGCCGTTTCCCGCAGTCAGCGCAAAACAACCACGATCAGCGCAGACGATAGACCAGGCTGAGTTCGGTAATGGTATCGGTGTTTTCGACACCGGGATCGACGTCGGTGTTGTGCTTCATGGTCAGGCTGGTGCGCAGTGCCATGCGGCTCGAGATATCGGCGCTCACAGCCAGGATGTTCTCGATCTCGGTGTTGTCGCTGCCGGCCAGCACCAGCAGTTCATCGGTCAGCCGCGCGGTCTCGCTGATGTTCCAGCGAAGGTGGCCGGCAGGCGACCGACCGGCTCGCGATCAGTGTCGCCACTGCTGCGAATGCGCGCCTGGCGCATACCGGCACCGACCTCGCCATTCACCTGCACATGCTCGACATCAATCAGGCGACGGCCATACCCGGCGGTGACCGAGGTCTGGTAGCTGAAATTGCTGAAGCGGTCGCGCTCGTAGCGCAGTGCACCGAACAGATAATCATGCTCCCCGAGCTTGCGATCGGCCTGATAGGCACCGATGTACCGCTGCCCGGTAGTGGCTCGTCTTCCTCGTGAAAGGACGCGTCCAGGCGCAGGTGATTCCGCCACGCGGGGGTCGTATGTTCACTCCGGAAGCGTCCGGTGAGCGTGGTCGATTCGGTATTCTCGGTATTCCCGGTGGTGACCGAGCCCCCAGTTCGACGGTCGAGGCCCAGCCCTCGGCCTCCCAGGCCAGGGCCGGCGAGGCTGGTATGCTGACGAGCATGAACGATGCCAACACACAGCGGACGGGGCGCGACGAACGCTGGAGCGTGGAAGAGCCTCCGGAATCGAATGAACCGGTCACCCTAGCAAAACCGCTGGGGGCCCCGGGTCAGCCCCAGCGCTTCGAGGGCCTTTCTGCCGCGGACCAGTGCGTGCACTGCGGCCTGTGCCTGCCGCATTGCCCGACATACGCCTGGCATGCGGTCGAGGGCGACTCGCCGCGCGGACGGCTGACCCTGATGCAGGGACTCGCGCAGGGGCGCCTGGAGCCCGAATCGCCGCGCCTGCGCGAACACCTGGAGGGCTGTCTGGGCTGCCGCTCCTGCGAGGCCGTATGTCCCGCCCGAGTGCCGTTCGCTGCGCTGATGGACCGGGCCCGTGCCATCCTGGTCGACCACCCCGCCACGCGTTCCCCTGGCGAACGGCTGCGCCAAGTGGCCCAGCACCAGGCCATGAAACATCCGCTGCTGCGCGACATCGGCGGCCTGGCCGCACGCGGGGCCGTGCGCCTGCGTGCCCAGCGGCTGCTGCCGCAAGGACCCTGGCGCCGCAGCGTCGAGCACGTCGGGGCCTCGCTGGCGCGCACACCGCACCTGCGAGGCACGGCCACCCCGGAGACAGCCGATGTGCTGCTGTTCACTGGCTGCATGGATCGGTTTTTTACCGGGCCCGACCTGGAAGCTGCACTGCGGGTCCTGGACAGGCTGGGGTTTGGCGTCGCAATCCCGCCGGGGCAGACCTGCTGCGGCGCGCTGGCCCGGCACGCCGGCCACACTGGCGAGGCCCAAGAACTCGAGGCCCGCAACCTCGCTGCATTTGCACACCCGGAACAACCAATCATCGTGCTGGACAGCGGCTGCGAGGCCAGCCTGCGCGAGTACCCCGAAGGCGGCCCGGGGAGCCGGGTCTCCAGCCTGACCCGTTTTCTGCTCCGCTATCTGCGGGGCACCCCGGACGCCGCCCCCTGGCTGGACCGGCCGGTGCGCGTGGCCCTGCACCTCCCCTGCACCCTGCGCAATGTGACCCGCGAGGGCCGCGAACTCCCCGAACTGCTGGCACGACTGCCCGGCGTAACGCTCGCCTCGGTGTCCGCGGCCCCCAACTGCTGCGGCGCCGGCGGCACGGCGATGCTGACCCAGCCACGCATGGCGGATGACCTCGGCCGCGCAACCCTCGCCGCGCTGCGCGCGGACCAGCCCGACATCATCGTCAGCGCCAATGTCGGCTGCTCGGTGCACTTGCGCGCCCTGGTGGAAGAGGGAATTCCGATCCTCTCGCCAGCCCGGTTTCTTGCTGGCCGTCTGGTACGCCACTGACTACGGGCGCCGCTTGCGGTACGCTTCGGCACAGTAGCGTCATCGCTTTCGATACCATCCCCCCGCGGAGCCGAGCCATGCGTCGTCTGTCCCCCTTTGACCACCTTATCGCCCAGGCCGACGCCTTTGTGAAAGTGGTCTCCGGCCACGCCCGTTCGACCGGCCGTCCCTTGCCGGGTGGCGAGGATGCCGAGGCCCTGCTGGACGATCAGGAACGCCTGCTGTCCAGCCGCCTGATGCGGGTCAACCACGCCGGCGAGGTTGCCGCCCAGGGGCTGTACCAGGGCCAGATGGTGACCGCCCGCAATCCGGCAATCCGCGAGCAGCTCGACCAGGCCTCGCGCGAGGAGGGCGACCACTTGCACTGGTGCGCCCGGCGTGTCCATCAGCTGGGCGGGCATACCAGCCTGCTGGGGCCGTTCTGGTACATGGGTTCATTCGGCATGGGCGCACTAGCAGGCCTGACCGGCGACGCCTACAGCCTGGGCTTCATCGACGAGACCGAACGCCAGGTGGAGCGCCATCTCGATCACCATCTGGAACGGCTGCCGAAACACGACTCGGTGTCCGCAAGGATCCTGGAGCAGATGAAACAGGACGAGATCGAGCACGGTGCGCACGCGATGGCGATGGGCGGCAAACCACCACCATGGCCGGTGCGCCGCCTGCTGATGCCGGTCACCGCGGCGGCGATGACGCGCACCGCCTACTGGATCTGAGCAACGCCGGCGCGGCGGCCAAAGCCAGGTACCGATCTGCTGAGCACGGGGAGCGCCCTTTTCTGTCTCGCGTTACGCAGTCCCCGCTACGCGCTTCGAGAGACCGAACAGGGCCGCTCCCCTGTCACGCTCGCGACGACCGCCCGAATCCAGCCGGCTGCCGGGCGGCTCGCTTGGCAACATGCAGCGGTTGCCGGAGAATGTCGCGGATCCATTGAGGAAACTTGGATCCGTGTTTCCTTGACGACCGTCCCGCGCCGCACGCGGCGCACCGACCACAGGAGCCGCCATGCCAGGCGCCGGACCAGGACAGGAAATCCTGCACTTCCTGATCAGCACGATCTTCGGGATATACATCATCCTGCTCATGCTGAGGGTGATCTTCGGCCTGGTACGGGCCGACTACTACAACCCGATCTCGCAGACCATCGTCAGCCTCACCAATCCGCCACTGCAGATCATGCGACGGGTAATCCCCTCGGTGGGCCGCGTGGACCTGGCGGCGATCGTGCTGATCCTGGTGCTCAAATTCATCGAACTGTGGCTGCGGGTAACGATTGCCGGGCTGGATGCCGGGGTCGGGGTAATCCTGATGGTTGCCATTCGCGACCTGCTCACCACAGTCATCTGGATCTTCATGATTGCGTTGATCGTGGAGGTAGTAATGAGCTGGATCCAGGCCGGGGGCGGCGGCAGTCCGAACAACCCCATCATGCGCCTGGCCGGCAGCCTGAACCGCCCGATCCTGGGACCGCTGCGGCGCGCCCTCCCGCATACCGGCGCCATCGATTTCTCGCCGATGCTTGCGTTGATCGGCCTGTATATCCTGTTGATCATCGTGCGCTCTTTTTGAACCGACAGGACTCGGTCATTGCTCTGCCCCTCCCGGCTGGTTTCATCCGGCAAAAAAGGCGCTAGACTCGAAAACAAGGGGACAACCTGATGTTGGCCCCGATCCCCAACAGCACAGGAGTCGACCATGGCAAGACTGCATCGGGTTCTCACCGGTTTTATCGTCGCGCTGGCGGCGGTTGTTCTCGGCGGCTCGATCGCCTCCGCGAACGAGGCGGAGTTCGGCAACTACGTGGTGCATTACAACGTGATCAACACCACCTTCCTGTCACCCGAAGTAGCGCAGGCATACGAGGTTCGGCGCAGTTCAAACCGCGCAATGGTCAACGTAACCGTGATGGAGCGGACCGAGAGCGGAATGCGGCCGGTTTCCGCCGAGGTCGGCGGCACGGCCATCAACATGAACCAGCAGGTCCGCACCCTGCGTTTTCGCGAAATCCGGGATGGCGATGCCATCTACCACCTGTCCGAGCTGCCGGTGCGCAGCGGCGAAGAGCTGGAGTTCGACCTGGACATCCTGGCCGATGGAAGCGACCGAACCGAAACCGTGAACTTCCGCCAGAAGTTCTACGCAGACTGACCCTCCCCCGCCGCCTGCGGGCGGCGGGTATTCAACCCGCCAGCAGGCGCAGCAGCATCCAGCCCCCGTACAACACGATCGCCGCGCCGGCAAGCTGGCGCACGCCGGGCCGGCGTACAAACCCCGCCAGACGCGCAGCAAACACCCCCATCAGCAGCAGATTGGGCAGGGTCCCGAGCGCGAACGCGCCCATCAGTGCAGCCCCTTCCAGTGCCCCGCCGGCACTCAGCGACCAGGCCAGCACACTATAAACCAGCCCGCAGGGAAGCCATCCCCAGAGCCCTCCGACCACCAAGGCCTGGCCGACGTGACGCACCGGCAGAAAACGCCGCCCCAGCGGTTCGATGCGCCTCCACAATACGCCGCCGGCGCGCTCCATGCGCGCCAGCACCGGCCACCACCCGCTGATGTAGAGCCCGAGCAGGATCAGGAACATCGCCGCAATCCCCTGCAGTGCCTGTTGCCCGGCCGGCAGGCCGCCCAGCAGCGCCGCACCCAGCCAGCCAGCCAGCGCACCTGCGATCACGTAGCTGGCCATGCGCCCCAGGTTATAGGCGAGCAGCAGATCCAGCCCCGGACCTCGCTGGTTGGCATGCCCCATCGAGATCGCACCGACGATACCGCCACACATCCCCAGGCAGTGGACGCCGCCCAAGATGCCGACAGCGGCCGCGGCCAGCAGGGTACCGAGGTCGGCCATCAGCATCCCCCTCGAGCCACACGGAACACCCGCGCGCCCACGCAAATGAAGCCGTGTTGCGTTCGATCAGTCATAGTCGGCGGCATCGCCCAGTACCTCGAGCTTGGTACGGATAAACGTGGAATGCGGCACGTACAGAAGATCCGCCAGATGCCGGATCACCGCCTCCTGTCGCTTGTGCAGGTCCTGATTGGCCCAGGCCGCGCGCCACAGGGCACGCAGGATGTCGGCCTTCTGCTCACTATCGAACGCGGCGTTCACCTCGCGTACCACCGGGTGCAGCGACACCAGTTCGTCGCTGCTCTCGCGCGCAATCTCCAGCAGCGCGTCGGCCGCCGCATCATCCAGTCCAAACAGGTCAATCAGGCTGGCGCGCACGCTGGCCAGTTCCGAATCGCGCAGATGGAAGTCCGCCCGAGAGACTTCCATCAGCAGGGCGGCGGCCGCGCGCTGCAGGCGCACTTCCCGGTCAGCGCCCGTGGCCTCCGGGGCTGTAGCACGCATGAATTCCTGCCAGCGGCGGCGCAACTGTTCGATCATATCCTTCTCCCGAAAACGCTATCCGCGAATGGGTTGCCCCGTGGACCACCCGCTCCCGCAGGAATTCCGGCACCCGCGCGGATTGCGTATGGTATGCCCATGCCCGATGCCGATACACCACGCCCCGACCTCCTACTGCTGTCCGGCGGTATCGAAAGCAGCGCGCTGCTGGCCTCGCAGCATGCGGCCGGCCACCCTCTGCGCGCAGCCTGGGTGGACTATGGACAACGCAATGCGCAGCGTGAACGAGCAGCGGTCGACGCTCTGGCCACACGTTACCCTGTGGACCCGCTCCATCTCGATCTGAAAGGGCTGCGCGCACCCTTTACTCGGCACGCCGACTGGATCGGCCATGTTCCGCTGCCGCAGCGCAATCTGCTGATCCTGGCGGTGGCGGTCAATCTCGCCGAACACCTGGGCGCGGGGCGCATTCTGCTGGCGCTGAACCGTGACGACCAGGGGCACGGTCCCGGAAGCCGCCCCGCCTTTGTGCGCCGATTCGGCGAACTGGCGGCGGAACTGATTCCCGGCCTCGCCGTGGAGGCACCCCTGCTGGAAACCTCCAAGGCCCGTGTGATCCGCGAGGCCACCCCCCTGGGCATCGACTGGGGCATGACCTGGAGCTGCCTTCTGGCACAACCTCGCCACTGCGGCCGCTGCCCGCAATGCCTGGCGCGACGCGCGGCGTTCGCCGAGGCCGGCGTCCCCGATCCTACCGACTATCGCGAGCCCCCCGGATGACCGACAACCCCGACCCGATCCCGCACCACCTCGTCGAGCGCCTGGAGATTGCGATCCTTACTGGCGAGAGTTTGCAACTGCACTGGGCCGAGCCCGATTCCTCCCGGGCCTGGTGGGGCAGGGTAGTCCCGCGCGCGGTCCGCGCAAGCGACGGCTACACCTGGCTGGACGGCGAATGCGAGGGCGCTCCGGTGCAGATTCGCCTGGATCGGGTGCGCAACCTGCCGACGCCGGTCAAGTAGCGGGGGGCGCCTCGAGCCCGGGCAGCAGGTCGGCGAGGCTCTCCAGCAACGCAAACTCGTCGGAATGCATCGGCTCTCCGTGCTCGTCGGGGCGGCGCATGCCGCGCAGCTCGGCCAGACCGGCGTGACGCGCACTGGCCAGTGCGAGAAGGTTGTCGTCGACCAGCAGGGTTCGCCGGGGGTCGTACGGCGCGGCCCTGTGCAGACGGGGCCAGAAGTCCGCATCCTCCTTCGCGCAGTCCAGATCGTGGGCAGAGACAATCGTGTCCAGGCGGTCGCCGATACGTGTGAGCTGGTGCTTGAACGCATAGACCTTGGGATGCGCATTGGTGACCAGCACCCGGCGGCGCCCTGCGCGCTGCAGCGCCGCGAGCACGGTCTCGGCATGTGGCTTGAGCATAATGTGGTGCGCCAGTTCGCGCTTGAGACCGAGGACATCCAGCCCGGTAAAGCGCGTCCAGTGGTCCACGCAATACCACTCCAGCCGGCCTCGCACCCGCTGCATCTCGTCTTCCAGGCGGCGCCGCGCGCATTCCGGATCATCCGGCTGGCAGCGGATATACTCGCTCGGGATCAGCTCACGCCAGAACCGGTTATCGAAGTGCAGGTCCAGCAACGTGCCATCCATGTCGAACAGCACCGTATCGATGCCGGACCAGTCGACCTGCGTCGGCAAGGCATGCAAATCGGGATTTCTTGCGCGGGTTTCGGAGTCCACAACTGACGGCCGCAGCGTACATGGGGATTGCAATCGATGGCCCTTATGGTATCCGATTTCCGTTTGCGTTCCTGTGCCTGGCTTGTGCCGGCACTCGCACTGGTGGTGCCGGGCCCGGTCGCGGCGCAGGGCATGAACCCCGCGGTTCCGGACTACGATCCGCTGGAGGATGACAGCCTGCGGGGCGATTTCGCCGCGCCGTCCGATACCCAGACGACCAACCCGGAGCTGACCTTCCTGCTGGACGAACCGGACCAGACACCGCATCACCACCAGAACCAGATCACCCTGAGTGCCTCGTCACTGGAGAATGGCTGGGTGGATCTGCGCCAGTGCCACAACGATGTGGCACCGATTCGGCGCATGGTCATTGTGTACAATGAGCAGACTATCGACGCCCTGCGGGTCGAGTCCACACGCAACACTGCATCCGCCCGCGCCGAAGACGACCGGGTAGACCTGCGCGGCGTGGAGAAGGATGCCGAGGTCTGTGTCACCGCGCGCATAGAAATCGTCGAGGATGAGGGGGGGTGGCGTCTATCGCCCGGAAAGCAGCCCGTTCGTGCGCCGCTTCCTGGACGGCTACTTCCCGATGCGTGTAACCATGGCGGTGAGCTGGGGGGACCTGGACCTGCGTCTGGAGGAGACCGAACCCGCTGCTCAGGAGGGATTCGAGGTCGCGAGTTCCGACTACGGCATGATCTTCGACACCTTGTTCGAGGGCGAACTGAACACCCTGGTCAGGCTGCGCAAAAACCCGTAACCACCCCGGGAAGTCGCCGATGCGTCTCCCCGAAACGCCCGGCCCGGAGGGGGGCATGAGCCGTATCAAGCCGGATATCCAGGACAGGCGCACCGTAGCTCGCAGCCGCCTGTTCGAGGTGGAGGAGCTGGACCTCGAGTTCAGCAACGGCGCGCGCACCTGCTTCGAGCGCCTGGTCAGCCGTGGCCATGGGGCCGTGATCATCGCGCCGGTGCAGACGGACCGTACCATCCTGCTGATCCGCGAATATGCCGCCGGCACGGACCGCTACGAGCTGGGTCTGCCCAAGGGACGCATCGAGGCCGAGGAAGGCATTCTCGCGGCCGCCAACCGCGAGATCATGGAGGAGGTCGGCCACGCCGGACGACGTCTGACCCATCTAGGGGCGCTGACGGTCGCCCCCGGGTACATGGCCCACCAGACCCACCTGGTGCTGGCCGAAGATCTGTACGCGCAGCACGCCGAGGGCGACGAGCCGGAGGCAATAGAGGTCGTGCCCTGGTCGCTGGACCGCCTGGGTGAACTGGTCGCACGCGAGGACTGTACCGAGGCACGATCGATCGCCGCGCTGTATATGGTGCGCGAGTATCTCTCCACTTGATTCGCCCCGCCGACGCTACCCGCCGCTACGGAAAAGATGCGACACTGAAAACTTTCGGGCTGCCCCCGCGCAAGTCGCCAGGGGCGTCCGGCCACACGGAATCGAGGATACGGGAGCCCCCATGAGTGCACCGCCGAAGGATTCGGCCCTGGCCGCCCTGATGCACGAGGTCGCCGCACTGGCCCGCGAGGCCGGCCACACGATCATGGATATCTACGAGACCCGCTTCGAGGTCAGCGAAAAGGCCGATCACTCCCCCCTGACCGAGGCCGACATGGCTGCCCATCGGGTGATCGTGCAGGGCCTGTCGGAGATCGGGCCGGAGTGGCCAGTACTGTCCGAGGAAGGGCAAGCCACGCCCTATGCAACACGCCACCAGTGGAGCACCTACTGGCTGATCGATCCGCTGGATGGCACCCGCGAGTTTGTGAAGCGCAATGGCGAATTCACCGTCAACATCGCCTTGGTCCACGACCACCAACCGATCCTCGGCGTAGTCTGGAGCCCGGTACTGCAGCGCTTGTATGCCGGCTATCAGGATGGCGCGGCGATCCGCCAGGATGGCAGCGAGGCCCCCCGCTCCATCGCAGTGGCCCGCGAGCGCATCGGAACCTCCCGGCCGGTGGTGGCGGGCAGCCGCTCGCACGGGGCGGAGCGCCTGCAAGCCGCGCTGCAGCGCCTCGGCGAACACGAACTGGTCAGCCTGGGCAGCTCGATGAAGCTTTGCCTGGTCGCCGAGGGCGCGGCCGACATCTATCCACGGCTCGGCCCGACCAGCGAATGGGACACCGCAGCAGCGCACGCGGTAGTAATAGCTGCCGGTGGCCAGGTAACGGATCTGCTGGGGCGGCCGCTGCGCTACAACACCGGCGACAGCCTCCTGAACCCGGAATTCCTGGTCTGTGCGGGCAACCCCCGCGGCTGGCTGGCCCGGCTGGGCTTGCCCGAGGCACCCTGAACCCGGCAGTCCGCTCGCGCATTCATCAGCTCCCGCGCGCCAGCTCCAGACAGTCTCGAACCCGGGTCGCGATCTCCTCCACCGACAGCTGGGTCACATCCAGGTACGGTACGTTCCAGGTATCGAGAAATTCCTGGATCGCGGCGCATTCCGCGCGGCACTGCTCCAGGCTGGCGTAACGACTCCCGGGGCGTCGCGCCTCGCGGATCTGTGCCAGGCGTTGCGGCGTAATCGTCAACCCCACCATGCGCCCGCCCAGCCCGCGGAGTCCTCGCGGCATGTGCGGTACGTCCCCGCTGTTCAGATCCTCCGGTACCAGCGGGTAGTTGGCCGCGAACAGTCCATAGTTCATCGCAAGATACAGGCTGGTCGGCGTCTTGCCCGAACGCGACGCTCCCAACAGCACCACGTCGGCCACCGAAAGGTCCTGGGTCGCAAGCCCGTCGTCATGCGCCAGGGTGTAGTTCAGCGCCTCGATCCGGCGGTCGTAGCGGCTGACGTCGCCCATCCCGTGGGCGCGTCCGGACACCGACTGGGCCGGCGTGCCGAAAATTTGCTCCAGGCGTTCGAGCTGCTCGCCGAAGACATCGATCACCGGTACCGGGGAATGCCGTAATTCGCCACGCAGGTCGACGTTGGCCAGGGTCGCAACGACAACGGCCGGCTGAGGCCCCGCCTCCGCCCGTGCAAAAATGCTGGAGAGCCGCCCCGGGGTCTGCACGAAGGGCAGGCGGTGCCAGGCGGGCTCCAGATTCGGGAATTGGGTGAACAAGGTCTGCGCCAGGGTCTCGGCGGTAATGCCGGTCCCGTCGGAGACCATATACACCTGCGGGCAGCGCGCGTCGACCATGGTCCTATCCTCCCGAACCTCGCACCTCGGCGAGCTTCTCCCAAGTGGAAAGCAGCGCGTCGGGATTCAGTGACAGCGAGTCGATACCCTCGTCCATCAGCCAGGCAGCCATCTCCGGATAGTCGGAGGGCGCCTGCCCACAGATCCCGACATACTTGTCAGCGCGCCGCGCCGCGCGGATCGCCATACTGAGAAGTGCCTTTACCGCGTCGTCACGCTCGTCGAACGAGTCTGCAACCAGCCCCGAGTCGCGATCCACCCCCAGGGTCAGCTGGGTCAGATCGTTGGAGCCGATGGAAAAGCCGTCGAAGTGCTCGAGGAAACGCGCCGCCAGCAGCGCGTTGGACGGGATCTCGCACATCATCACGACCTTCAGTCCGTTTTCCCCGCGGCGCAGGCCCTCCTCACCCAGCACCCGGATGACGTCTTTGGCCTCGACGAGCGTGCGCACGAACGGGACCATGATCTGCACGTTGTCCAGCCCCATGTCGTCGCGCACCCGGCGCAGCGCCTCGCATTCCATCGCAAAGGCCGGACGGAAAGACTCCGACCGATAGCGCGAGGCCCCGCGAAAGCCCAGCATCGGATTCTCTTCCTCCGGCTCGTAGCCGGCACCCCCGATCAGATGGGCATACTCGTTGGACTTGAAGTCCGACAGGCGCACGATCACCGGTTCCGGTGCAAAGGCCGCCGCCAGCGTCGCAACGCCCTCGGAGAGCTTGCGCACGAAAAACTCGCGCGGGCCGTCATCGAAACCACGCAGGCGTTCGGCGATGCGCTCCTGCACCTCGGGTTCCAGGCGGTTCGGGTCCTCGGCGTAGTCCAGTAGCGCCAGCGGATGCACCCCGATGGTGCCGTTGATGATGAACTCCAGCCGCGCCAGCCCGATCCCGGCATGCGGCAGCTGCGAGAAGGCATAGGCCCGTCCGGGGTTGGCTACGTTCAGCATCAGTTTGACCGGCAGCTCCGGCAGTTCGCCGATATCGGTCGTCTTGACCGTGTACTCGAGCTTGCCGGGGTACACGTGCCCGTCGTCCCCCTCCGCGCAGGAGACGGTCGCCTCCATGCCATCGGAGAGCACCTCGGTGGCATCGCCGCAACCCACCACCGCCGGAATACCCATCTCGCGGGCAATGATCGCCGCGTGGCAGGTGCGTCCTCCGCGGTTGGTCACGATCGCGGCAGAACGCTTCATCACCGGCTCCCAGTCGGGGTCGGTCATGTCCGCGACCAGAATGTCGCCTTCCTCCATGGCGTGCATCGCGTCCGGTGAATCCAGCACGCGCACGATGCCGGCCCCCACCTTCGAACCGATCGCCCGGCCGGTGACCAGCGGCTCGGCGTCGTGCGGCGTGAGTTCGTAGCGCGCGCCCGCGCCCAGCTCGACCCGGCTCTCCACCGTCTCCGGACGCGCCTGCACGATGAACAGCTCGCCGGTCTCGCCATCCTGCGCCCACTCGATGTCCATCGGCCGACCGTAGTGCTGCTCGATTGCCACCGCGTAGCGCCCGAGCTGCTCGGCGTCGGCATCCGACAGGCAGAAGCGCTGGCGCAGGTCTTCGGGCGTATCCTCGGTGCGGGTCCCGCCCTCCATGAGCACCATGCGCACGGCCTTCGTACCGAGCGTACGGCCGATGATGGCGCGCTTGCCGGTCGCCAGCGCCGGCTTGTAGACCTGATATTCGTCGGGGTTCACCGCCCCCTGCACGACGGTCTCCCCCAGGCCCCAGGCCCCGGTAATGAACACCGCCTCGCGGAAGCCGCTCTCGGTATCCAGGGTAAAGATCACGCCACTGGCGCCGACATCGGAGCGCACCATGCGCTGGATCCCGGCCGACAGCGCGACCTCGTCATGGGCGAAGCCGTTGTGGACGCGGTAGGCGATGGCGCGGTCATTGTAGAGGCTGGCGAAGCACTCGCGCAGCCGCTGCAGCAGGGCATCGATGCCGCGCACATTGAGGAAGGTCTCCTGCTGCCCGGCGAACGAGGCCTCCGGCAGGTCCTCGGCGGTGGCCGAGGAACGCACCGCCACCGGGACATCGTCACCCAGTTGCGCATAGTGTTCGCGCACCGCCTGTTCCAGATCGGCGGGCAGATCGGCCTGCCCGATCCAGCCGCGCACCTCGCGCCCGGCCGCACGCAGGGCCTCGATATCATTGATATCGAGATCCGCAAGGCGCGCCTTGATCTGTTCGTCCAGTCCGTCCTTCGCCAGTAATGCGCGATAGGCATCCGCGGTGGTGGCAAATCCGCCCGGCACGCGCACCCCGGCGGCGCCCAGCTGCCCCAGCAGCTCGCCCAGCGAGGCATTCTTGCCGCCCACCCGGGCGACATCGTTCATGGTCAGATCAGCGAGATCGACTACCCAGCTCATTGCATCTCCTTGATTCTGTTCTCCCAAGCGTTCTTATCAGCAAGGGACTCGGCTCCCAGTATGTCCGGCCAGCGTGGCTTCCGTATGACCATCCATCACATGTCCCGTTCAGCCTAACCGAAACACGCCTGGATGGCCTCCAGGCCATGCAGCCCCTTCCGCAGTCGGGGCAGCGTAACGAGGCCCGCAGGGTTTGGGCTATCCTAGACGCATGACTGCTGCCGAGACCCCGACATCGGACATCGAACAGGCCCTCACCGACGCCGAGCGCGTCTGTGCCCGCCATGGCGCACGCCTGACCGAGCAACGCCGGCGCATCCTCGAGCAGATCCTGCGCACCGACGGCGTAATCAAGGCCTACGACCTGATCCACGCGCTGTCCTCCGATGATCACAGCATCAAGCCGCCGACCGTCTACCGCACCCTAGCCTTTCTGCTGGAACAGGGCCTGATCCACCGCATCGAGAGTCTGAACGGCTTCGTTGCCTGCTCGCACCCCGGCGAGCTCCACGAATCCGCGCTGATGATCTGCGACGGCTGCGGCCAGATCACCGAGTTCCACACCCCGGAACCCGCCAGTCGTGCGCTGGAGGACAAGGCCCAGGCCCAGGACTTCGCGATCGAGTCACGTATGGTCGAGCTGCACGGCCTCTGCGGCGATTGCCGCCGAGGCCAGCAGGACCGCGCCTGACGCCTTTATCTACCCGTCCCGCCCGACCTCGCTTTCCCGTGACACACGCCGCACCGACCCTCGAGGCATTCCCGCCCGTGCTGCGTGCCGACACCCGCCTGGTCGTGCTGGGGAGCTTCCCCGGCGTCGCCTCGCTGGAGGCCCGGGCCTACTACGCCCACCCGCGCAACCAGTTCTGGCCAATTGTCGGACTGATCCTCGGCGAACCCTTTCCGGAACTGGACTACCCGGAGCGCATCCAGCGCCTGCTCGACCACGGCGTGGGCCTCTGGGACGTGTACGGCGCCTGCTCGCGCGAGGGGAGCCTGGACAGCGCCATCCGCGAACCGATCCCCAACGATCTCACCCGCCTGACTCGCGAGGCCCCCGGACTGCGCGTGATCATCCACAACGGCGCCGAAAGCGCGCGGCGCATCCGCGAAACCCGCGCCCTGGGCGTCTACGCCCTGCGGCTGCCCTCCACCAGCCCCGCCAACGCCCGACTGAGCCGGGCCAAAAAGCTGGAACCCTGGCGCGCGGCCTTCGCCCGCGCGGGGCTCCCTCGCACCTGACCGGCGACGCAGGATCGCGCCCGTACTCGTCCTGACGAACGCCGTGCTTGCCCTCGGCGCCCGCCTGATCGCGATCACGCGTTAAGGAGCGGCGGATCAGTGTCTCCTTAACGGGGCGGCCCGCATCGAGTACAAGGAAAATCGAGGGCCGCACGGATGTTCCGTGCCTCACGGGTGCGAATCCGAACCTTAGGCCACTTGATACCCAACCATAAATGCTCATGATTCTCACCCAGACAAGCGGACAGCATGTCCGCTTGTCGCCAGGACGAAAGGCGTGCTGCCTTTAGGCTCTCGAACCTCCGCGATGCATTGCCGCCGGATACTCAATCCGGCGGCTTTCTTTTGCCCGCACCGAAACCGGCGCCGTCCCTCGGCCGGAAATTTCCGGAAGTATCCTGCGCGCCCGACGAGGGAGCCCTTGACTGCCGCGCCAGGAAGCACCATCATCAATTGCGAATCATTCTCATTCGCTAGGAGATGCAATGTTCACCCTCGACGCATGGCTTGAAAAGCCCGATCCCTTGCTGCGGATCACCGACGATCATTCCCGCCGAATCGTGGCCGAGTGGCGCGGCCAGGACCTTCAGGACCTGTTGGAGTCGGGCATTATTGTCGCGGCCGACTGCTGCGGCCCGCATGCCCGGGAAACGGCCCACGAAACGATCCGGGAACTGATCCTGGAGTCATGCCTTCAAGGCATCACCCTCCAGCGCAGGTTGCCGGGGCCGCGACCGGACGCCCCTGCGCCGCTCGCCAGGCGGTCCGGAGACAACAGCGAATACCCTGACAATCACCACCAGGGTCTGCACGCCCGCCAGCCGACTGCCCCGAATAGCCACTCAAGGCACCTCGCCTGTGCCCAGGGCCCGAAAGCCACGCACGCTTCGAAAAAGCCGCGAGAGATTGCCAAGGGACGCATCCTCCACGTAGCGTTCCGGAAATGTCCTCCTCTGCACTGATTCCGTGAACCGCGCCGAACGCATCTTTCATCTGCATCGCCTGCTGCAGGGCTCTGCCCCGTCGCTGGTCGAACTGGTGGAGCGGCTCGGGGTGTCGCGTGCAACGGTCAAGCGCGACCTCGAGTACATGCGTGACTTCATGCAGGCGCCGGTCGAATACGACCCCCAGGTGAACGGCTACCGCTACTCGCGGGAGGCGCCAGCGTTCGAACTGCCGGGGCTTTGGTTCAACGAGTCCGAGCTGCTGGCCCTGCTGACCATGGAACAGCTGTTGGAGGACGTGCAGCCGGGCCTGCTCGCTCCAACCATCGGGCCATTGAAGAACCGCATCCGGCGGCTGCTGGAGAGTGGAGGGCACCACCTCGACACCCTGCACCGGCGGATCCAGATCCAGCCTCAGGCCCAGCGGCGCGGCCAGCCCGGGATCTTCCAGGCTGTCGCCGGGGCTACCCTGGAGGCCCATCCGCTCGCCATCGAGTACCACGGGCGCGCGCGCGACGCTGCGACCCGGCGCCGCGTGCATCCGCAGCGTCTACTGTTCTATCGTGACAACTGGTATCTGATCGCCTGGTGCGAGCAGGCCGAGGATCTGCGCACCTTTGCGCTGGAGCGGATTCAGGATGCGCAACGGGAGGACCGGGTACTGGAGCGGGTGGATGACACGACCCTGGATCGCCATATCGGGGCCGCGTTCGGCATCTTCACCGGGCCGGCGCGGGAATGGGGCGTGCTGCGCTTCACCCCGGAACACGCCCGCTGGGTCGCGGACGAGACCTGGCACCCGGATCAGGTCGGGCACTACGAGGTTGATCACTACATCCTCCAGGTCCCCTACTCGGATGCCACCGAACTGGTGCAGGAGATCCTGCGCCACGGTTCCGGAGTCGAGGTGCTGGCGCCCGCGAGCCTGCGCGACCGGGTCGCGGACGAGCTGCACGCGGCCGCCCGCCAGTACCCGTCGGGTCGCGAGTGACCTCCCAGCAGCCCCGCGCGAGACTCTAACTGCGCTTCATCTGGTCGAAGAACTCGCTGTTGGTCTTCGACGACTGCATGCGACCGAGCAGGAATTCCATGGCCTCGATGTCGTCCATCCCGTGCAGGAACTTGCGCAGGATCCAGAGCTTCTGCAGTTCTTCGGGGTCGGTCAGCAGCTCCTCGCGGCGGGTGCCGGAGCGGTTCACGTTGATCGCCGGATAGATGCGCTTCTCGGCGATACGGCGCTCGAGGTGCACCTCCATGTTGCCGGTGCCCTTGAACTCCTCGTAGATCACCTCGTCCATCTTCGATCCGGTCTCGACCAGCGCGGTGGCAAGGATGGTCAGACTGCCGCCTTCTTCCACGTTACGCGCGGCACCAAAAAAGCGCTTCGGGCGGTGCAGGGCATTGGCGTCCACGCCACCGGTGAGCACCTTGCCGGAGCTCGGGGCCACGGTGTTGTAGGCGCGTGCAAGGCGGGTGATGGAGTCCAGCAGGATGACCACGTCGCGCTTGTGCTCGACCAGGCGCTTGGCCTTCTCGATCACCATCTCGGCGACCTGCACGTGGCGCTGGGCGGGCTCGTCGAAGGTGGACGAGACCACCTCGCCCTGGACCATGCGGTCCATCTCCGTGACCTCCTCCGGGCGTTCGTCGATCAGCAGCACGATCAGGTAGCACTCAGGGTGGTTGCCGGCAATGCTTTGCGCGATGTTCTGCAGCATCAGCGTCTTGCCCGCCTTCGGCGGGGAGACGAGCAGCCCGCGCTGGCCCTTGCCAAATGGCGCGACGATGTCGATCACGCGCGCAGTGATGTCCTCGGTCGAGCCATTGCCGCGCTCCATGCGCATGCGCTTGGACGGATGCAGTGGCGTCAGATTCTCGAACAGCACCTTGTGGCGCGCGTTCTCCGGTGGCTCGAAGTTGATCTCCGAGACCTTCAGCAAGGCGAAGTAGCGTTCATTGTCCTTGGGCGGGCGGATCTTGCCAGCGATGGTGTCGCCGGTGCGCAGCCCGAACCGCCGGATCTGGCTGGGCGAGATATAGACGTCGTCAGGCCCGGCCTGATAGGAGCTGTCCGCGCTGCGGAGGAAGCCAAAGCCATCGGACAGGATCTCCAGGACGCCGTCGCCGTAGATCGACTCGCCTGTCTTTGCATGGGCCTTCAGCAGGGCAAAGATGATTTCCTGCTTGCGGGCGCGGGACATGTTCTCGATGCCTTTCTCTTCGGCAAAGGCCACGAGGTCGGCAGCGGACATCCGCTTCAGTTCAGTCAGATTCATTCGTGGGGTGCTGTGTTCAACGTGGATGAACGGCGACCGGGGATGGCCGCACGGATTGCCTTGAATTGATCGGGTATGGAGGCAGGTAGCGATCTGGCGATCACTATAACTTTGCCGATGTTAAGCGACGCGAACGCCCGGGGCAAGCCTGGCAGGGAATGCCCCGGGGAGACGGGCGTCCGCCGCGTTCCGCGGTATTACAGGTGCTGGTCGAGAAAGGCGGTCAACTGCGACTTGGAAAGGGCGCCCACCTTGGTCGCCTCGACATCGCCATTCTTGAACAGCATGAGTGTCGGGATGCCGCGAATGCCGTACTTCGGCGGGGTAGACGGATTCTCGTCGATATTGAGTTTGGCAACCTTCACCTTGCCGGCGTATTCTTCGGCGATTTCATCCAGGATGGGCGCGATCATCTTGCACGGGCCACACCACTCCGCCCAGTAATCCACCAGGACAGGTTGATCGGCTTTCAGGACATCCTGATCGAAATCGGCGTCCGATGTATAAAGGATATTATCGCTCACTCCGTGTCCTCATGACGTTGGCTTGGGCGCAGCCTGCAGGACCGGCTGCAAGGCCTTACTATCGACCAAGAAGACCCGACAGTTCAAGTACAAAGCCGCCCGCATCGCCTGGAGCCTCATGACCGATCCCGCGCAGCACCCGACCCGCTTCGACCAGCTCGACCTGCCCGCCCCGGTTCACGCCGGGATTCGCAACGCCGGCTTCGAGACCTGCACCCCGATCCAGGGCCTCGCGCTGCCCATCGCACTGGCGGGCCGGGACGTGGCGGGACAGGCGCAAACCGGAACCGGCAAGACCGCGGCGTTCTTGATCGCCACCTTCGATCGCCTGCTGCGCCAGCAGCCATCGCCGAACCGGCGGGCCACCGATGTCCGGGCCCTGATCCTGGCCCCGACCCGCGAGCTTGCCATCCAGATCCACCGCGACGCCGAGCTCCTGGGCGCGGAGACCGGGCTGAGGCTGGCCCTGGCCTACGGCGGCACCGGCTACGACAGCCAGCGCGAACAGCTCGAGGCCGGCGCGGATATCCTGATCGGAACCCCCGGACGTATCATCGACTACTTCAAGCAGAAGGTCTTCGGCCTCAAGCACACCGAAGTCGTGGTACTGGACGAAGCCGACCGCATGTTCGATCTCGGCTTCATCAAGGATGTGCGCTTTCTGATGCGCCGTTGCGCTCCGGCCAGCGAGCGCCTGTCGATGCTGTTCTCGGCCACCCTGTCGCTGCGGGTCATGGAGCTTGCCTACGAGCACATGAACAACCCCGAGAAGGTCCAGGTCGAGGCCGAGACCCTGACCGCGGACCGGGTCCGCCAGACCATCTACTACCCGGCCAACGATGAGAAGATCCCGCTGCTTCTGGGACTGGCGCGTACGCTGCAACCGGAGCGCGCGATCGTGTTCGTGAACACCAAACACGGCGCGGAAAAGGTCTGCGACTGGCTGAATGCCAACGGCCAGAAGGCCGCGCTGTTGTCCGGCGACGTGCCACAGAAAAAACGCCAGACACTGCTGGAGCAGTTCGCCAGCGGCGAATACACCTTCCTGGTCGCAACCGACGTGGCCGCGCGCGGGCTGCACATCCCGGCGGTCACCCACGTCTTCAACTTCGATCTGCCGCAGTCGGGCGAGGATTACGTGCATCGCATCGGACGCACCGCCCGCGCCGGCGCCGAGGGCGACGCGATCAGTTTCGGCTGCGAGGACTCCGCGTTCTACCTGCCGGAAATCGAGAGCTATCTGGGCGAGCGCATCCCTACCGCGAGTGTCGAACCGGCGATCCTCGTGACTGATGCCACACGACCGAAACCGCGCGCGCGCAAGCCGCGCGACGAACGCCGAGGTGGCGGGAAAGGCGGTCCCGGGCGCGGGCGCCCGCACCGAAGCCGCAGCGGATCCGGGCATCAGGGCGGCTGACCGGCGATACGCGCCGGAAACTGGCGAGGGAAAATTGGTGCCGGCGAGAGGAGTCGAACCTCCGACCTATCGATTACGAATCGATTGCTCTACCAACTGAGCTACACCGGCGAAGCGCGACATGATAGCGGGGGCCGGGGCCGACAACAATCCCGGCCCGGGGAAACCCGCTCAGCGGCCCCGGCGCTCGTCACTAACGCGGACAATCACATCCACACCGAGCAGTTTCTTGCCTTCGGGCAAGGCCGGCAGGTTGGAGATATCGACCCGGGCCGGATCCACGTCTTCCAGTTCTCCGGTATCGGTGTGGAAGATGTGATGATGCGGATCCAGGTTGGAATCGTAGAACAGCTTCGCGGGATCAATCACGACCTCGCGCACCAGCCCCCTCTCCGCGAACAGGTTCAGGGTGTTGTAGACGGTCGCTTTGGACACCCGGGAGGCCCTTTGTGCAAGCAGGCCCAGGATCTGCTCCGCACTCAGGTGCTGGTGACGGGCGAACATCACACGGGCAATTTCCACGCGCTGCTCGGTGGGCGAGATGGCGTACTCGCGCAGGAGTTCACGCGCCTCGTGGAGCGGCATCAGGTTCGGACTGGACTGGGCCGTATGCATGGCCCGACGATATAACAGTGCCGCGGAACAAGTCCAGATTCCCCGTGGCAGCAAGGCTTGCGGGGGGGACGAATCCGGACCCGGGCACGGTACAATAGGGATGGAGCGGGTGATGGGAATCGAACCCACGTTCTCAGCTTGGGAAGCTGATGTTCTACCATTGAACTACACCCGCCCGAGCCGCAGATTGTATGCGCTGATCCTGTCCGGCTCAATGGCCGGCGCCCCGAACAACCGCGACGAATACCTATGCAGATCCAGCTTAACGGCAAACCCTACGAAATCCCCGGCGCCAGCACGCCGACCCTGAAGGATCTGGTCGCGGCACGCGGGCTGGAGGGACGCCGCCTGGCCATCGAGGTCAACGAGCAGCTGGTCCCGCGCGGCCAGCATGCCGATCATGTTCTGGCGCCGGGCGACCGGGTGGAAATTGTCCAGGCCATCGGCGGCGGCTGAACCCGCCCACCAGGCAGCCCCGTACTATCGCTTTCGCAACCATAGACTGAAGGATTCCACATGACCCAATCGGCCGCCGCCGACGACCTGTTCCGTGTTGGCTCGCGCGAGTTTCGTTCCCGCCTGCTGGTGGGAACCGGAAAATACCGCGACCTGGATCAGACCCGCGACGCCATCGAGGCCAGCGGCGCCGAGATCGTGACGGTCGCGATCCGCCGCACCAATATCGGCCAGAACCCGGACGAGCCCAACTTGCTGGACGTGATCTCGCCGGAGCACTACACACTGCTGCCGAACACCGCCGGCTGCTTCAACGCCGAGGACGCCCTCCGCACCTGCCGCCTGGCGCGGGAGTTGCTGGACGGCCACAACCTGGTGAAGCTGGAGGTCCTGGGCGACGAGAAGACCCTGTACCCGGACGTCTTCGAGACGGTGAAGGCGGCCGAAACGCTGGTCGCCGAGGGCTTTGACGTAATGGTCTACACCACCGACGACCCGCTGCTGGCAAAGCGCCTGGAAGAGATCGGCTGTCTGGCGATCATGCCGCTGGCCGCACCCATCGGATCGGGCCTCGGTATCCAGAACCGCTACAACATCCGCGAGATCGTGGAAAACGCCGAGGTTCCCGTGCTGGTGGATGCCGGCGTCGGCACCGCCTCGGATGCCGCGATCGCGATGGAACTGGGTTGCGACGGGGTCCTGATGAACACCGCGATCGCCGCCGCCGACGACCCGGTGATGATGGCCTCGGCCATGCGCCACGCGATCATCGGCGGGCGCCAGGCCTTCCGCGCCGGACGCATGGCGCCACGGCGCTACGCCTCGGCCTCCTCGCCGCAAACCGGCCTGTTCTTCAACTGAGCATGAACCATCAGGCCAACCTCGAGGGGGCGGACGAGAAGCCGTTCTACCGCCGCATCCGCAGCTTCGTGCGCCGCGAGGGGCGGCTGACGCCGGGCCAGCAGCGGGCGCTGGACGACCTGTTCCCGCGTTTCGGCCTGCAGCTCCCGGAACCCGCCGCCCCCCTGGACCTGGCCGCGATCTTCGGGCGCACGGTACCGGTGACCCTGGAGATCGGCTTCGGCGACGGCGAGAGCCTGGCCGAGCAGGCGGAACATCAGCCGGAGCGCAATTTTATCGGGACCGAGGTGCACCGGCCGGGTGTCGGACATCTGCTGCGCGAGGTGGAGCGGCGCGGCCTGTCCAACGTGCGCGTCAGCGACGCCGATGCGGTGGAACTGCTGGAGCACTATCTGACGCCGGGCAGCCTGGACTGCGTGCAGGTGTTCTTCCCCGACCCATGGCACAAGAAACGCCACCACAAGCGCCGCCTGATCCAGCCGGCCTTCGTGCGCCACCTGGCGACACGCATCCGGCCTGGCGGGCGGCTGCATCTGGCCACCGACTGGGCCGAGTACGCCGAGTACATGATCGCGGTGATGCAGGAATGCGTCCCGTGGTTCGAGCCCGACGGCCCGGTTCCCGCACGCAGCCGACCACCAGAGCGGCCGGTCACCAAATTCGAACGGCGCGGGGAACGCCGCGGCCATCAGGTGGCGGATCTTCTCTACCGGCGCACCGACGAACCCGCCTGACGATACCCCGCGCCGGGATCCCGGGTCAGACGTGCTTCATCACCAGCACGGGGCAGTCGGCGCCGCCGATCACGCGTCCGGAGACGCTGCCCATCAGCAACCGCCTGATCCCGATCCGGCCATGACTGCCAACCACGATCAGGTCGCGGTTATCGCGGCGCGCCACTTCCAGCAGGGTAACTTCCGGACGCCCCTCCTCGAAGGCCCCGCTCGCCTCGATACCCCGCTCGCGGGCCTCATCCTGCAGGCGCTGGACTGCGTCCACACCCTCCTTCCGAGGCTCCTCGCTCTAGCCGGGGATCGCAAACGAGGTGATCGTCAGCGGTAGCTGGCAGTAGCCCGCCATCTCGATCGCGCCAGGTGCGGCCAGGTCGCCCAACTCGGAACCGTCGGTACCGACCACCAGGCCGTGCTGCGGCGGGTGCGCGCCACGCGGGACGACCATCACGTTGCAGGGCGCCAGCCCCACCGCCTTGCGTGTGGCATCTCCCACCATGATCCGCTTGAGATCGCCGCGCTCGCGGCGTCCGGTCACGATCAGACCGGCCTGGTGTTCCTCGGCGATCGCGACGACCCCTTGTGGCGGTCCACGCCGTGGCGCAGGATCGCGGAGGTCTCGACGCCGTGCGCGCGGGCCTTCTTCTTGAGGGCATCCAGGCCGGTCTGGGCATTCACGCTGGCCTCGTGGCTGCGCGGTGGCGACAGGGCATCATGCTGGATGTCGGTGGGAATGATGCGCGCAATAATCAGACGCGCCAAGCAGCGTCCGGCTACATCCAGGGCGACATCCTCGGCGGACGCACTGGACTCGGAACCATCGGTGACCAGAACGATGACCTCGAAACGGCATAGCGGGGCATCAACCTCGGACATGGGTGGTCTCCGGAATCATTTTTCCAGCATATCCGAGATCCGCGCAAACGCCAGCCGCATGCCCGCCCGGCCGCTGACGCCTAGCGCGCGTTTTGCGTCCGCGCCGCGAGGATGGAATAATCCCGCTCTTTCAAGGGGAAGGCGGGCTGCATGATTTCCGCTCCGCCCCGGCAGCGCGCCCGACGCGCAGCGCCATCGGCTCCCGGCCCCGTGCCGCCCGGCTCTCGGGCCCCTCAGGACACGACACAACCATGGAAAACCTTACGCTGACCACCGAGATGAT
This sequence comes from Pseudomonadota bacterium, assembly GCA_051747025.1. GTDB lineage: Bacteria > Pseudomonadota > Gammaproteobacteria > Ectothiorhodospirales > Ectothiorhodospiraceae > Thioalkalivibrio. The sequence continues at coordinate 23,389 of JBNJFQ010000024.1, forward strand.
CGTGGTGCTCGCCCTGCTCGCGTTCACGATCTTCCTGTTTGTCTCCGAGATCATCCGGGTGGACCTGGCCGCCATCTCGGTGATGGTACTGCTGGGCCTGCTGACGCTAGTGCCCGGGCTGGGCATTCTGGTCGCACAGGACGCCCTGTTCAGCGGTTTTGCCTCCAACGCGGTGATCTCGATCATAGCGGTGATGATTATCGGCGCAGGCCTCGACAAGACCGGGGTGATGCACACGGTCGCGACTTTTATCATGCGGGTGGGCGGCACCTCCGAGAAGAGCATCATCCCGACCGTCTCCGGCACGGTCGGCGTGATCTCCAGTTTCATGCAGAACATCGGCGCAGCCGCCCTGTTCATGCCGGTGATGAGCCGCATCTCCAACCGCCTGGACATCCCGCTGTCACGCCTGCTGATGCCGATGGGCTTCGCCGCAATCGTGGGCGGCACGATGACTCTGGTCGGATCCAGCCCGCTGATCCTGCTGAACGATCTGCTGCCGTCGGACATCGAGCCATTCCAGCTGTTCGACGTCACCCCCATCGGCCTGGCCCTGCTGGCCACGGTCATCGTCTATTTCGTGGTGCTCGGACGTCTCGTGCTGCCATCGGTGAAGACCAAATCCACCCAGCGCGAGAGCGCGCAGGACTACTTCCAGCGTGTCTACGGGCTGTCCTACGAGGTCCACGAACTGCTCGTGCCGGAGAACGACCCGCTGATCGGGCGCACGGTCGCGGAGATCGAACGCGACACCGGGGTCGCGATCGTCGGCAGCTATGCCCGCGATCAGTTACGGATCGCCCCCTGGACCGGTTTCGAGATCCAGCCCAACTCCCACCTGGCCGTGCTCGCCAGCCCCGAACGCATGGAGCAGCTGTGCGCCGGGACACGCAAACGCCCCACCACCCACCTGGACGTGTTCGCCAATGCGATGGACACCAGCCGCTCCGGGGTTGCGGAGGTCGCGATTGCCCCCGGCTCGAATCTGGTCGGCAAGACGGTTACGGAACTGGCGCTGCGCCAGACCTACGGTCTGTCGGTCATGCGGATCCAGCGCGGCAACGAGACCTATGGTGAGGGGCTGCGGGAGATCCCGCTGGAGACCGGCGACATCCTGGTAGTGCACTGCACCTGGGAGTCACTGGCCCGGCTGGAGAAGGACCGCGACTTCGTGGTAATCACCTCGGACTACCCGCACGAGGAACTGGTGCCGTCGAAGGTGCCGCACGCCCTGTTTTTCCTGGCGCTGACCGTGGGCCTGATCGTGTTCACCGACCTGATGCTGTCGGTCGCACTGCTGACCGGCGCGCTGGGGATGATCCTGACCGGCGTCATCAGCCTCGACAATGCCTACCGGGCGGTGAGCTGGAAGACCGTGTTCCTGCTGGCCTCGCTGATCCCACTGGGGATGGCCGTGGAAAACACCGGGACCGCGGCATGGATCGCGCAGAACACCCTGGAGATGCTGGGCACCGTACCGCCCTGGGTGCTGCAGGCAACCATCTTCGCCCTGGCCACATTCTTCACGCTGGTGATGTCGAATGTCGGTGCCACTGTGCTGCTGGTGCCGCTGGCCATCAATTTCGCGCTTGCCGCGCAGGCTGCCGGCATGGACGCCGATCCGCGGGTGTTTGCCCTGACCGTGGCGATCGCGACCTCGAACTCCTTCCTGATCCCGACCCATCAGGTGAACGCCCTGATCATGGGCCCCGGTGGCTACCGGGTGAAGGACTACATGAAGGCCGGCGGGATCATGACCCTGCTGTTCGGCATCGTGGCGATGCTCATGCTGAACCTGATTTTCTAGAGAAACACTGATGACAGCGCCAACCTGGGCTATTTTCAATCCGATTTTGCAAACTGCACTGGCAAGGAGAATCTCATGTCTCAAAAGCACCCCGTGATCGCGGTGACCGGTTCCTCGGGCGCCGGCACCTCCACCGTCAAGCGCTCGTTCGAGGCGATCTTCCGCCGCGAACAGATCAACCCGGTCGTGATCGAGGGCGACAGTTTTCATCGCTATGACCGCAAAGCGATGAAGGAAGCCATGCAGAAGGCCGCCGAAGAAGGCAACAACCACTTTTCGCACTTCGGCCCCCAGGCCAACCTGTTCGATCGTATCGAGAGCCTGTTCAAGGCCTACGGCGAGACCGGTCAGGGCGAGAAGCGCTACTACCTGCACTCCGACGAGGAGGCCACGCACCACAACGAACGGCTCGGCACCAGCCTCGGCCCGGGCGAGTTCACCCCCTGGGAAGAGATCCAGCCGGGCACCGACCTGATGTTCTACGAGGGCCTGCACGGCCTGGTTGTGGACGGTGATGTGAACGCCGCGCAGCACGTGGACCTGGGGATCGGTGTAGTGCCAATCGTGAACCTCGAGTGGATCCAGAAGATCTTTCGCGACAACGCCGAGCGTGGCTATTCCGCCGAGGCGATCGTCGACACGATCCTGCGCCGCATGCCGGACTACGTGAACTACATCACCCCGCAGTTCGGCTACACCGACATCAACTTCCAGCGCGTACCGACGGTCGACACCTCCAACCCGTTCATCGCCCGCGAGGTACCGACCCCGGACGAGTCGATGGTGGTGATCAGCTTCAAGGACCCGGCCCGGTTTGGCATCGACTTCCCGTATCTGCTCAACATGCTGCCCAACTCCTTCATGTCGGACCCCAAGACCATTGTGGTCCCGGGCGGGAAGATGAGCTTCGCGATGGAGGTCATTCTTGGCCCGATCATCCACGACATGCTTTCACGGCGCGGCTGACCGCTCCGGCGAACCTGCCTCGAGGGCCCCGCTCCGGCGGGGCCTTTTTCATTGCGGCGTCCAATTCGGCTAGGATTCACGGTCCACCCCCCAAAGAGGACAGAGTTGCCGTGTTCGGACTCTTCGGCCCGCGGCCGGCCCGGCAGATGCAACGCTTTCGCACACGCTATACCGGGCGCTCGCTGATCGTGCACCAGGGCTTTGTCGGCGACTGGCTGGAGGAACTGCTGAAGCAGCCGGGCGGCGGCGGCCACTTCCGGATCGACAGCCGGCGTCTGCCGATCCCGCGGCCCACGCCGGTGGAATGGCTGGTCCAGAACCATGTCCTGCCGCTGGGCCTGCCGCAACCGCTGTTCCTGGAAGTGCGCGACGACGCGATCCTCGTGCGCCACCTGACCCGCGGCCCGCACGTCGTTCATCCCTCCGAGATCGCCTGGTTCCTGGAGGAACTGGACCAGCGGCACCATGCCCGCCTGGTATTCGGCGGCGATTCGGGGATACACGCCGAACCGGGCCTGCCCACCCACGATAACGAGGCCCTTTCCATGCTGGAGCAGATCGGATGACGACCCGCCCCTTCCGCAGTTCGGCCGTGCGCGGCAGCGAGCCCGGAGCCTTGGTCGAGGCCCTGGTCGCCGACCTCGGCGAACAGCCGGCGCACACCGACGAAGTGCGGGTCGGGTTCATCTATCTGTCCGACTCGCTGGCGCGTAACGCTCGCCTCCTGCTGGAGCGTCTGCGCGAGCGCCTCGCGATCGACCACCTGGTGGGCGGTATGGGCATGGCGCTGATCGGACCGCAGCATGAATACTACGAGGAGCCGGCGGTCACCCTGATGGTGGGCGAGTTCCCGACCGGCAGTGTGCAGGTGATTCGCCGGCCGGTGCGGACTTTCGACGAGCTGGAACGGGAGCTGGACGGCTTCCTCGACCCGCAGACCCCGGGGCGCCTGATCCTGAACGCGGACCCGCGCATGGAGGACATCGAGGGACTGCTGGACACCATCGCGACCCGTACCGCCTGGTTCGCCACCGGTGGCGTGAACTCCGGCGAAGTAGGAGCGGTGCAGATTGCCGATGGCGTTGCAGCCTCGGGTATGACCGGGCTGGCACTGCGCGAAGAGATTGGCCTGGCCGCTCGTCATACCCAGGGATGCACGCCATTGCCCGGGCAACACGAGCTGACCGAGACCTGGCGCAACATCATCGTGCGCCTGGACGGCCAGCAGGCCCTGCCGGCATTCAAGGGCATCATTGGCGATGTCCTGTCGCGCGACCTGGAGCGGGCGCTGGGCTACATCCTGGTCGGCTTCCCCATCCCCGGCTCGGACACCGGCGACTACCGCGTGCGCAACATCATGGGCATCGATCTGGACCAGCAGGTACTGGCGGTCGGCGAGATGCTGGAGCAGGGCTCGCAGATCCTGTTCGTGCGCCGCGACGGCCAGGCGGCCATCGAGGACCTGGAGCGCATGCTGGACCAGATCCGCACGCAGGCGCCGAACGGTATTCGCGGCGCCGTCTACGTCTCCTGTGTCGGGCGCGGGCGCCACCAGTTCGCGCACGAAGGCGCCGAACTGGGTATCGTGCAGAAGCACCTGGGCGACATACCACTGGTTGGCTTCTTCGCCAATGGCGAGATCTTCGCCAACCGCCTGTACGGCTACACCGGGGTGCTCACCCTGTTTACCTGAACCATCAAGGGGACCGCATGCAATACCGCAGACTGGGACGGACCGACATCGAGGTCAGCCTGATCGGCCTGGGCACCATGACCTGGGGCGAACAGAACACCGAGGCCGAGGCCCACGAGCAGCTCGACTACGCGCTCGAGCAGGGCGTGAACCTGATCGACGCCGCCGAGATGTACCCCGTGCCCCCGCGCGAAGAGACCCAGGGCCGGACCGAGAGCTATATCGGCAACTGGCTGGCGGCACGCGGCAACCGCGACCAGGTCGTGCTGGCGAGCAAGGTCGCCGGCCCCGGCATGATCGATTACCTCCGGGGTGGCCCGAAGCTGAACCGCGAGCACATCGAGCAGGCCCTGAACGACAGCCTGAAGCGGCTACGCACCGACTACCTGGATCTTTACCAGGTGCACTGGCCGGCCCGCTCCACCAACTTCTTCGGCCAGCTGGGCTATGTCCACAAGGCGGATGATGACGCGACCCCGATTGAGGAGACCGCAGCCGCCCTGAAGTCGCTGGTCGACGGCGGGCGCGTGCGCACCATTGGCATCTCCAACGAGACCCCGTGGGGCTTCATGGAATGGATCCGCGCGCACGACCGCGGGTTGTCCGAGCGCATCGTCTCCATCCAGAACCCCTACAACCTGCTCAACCGCAGCTTCGAGGCGGGACTGGCCGAGATGGCCATCCGCGAGGACGCGGGGCTGCTGGCCTACTCGCCGCTGGCCTTCGGGATGCTCTCCGGCAAATACCTGGACGGTGCCAAACCCGAGGGGGCGCGCCTGACCCTGTTCGAGCGCTTCCAGCGCTACAGCAACGAATCCGGTCTGGCCGCCACTGCCGAGTACGCCAGGCTCGCTGCCGAACACGGGCTTACCCCGGCCCAGCTGGCGCACGCCTTCGTCAACCAGCAACCCTTCGTGACCAGCAACCTGGTCGGCGCAACCACCATGGAGCAACTGCGCGAGAACATCGCAACCATCGGCATCCCCCTGTCCGACGCCGTGCTGGAGGCCATCGAGGGCATCCACGCCCGCTATACCTATCCCTGCCCGTAGGGAAACCGGGCCGATGGACCTGATCGATACGCATGTCCATCTGGACCTGGACGCGTTCGATGCGGATCGCCCGATGGTGCTGGACCGCGCTCGGGCCGCCGGTGTGTGCGAACTGATCCTGCCCGGCGTCACACGGGCGCGCTGGCCCGACCTGGAAGCCCTGCACCGGCAGTACGCGGGCCTGCACGTCGCCTACGGCCTGCATCCGATCTTCCTCCAGGACCACGCCGACGCCGACCTCGACGCCCTGGAGACCTGGCTGGATGCACACCCCGAGACCGTTGCCATCGGCGAGATCGGGCTGGATGGATACCAGGAGGGCCTCGACTGGGACCGCCAGTGGCGTTTCTACATGCGACAACTGGCGATCGCTCGCGAGCGTGATCTGCCGGTCATCATCCACAGCCGCCGCGCACTCGACGAGGCCCTGAAGGGTCTGCGCCAGCATCCGGGCGTCACCGGCATCCTGCACGCCTTTATTGGCAGCCCGCAGCAGGCCCGGCAGGCGGTGGATCTGGGCTGCTGCCTCGGAATCGGGGGCCCCGTCACCTATGATCGGGCGAAGAGACTGCACCGCGTCGTGCGCGAGGCGCCGCTGGGGTGCCTGGTGGTCGAAACCGACGCCCCCGACCAGCCGCTGGCCGGGCATCAGGGCGAGCGCAACGAGCCGGCCCGGGTGACCAAGATCAACGCCGAGCTGGCGACACTGCGCGACATGTCCCCCGGGGACATGGCTATAATAACCACACAAAATGCACGCCGGATCCTCCGGCTATCCGGCGACCCCGCGCAATGAGCGACAACCCGAACCCCGGCCTCAACCCGTATTCCGAACGCACGGACCTGTTGCTGGGGGCCGAGGTAACCGCGCGCCTGCGCGACCGGCACGTGTTCATCGCCGGGCTCGGCGGGGTTGGCAGCTATGCCGCCGAAGCGATCGCGCGGGCCGGTATCGGGCGGATCACGCTACTGGACCATGACGTCGTCACGGCCTCCAACCTGAACCGTCAGCTGGTCGCACTGCGCTCCACCGTCGACCTGCCCAAGACGGCCATCATGGAGGCTCGGATCCGCGACATTGACCCGGAGACCCGGGTGACCGTGCACCGCGAATTCCTGCGCCCCGATACCATTGCCGAACTGCTGCCGGAGGACGCCGATTTCGTGCTCGACGCGATCGACTCCATCGCCTGCAAGGCCGCACTGGTCGCTGGCGCGCAGGCCCGGGGCCAGGCGGTGATCTCCAGCATGGGAGCGGGTGGCCGCATCGACCCAACCGCCGTCCGGGTCGGGGCGCTGGCGCAGACGCGCGTATGCCCGCTGGCGCGCCAGATGCGCAAGAACCTGCGGCGCCTGGGGGCGCACCTCGACTACCCCGTGGTGTTCTCGATCGAACAGCCGCGCAAGGGCACCGAACATCGCCCGGTTGCCGACGGCGCCCGCCCCCGTTCGGTCAACGGCACCATCTCCTACCTCCCCGCAATCTTCGGCCTGACCGCCGCAGGTCATGTAATCCAGAACCTGATCGCCCGGACCTGAGGCCGACGATTATTCCTCGAAGACGGCCTCGATGCACGACTGGATGTGCTGGTCCGCGTCCGGTCCAAACTGTGTGGTGGCGGGATCGAAGCGGTCGCAGAAGGCGTAGGCGAACTTCAGATCCTTCACGCCCAGGGCTCCGAACAGCCTTGCCTCGAAGGAGTGATCCTCCGGGTTCTGGATCAGGGTGGGCCAGCCATCCGCGCCCGGGGTCAGCGCCGGACCGAAGAACACCACCCCGGGGAGGTTCTTCAGGCGCAGCGCGCAGGTACCTTCGGTCACGCCGGCCATCGGCAGAAAGTCGATGGTGCGCGACAAGCGCTGCTTGCGGTTGAAGGCGATATCGACCGTGCCGTCGGCGGCGCGGATCGCCGGGGCCTCGGCCTCGAAGGCCAGGGTCTCGAGCCCCGCACCGCGCCAGGCGTCCAGAGTCTGTGCGCCATGGCGGCTGGGCAGGAACAGGTAGGCGGGCTGGGTAATCGCCCGGATCGCCGCCAGCAGCGGGCCGGAATACGCCGGTGCGTTGACCAGGATGCCGCCCAGCTCGAGGTCGTCGATCAGCCAGACGGCCGGTTCCTGGTCGCCGATGCGGTAGATGGTCCGGTCACGCAGCTCGACCAGCGGGGCGCTGATCGCGGATTCACTGGCCATTCGGCTTCTCCGCGGATTTGCTGGCCGGGCGCGGCTCGATTCCGGCCATGGTGGTCTCGATCCAGTCCTCGGCCTCGTTCAGGATCTCGACCGGCTTGCGCCCGGCGGTCTCGATCGGCGCGCCGACCACCACCTCGATGGTCCCGGGGTAGCGCCGGACACCCTTCTTCGGCCAGAAGCTGCCGCTGTTCAGCGCGACCGGAAGGACCGGGTAGCCGGTACGCGCCGCCAGCATCGCGCCGCCCTGGCGGTAGCGGCCGTGCTCGCCCGGGGCCACCCGCGTTCCTTCGGGGAACACGATCACCCAGCGGCCCGCGTCCAGACGCTGCTGGCCCTCGGTCACCAGATTCTCCAGCGCCTGGCGCCCGGCCTGACGGTCGATGGGCACCGGGTCGATCATCGACAAAGTCCAGCCGAACACCGGTATCCGCATCAGCTCGCGCTTGAGCACCCAGGTCTGCATCGGGAAGATCGCGACGAAGGCCACCGTCTCCCAGGCCGACTGGTGTTTCGACAGCACCACATGCGGACGCGAGGGATCGATGTGCTCGGCCCCGTGCACCCGGTAGTCGATACCACAGGTGATGCGCAGCCACCAGACATTGAAACGCCCCCACTGGGTCAGCACGCGGTAGCGGACCGGGCGCGAGAACGGCCAGATCAGCGGCGGCACCAGCAGCCCGAACACCAGCATCGAGGCGATAAACCCTGCCTGAAACAACAGGCCGCGGATCAGGGGCAGCATGGAAAGGCCCTATCCGGTGGCCAGGCGGCCGATATCGGCCACAGTCTCGAAGGCCCGGCGCAACTCGCGCAGCAGGGCCAGGCGGTTGCGCCGCTCGGCCGCGTCTTCGGCCATCACCAGGACCTGGTCGAAGAAAGCATCCACGCGGTCGCGCAGGCCCGCCAGCTCGCCGAGGGCATGCAGGTAGTCGCCAGCGGCCACGGCCTGCTCGACCCCCGGACGCACCGCCTGCAGGCCCTGATAGAGGCTCCGCTCCTCGTCCAGCGTCAGGGCCTCGGGATCGAGTTCCGCCTCGGCCTCCTCGCCCGCCTTGCGCAGCAGGTTGTGGATCCGCTTGTTCGCGGCGGCCAGGGCCTCGGCCTCCGGGCGTTCGCGGAACAGGCTCACCGCGCGCACGCGGCGGGCAAAGTCCAGCGGGGCATCCGGCGCGACCGCAGCCACCGCCTCTATGGTCTCGTGCGCCTGGCCCTGCTCCAGCAGGTAACCGCGCAGCCGCTCGACGATGTACTCGCGCACCGGCTCCACCGCCTGATCGGCCTCCGGCACGCGTTCGCGGATCGGCTCGGCGGCCGCCTGCAGCAACGGGGTCAGGGCCAGGGGCAGTTCACGCTCGACCAGGATACGCACCAGCCCCAGCGCGGCGCGGCGCAGGGCGAACGGGTCCTTGGTGCCGGTGGGCTGCTTGCCGATGGCGAAGATGCCGACCAGGGTATCGAGGCGATCCGCCAGCGCCAGCGCCTGGGCCAGCGGGGTGCTCGGCAGCTCGGAGCCGGCCTGGCGCGGCCAGTAGTGCTGCTCGATCGCGGCGGCGACGCTCTCGTCCTCGCGATCGTGCAGGGCGTAGTAGCGACCCATGGTGCCCTGCAACTCGGTGAACTCGAACACCATCTGGGTGACCAGATCGCACTTGGCCAGCCGCGCGGCGCGCGCGGCCAGGTCCCCATCCAGAGCCATCAGCCCGGCCAGGCGCTGCATCAGCGCCTCCAGCCGCGCGGACTTGTCGCGCAGCGTGCCCAGGCGCTTCTCGAACACCACGGCGTCCAGCGCCTCCAGGCGCTCCTCCAGGCGCTTCTTGCGGTCCTGCTGCCAGAAGAACTCGGCATCCGCAAAGCGTGGGCGCAGCACGCGCTCGTTGCCGTCGCGCACCGCATGTGGATCACGCGACTCGATGTTGCTGATCACAATGAAGTGCGGCTGCATCCGGCCGGCCTCGTCGACCACCGGGAAGTATTTCTGATTGTCCTGCATGGTGGAGATCAGCGCCTCCTGCGGGACGTCCAGGAAGCGCGGATCGAAACCGCCGGTCAGGGCCACCGGCCACTCGACCAGTGCGGTCACCTCGTCCAGCAGGTCCGCATCCACCAGTGCGTGCCCACCCAGCGCCCTGGCCTGTTCGTGGACCTGTTCCAGGATGCGCTCGCGCCGCGCCTCGAACGACGGCTCGACGAAGCCCGGGCTGCGCAGCCGCTCGGCGTAGTCGTTCCCGCGCTTGAGCTCCAGCGCACCGGGCTGGTGGAAGCGGTGGCCATGCGTGGCATTCCCGGCCGCTTGTTCCAGCACCGTCATCTCCAGCACCTCGGTGCCGTGCAGCACCACCAGCCAGTGCGCCGGGCGCACGAACTCGGTGCGGCTGCTGCCCCAGCGCATGCGCTTGGGCGTGGGCAGCGCCTCCAGCGCGGCCTCCAGCATCTCCGGCAGCAGCTCGCCCAGGGCGCGGCCCGGCTGCAGTTGGCGAAAGATGAGGTATTCGCCCTTTTCGGTAGTCTCGCGCTCGAGGCGATCGACCTCGACGCCGCAGGAGCGGGCGAACCCCAGCACCGCCCGGGTCGGCTCGCCCGATTCGTCGAAGGCGGCGGCCACGGCCGGGCCGCGGCGCTCCTGCAACTGGTCCGGCTGGAGCCCGGCCACGGCCGGGAACAGCACTGCTAGACGCCGGGGCGTGGCATACGCTTGGGGCACACCAGGCTCCAGGCCCGCCTCGCGCAGGCGACTCGCCAGGCCCTCGACCAGAGCGTCGCGCAGGCGGACGAGGGCCCTCGGGGGCAGCTCCTCGGTACCAAGTTCGATCAGGAGTTCGCGGGTATCGTCCATGTCAGGTCCGTGATTGGCGTGGCGGCCCGGACGGGCCGGCGACACGCGGAGAGAGGCTTCTCAGGCGGCGTCGGGCTTGTTCATGTCGTCATCGGCACACAACGGGAATCCAAGGGCCTCGCGGCTCTCGTAATAGCGCTGGGCGATATTTCGCGACAGTTCACGCACACGCAGGATATAGCGCTGGCGCTCGGTGACCGAGATCGCGCCGCGCGCATCCAGCAGGTTGAAACTGTGCGACGCACGCAGCATCTGCTCGTAGGCGGGCAGCGGCAGGCCCAACCCGATCATGCGATCGCTCTCGCCCGCATGGTGATCGAACGCGGCGAACAACGCATCGCGATCGGCGTGCTCGAAATTGTAGGCCGACTGCTCGACTTCGTTCTGGTGATAGACATCGCCATAGGTCACTGGACGCCCGTCGGGACCGACGGTCCAGATCAGGTCGAACACACTCTCCACCCCTTGCAGATACATCGCCAGCCGCTCCAGCCCGTAGGTGATCTCGCCGGACACCGGGTGGCAATCCAGCCCACCGACCTGCTGAAAGTAGGTGAACTGTGTGACCTCCATGCCGTTCAGCCAGATTTCCCAGCCCAGCCCCCAGGCTCCCAGGGTCGGCGACTCCCAGTCATCCTCGACGAACCGGACATCATGCGTCAGCATGTCGAAACCCAGCGCCTCGAGCGAGCCCAGGTAGAGATCCTGTATGTTCGGTGGCGAGGGCTTCAGGAGGACCTGGAACTGGTAGTAGTGCTGCAGCCGATTGGGATTGTCGCCGTAGCGCCCGTCGGTCGGACGCCGACTCGGCTGCACGTAGGCCGCGCGCCACGGTTCGGGGCCGATCGAGCGTAGAAAGGTCGCCGGGTGGAAGGTCCCCGCCCCCATCTCCATATCGTAGGGCTGCAGGACCACGCAGCCGTGGTCGTTCCAGTAGTCCTGAAGACGGCGGATCAGGTCCTGAAACGTCGGGCCAGGGCGCGATTCGGTGTGTTGTGACGACATGCGGGCATCCGGATCGGAGAAAGGCGCACAGTATATCGGCGCGGCTCCGGGCGCGACCACCGTCCGGCCGGAGGGATGGGTTTTGCGCGCGCCCCTGCCGCGCGCATACTGGGCGCAGACGCCGCACGGGAGACTGGAGCTGGACGACCCGACCCACAGTACCGACGCCGCCACGCCCCCCGACGATGGCGTGCGCTATCGCGATACCCGCAAGGTCACACTGGTGGGCGCCGGCGTCAATTCGGGCCTCGCGATCGCGCAGCTGGTCAGCGGCTGGCTGCTGAACTCGCAGGCCCTGATTGCCGACGGCGTGCATACCGTCTCCGACCTGGCCACCGACGCGGTGGTGCTGTTCGCTGCGCGTAAGGCCGCGGCCTCCCCGGACGAGGATCATCCCTACGGCCATGCGCGGATCGAGACCCTGGGGACCGTGGTGGTCGGGCTGTTTCTCGCCGTCGCCGGGCTCGGGATCGCATGGAGTGCGGGTCAGCGCCTGCTGGACACCGATGCCGCTCTCGGCCCGGCACCCGCCGCACTGGGCTTTGCGGTCCTGACCCTGGTGGCCAAGGAAGGCCTGTACCAGTACACCCACCGGGTCGCCCGGCGCCTGAACTCACGCATGCTGGACGCCAATGCCTGGCACCACCGCACCGATGCGATCTCCTCGCTGTTCGTGCTGGTGGGGGTCGGGGCTGCGGTCGCCGGTTTCCCCTGGGCCGACGCACTGGCCGCACTGATCGTGGCGCTGTTCATCCTGCACATCGCCGGGCGCCTGATCATGCGCAGCGCCGCAGAACTGATCGACACCGCCCTGGAGCCGGAAAAGGTGGACCGCATCCACCGCACCATCCTGGACGTGCCCGGGGTCAAGGATGCGCACATGCTGCGCACCCGCCGCCACGGCAGCGACGTGGTCGCGGACGTGCACATCCAGGTCGCACCGATGATTTCGGTCTCCGAGGGCCACCGCATCGCCGACGCGGTCAACCGGGCGGTCACCGGGGAGCACGCCCGAGTCAATGACATCACCGTCCACGTGGATCCGGAAAACGACGCCGAGCAGGCGCGCAGTTCGGGCCTTCCGTTGCGCCCGGTACTCGTGGACGCCCTGCGCGAGGCCTGGGCCGACACCCCGGAACTGAACGCCGTAGAGCACGTGTCATTGCATTATCTCGATGGCCGGGTGCACGTCACCGTGACCCTGCGCCTTGACAGGGCAACCCGCAGCACCGACCTGGAGGCGCGAGCCAGTGCCCTGGCGGACCGGCTGCGCGCCCATCCGAAGGTCGGTGACCTGCTGGGCGAGGTGACCCTGCTGTACCGGCCATGCACTCAATAGGTGCATCATAACCCCAGGCGCACCAAGACCGTGCTATATATGCCCCATGATGGTGCTCAGCGCCACCTGCGCCGATGGCCCAACGCATCCACGTCGCGCAATGCGGCCCGTCAGCGCTATTGGCACGATGCCTGCATCAGAATCCGCGAAAGCCGGCCCGCGCTACGATACGGCGTCCGGCGGTAACCGAATCGACCCAAGCAAAAACGAAGGAGACCCCCATGTCCGCAGCCGACGTGCTGAACCAGATCAAGGAAAAGGAAGTGCGCTTTGTCGACTTCCGTTTCACCGACTCCAAGGGCAAGGAGCAGCATGTCACCATGCCGGCCCACGAGATCGAGGAGGAGACCTTCGAAGAAGGCAAGATGTTCGATGGCTCGTCCATCTCGGGCTGGAAGGGCATCAACGAGTCCGACATGATCCTGATGCCGGATGCCGAATCCGCCGTGCTCGACCCGTTCTTTGAAGACATGACCATGAATATCCGCTGCGACGTGGTCGAGCCGGCCACCATGCAGGGATATGACCGCTGCCCGCGCTCCCTGGCGCGGCGTGCCGAGGCCTACCTGCAGAGCACCGGGATTGCCGACACCGCACTGTTCGGTCCGGAGAACGAGTTTTTCGTATTTGATGATGTGAAGTGGGGCTCCGACCTGTCCGGCTCCTACTGCCGCGTGGACTCCCAGGAGGCCTCCTGGAACTCCGAGCGCGTGTACGACGACGGCAACATCGGTCACCGCCCGGGCGTGAAGGGCGGCTACTTCCCGGTCCCGCCGGTCGACAGCCTGCACGACATCCGCTCGACCATGTGCGAAGTGATGACCGAAATGGGCCTGGAAACCGAGGTGCACCACCACGAGGTGGCCACCGCCGGCCAGTGCGAGATCGGTGTCGGTGCCGCGACGTTGACCCAGAAGGCCGACGAGGTACAGATCCTCAAGTACGTCGTCCAGAACGTGGCCCACATCCACGGCAAGACCGCAACCTTCATGCCCAAGCCCATCGTGGGCGACAACGGCTCCGGGATGCACGTGCACCAGTCGCTGTCCAAGGACGGCAAGAACCTGTTCTCCGGTGACCTGTACGGCGGCCTGTCCGAGACCGCGCTGTACTACATCGGCGGCATCATCAAACATGCCCGGGCCCTGAATGCCTTCACCAACCCCTCCACCAACAGCTACAAGCGTCTGGTGCCGGGTTTCGAGGCACCGGTGATGCTGGCCTACTCGGCGCGCAACCGCTCGGCATCGCTCCGCATCCCGTTCGTGATGAACCCGAAGGGCCGGCGCATCGAGCTGCGCTTCCCGGACTCCACGGCCAACCCATACCTCGCGTTCGCCGCGATGCTGATGGCCGGCCTGGACGGCGTCCAGAACAAGGTCCACCCGGGCGACGCGATGGACAAGAACCTCTACGACCTGCCGCCGGAAGAGGAGAAGGGTATTCCGCAGGTCTGCCATTCGCTGGACCAGGCCCTGGAGGCCCTGGACGCCGACCGTGCGTTCCTGACGCAGGGCGGGGTGTTCACCGATGACATGATCGACGCCTATATTGACCTGAAGATGGAAGACGTCACGCGCATGCGCATGACCACCCATCCGGTCGAATTCGACATGTACTTCAGCCTGTAAGCACCAGCCCGTTGCGGACGCCTTGCGGCGCCCGGCAACGACCGCCGCCCCCGGAGACCTCCGCGGGCGGCTTTTTTGTGTGCACCATCCCGGTGTCCCGACCCTGCAAGTCGCGGCCTTTCAGCGGTCTGCCTGCGGCAGCGGTCGGTGCTCGAGTTTACGGTGCCTTCGGCCAGCCGCCTGCCCTGGTAGTCGCTGGCCCTGGAGCAAGCGCCGATGTTTACGGGTGGCGCCTGCTCCAAGCCTAGCCCTTGCTGCAGCAGGACGCCAAGACGCGCCGCCACCGCCAAGGGGCCGGATACCCGACCGGGCGAGGGACGACGAGATCGGGTAGGGGCCGGGGGCGGGCTCCGCTTTCGTCCACGATGACGACGCCGGGACCGTCTCGACGCCCACCGACCGGGACTCGGGGTACTACTGCCCCTCCCCCTCTGGGTGGGTGGCGGTGTCAGCGCCACGTTCTGTCTTCACGATCAATCCTCGAGACGCCATCGCCTACTCGCAGTTCTTCAGGTTCGGCCCTTGGTGCCGCAGTGAATCGGCACTTACTATGGCCTGTGCTGACGCCTGGTGGCCCATCCCGTCGCCTCTCGACGCCGGTAGCACCGTGGCAGACCACCAGACCTCCCAGGGTAAGACGCGCGACCTTCCCGCTTGTGCCCGGCGGATATACGTCATGGCGTTCCGTGCAAGTACCGGGCTTTGATGATTGTGGCCATCTTACCCCGCCATGCCGCCTCGTATCCGCTTCCTGTTCGTCAGACCAGCGTTTTGCCTCGGGCTTCCTTCCGATTCCTCCTCGCGGAAGACACCCTTGCCGTCAGCTAGCACTTCCCCTTGCCAGGCGTGCAGGGGGACTTTCACCCCCAGGTCATCCCGAGGCACCACCCTCGGGAACAGCGCCCGCCAGGCGCTGGGCGCCATGCCTGGCGCACTACAAAAAAAGGCCGCCCGAAGGCGGCCTTTCCGATGCGTCCGTGGACGCGCCATTCACTGCTGATCTCAGATCGCCTGCACGTCGCCGGCGGCCAGACCCTTGGCAGTTTCTTGGATCTCGAAGGAGACCTTCTGACCTTCGGCCAGCGTCTTGAAACCCGAACCGTTGATCGCGGAGAAATGGACGAACACGTCCTTGCCGCCATCATCGGGGGTAATGAAACCGAAACCCTTGCTCTCGTTGAACCACTTCACAACACCAGTATTCACAACTTGTAACCTCTTCATGTAACTAACAAATGTGATCGCGAAATGCTGCCAACAGATCAACGGGAGCACTGGTTCTGAAACTAGAAACTTCCTAGTGTTGCCACTCTTCCGCGACTCACGCTTCCGACTATACGCCCCATTCCGGGCAAAAGCCAACGGCCCGCACGAAGAACTTTTGGTGACACGCACGGGCTTCGGGCCCTCGGGCTCGTGCAGTCACCACGGCCGCGGCGCACACATGAGTCAGTCGAGATGGCGAATATCGACAAAGCCGCCGCGCGGGGTCGCACGCAGCCGCGGCAGGGCTCGGATGATGGCCTGCGCCGCCGTCTCCGGATCGGGCATGTTCTCGGTACCACGCGCCGCCTTCAGGCGCTGCAGCACGGGAAAGCTCGCGCGGTCCGCCTCCTCGCAAAGGTAGTCCTGCATCGCGGTATCGACCAGCCCCGGGGCCAGCGCGTTGATGGCCGTGGTTTCGGGAAATTCGTGGGCGTACAGCTGGATCAACATGTTGAGCGCGGCCTTGGACAGCGAATAGCCACTCCAGCCGGCCGCGCCCGAGACAGCCGCGCCGGAGGAGATGGCGACGATCTGGCGCACCGGGACATCGTGCCGCAACAGGGCGTCGAGGATGACCTTGTTGGCAAAGGTGTTGACGTCCATCAGCAGGCGCAGGTCTTCCATCGGCGCATCCTGCATCCGCTGCATGTGGCCCAGCAGGCCGGCGTTGAGGACCACCAGGTCCAGGGAACCGAGCCCGTCCAGCAGTCGATCCATTGCCCGGGCGGTGGCATCGAAGTCGGCCAGATCGGCCCGCTCATCCGCAGCGACGCCATCGTCGGGACAGCCGCGTCGGCTCATCCCGAATACCTTTACACCCTGCTCCAGCAACACCCGTGTGAGCCCCAGCCCCAGGCCACTGGAATTTCCGGT
This sequence comes from Pseudomonadota bacterium, assembly GCA_051747025.1. GTDB lineage: Bacteria > Pseudomonadota > Gammaproteobacteria > Ectothiorhodospirales > Ectothiorhodospiraceae > Thioalkalivibrio. The sequence goes on from JBNJFQ010000024.1 coordinate 40,047, forward strand.
AATCAGTGCAGACTGGATATCGCTCATGTCGGCTTGCCCCCTGTAAAGAACCGGCCGAAGACTACCAGCAGTAATCGGCCTCGACTACGTTGCCATTCCCGAGATGGCGCACCTGGCGACAGAGCTGGTGCACCAGGGTCAGGCCCCGCCCCCACAACCGCCGCTCGCTCTGCCCCTCGATCATCTCGCGAACCACGGCGTGGTCGAAACCGGGGCCGCTGTCTCGCACCCGAATCCGCATGCAGTGCTGCCCGCCCAATTGCCGATAGGCCAGCGAAACGGCAATCCGGCCGCGCATATCGCGCAGCCCTTCGGCACGGGCCCGGTAGTAGCGCTCGAAGCCCTCGGTGGTCGACTTCATCTCCGAGTCAAGACCCAGTACGCCATGCTCGAAGGCGTTGTTGCACAATTCCGAAATCACGGTGTACAGCGGCTGGACATGCTCACCCAGGTCCGGAAACCAGCGACGCAACTGGTATCTTGCCTCCGCCGCCAGGTCCGTGACCTCGAGCTGGGCATCGGCCGCCTCTAGAGACCAACGCAGGGTCCCCGGCAGAGCTCCCCGGGCCACGCTCGTACCCGCCTGAATCGCCCCTGCCGCGCATGGAATCGCTACCAGGGTCATGTCATCGGTGGCCGGAGCGTCGCCGCGATGCGCCTCCGCCGCCTCCCACAGGGTCGCGAACAACGCGTCCAGGGGCAGCTCGTCGCGGCACAGGGCGGCCAGCCGATCTTCGCCGAATGCCTCCCCGGCCTCGTTGACCGCTTCCGTCACGCCATCACTGACCAGCAATATCCCGGCGGCCGTGGCGATCGCCTCGCATCGTGGCCCGCTGTCGAGATCCAGCCGCGCCAGGATGCCCAGCGGCATGGCCCAGGAGCTGACACGCCGCACCTGCCTCCCGTGCTCGCAGATCCAGACATCGGGCATGCCACCGTTCCAAACATGCAGCACACGCCCGTCCGGCTCGAAGGTCAGCAGGACGGCCGCCATGAACATGGTCGGCGGCAGGAAGTCGTGCAGCACATGGTTCAACTCGTGCAGCAGTTCGCAGTCACTGGCTCCTTCCGCGGTCAGCGTGTGGAAGGTCTCGCTGACGGGATAGGCCCCGATCGCGGCGGCCAGGCCGTGCCCCGTGAAATCGCCCAGCAGTACCCGCAGCCCCCCTTCGGGGGTGAAATCCGCCAGCACCACATCGCCGCTGAAGGTCGCCGCCGAAAGATGGCCGACCCGGATGTGGTCCAGACCGACATTGCGTCTGGTAATCGCGCGCGAGAACAGGCTCTCGGCGGTCTCCTCCTCCCACGCCTGACGCGCCTGCGCGCGCGCCAGTGCCTCGTTTCGGCGGCGAAGACCCGCCTGCAGGTCGCGCAACCGCTCCATCGCGTGGATCTTGGCCTTCAGGATCGCCAGATTCAGGGGCTTGCTGAGGAAATCATCGCCACCCGACTCGATTCCGCGCAGCAGCGACTCCTCGTCGTCCAGCGCAGTGAGGAAGATGACCGGGACAAACCATTCGCCGGCCTCCTCCTTGATGACCCGGGTGGCCTGGTAGCCGTCGACCCCGGGCATCATCACATCCATCAGGATCAGGTCGGGCAGGGACGTCCGGCAGGCATCGATGGCCTCCTGCCCCCCCGTCACTTCCTCGATTTCATAGCCCGACTGCGCCAGCATCAAGCGCAGCAAGCGCCGGTTGTGCGGGTCGTCGTCGACGACCAGTACACGCCCGGTGCCGGACACCACTTCGGCCCCGGCCCCCTCCCCGGGCAACTTGTCCTCGGACACTTTCGGCATCGCTAG
>JBNJFQ010000025.1:0-39300 GCA_051747025.1 Pseudomonadota bacterium
GAGGGAGGTCAGACCGGGTCATCTCCGGATGATCCGGCACTCCCAATGAAGCGCGAAACTCACGCCATAGCCTGAAAGGCTTGGCGGGAGTAGTTCATCGGAAATGATCGGCAGCATCGCGCGAGACCGCTGTGTCACGAGGTGCGTGCACTTGCGAGACCTCCGCGGGCGGCGTAGAACGCGTGCTGGCTCGACGGCGGGATCTTTGGCGGGAACAGATGATGGAAAACGCGGACTGGCGCTTTTGCATAGCGCCGATGATGGACTGGACCGATTCGGTATGCCGGCGTTTTCATCGGCTGTTGAGCCGCCGCGCGCGGCTGTACACCGAGATGGTGCATGCCAACGCCGTGCTACACGGCGATCGCGACCTATTGCTGGGGTTCGACCCGGTCGAACACCCGCTGGCGCTGCAACTCGGCGGCTCGGATCCGGAAACCCTTGCGCAGGCGGCCCGGATCGGCGCCGAGCGCGGTTATGACGAGATCAACCTGAACGTCGGATGTCCCTCGGACCGGGTACAGTCCGGTACCTTCGGGGCCTGCCTGATGGCACAGCCGGACCGGGTCGCCGCGTGCGTCGCGGCGATGTGCGATGCGGTGGCGGTGCCGGTCACCGTCAAGCACCGGATCGGGATCGACCATCAGGATTCCGATGCCGACCTTCGGGCCTTTGTGGAACGGGTGGCACAGGCGGGCTGCCGTCACTTCATTGTGCATGCACGCAAGGCCTGGCTGCAGGGGCTCAGTCCGAAGGACAATCGCGAGAAGCCGCCGCTCGATTATGGCCGGGTGTATCGCCTGAAGGAGGAATTCCCGGCGCTGACCATCGTGCTCAATGGGGGGCTGGATGACGTCGCCGCCGCACGCAGGCACCTGGACCATCTGGACGGGGTCATGTTTGGTCGGCATGCCTATCACCAGCCTGCCAGCCTCGCTGTGGTGGATACGCTGTATTACGGGGACGGGACCGTTCCCGAACTGGAGGGGGTGGTCGAGGAGCTGGTCGAACTCGCCGAGGCACTGCAGGCCGAGGGCATTCCCCTGGCGCGTCTGGTACGCCACATCCTGGGACTGTTCCATGGCCGACCGGGCGCACGCCAGTGGCGGCGCATGCTGACCGAACAGGCGCATCGCCCGGATTCGGGGCCGGAACTGATCGAACGCGCCGCGGCGGCCTGCCTGCAGGGTGCCTGAAGCCCGACTACCCCGCGCCCTTGTCGGTAATGCTGTCGCGCTCGAGCAGGCTCTCCACCAGCCGCAGGTTGAGCGCGATCCAGATGGTGACCACCGCGATGAACGGCAGCATCAGGTAACCAAACTGGTATCCCAGCGCGATCAGTTCCAGCGTCCAGTTCGAGAAGCCCAGCTCCTCCCGGATATCGGCGCCGCCCTGCAGGGCCAGTGCACGCAGGGCGTCAAAGGTCAGCCCCCACACATGCGCCGGAATGAGCAGAAAATAACCCAGGATCAGCTTGCTGGTGGAGAAAAAACGCTCGTCGGCGGCAAACAGCAGGGCCAGCAGAACCGGAAGATTCCAGCTGTAAATCAGTGGGTTGATGGGCAGAACGACCTGGCCCGTGACCGGATTGCCCTGGCTGTCCATGGCCGGACTCTCGAAGCCGGTCACGATCATGGTCTCGCGGCCCAGGCCCTCGATCTGTTCCACGGCACCGGGATGGACGAGATTCAGGAGCAGTTCGGTCAGCCAGGCGGTGGGCAGGGTGAACAGCCAGGCCGCCTGGTACCAGACGAAGAAGGCAATCGGCAGCCAGATCAGCGCCTGCAGGAAAAATCGGCCCAGGAAACTACGCGGTCGCAGGTGCAGCATCATCGTCACCGCTTGCGTCCGGCCCAGGGCCGGTACCGGTGCGCGGCAGCGCGCGCAGCCACAGCAGCCAGACCGCCAGGGCATCCAGCATAATCAGGGCCTGCCAGACGTACAGGTGTGCCCATTCGAAGGCCGTTTCATTCCACATCCCCAGAAAGAACAGTGACACGATCCGCACCAGGTTCAGACCCTGGATGGCGACAATACCGATCAGGATCCCCCCCAGCTTGTAGCGCCACGGGGAGGGGAAGGCGAGTATTGCCGCGACCAGCAGGATCATCGCCTCCACCCCGTTGCAGCCGGCCGCGATCTCGACCGCGAACTGGCTGGAGACATCGCGGATGATCACGCCGGTGGCAATAATCTCGCGCCCGGTCAGCTCGATCAGGTGTGCCGATACCCAGGCCAGGCCGCTGGTAAATGGCTGCACGAGATATGTCTGCGCCGGGGGCGTCAGTTCGGCAGTGAACAGGACGCCCTGAATCAGCAGGAAGAACAGGAAAAATCGGATCACGATGCGTTCTCTCGGGCCAGAGTCACCGGATTCTGGCGCAGCCCGCCCGCGCTGTCGACCGCCACCGGTCGGGTTCAGTCGGTGTCGGGTTCCAGCCAGCCTTGTTCCAGGCCATCGTGAAGGAGTCGGCGCATCTCCGGGATGCCCCGTTCCCAGTCCACCAGCGCCAGCGTTTCGGATGCGCAGAAACGTTCCAGGTTTTCCGGTTCCAGCTCGCCGGCCTCGTAGTGGTTCCCGGCGATGCACAGCGCCGGGCCCATCGGTCCCTGGAACCACGCACGTCGGACACCTGGATGCAGGCGATAGCGTGTGCTGGCATCCAGCGCCGGCTCGTCGGTGCCGGGTGCCAGCTCCACGTTCCCCGCCGGACGGGTCAGGAACCGGCCGAGGAAGGCATCCAGGTCGCTGTCGTCGGCTGCCAGCAGTGCGCGCAGGCTGTCGCGCAACACATGCCGATCGCCGGCCGGGATTTCGGCGGGGTGATCGACCGGCGGCCGTCCGGGGTCCTCGAAGCGTGCCTGGTCGCCGATCACGTTGGCACGCTCCTCCAGGAACCCGGTGAGGATGTCGAGGATTGGGGGTGCGCGAAATCCGATCGACCAGGTCATGCAGGACGCATCCAGTGACACACCCAGGTGGGGCAGGTTGGGCGGGAGGTAGAGCAGGTCGCCCGGGCCCAGGTCCCAGTTCCCGGTGGGTGCGAATTCTCGCAGAATGGCCAGCGGCAGGTCATCGTGGCATTCCGGCGAGCCAGGTGGGTCCTGGATCTGCCAGCGCCGGCGGCCGGCGGCCTGAAACAGGAATACATCGTATGCGTCGACATGGGGCCCCACCGACCCGCCGGGCACGGCGTAGGAGATCATCAGGTCATCCCGGCGCCAGCGCGGGATGAAGTCGAACCGCCGCAGGAAGGCGGGCCCGTCCGGCCAGAAGCGTTCCACATCGGAGACCAGCAGGGTCCAGTCCCGTTCGGGGAGGGCTGCGAAATGTGCGGCATCGAAGGGGCCGTACTCGACCGCCCAGTCGCGGCGCTCCGGGTGCCCGCGTACTAACCGGCTGCCGGCCTCGGGATCAACGGCCAGGCCGGCCAGGTCGTCGGGGTCGAGCGGATTGTCGAAGTCCGGGATCGCCCCGCGTACCAGTAGTGGCCGCTGCTGCCAGTATTCGCGCAGGAAGGTACGCGGCGTGAGTCCGCCGAGCAGCGCCAGCGGGGCATCGGGGTCCGGTGCCGTCACGCCGGATCAGCGCTCGCGCGCGAGCCCGGCGGCGAGGCCGGTGTAATGACCCGGGGACAGTTCGCGCAGGCGCGCCCTGGCTTCCTCGGGGATCTCCAGGCGATCGATGAACTCGCCCAGGGCCTCCGGTGTGATGCGCTGGCCCCGCGTCAACTCCTTGAGCTTTTCGTAAGGGGATTCGATGCCGTAGCGGCGCATCACGGTCTGCACCGCCTCGCCCAGCACCTCCCAGTTCTGGTCCAGATCCTCGGCCAGGCGTCCGGGCTCGATCTCCAGTTTCCCCAGGCCGCGTCCAAAGGACTTGTAGGCGATCAGCGACCAGGCACAGGCCAGGCCGATATTGCGCAGCACGGTGGAGTCGGTGAGATCGCGCTGAAACCGGGAGACCGGCAGTTTCGACGCCAGGTGATCGAACAGCGCATTGGCCAGGCCGAGGTTCCCCTCCGCGTTCTCAAAGTCGATCGGATTCACCTTGTGCGGCATGGTCGAGGAACCCACCTCGCCGGCCACCACCTTTTGCTTGAAATAGCCCAGCGAGATGTAGCCCCAGATATCCCGGGCTGCATCCAGCAGGATGGTGTTGGCACGCATGAAGGCGTGGAATAGCTCGGCGAGAAAATCGTGCGGCTCGATCTGGGTGGTGTGGGTATTGGGCTCCAGACCCAGGCTTGCGATCATGCGCCGGGACAGCGCCGGCCAGTCGACTTCCGGGTAGGCGACCGCGTGCGCGTTGAAATTGCCGACTGCGCCGTTGATCTTGCCGAGGCAGCGCACCTCGGCGATCCCGCTGCGCTGGCGTTCCAGGCGCCGCACCACATTGGCGAGTTCCTTACCCATGGTGGTGGGCGAGGCCGGCTGACCGTGGGTGCGCGCGAGCATCGGCTGATCGGCAAAGCGCCCGGCGAGTTCGCGCAATGGCTCGAGCACCGCATCGAGGGCCGGGAGCATGACCTGATCGCGTGCCTCGCGCACCATCACGCCATACGCGAGGTTGTTGATGTCCTCGGATGTGCAGGCAAAGTGCACGAACTCGATCTGGCCTTGCAGATCCGCATGTTCGGCCATTCGTTCCTTGATGTAGTACTCGATCGCCTTGACGTCGTGGTTGGTCGTGGCCTCGATCTCCTTGACCCGGGCACCAGCGGTCTCGTCGAAGTCCTGCGCGATGGCGTCAAGGTGCGCGCTGGCGGCTTCGCTCAGTGCCGGCACCTCGGCAATCGCCGGTTCTGCAGACAGTGCCTTGAGCCAGGCGATCTCCACCCGCACCCGGGCCTGCATCAGGCCCTGTTCGGAGAAATACGGCGCAAGCTCGCGGGTATGCCGCGCATAACGGCCGTCGACGGGACTGATCGCGGTGAGGGGGCTCGTGGACATGGGCGTTCCGGGGGATCGGGTTCGGGGCTGGCGGCGCAGTATACTAATCCGCTGGATCGCAATACAGCCGCAGACCCACAGAACTACGCAAGCGTTTTTCCAGGAGGTTGACATGAGCAAGCCCGCAACGCGACAAGAACAGGACAGCCTCGGCGTGGTGGATGTGCCGGCGGATGCCCTGTGGGGTGCACAGACGCAGCGTGCGGTCGATAATTTCCGGATCGGTGGCCGACCCATGTCGGCGGCCTTCATCCAGGCGCTGGCGGAGACCAAGGCCGCCTGTGCGGAAGCCAACCTGGGCCTGGGGCAGCTCCCCGAAGCAGTGGCCGGGGCGATCGTGGAGGCCGCCGAGGCGATCGCCACCGGTGAACATGCCGACGCCTTTCCGGTCGATGTGTATCAGACGGGCTCAGGCACCAGCACCAACATGAACATGAACGAGGTTATTGCCCGCCTGGCCGCGTCCCCAGCAACGCCGGTGCATCCGAATGATCACGTGAATCGGTCCCAGAGCTCCAACGACGTGATCCCGACCGCGCTGCACGTGGCGGCGTTGCGCCAGATGGAGCGGGAACTGGTCCCCGCCGTGCGCCACTTGATCGCCACGATTGCGCGCCGCGAGGGCGAACTGACCAGGGTCGTCAAGACCGGGCGGACCCATCTGATGGATGCCATGCCGGTGCGCCTGAGTCAGGAACTGTCCGGCTGGCGCGCTCAGCTCGAACTCGACCTGCAGCGCCTGGAAGATACCGCCAGGCGGGTGCAGCGGCTGGCCATTGGCGGCACCGCGGTCGGCACCGGGATCAATGCCCCCGAGGGGTTCGGGGAGCGGGTCGCGGGCCGCCTGGCGGAACGCACCGGGATTGCCTTCGAACGCGAGTCGAATGGTTTTGCAGCCCTCGCGAGCCAGGACACGGCAGTGGAACTGTCCGGGCAGTTCCGCGCGCTCGCCGGCAGCCTGATCAAGATTGCCAATGACCTGCGCTGGATGAACTCCGGCCCGCTGGCGGGGCTTGGCGAGATCGCGCTGCCGGCGCTCCAGCCGGGCAGCTCGATCATGCCGGGTAAGGTGAACCCGGTGATTCCGGAGGCCGTGGTGATGGCAGCGCAGCAGGTCATCGGGCTGGATGCCGCGATTGCGGTGGCCGGGCAGGGCGGCAACTTCCAGCTCAATGTGGGGTTGCCGCTGATCGCGGACAATCTGCTGAGCCAGCTCGAACTGCTGGCGCGGGCCTCGGAGCATCTTGCCGATCGCGCCATTGCCGGGTTTGTGGTCAACGAGGAGGGACTGCGCGCAGCGCTGGATCGCAACCCGATCCTGGTTACGGCGCTGAATGCGGAGATCGGCTACGAAGCCGGGGCCCGCATTGCCAAGGAGGCCTATGCCTCCGGACGCCCGATTATCGAGGTCGCCGCGGAAGCGACCTCCATCCCGCGCGAGCGGCTCGAACAGTTGCTGGACCCGGCCCGTCTGACGGGGCCTGCCGACCCCTGATGCCGGGTGACGCGCGGCGCGTGATCGGTCAGGCCGGCATTGCCGTGCCCTTGCGCAAAAGCGAACGCCATTCGGCGAATGGCACGGGGCGGGAGAACAGAAAGCCCTGGGCGTGGTGGCAGTCCAGCTCCAGCAGGATTTCCGCCTGGCGCTGGGTCTCGACCCCTTCGGCGATCAGCTCCAGGCCCAGGGTCCGTGCCATCAGCACGATCGCCCGGACAAGGTTGACGTTGCTCTCGCCGTGTTCGAGGTCGCGGATGAAGGAACGGTCGATTTTCAGCGTATCGGCCGGGAGCTGCTTGAGTTGCATCAACGAGGCGTGGCCGCTGCCGAAATCGTCGACCGCAAGCAGAATCCCGACACTGCGCAGGGCCTGGAACATGCGCGCCGCGCCCTGCGGATCATCCATGATCGTGGTCTCGGTCAGCTCCAGCTCGATGCGATCGGACGGAATGCCTTCCTGTTCGGTGATGGCGAAGAAGCGCTGGGCCAGTTCCGGCTGGCGCAGCTGACGGGCCGACACGTTGACGGCGATCCGCGGTAGATCGTCCGGCCGTATCTTCAGCGCCTTGAGGTCACGGCAGACCTGGCGCAATACCCATTCGCCGATCTCCTCGATCAGGGTCATGTCTTCGGCGATCTCGATGAAGTGACTCGGCGGCAGCAGCCCCAGTTTCGGGTGTTGCCAGCGAATCAGGGCCTCGCCGCCGATGATCCGGCCGCTGGCCAATTCCACCTTCGGCTGGTAGTGCAGTACCAGCTGATCTTCCTCGATAGCCCGGCCCAGCTCGTTCTCCAGCTGGAAGTGCCGGTAGGTACGCGAGTGCAGGTCCTGGGTATAGAACCGGAATCCGTTGCGCCCGCGTTGCTTGGCCTCGTTCATCGCCGCGTCGGCGTGGCTCAGCAGATCGTCCGGCTGGTCGCCGTCATACGGGAACACGGCGATCCCGCAGGAGGCACTGGAGACCACCGGGTGATCCAGAACGCGGCGTTCGACGGCGGTGCTGCGCACGACATCCGTGACCAGGCGCACCACACCCTCCAGCGACTCTACGTCCTCGACCAGGATCCCGAACTCGTCGCCCCCGAGCCGGGACAGCGTGGTCCGAAACGGGTTGCCGTTGCGGTCGCAGGCCCGATTCAGGAGGTCACCGAGGTCCTTGGCCACCTTTCGAATCAGCTCGTCGCCGGCCCGATGCCCGAGCGAATCGTTCAGCCGCTTGAAATTGTCGAGGTCGAGCAGCATCAGCGCGACATGCGCCGAGCCACCGGCGTGCCGGTCCAGGGCCTGCGCCAGGCGGTCGCCGAACAGCATGCGGTTGGGCAGGTTGGTCAGCGGGTCATGCGACATGTGGTGCAGCAATTCGCGTGACTGCCGCTCGGTGATGCGCTGCAGGGCCTTTTGCCGGCGATCCATGATCTGGAACAGTTCCGCGTTCTCCAGCGCATAGGCGGCGTTGAACAGCACCATGGTCAGGGTCGACAGGGTGATCTCGTGACGCTGCAGTTCCCGGGGTTCGAGGCGCGCGGCGAACATCCCGCGAATTCGGGTGCGCGTGGAGATGACATGCAGCAGCACGCTCTCGCCGTCCAGGCGGCCGGGCAGGCAGACCGGGTGGTTCTGGTGCAGCGCCCAGGAGAACGTACCCTCCTGGATCAGCTCCTCGACGGTATCGGCCAGATTCGGGCCTGCCGTATCGGGGTTCTCCTGGTGGAACAGGTTGAACGAGGAATCGCTGTCAAGGACGTAGACCGTGATGTCGCGGGTTGCCAACAGGCGGCGTACCGACTCCAGCGTGCCCTGGATGATCTGTTCCGGGCTGCGATTGCGGTTGGTATCGCCAAAGATCGCAGTGGTCGCGCCCAGCACATCCATCGCATAGGCATTCGACTCGAGCGCTTCCTCGAGGTAGCGAATGCGCTCGCGCAGGGAGTCCTCGTTGCTCAGGTGCGATGGGCTCATGAGGTGTCATCCAGTACAGGCATCCGCTGCCCGTGTTCAATCCAGAAGGATGGTGATCATCTGGTCCAGTTGCTGCTGCGCGTGACGGGTGATCTCGTCATAGAGCGGCATATCGAGGCCAATCCGGTCGAACGCGTCGGGCTCCACCGGCGGGACGAACCTCTCCCCCGACGAGCCCAGCCGCAGGGCATTGGCGATACTGTCCGCGACATGCACGATCGCAGCCTCGGTGGGGAAGGCGCGGGCCTCCCCGGGTACGTGATGACACCGAATGGACTCGACATGCGCGGGAGGCATGCTCCATTTATCCATCAGCGCCCCCCCGATCGCGGCGTGATCGAACCCCAGGAAGGCCTCCTCCGCCTCGAACAGCAGGGAACCGTCCCGCTCGCGGATCGCAATCAGCTCCTCGGTGCGTTCCGCCAGTTCCAGGAACATCACCAGGCGCCCCAGGTCGTGGGTGAGCCCGTACAGGTAGAGCCGTTCGACGTTGCCTTCACGGCGAAAGCGGGCGATCGACCGGGCCAGGGCACCCACCGCCAGGCTGTGACGCCAGAACGACTCCATGTCCACGCCAATCACCGGCAGCCCCCGGAAATGCTCGATCACCACGGTGGACATCACGATCTGGCGAATCTGCTGCAGCCCGATGATCGACACCGCGCGGTGCAGCGTGTCGATGGGCTCCGGGAAGCCGTACAGCGAGGAATTCGCAAGTTTCAGGGTCTTGGCCGCGATGGTGGGGTCGAGTTCCACTGCCTCGGTAATGGCAGCCACATTCGCGCCCGGATCATTCAGGCGCGAAAAGATGGTGTTGTAGCTGCCGGAAAAGCTGCAAAGAGCCGACTCTTCCGCGACGAAGTCTTCCAGCGTCACGCAAGTGTCTCCGGGCGCTCGCGATGACGCTGCAGCTGTTTGAGCAGGGCCGTGCGCGCCAGTTGGTAGACCCCGTCCATCGGATGCTGCGTGTGATCGGCATGACGAAAGCGTTCGGCCAGGATCTCGTCGGCCCGGGCATACATCTCGGGAGTGACCGGCATCTCCGCGGATGCGGCTTGCCCGGTGGCGTCACCCGGCTGGTCGTGCGGATCATTGGCCGAGGGCTCGGCCTCGTCGACGATCTCGATCTCGGAAATGCCCCAGGATTGCAGGACGCGCAGCTGCTTGTCCTGGATCACCATGCCGGCGGGAATCAGGAGGCGGCCGGAACGGTCATGGACCGCGCTGGCCAGCGTCTGACCCGAACGTACTTCCTGTATCGCTATTCGGCGGCTCATGTCCGTACCTTAGTCTTGCGTGGCGAGCTGGCGCAATACGTAGGGCAGGATACCGCCATGCCGGAAGTAGTCGATCTCCTGCGGTGTATCCAGACGCACGCGCACATTGAAGGTTTGGCGGTGCCCGTCATCGTCCACTGCCGTGACGGTAGCCTCGGAGGCCGCACCATTGTCCACGCCGGTAATGCTGTAGGTTTCACGGCCGTTGAGCCCGAGGGTCGCGGCATTCTGTCCAGGCAGGAACTGCAGCGGCAGCACACCCATCCCGACCAGGTTCGAGCGATGGATCCGCTCGAAGCTCTCCACGATCACGGCCTTGACCCCCAGCAGCAGGGTGCCCTTGGCCGCCCAGTCCCGCGAGGATCCGGTGCCGTATTCCTGTCCGGCAATCACGATCAGGGGGGTGTCCTCCTCCTGGTAACGCATCGCTGCGTCGTAGATCGCCATCTGCTCGCCATCGGGCAGGTGGACCGTGACCCCGCCCTGGGTCCCGGGTACCAGCAGGTTGCGCAGACGTACATTGGCAAAGGTGCCGCGCATCATCACCTCGTGATTGCCGCGGCGCGAGCCATACGAGTTGAAATCGGCCGGCTGTACACCCTTTTCTTCCAGATACCGGCCGGCGGGGCTGGCCTTCGCGATCGACCCCGCCGGCGAGATATGGTCGGTAGTCACCGAATCGCCCAGCAGCGCCAGTACCCGGGCGCCCTGGATGTCGTGCCACGGCATCGGGGTCATGCCCATGCCCTTGAAATAGGGCGGGTTGCGTACGTAGGTGGATGCCTCCTGCCATTCGAAGCGTTCGCCGCTCGGGGCCTTCAGATTGCGCCAGCGATCCTCCCCGGTGTAGAGATCGCCGTAGGCACTGGTGAAACTCCCGGCGCCGACGTGCGCGGCGACCTCGGCCTGCACCTCGGCGGTGGTTGGCCAGAGGTCCTTCAGGAACACCGGGTTGCCATCCGAGTCCTCGCCGATCGGGTCGTTGTACAGGTCGATATTGCTGCGCCCCGCCAGCGCATAGGCTACTACCAGCGGCGGCGAGGCCAGGAAGTTCATCTGCACCTCGGAGTGGATCCGGCCCTCGAAGTTGCGGTTGCCCGAGAGGACCGAGCTGACCACCAGGTCATCCTTGATGATCGCCTCGCTGATCGGTTCGGGCAGCGGCCCGGAATTGCCGATACAGGTGGTGCAGCCGTAGCCGACCACGTGGAAACCCAGGTACTCCAGATCCTCGAGCAGGCCGGCCTTTCGCAGATAGTCGGTGACGACCCGCGACCCGGGGGCGAGCGATGTCTTGACCCAGGGCTTGACCCGGAGTCCGTGCTTGCGCGCCTTGCGAGCAACCAGACCGGCTCCCAGCATCACCGAAGGGTTCGAGGTGTTGGTACAGGAGGTGATCGCCGCAATCACCACGTCGCCGTGATCGAGTGTGAAGGTTTCGCCGTCCATCTCGATGGCGGTGTGATGGGGTTCCTCCGCCTGGTGTTCGACGCCGACCGCGGTATGGCCGCCCTCGGCAGCGAAGCGTTCGGCGTCGGGCGGTTCGTCGCTGCCATCGCCTCGTTCCTTCAGCATGGTATCGAGGTGCTGGCTGATTGCGACGCCGGCCCGGCTCAGGGGGATACGGTCCTGCGGACGCTTGGGACCCGCCAGGCTCGGCTCGACGGTCGCCAGATCGAGTTCCAGGATGTCGGTATAGCGGGCCACCGGGGCATGGTCGTCACGCCACAGGCCCTGGGCGCGTGCATAGGCCTCGATGAACTCGATGTGGCCCGCATCGCGCCCGGTCAGCCGCAGGTAGTCGAGGGTCTCGTCGTCGATCGGGAAGATGCCGCAGGTGGCGCCGTATTCCGGTGCCATGTTGGCGATGGTGGCGCGGTCGGCGAGCGGAAGATCGCCCAGGCCGTCGCCGAAGAACTCGACAAATTTGCCGACCACGCCCTGCTTGCGCAGAATCTCGACGATGACCAGTACCAGGTCGGTGGCGGTCGCGCCTTCGGCCAGTTTTCCGGTCAGGCGGAAGCCGACGACCTGCGGGATCAGCATGGAGATCGGCTGGCCCAGCATCGCGGCCTCGGCCTCGATACCGCCCACACCCCAGCCAAGTACCCCCAGGCCGTTGATCATGGTGGTATGCGAATCGGTCCCGACCAGGGTATCCGGATAGGCCATGCAGCCACCCTCGGCCTGGTCATCCACGAACACCGTACGCGCCAGGTATTCGAGGTTTACCTGATGGACAATGCCGGTATCCGGGGGCACCACCTTGAACGTATCGAAGGCCTGCTGGCCCCACTTGAGGAAGCTGTAGCGCTCCCGGTTGCGGGAGTATTCCAGCTCCGCGTTGAGGTTCATTGCGTTCGCATTGCCGTATTCATCCACCTGTACGGAGTGGTCGATCACCAGTTCGGCCGGCTGTAGCGGGGTGATCTTGCTCGGATCGCCCCCCAGCGCCTCCATCGCGTCGCGCATCGCGGCGAGGTCCACCACGGCCGGGACACCGGTAAAATCCTGCAACAGCACCCGTGCCGGCCGGAATGCAATCTCCTGGGCCGGCTCTGCGTTTGGATCCCAGGCCAGCAAGGCCTCGATGTCGTCCCGGGTGACCGTGCGCCCGTCCTCGAAGCGCAGCAGGTTCTCGAGCAGGACCTTCAGGGCATAGGGGAGATCCCCGGCGCGCGCATCCTCGGTGATCGGCACATAGCGGCATTCCCGGCCGCCGGCAGTCAGGGTGCGGGTAAGACTTCTGGGTGCGTCGTGGCTCATAGGGCGTATTCCGCGGTCAGGTGTTGAGTCGTCGAAGGATTTCATGGGCCTCGCGAACCAGTCGCTTGCGCCCGAACAGAAGTTTCCAGCGTGAACCGCCAGCCTGGCGCCACAGTACCGCGGCACGGATCCCGGCCAGCAGCAGGGCGCGGATGCGCGCCGCGGTGTCGGGATTGGACAGGTTCGCCTGCTCTCCCTGAACCAGGATACGCGGCCCGAGTTCCGAGATGCTCTCCTTGTAGAGCTCGCCGAGGCGCGCCACCACGCTTTCGTGGGTCAGGGTGAAGTAGTCGACCTGGCGCTCGGCGCCCTGCAGGCCCTCGGTCAGCTTCTGCAGCATGTCATCGCGCTTTTGCAGCTTGCGCTCGAGAAAGATCAGCCCGATTGCGTAGCGCGTAATCTCCATGTCCGGGGGCTTCCCGGCGCTCTGCAGCTGGCTCTCGACCCGTTCCAGACCGGTGCGCAGGCTGACCGCCTCGCGATAGATCGCCGCCGGGGATTCAGCATCGAACTGGAACAGGCTGCCGATCATGACCTCGAATTCGTATTCGTCGCAGCTCCCGCGCCAGGCCAGGTCCTTGACCAGGCTTGCGGTCTGAAACAGCGCGGCGAGCGCGAGGGTGCGGTTGTAGTCGCTGCGATCCAAGCCGAAGGTTTCCCGGGGTCGTCGGTTTCGGGCTGTGTACTATACCGGAACTGCCGCGCTTCGGGCCCCCTCCGAGAGAGTCTCGCGGTGTGCAATGACCGCTCCGCCCAGGCAGACCTCGCCGGCATAGAAGGCGATCGACTGGCCCGGCGTCGCGGCACGCTGCGGCGTGTGGAAGGCAACCCGGAGGCCCTGCGTGCCGAGGTGCTCGATGTGGCACGCCTGCAGCGGCTGACGGTGCCGGATCCGTGCGCGCAGCGGTTCGTCCGCCGGTGGGGGACGATGGATCCAGTGAGCGTCTTCGGTGGTCAGCGCGGGGCTCATCAGCAGCGGATGCTGACTGTCCTGCGCGACCACCAGGAGGTTGCGCGCGGGGTCCTTGTCGACCACATACCAGGGCGCATCGGCAAAGCCCTCCACGCCGCCGATCCCCAGGCCCTGGCGCTGTCCCAGAGTGTAGAACATCAGGCCTCGGTGGCGCCCGACCCGGTGTCCCTCGGGAGTGCGGATATCCCCCTCCGGGGCACGCAGGTAGCGCGCCAGGAAATCGCGAAAGCGCCGTTCGCCGATGAAGCAGATCCCGGTGGAATCCTTGCGTGCATGGTTGGGCAGCCCCAGTTCGCAGGCGCGTTCGCGGACGCGATCCTTGGGGATATCGCCGAGCGGGAACAGGGCGGGGCGCAGCTGCTCCTGGGTCAGGGTGTGGAGAAAATAGGTCTGGTCCTTGTTGGCATCCACGGCCAGGCACAACTCGCTGTGTTCCGGAAGATGGTGGGCGCGCGCGTAATGTCCGGTGGCGATGTGCGTGGCACCGAGATTCCGGGCATGGTCGAGAAACGCACGGAACTTGATCTCGCGGTTGCACAGGATATCGGGGTTAGGGGTTCGGCCCGCCTTGTATTCTTGCAGGAAATGGGCAAACACCCGTTCGCGATAGACGTCCGCGAAGTTGGCCTTGTGCAGCGGGATCTCGAGGCAGGCGGCGACCTCCTGCGCCATGGCGAGATCAGCTGCCGCGGCGCAGTATTCCTCATCGTCGTCATCTTCCCAGTTCTTCATGAACAGGCCTTCGACCCGGTACCCGGCCTCCAGCAGACGGCTTGCCGCGACCGCGGAGTCGACCCCGCCCGACAGGCCGACAATGACCCGTTCGGCCGCGGTCGCGCTCATGACGCGGTGACCCGGTTCAGGGCGCCGGCCGCGGACAGGGGCAGGCGCAGACCGGAGAGATAGCGACGCAGGCTGCGCATCACCAGGGGGCTGCGTAACGGCCAGCCGCGCTCGGCATCGCCCGGGGCGAGCCAGTGCAGGGCGTGGATCGCGGGATCGCGCGCGGGAGGTGTATCCGGATCGCTGACGCGGCCGCAGAACGCCGCGCGCAGGGACACCGCCCCGTTCGGCAGGGCCAGCAGGTCGCAGCCAAGAAACGCCTCGGGGTGGAATATCAGAGTCGTCTCTTCGAGCACCTCGCGCGCCACGGCCTCGAGGAGATCTTCCCCGGGTTCCAGGTGGCCAGCGGGTTGATTCAGGACATGGCGCCCGGCGTCGGTTTCCTCGACGAACAGGAACTGTCCCTCTGCCTCGATGACGGCGGCGACGGTGATATGGCAGGGCATGCGATCATCCATGCCGGGCATGATACGTCGGGGCCCGCGCCCGGCGCACTACCGGATGTACGAGGCAGGGAAATCGAGTCACTGTGTCCGCCGAAGGGCACCGGCGGGGCCCGGAATGGGGGCCGGAACATGTATAATCGACAGACGGAAGGGTGCGTGATCGACGCCCGGTTTTTGATGATTCTGACAAGGAGTTTGCATGGCCTACCAGCACATTCAGGTCCCGGAAAAGGGCGAGCGCATTGGCGTGGACGAGCACGGCAAGCTGGTAGTGCCCGCGCGCCCGGTGATCCCGTTCATCGAGGGGGACGGGATCGGGGTGGACATCACGCCGGTGATGCGCCGAGTGACCGATGCAGCGGTCGAAAAGGCCTATGGTGGCGAGAAGGCGATCGAGTGGCTGGAGGTCTATGCCGGGGAGAAGGCGACCCGGGTGTATGACGACGACTCCGGCCTGCCGGACGAGACCCTGCAGGCGGTGAAGGAATATCGGGTATCCATCAAAGGCCCGCTGACGACGCCGGTGGGTGGGGGGTTCCGTTCCCTGAACGTGGCCCTGCGCCAGAAGCTGGACCTGTTTGTGTGCCTGCGCCCGGTGCGCTACTACGAGGGTACGCCCAGCCCGCTGAAGGAACCGGAAAAGACCGACATGGTGATCTTCCGCGAGAACTCGGAGGATATCTATGCCGGGATCGAGTTCGAGTCCGGCACCCCGGAGGCGCGCAAGATCATCGATTTCCTGCAAAGCGAGATGGGCGTGACCCAGATCCGTTTCCCGGATACCGCCGGCATCGGTGTGAAGCCGGTCTCCAGCGAGGGCACCAAGCGCCTGGTACGCAAGGCGATCGAATATGCGATCGACAATGACCGCCCGTCGGTGACCCTGGTACACAAGGGCAACATCATGAAATTCACCGAGGGCTCGTTCAAGGCCTGGGGCTATGAACTGGCGCGCGAGGAGTTCGGCGCGACGGACCTGGACGGCGGCCCCTGGCAGGTTTTCCAGAATCCGAAGACCGGGCGCGAGATCGTGATCAAGGACGTGATCGCCGACGCCTTCCTGCAGCAGATCCTGCTGCGCCCGGAAGATTATTCCGTCATCGCGACCCTGAACCTGAACGGTGACTACATTTCGGATGCGCTGGCCGCGCAGGTGGGGGGGATCGGTATCGCGCCGGGGGCCAACCTGTCGGATACCACGGCCATGTTCGAGGCGACCCATGGCACGGCCCCGAAATATGCCGGGCAGGACAAGGTGAACCCCGGTTCGCTGATCCTGTCTGCGGAAATGATGCTGCGCCATCTCGGCTGGACCGAGGCCGCCGACCTGGTGGTCAAGGGGATGGGAGGTGCGATCGGGGCGCGCGAGGTGACCTACGATTTCGCGCGCCTGATGGACGATGTGGAACCGATTGCCTGCTCGGCCTTTGGCGAGGCAATGATTCGCCATATGTAGCCGGTCGGCGACCCTCCCGCGGGCATTGGGCCAGGGGATGCAGGGCCTCTTGGCTTGCGGCGGGAACCGATCAAGGATGGGACGCACCCAATACAAAGAGACCCGGCCAACCGCAGGATGTACGAGTTCGACCGATGAGTGACGACAAGCCCCGTAACCCGGACCACGACAGTTCCGCAACCGTCGAGGAATCGCGGCCGGAGCTGAAGCCGCCGAGGCAGTACAAGGTCGTACTGCTCAACGACGACTTTACGCCCATGGAGTTTGTGGTCGAGGTGCTTGAGACTTTTTTCAGCATGGATCGCGAAAAAGCTACACGCGTGATGTTGCATGTGCATACTCGAGGCAAAGGGGTTTGCGGCATCTTCACGCGCGATGTTGCGGAGACCAAGGTGGCGCAGGTGAACGACTATGCCCGCAGCCATCAGCATCCACTGCTATGTTCGATGGAGGAGGCCTGACTCCCATGCTCGACAAGGAACTCGAATTCAGCCTGAACATGGTCTTCAAGGAGGCCCGCGAGAAGCGGCACGAGTTCGTGACCGTGGAGCACCTGCTGATGGCCCTGGCCCAGAACCCGAGCGCTGCCACCGTGCTGCGTGCCTGCGGTGGCGATCTCGAACGCATCCGCGAGGATCTGGAGAGCTATATCGACGAGAACACGCCGCGCATCCCGCCGAACGATTCACGCGAGACCCAGCCGACCCTGGGCTTCCAGCGCGTGCTGCAACGGGCCGTCTTCCATGTGCAGTCCAGTGGCCGAAAGGAGGTCTCGGGGGCCAACGTACTGGTCGCGCTGTTCGGAGAGCAGGATAGCCATGCGCTGTACGTGCTCGGCCAGCAGAACATCAGTCGGCTGGATGTGGTGAATTTTATCTCCCACGGCATCTCGAAGGTGGGCGAGGACGAACTGGGCAGCCCGCAACAGTCCCAGGAGGAGTCCCAGGCGGAGGCACCCGACGCCGAGCGCGACGACAAGACCAACGCCCTGCAGCTGTATGCCACCAACCTGAACGAGAAGGCCGGCAAGGACGAGATCGACCCGCTGATCGGGCGTGATCACGAGATCGAGCGTACCATCCAGATCCTGTGCCGGCGGCGCAAGAACAATCCGTTGCTGGTGGGCGAGGCCGGGGTCGGCAAGACCGCGATCGCCGAGGGCCTCGCACGGCGGATCGTTGACGATCAGGTGCCCGAGGCGATCGAGTCGGCCGTGGTCTACGCGCTGGATCTGGGCGCACTGGTGGCGGGTACCAAGTATCGCGGCGATTTCGAAAAACGCCTGAAAGGCGTGCTTGCCCAGCTCAAGAAGGAGCCGGGTGCAGTGCTGTTCATCGACGAGATCCACACCATCATCGGGGCCGGAGCGGCCTCGGGCGGGGTGATGGACGCATCCAACCTGATCAAGCCGATGCTCGCCTCGGGCGAGCTGAAATGCATCGGCTCGACCACCTACCAGGAGTACCGGGGCATCTTCGAAAAGGACCGCGCCTTGGCACGGCGTTTCCAGAAGATCGAGGTCCCGGAACCGACGGTGGAGGAGACCGTGCAGATCCTGCGCGGGCTGAAGTCGCGGTTCGAGGCGCACCACAACGTGCGCTTTACCAAGCCGGCGCTGCGCGCGGCGGCCGAGCTTTCGGATCGCTATATCACCGACCGCTTCCTGCCGGACAAGGCCATTGACCTGATTGACGAGGCGGGTGCCAGCCGTCAGCTGCAGCCGGTGAGTCAGCGCAAGAAGACCATCAATGTGCAGGACATCGAGACCATCGTCGCCAAGATCGCGCGGATTCCGCCGAAATCGGTCTCCAGCAGCGACAAGGAAACCCTGCGCAACCTGGAACGCGACCTGAAGATGACGGTGTTCGGACAGGACGAGGCGATCTCGACCCTGGCGACCGCGATCAAGATGTCGCGTTCCGGACTGGGCGACCAGGACAAGCCGATTGGCTCGTTCCTGTTTGCGGGACCCACCGGGGTAGGCAAAACCGAGGTGACCCGCCAGCTTGCGCATCAGATGGGGATTCACCTGGCGCGCTTCGACATGTCCGAATACATGGAGCGGCATACCGTGTCGCGCCTGATCGGCGCGCCGCCCGGCTATGTCGGCTACGACGAGGGCGGGCTGCTGACCGACGCGATCCTGAAGCATCCGCATTCCGTGCTGCTCCTGGACGAAATCGAGAAGGCGCATCCGGATGTGTTCAACGTGCTGTTGCAGGTGATGGACCACGGCACGCTGACCGATGCCAACGGCCGCGAGGTGGACTTCCGCAACGTGATCCTGGTGATGACAACCAATGCAGGGGCCGAACAGGCCAGCCGTCCGTCGGTCGGGTTCACACAGCAGGATCATTCCAGCGACGCGATGGAAGCGATCAAGCGCACCTTTACGCCCGAGTTCCGCAACCGCCTGGATGCCACCATCCAGTTCGGACCGCTGGACGAGGCGACCATCCTGAACGTGGTCGACAAGTTCCTCATCCAGCTGCAGGCGCAGCTCGACGAGAAGAAGGTGTCGCTGCATGTGGAGCCGGAGGCCCGCGCCTGGCTGGCCGAGCATGGCTATGACGTGAAGATGGGGGCGCGGCCGATGGGCCGTACCCTGCAGGAACACATCAAGAAGCCGCTGGCCGACGAACTGCTGTTCGGCCGTTTGGCTCAGGGTGGCGAGGTCGTGGTGCGGGTCGGCGAGACCGGCCTGGAACTGGATATTCGGGAACCGGCGGTCTCGCAGGATTCCTGAACGATGCCCGGTCCGGCAGGCGGCGCCCGGCAAGCGGGGACCGGACGGGGTGTCGCCCTGTCCGGGGTATCTGCCGGCTTATTTGTTGCGGTAGACGATGCGACCCTTGGTCAGGTCGTAGGGGGTCATCTGCACGATCACCTTGTCACCCCGCAGGATCCGGATGTAGTGCTTGCGCATCTTCCCCGAGATATGGGCGGTGATCGTGTGCCCGTTTTCGAGCTCCACCCGGAAGGTGGTGTTCGGGAGGGTCTCGACGACGGTTCCCTCGAGCTCGATTTCGTCTTCCTTCGCCATGCAGTTCCTCGCGTTGTTGAACAGGGTTGCGCCATTATCCGCATGCACCGCGGGAACTCAAGTTATTGTGCGAACGGAAGGTACTGAGCGATCGACGCGCTTGCGCGGTGTTTCCGGTACCCGAAGGTGCCGGGGGATTCATGATACTGCATGATCACGCCGGATCGCCGTGGTTTGCCGACGTTCGTCGAAGCGCCTACACTACGCGCGCTTTCGAGCAGGCGCCAGATGCGCGGAGAGAGATGCAATGCTGAAATCATGGGCCGCGGTGTTCCCTGGGCAGGGCTCCCAGGCGACCGGGATGCTGGCCGATCTCGGGGATGACTTTGCGATCGTCCGCGATACCTTCCAGGAGGCCTCGGACTGCCTGGATGCCGATCTGTGGAGCCTCAGTCAGCATGGTCCGGTCGAACAGCTCAACCAGACCCAGTGGACCCAGCCGGTGATGCTGGCCGCGGGGGTGGCCGCCTGGCGCCTGCTGATGGAGCACAGCGACGCGCGTCCCCAGGCGGTCGCCGGGCACAGCCTCGGCGAATACAGCGCACTGGTCGCGGCCGGCGCGCTGCGGTTTCCCGATGCGGTGCACCTGGTGGCGGAACGCGCCCGCGCGATGCAGGACGCGGTCCCGGCCGGCGAGGGGGGCATGGCCGCTATTCTGGGCCTGGATGATAGCGCGGTAGAGGCCCTGTGCGCGGCCAACGCCGACGGCGAGGTGCTGGAGGCCGTAAACCTGAACGCCCCGGGGCAGGTCGTGATCGCCGGCGCGGCCGCGGCGGTCGAGCGCGCGGTGGCGGCGGCCCGGGATGCGGGTGCGAAGCGCGCGCTCAAACTGCCGGTATCGGTCCCGTCGCACTGCGCCCTGATGCGCCCGGCGGCCGAGCGCCTCCAGGCGAAGCTCGACAACACCACATTCGATGCCCCCGCGATCCCGGTCTGGCAGAATGCGACGGCCGCGCCTGCCGACACGCCGGAGGCGATCAAGGCCAATCTGGCCACCCAGCTCTACCGCCCGGTGCGCTGGGTGGAGACGATCCGCGGATTGTGCGAGGCGGGCGTTACCGACCAGGTAGAATGCGGGCCGGGCAAGGTGCTGAGCGGTCTGGCCCGGCGTATTGATCGTGACCTGGGGCTGCTCGAGGTCGCGGATCGCGATACCCTGCAGGCGACCCTTAACCGGTTGCAGGGGCAGTAACCCGCCCACCCGCTTTTTCCATCCCCACACGAAGGCAGATTCCCATGTCCGAAAGCAAGCGAGTCGCCCTGGTAACCGGCGCAAGCCGGGGTATTGGTGCCGCGATCGCCCATCGTCTGGCCGAACAGGGCCTCCAGGTGGTGGGTACGGCCACCAGCGATGCCGGCGCCGAACGTATCTCCGAGGCCCTGCAGTCCGGCGGCGGTCGCGGGATCGCGATGGACGTAACCGACGCGGATTCGGTGGCGGCTGCGCTGAAGGACATCCAGGAACACGAGGGTGCGGTCGAGGTGCTGGTGAACAATGCCGGCATTACCCGCGACAACCTGTTCATGCGCATGAAAGATGAAGAGTGGGATGCGATCATCGAAACCAATCTTTCGGCGGCCGCACGTCTGACCCAGCGCCTGCTGAAGGGGATGATGAAACTGCGCAAGGGGCGGATCATCCTGATCGGCTCGGTAGTCGGGTCCACCGGCAACGCGGGGCAGGCCAATTATGCCGCCGCCAAGGCCGGACTGGCCGGCTTCGCGCGCTCGCTGGCGCGCGAGGTGGGCAGCCGCAATATCACCGTGAACACCGTGGCGCCGGGCTTCATCGATACCGACATGACCCGCGAGCTGGGTGACGAGACCCGGCAGCAACTGCTGAGCCAGATCCCGATGGGCCGGCTGGGCGAGGCGGACGAGGTCGCTGCGGCAGTGGGCTTTCTGGCGTCGGAAGAGGCCGGTTATATCAGCGGGGAGACCCTGCATGTAAACGGCGGGATGTTCATGCACTGACCGGCGCAGTAGTCACGCCGTTCGAGGCGTGGCTCTCTGGAACGGCGCAGGGCTTTTCACTAGAATGGCGGACCTTTGAACGAGCCGCCTGATACCCAAGGGGATGTCTTACCATGAGTAGCATTGAAGAACGCGTTAAGAAGATCGTTGTCGAGCAACTGGGCGTAAAGGAAGAGGATGTTACCAACAGTGCCGCTTTCGTCGATGACCTGGGTGCGGATTCGCTGGACACGGTCGAACTCGTGATGGCCCTCGAGGAGGAATTCGAGACGGAGATCCCGGACGAGCAGGCGGAGAAGATCACCACCGTGCAGCAGGCGATCGACTACATCAACGAGCACAGCAAGGACTGAGCTGCCGCCCGCCGGGCGCACGGAACGCAACCCGATGGGCCTCTCTGGATCGCAGAGCGGCCCGTTGTCGTTGTGTTGACGGCTGGGCACAGTCTTGCGAGGGAGAACACATTGGCTAAGCGACGTGTCGTGATTACCGGGCTGGGGATCGTCTCCCCGGTCGGCTCTACCATCGAGAAGGCCTGGTCGAATATCAAGGCCGGCAAGAGCGGCATTTCTCCCATCGACGTGTTCGATGCCTCCGAGATGCCGGTGCGGATCTCGGGCGCGGTACGGGATTTCGTCGCGGATGACTACGTGCCGCCGAAAGAACAGAAGAAGATGGACACCTTTGTGCTGTACGGCCTGGCCGCGGGCCTGCAGGCACTGGATGACTCGGGCCTCGAAGTGACCGAGGCGAACGCCGAACGTATCGGGGTCGCGATCGGTTCCGGGATCGGCGGTCTGCCGTATATCGAGCGTTCCTATGGTGCGTATCTGAAGGGCGGGGCGCGCAAGATCTCGCCATTCTTCGTGCCCAGCTCGATCATCAACATGGTCGCGGGCAACCTCTCGATCATGCGGGGTCTGAAGGGCCCCAACATGTCGATTGTCTCGGCGTGTGCGACCGGTACCCACAACATTGGCGATGCCGCACGCATGATTGCGTATGGCGACGCTGACGCAGTGGTCGCCGGTGGCGCCGAGATGGCCACCACCCCCCTGGGGATCGGCGGCTTCGCAGCGGCGCGCGCGCTGTCCACGCGCAACGATGATCCGGAACGGGCTTCGCGGCCCTGGGACGAGGATCGCGACGGCTTCGTACTCAGCGACGGCGCCGGGGTGCTGGTGCTCGAGGAGTACGAGCATGCGAAGGCCCGCGGGGCTAACATCTATTGCGAACTGGCGGGATTCGGCTGGAACTCCGACGCTTTCCACATGACCCAGCCGTTGCAGGATGGCAGCGGGGCCTCCAGCTGCATGCTGCGCGCCCTGAACGATGCCGGGATCAGCCCCGACGATGTGGGCTATATCAACGCCCACGGCACCTCGACCCCGGCCGGCGACCTCGCCGAGACCCAGGGGGTCAAGCGGACCTTCGGTGACCAGGCCTACAAGATCCTGGTGAACTCCACCAAGTCGATGACCGGTCATCTGCTCGGGGCTGCCGGCGGGGTCGAGGCGGTGTTTACCGTACTGGCGCTGCGTCATCAGATTTCGCCGCCGACCATCAACCTGGACAAGCCGGGCGAGGGCTGTGATCTGGATTATGTCGCCAATGAGGCACGCGACATGAACACCCGGGTGGGGCTCTCGAATTCTTTCGGGTTCGGGGGTACCAACGGCACCCTGGTGTTCCGCACGATCTGACGCCGGTTGCCGGCATGGCGGTGCAGCAACTGGCCACGAGCGTGGATCTCGTGGCCCTGGCGCGGGCCTTTCCGGAACGCTATCCGCATCTGCTGGAGTCGGCCCTGATCGGGCAGGCTCCGGCGCGTTTCTCCATCCTGTTCGCGTTCCCCGGACGCCATTTGAGCACGGCGGCCGGGGACGACATCCTGGCGTATCTCGACCACGACCTGGGCGTTCCTTGGGCGCTGGACCCCGAGGACCAGGCGTACCGGTACCTGCCGTTCCTGGGCGGCTGGTTCCTGTATGTGGGCTACGAATTTGCGTGGACACTGGAGCCGGCGCTGGGGCAATGCGCGCCGGACCCGTGGCTGCCGGATGCGGTGCTGACCTGGTTCCCCGCGGCGATCGTTCGGGACCATCTGCGCGGCGAGACCTTCTGCGTGGCGGCCGACCATGCAGCCGAGTATTTTGCACGCATTCGCGACGACCTGGCACGCGTGGGCGATCCGCCCGATCCGGCGGGAGAGGCCCTGCCCGTCATGGCCCTGGAGGAGGAAGACCCGGAACAGTATCGGGGGGCAGTACATCGGGCGCTGGAGTATATCCGCGCCGGCGATACCTTCCAGGTGAATCTCTCGCGGGAATGGCGCGCGGAGGCGAGCGAGCCGCTGGATCCGGCCGTGCTGTATGGACGCCTCCGGCGTTCCAACGCAGCACCGTACGCCGCCTGGCTGCAATGGCCGGAGGGCCATGTCATCAGTTCTTCCCCGGAGCGCCTGGTCGCGGTAGAGGACGGACGCATCGAGACCCGTCCGATCGCCGGAACCCGGCGGCGCGATCCGGATGCGCAGGCCGACACACGGCTGTCCGGCGAGCTCGAGGTCAACCCCAAGGAACGCGCGGAACACGTGATGCTGGTGGATCTGGAACGCAATGACCTCGGACGCATCGCCCGAACCGGCAGCGTGGAGGTGGCGGAGCTGATGACCATCGAGAGCTACCGTCGCGTCCATCACATTGTCTCCAGCATTGTCGCGCGGTTGCGCGACGGTATCGGCGCGGCAGACGTGCTGCGCGCGGTATTTCCGGGCGGGACCATCACCGGCTGTCCGAAGATTCGCAGCATGCAGATCATCCAGGAACTGGAGCAGGGTGTGGCACGGGGGGCCTACACCGGCTCCTGCGGCTATCTCAGTCGCCACGGGCGCATGGATACCAATATCCTGATCCGTACCCTGGTGGTGCGCGATCATCAGCTGCGCTTTCGCGCCGGGGCCGGAATCGTGTCGGAGTCGGACCCGGAACGCGAACTGGCAGAGACGCGCCACAAAGCACACGCGCTGGTGGATGCGCTGACCGGAGGGCGGGCATGATTCTGGTCGACGGGCGCCCCGGCGATGCGGTGTCGGCCACCGACCGCGGGCTGCTGCTGGGGGACGGTCTGTTCGAAACCCTGCGCATGCGCAACGGCCAGCCGCAGCTGTGGGACTACCACTGGCGGCGCTTCACCGCCGGGCTGGAACGCCTGGATATGGTGGCACCGGATCCGGGACAGTGCCGGGATGAACTCCGGCAGGTCGCGGGCGGGGCCTCGGGGCTGGCGCGTCTTACCGTAACCCGGGGTAGCGGTCCACGTGGATACCTTCCGCCGCAGGACGCGCGCCCGACACGGATCGTGTCCGGGGCCAGCGATCCGGGGCCGGTCGCGGATCCATCGCAGCCACCGGTGCTGTGCCTGGGCTGGGGCTCGGTCCCGGTAGGGGTCAACCCGGTGCTGGCCGGACTCAAGCATACCAGCCGGCTGGAGCATGTCCTGGCGCGGGCGGCCTGGGAGCCTGGCTGGGACGAGGCGATCCTGCGTGATGCACTGGGGCGGATTGTCAGCGCGACCCAGGGCAACCTGTGGCTGCGCCGCGGGAAGACGCTGATCACACCCCCGGTAGACCAGGCGGGCATCGCAGGCACCCGTCGGGCCTGGATCCTGGACCAGGCCGAGGGCTTCGGGCTGCGGGTCGAGGTCGCCTATCCGTCGTTCGCAGAGGTACGCAGGGCGGATGGCTTGTATGTCTCGAATACACGGTTCGGGATCGTGCCAGCACGGCTGATGGAGGCGGAAAACGTTGGCCGGGCATGGCAGGATGATCCGGTATCCAGAATGGGAAACGCATTGCATGAAGCGCCTTAGCGGGATGGTCTTGCTGGTTGTGCTGGCCGTGGCGGCGTCTGCGCTGTGGTGGCTGGCGGACCGCTACCGGGCCAGCCTGGAGAGCCCGCTTGCGCTGGATCAGGCCGACCTTTTCGAGTTGGAGCGGGGCAAGGGACTGCGTCAGGTCGGGCGCGCCCTCGCGCAGCGGGGCTGGGTGGAGGACGCCTGGGCCGTCGAGCTCTACGGGCGCCGTCACGGGCTGGATGCCCGGCTCCAGGCCGGGGAGTATCGGGTCGCGCCGGGAACCAGCGTGCGCGAGCTACTGCACACGATGGCACGAGGCGAGGTCGTCCAGTATCGCGTGACGATTCCGGAGGGCTGGAATGTGGCGCAGATGCTGCAGGCCGTACGCCGGCACCCGGAGCTGCACCCCCTGCCCGAATCGGTGGGAGTCCACAACCTGGTCGAGGCGCTGGATCTCGACGGTATCGAACACCCGGAGGGCTGGTTCCTGCCGGATACGTATTTCTTTGCGCGCGGTTCGGATGCGCTGAAGGTATTGCGGCGCGCGCATACCGCGATGCAGGATGCCCTGGCGCAGGCCTGGGAGGGTCGGATCGGGGATCACCCGGTCGAGAGTGCCTACGAACTGCTGATCCTGGCATCGCTCATCGAACGGGAAACCGGCCGGGGCGACGAGCGCGACCGGATCGCCGGGGTGTTCGTGAATCGGCTCCGGCAGGGCATGCGCCTGCAGACTGATCCGAGCCTGCTGTACGTGCAGGAGCACGGCGTACAGCGCCTGACCCGGGCAGAACTGGAGCGTGACCACCCGTACAATACCTATACCCGAGCCGGGCTTCCGCCAACCCCGATCGCGCTGCCCGGGCGCGCGGCACTCGAGGCCGCCGCGCGGCCCGCGCGGACTGATGACCTGTTCTTCGTCTCGCGCGGGGATGGGAGTCACCATTTTTCGGAAACCTATCGCGAACATCGCGAGGCGGTGATCCGCTACCAGCTCGGCGGCAATGCCGACCGCTACGGCCGGCGCTGAGGCGCTACGAGAGGTCCTTGATGTCCATGCAGGATGCCCGCCCGCCCGCGACCGGACGATTCCTGGTTTTCGAGGGAATCGAGGGCTCCGGCAAGACCACCCAGCTCGGTTACCTGGAGCAGGAACTGAAGGTACTGGGACACGTCCCGCTGATGACACGCGAGCCTGGCGGCACTGCACTGGGCGAACGCCTGCGGGGCCTGCTGCTCGATCCGGATATGCCGGATATGGATGCCGATGCCGAACTCCTGTTGATGTTCGCGGCCCGCGCCCAGCACCTGGCCGAGGTGATCCGTCCGGGGCTCGACGCCGGTCGCTGGGTCGTCAGTGACCGCTTTACCGATGCCAGTTATGCCTATCAGGGCGCCGGGCGCGGACTCGGGATGCAGCGGATCGGGCTGCTGGAGGACTGGGTTCAGGGCGATCTGCGACCGGACCTGGTGATCCTGCTCGATATCGACCCAGCCACCGGTCTGGAACGCGCGATTCAGCGTGGGAGGCGTGACCGCATCGAGCGCGAGGCGCTGGATTTTTTTGCGCGCGCCCGCGACGCCTACCGTGCACGTGCCGAGGCCGACCCGGCCCGTTATCTGGTAGTCGACGCGGCCGACACCCCGGAAACGGTAGGCAAGCGAATTCTCGACGGTGTCCGGACACGTCTGGGTATGGGGCAGGACCATGCCGGTGGATAGCTCGACCAGCGCGCCGCCTCTCCCACCGTGGCTGGGGGCGCTTCGGGATCGACTGGTCGCGCGCGGCCGGGCCGGGCGTCTGCCGCATGGGCTGCTGGTCCGCGGTGTATCCGGGGTCGGCAAGTCGCTGTTGTCCGTCAACCTTATGCAGAGCCTGCTCTGTGAACGGGCGTGCGACCAGGACCCGCCCTGCAACAGATGCAACAGCTGTCGCAGCCTGGCCGGCGGGGTCCATCCCGAGGTCTGGCTGCTGGAGCCAGAAGAGCCTGGCAAGCCCATCCTGGTCGACGCGGTTCGGGACGCCAGCGAGTTTCTGGCATTAAGCGGCGGGTCCGAGGGGTTGCGCGCGGTGCGGATATGCCCGGCTGATTCACTGAACCCGCAGGCCGCCAACGCCTTGCTGAAGACCCTGGAGGAACCGCCGCAAGGGGCGCTGCTGATCCTGGAGGCGGCCCAGCCCGCACGCCTGCCGGCTACCATCCGCAGCCGCTGCGAGGATGTCGAAGTCGCGACGCCGGCACTTGACCAGGTGCGTGACTGGTTGCGCCCGCTGGCGCCCGATGAGGCCGCTGTCGAGGAGGTCTACGCTGCGGCCCTGGGGCGGCCACTGGCGGCCCGCGAACTGCTGACCGATCCCGAGCGCATGGCCGCGTGGGAACAGGATCGCGAGGTTCTGCGACAGCTGTTGTCCGCCCGCGCCGTGACCCCGCTGGCCGCGGCGTTGCAGCGCAGCCTCCCTGAGACGCTTGTGCCGCGTCTCCAGGCCCTCCTGCTTTCGGCGCAACGCCTGCTGTCCACGGGCGAGCCGGATGCCTTTGCGAGCCGTTTCCCGCGCTCCGAGTTCGAGGCGTTTGCGCATCGACACGGGGCGCGAGGGCTGGCCATCCTGGCCACCCGCGCCAGCCGCTGGCAGCGGCAGCTGTCGGTCTCGCTGAATCCCTCCCTGCGAATGGAGGATATCGCCCTGGCCTTCCTCCCGGAGAACCCGCGCTGAACTCGTGATCCGGAGCGACGGTCATGCAGGCGGGTCATGCGGCTTGGCATTGGCGCACGGGTTGAGGGATACTCGCGGGTCCAGTCATTGCGACCGCGAATCGGGGAGGGTGTATGGCCGGGCAGGGCATGCTGACCTTGGCAATCAAGGAAAAACCCGCGCTGTATGCCGCCTATATGCCGTTCGTAGCGAACGGGGGGTTGTTCATTCCGACGGACAAGCCCTACAAACTGGGCGATCAGGTATTCCTCCTGCTGTCCCTGCTGGAGGATTCCGACCGTCTGCCAACGCCCTGCACGGTGGTGTGGATCACGCCACCACGGGCGCAGGGCAATCGCCTGCGCGGGATCGGTGTGCAGTTCAACAAGTCCGACAAGGGTGTGACGCATCGGCGGATCGAGGAGCACCTCGGGGGTATGCTGAACTCGGATCGCAAGACGCATACCTTCTGAGCAGCAGCCGGTCACTCAGGCCGGAGTTGCGCGGGCCTGCTGAATGGCGTGCCCGACCGCTGTTAGCGCCTGATCGATCTCCTGTTCGGTGTGATAGAAATGCGGCGAAAAGCGGATGCCGCCGCCACGCACGGCGCACAGCACACCCGCGCCCTGCAACGCCGCATAGAAGCGATCCAGGTCCCGTACCGGCGGGCGGAAGGTGAGGATGCCGGCGCGTCGTGCGCGCGGGGTCAGGAGTTCGCAACCGTACTCTTCCAGTCCCGCCGCCAGATGCATCCAGTGGGTGCGGATGTCGTGATCGATGGCATCGATCCCGGTTTCCAGCAGCAGCGACAAGCTGGCGTGCAGGGCGTGTATTCCCAGCGTATTGGGGCTGCCCGGCTCGAAGCGGCGGGCGCTGCTCGCGGGCTCGATCCCGGGATGGTCGAAGTCACCGGCATGGGCCAGCATGTTCCACCCGTACTCCTGCAGTTGCAGACGCTCCCGGTTCTCGGGGTTGACGTAGAACAGCCCGATTCCTTCGGGGGCCAACAGCCACTTGTGTCCGTCCGCCATCACGAAATCCGCCATGCAGCCCTCCGCGTCGAAGGGCAGGGCGCCCAGGTGCTGGATCGCGTCCACACAGAACCGGATGCCGCGGGCGCGAAGTTCCGCGCCGAGAATCTGCAGATCGATACGCAAGCCGCTGGCGTACTGCACCGCGCTGCATGACAGCAGGCGAGTGTGCCGGTCACAGGCGTCGATCAGGGCGCGCTCGGGCTCCGCACCGAGCTCGACCTCGCGCACCTCCAGTCCGAAGCGCTCCGCCGCGGCCAGCCATACGACCCGATTGGATGGAAACTCGTCACGCGGGATCACGATATTGTCGCCTGCCACCCAGGGCAGGCCGAAGGCCACCATGGACAAGGCCTCGGAGGTACTCTTCACGAATGCGATGTCGTCCGGCTCGGCAGCCCCCACCAGCTGGCTGGCCAGCTTGCGGGTATCATCCACCCGCTGCAGCCAGTCCCTGTAGTGGCGCGAGCCCTCGCGTACGTTCTCCTGGGCGAAATCACAGACGGCCTGCCGGGTTCGCTGCGGCCACGCGCCGATCGCGGCGTGGTTGAGATGGATAATGCCTTCCTGCGGGAATTCGGGGTTCATGCGATCCTCCTTGAGGAAACTCGGCTCATGCGCAATCGTGTACATTGATCCGGGTTTCCGTTAAGGCGGGCAGGGTACCGCAGACGCGGCGAAACCAGAATCCCGGCGGAAGGAGTGGAACGAATCGCTCCGGGCTTTACTTGTGGTTATGGCCCTTAGTTGATAGGTTCCCGCATCTGAATTCCACGCGGCCGTCCGTTCCGGATAAATCGGGACCGGGCGACGGCACCACGCACCGAGGTTGCCTTGTCCGGCAGGCCCAGCGGCACAGCCACCGCTGTGTATCCGGGTACATGACCCATCCAGTACGGGACGTGCGGTGCTGTTGCGCGAACGCGGCAGCGAATGCACCGGTTCGCCAGACCTTCCCCGGGTCCGGCATGGATCCCGGCAAGGGCAGGAGGTACGGATGAATTCCGTCGTTCAGTTTTATCGCGATCCGAAGCAGGGTTTCGTCGAGCCCCGCGAGTTCAAGGTGTTCAACGATCGTTCTCTGGACCGCATCCCGGCGCTGAAACGCCTGCCGGAGGCGATGCGTTTCGAGATGGGTGTGGTCGCGAGCGTGCTGCCGTTCCGGGTCAATGAATATGTGATCGAGGAGCTGATCGACTGGGAACGCGTCCCCGATGATCCGCTGTTCCAGCTTACCTTCCCGCAACGCGAGATGCTGTCGCCGGAGGCCTTCAGGCGCATGGCCGAGCTGCATCGGCGCGGTGCGGATCGCAAGGCCGTCGCTGCACTGGCGCGGGAGCTGCGTGGCGAACTCAATCCGCATCCGGCCGGGCAGATGGAGCTGAATCGGCCAAACCAGCATGACGGCGAAATCATCGACGGATTGCAGCACAAATACCGCGAGACCGTGCTGTTTTTCCCCAGTCAGGGACAGACCTGCCACAGCTACTGCACGTTCTGCTTCCGCTGGGCGCAGTTTGTGGGTGACAAGGACCTGCGCATGGCGACCACCGATGCGCAGCGGCTGCATGACTACCTGCGCTCGCACCCGGCGATCAGCGACCTGCTGGTGACCGGCGGCGACCCGATGGTGATGAAGACGCAGCACCTGAAGGCCTACCTCGAGGGCCTGCTTGCGTCCGAGCTGGAGCATGTGCAGACCGTGCGCATCGGCACCAAGGCATTGAGCTTCTGGCCATACCGTTTTGTGACCGACAGCGATGCGGACGAACTGTTGCGCCTGCTGGAGCGCCTGGTGGAGAGCGGACGGCATGTCGCGATCATGGCGCACTACAATCATCCCCACGAGCTGGATACTCCGATCGCGCACGAGGCGATCCGGCGCCTGCGCGACACCGGGGTCGAGATCCGCGCCCAGGGCCCGCTGCTGCGGCATATCAACGACGATCCACAGGCCTGGGCCGGCCTGTGGCGGGAGCAGGTACGCCTGGGCATCATCCCGTACTACATGTTCGTCGAGCGGGATACCGGCGCGCGACGCTATTTCGAGGTACCGCTGGCGCGCGCCTGGGAGATCTATCGCGAGGCGATGCAGCAGGTCTCGGGGCTCGCGCGCACCGCGCGCGGGCCGTCGATGAGTGCCGATCCCGGCAAGATCGAGATTCAGGGCGTGACCAAGATCCAGGGCGAGAAGGTATTTGTGCTGCGCTTTATCCAAGGCCGCAATCCGGACTGGGTCCAGCGCCCCTTTTTCGCCCGCTATGACGCGTCGGCCACATGGCTGGATCAATTGCGCCCGGCGTTCGGCGACGAGAAGTTCTTCTTCGAGGACGAATTCGAGGCAATGAAACGCGAACGCGGCCCGGGGCGCTGATCCCCCTCCCTGCGTAGTTGCGTGGCGATTACGACCGGACATGGACAACCAACAGCTCAAGCAGCGCGATCTGCGCGCCCTCTGGCACCCCTGCACCCAGATGAAGGATTACGGGGAGGAGGGGACACTCCCCTTGCTGCCCATCCAGCGAGGGCAGGGGGTCTGGCTGTATGACTTTGACGGCAATCGCTACCTTGACGCGATCAGTTCGTGGTGGGTGAACCTGTTCGGGCATGCCAATCCACGCATCGGGGCTGCAATCAAGGACCAGGTCGATACCCTCGAGCACGTGATCCTGGCCGGCTGCACGCACGAGCCGGTTGTCGAAC
The DNA here is from genome assembly GCA_051747025.1 of Pseudomonadota bacterium. Lineage (GTDB taxonomy): Bacteria > Pseudomonadota > Gammaproteobacteria > Ectothiorhodospirales > Ectothiorhodospiraceae > Thioalkalivibrio. The sequence continues at coordinate 31,474 of JBNJFQ010000025.1, forward strand.
TGTGCGAACGCCTGATCAATATCACCCCCGAAGGCCTGCAGCGTGTATTTCTGGCCGACAATGGCAGTGCCGGGGTGGAAGTCGCATTGAAGATGAGCTTCCACTACTGGCGCAACGTCGGACAACCCCGCAAGACGCGCTTCATCCGCCTGTCCAACAGCTACCATGGCGAGACCCTGGGGGCCCTGTCGGTCAGCGATGTGCCGCTGTACAGCGCCACCTACAAGCCACTGATGCTGGATGTAATCACGGTGCCGGCCCCGGACTGTTTCGAGCGAGAACCCGGCGAAACCTGTACCGACGTAGCCCGCCGTCAATTCACGTATATGGAACAGGCGCTGGCCGAGCATGCCGACGAGGTCGCCGCGGTAATCGTCGAGCCGCTGGTGCAATGTGCAGGCCACATGCGTATGTATGACCCGGAGTACTTGCGCCTGCTGCGCGATGCCTGCGACCGGCATGGCGTACATCTGATCGCTGACGAAATCGCGGTCGGGTTTGGCCGGACGGGAACCCTGTTCGCCTGCGAACAAGGGCCGATCACGCCCGATTTCCTGTGCCTTTCCAAGGGTCTGACGGCCGGCTATCTGCCAATGGCCGCGGTACTCACCACAGAGACCATCTACCAGGCCTTCTACGATGATTACGAAAAGCTCAACATGTTCCTGCACTCGCATTCCTACACTGGCAACCCGCTGGCGTGCCGGGCGGCGCTTGCGACGCTGGACATCTTCGAATCCGACCCGGTAATCGAGAGAAATCAGGAACTCGCTGCACATATTGCGAAACGGCTTGAACCACTGGTCGACCATCCGCACGTGGCCGATGTGCGCCAGCACGGAATGATCGCGGCGGTCGAACTGGTGGAGGACAAGGCACGTCGTACCCCATATCCCTGGCAGGAACGCCGGGGTCTGCATGTCTATCGCCACGGCCTCAGTCGGGGGGCCTTGCTGCGCCCGCTGGGCAATGTCAGCTACCTGATGCCCCCGTACGTGATCACTGAGGAGCAGATCGATTTCCTGGTCGAGGTAATGACCGAAGGGATCGACAAGGCCGTGCACGCCTGACAGCCGGGTTTTTTCAGTTCGCAGGCGCCGCTGTGCGAACCACGCCGAATCCCGTTCCAACGCGGGCCGATGGATGCAGGCCGCTGCCCGTCCTCATCCTTTATGTCGCATAATAGATATTATGTTAAATGTTGGATCCGGGTAGCAAAGCAGACAGATCGCGCTTGTGGTTCCGATTTTGCATCGCCCCTCTCCGCAGCCGTATCGTTGGCCCGGTACGTCCATGCTTCGGGCGGCGACGATCGCGGTCGGCAGTGGCACTCAGGACAGATGGCCGATCACGTGCGTCAGCAACATTTTCACGCGCTCCATCCCGGTGGACAGATTGGCCGCGATATCGTCCATGGTGATCTCGCCTTCCGCTTTGCCGGCCGCCCAGTTGGCCACGACCGCGCAGCAGGCATATTCGAGCTCGAGTTCCCGTGCCAATGACGCCTCGGGCATACCGGTCATCCCGACCAGGTCACAGCCGTCTCTTTCCATACGGCGGATCTCCGCGGCCGTCTCCAGTCGCGGCCCTTGCGTCGCGCCGTACGTTCCGCTACCGACCACATCGATCTGCAACTCCTCCGCGGATCGGATCAGGCGTTCGCGCACCCGCTGGCTGTACGGCCAGGTCATGTCGACATGCATCACATTGCGGAGTTCGCCACCCTCGAAATAGGTATTCGCGCGCGACCAGGTGTAGTCGATGATCTGGTCGGGAATCGCAAGGGACCCGGGTGCCATCAGGTTGTTGATACCGCCCACCGCGGCGATCGCGACCACGGTATCCATGCCGGCATTCTTCAGTGCCCAGATATTGGCGCGGTAGTTCACCTGGTGCGGCGGGATGGTGTGTTGAGCCCCGTGGCGCGGCAGAAACACAATCTCGGTGTCGTTCAGGGTACCAAAGGTCAACGGGCCCGATGGTTCCCCGTACGGGGTGTGCATCACCTGGCGCCGAATGATCTTCAGATCCTTGAGGCGGGTGAGGCCGGTACCTCCGATAATGGCCAGTCGGGTCGCTGACATGGGCGGGTGCTCGCGGATCAAAGGTTAGCGACGGCGAAGATGCCGGGTGCGTTGCGCAGGTAGTCCTGGTAATCCATACCGTATCCGAACAGATAGCGGTTGGGTGCCTCCAGTGCGGCGTACTCGACCGTGATCGAAGGATCGCGCTCCGGGTTTTCTTTCTCCACCAGCACGATGGCCAGCACCTCCGCGGCGCCCTGCTCCTCGCAAAACGCCCGGATCCCTTCCAGGGTCACCCCACCGTCGAGGATGTCGTCGACGATCACTACAGTACGCCCCGCAAGCGGGGTCTGGGGGTGTGCAAGCCAGTGAAGCTGTTCTCCGCCCCGCGTGCCACCGCGATACCGAGTTGCATGCAGGTAGTCCACCTGCATCGGAAACGACCAGCGGGTCAGCAATCCGCCCATCAGCACGATGCCGCCGTTCATCACGCCCAGAACCAGCGGATTGCGGTGCTTCAACGCCTCCGCGGTGCGTTCCGAAAGTCGGTCAATGGCGGTCTCGACCGCGTCGCGGCTGTAGAGACAATCCGCGTCACGCAGGGTGGCTCGGGCCTGTTCGGGGGTCATGCAGAATCCTGAAAGTCGGGTGATAGGCAGGACATGTCGGGGCCCGAGTATCCCGGGCACGCGGGCGGGAATCAACTCCCGGCACGGAAACACGGGCCCTAAAACGCAACCGGCCGGCCACCAGGGCCGGCCGGAGCGTGGACCAGCAGCGGGGACATTTAGTAGGTAAAGGTCACCGTGTCGTCGTCCATGGCCTCGGAGATCACGTAGGCGCCGCCCACGGTTTCTTCGATCTCGGGGATCAGGTCGTTGCCCCACAGATCCAGGGTCGGGGTGCAGACCTTCATCACTACGCCCGCTTCCACGGCATCCTTCATGAAGTCATAGACACTCTTGCTGGAGCCTTCCTGCACGAACAGATTTTCAGCCACGCCCTTCTTGGCCAGCTCGCCGGACCGGCCGGTCATGATGACCTCGACGTCGTATTCCATCGCGGCGGCCACCGTGGCCTGGAAGAACGGCGCACCCAGTTCGGAGGCGTTGCTCGGGTCGGTGTTGACCATCACGATCAGGAGCTTGTCAGCCATTTTTGTTCTCCAACTTCAGTATTTAATGTGAATATTAAGAGCTACTCAACTGCGAGCCGTGGCGCATTATAGGCGGGTCAACGCGCGCGCGCCAATGCACCTTGTTCGCGCGTTATGCGGAGGCTGCGCGCGCAGCCTGTATCCAGTGCCGCAGACGTGCCTGCAGGGTCGGCAGGCGGTGGCGATCTGGCGTCATAGGTCGGACCCGCAGGCGTTCCAGGCGGCGCCGCGCGTCATCCGACAGCGGCCGCTGCGCCTCGGCTTCCAGGATTGCGTCGGCCTGATCCGGTGCGTTGCAGACCAGCACCATGTCGCAGCCGGCCTCGCGTGCGGCACGTGCCCGTTGTGCCGGGGTTCCGGCAGCCTCGGCCCCGGCCATCGCCAGGTCGTCACTGAGGATCGCGCCCCGAAAACGCAGTTCGCGGCGCAGGATCACCTGCAGCCAGACGCGCGAAAATCCGGCAGCCCGGGAATCCACCTGCGGATACAGCACATGCGCCGGCATGATCGCCCCAAGATCCGCGAGCACTGGCCGAAACGCCTCCAGATCCAGGTCCTCGATCTCGGACAATGGTCGGTCATCCACTGGCAGGGCATGGTGGGAATCGGATGCCACGGCACCATGCCCGGGGAAGTGCTTGCCAACGGCGCTGACCCCGGCGTCCGCGAGGCCTCGTATCAGTTCGCCGGCCAGTTGTGCGATTACCGCGGGATCGTGGTGGAAGGCCCGGTCCCCAATCACGTCGCTGACGTCGACGTCGCGGTCCAGCACTGGTGTGAAACTGAAATCGATATCTACGGAGCGCAGTTCCAGACCCAGCAACTCGCCAGTGACATGCGCCAGTTCGCAGGCCTTGTTGCGATCGTAATCGTAGACATGCCCCAGTTCACGCATCGGCGGAATCTCGGTGAAGCCTTCGCGCAGGCGCCTCACCCGGCCACCTTCCTGATCCACCGCGATCAGCAGGCCGGGCCGCTCGGCGCGGATCGCAGCGACCAGTGCCCTCACCTGTTCGGGGGTACCGGCATTGCGCGCAAACAGGATCACGCCGCCGGTGGCGGGATGGCGCAGACGCCTGCGATCATCGGGGTCCAGCTCGGTGCCCGCGACATCGATCATTACCGGGCCAGGAGGTACGGTTGTATTGTGGCTCATGGGTTCGGATGTTCCGGTGTGGCGCTCGGCAAGCGATCGTATCAGGATAGCGAGGCTTCGGGTCTGAACGCGAGCGCCTTCAGCTTCTCGATGCGATCCCGCAGGCGGGCGGCCTCCTCGAATTCGAGATCGCGGGCCTTCGCGAACATCTCCTGTTCCAGGCGCTCGATTTCGCGCGCGGCATTTTCCGGCGCCGCGACGTAGTCCGGCGTCTCTTCCGCGACCTTTTTCTGCCCGCGACGGCCGCTGCCCGGTGCCGCGTGGCGCGCCTCGAGGATATCGGCAACATCCTTGCGAATGCCCTTGGGAGTGATCCCGTGCGCTTCGTTATGCCGGATCTGCCGGGCCCGGCGGCGTTCGGTCTCGTCGATCGCACGCTGCATGGAGCCGGTGACCTTGTCGGCATACAGGATCGCCTTGCCGTTCACATTGCGCGCGGCGCGGCCGATGGTCTGGATCAACGAACGGTCGGAGCGCAGGAAGCCCTCCTTGTCGGCATCCAGGATCGCCACCAGCGAGACCTCGGGCATGTCCAGCCCCTCGCGCAACAGATTGATCCCCACCAGCACGTCGAATTCGCCCAGGCGCAGATCACGGATGATCTCCATGCGCTCGACGGTGTCGATGTCCGAGTGCAGATAGCGCACGCGCACCCCGTGTTCGGACAGGTAATCGGTCAGGTCCTCGGCCATGCGCTTGGTCAAGGTGGTGATCAGCACGCGCTCGTCACATTCGACGCGGTCGCGAACCTCGGAGAGCACGTCATCCACCTGGGTGCCGGCCGGGCGCACCTCCAGCACCGGGTCCAGCAACCCGGTCGGTCGTACCACCTGATCGACGATCGCCCCGGCATGTTCGCGTTCGTACGGGCCAGGCGTAGCCGATACATAGATGGTCTGCGGCATCAGCGCTTCGAACTCCTCGAAACGCAGGGGTCGATTGTCCAGTGCTGATGGCAGGCGGAAGCCGTATTCCACCAGCGTCTCCTTGCGCGAGCGGTCGCCCTTGTACATCCCCCCGACCTGCGGCACCGATACATGCGACTCGTCGATCACCAGTAGTGCATCCTTCGGCAGATAGTCGAAGAAGGTCGGCGGAGGCTCGCCTGGCGCACGTCCGGAGAGGTAGCGCGAGTAGTTCTCGATGCCGTTGCAGTACCCGATCTCGAGGATCATCTCCAGATCGAACAGGGTCCGCTGTTCCAGCCGCTGTGCCTCGACCAGGCGGTCTTCCCTGCGCAGGAACTCCAGGCGCTCCTTCAGCTCGTCACGGATCTGGTCCACCGCCCCCAGCAGGGTCTCGCGCGGAGTCACGTAATGGGTCTTCGGATAGATGGTCAGGCGCGGGGCGGTGCGCAGCACTTCCCCGGTCAGCGGATCGAAATACGACAGACGTTCCACTTCGTCATCGAACAATTCGATCCGCACGGCCTCGATCTCGGACTCCGCCGGGTGGATGTCGATCACCTCGCCGCGCACCCGATAGGTGGCCCGGCGCAGTTCGGTATCGTTGCGGGTGTACTGCAACTCCGCCAGGCGACGCAGCAGGTCGCGCTGATCGATGCGGTCGCCGCGCTGCAGGTGCAGCACCATCGACAGGTACTTGCGCGGATCGCCGAGGCCGTAGATCGCCGAGACCGAGGCCACAATAATGGCGTCACGCCGCTCCAGCAGCGCACGGGTCGCAGACAGCCGCATCTGCTCGATATGGTCGTTGATCGACGCGTCCTTTTCGATGTAGGTATCCGACGACGGGACGTAGGCCTCCGGCTGGTAATAGTCGTAATAGGAGACGAAGTATTCCACCGCATTATTCGGGAAGAACTCCTTGAATTCGCCATACAACTGCGCCGCCAGAGTCTTGTTTGGCGCCATCACGATGGTTGGACGCTGCATATTCTCGATCACGTTGGCGATGGTGAAGGTCTTGCCCGATCCGGTGACCCCCAGCAGCACCTGGTGCGCCAGTCCGGCCTCCAGGCCTTCGGTCAACTGGGCGATCGCGGTGGGCTGATCCCCTGCCGGCTGATACCCGGAAACCACCCTGAACTGTTCGTTCTCGTCCGGCTGCACCTTATCCTCCGCGCCTCATTTCAGTATTATTTCGCACCCAGCCGCCGCATCCGCGGCCCATCGACCCGATTGCACAGAGGCCTACCCTTGGAAATCGAACTCTCCGACCGCGTCCAGCGTATCCAGCCCTCTCCCACCCTCGCCGTCAGCGCCCTGGCTGCCCAATTGCGGACCGAGGGTCGTGATATCGTCGGTCTTGGGGCCGGTGAACCGGATTTCGATACCCCCGAGCATATCAAGCAGGCGGCCATCGACGCGCTTGCCCGCGGGGAGACCAAGTACACTCCGGTGGACGGAACGGCCAGCCTCAAGGCCGCGATCATACGCAAGTTCGATCGCGACAACGGCCTGACGTTCAGCCCCGCTCAGATCCTCGTCTCCTCGGGTGGCAAACAGAGCATCTTCAATCTCTGCCAGGCCCTGCTGAACCCGGGTGACGAGGTGGTAATCCCGGCCCCCTACTGGGTCTCCTACCCCGACATCGCCCTGCTCGCCGGCGCCCGTCCGGTGGTGGTGAATGCCGAACAGGAGGCCGGTTTCCGCATCACCGGCGAACAGCTCGAAGCCGCGATCACCCCGAACACCCGTCTGATGTTTCTGAACAGCCCGTCGAACCCAACCGGGGCGGCCTACTCCGCCGAACAGCTGACCGAACTGGCCGAAGTCCTGCGCCGTCACCCGCGTGTGGTCATCGCCACCGACGACATGTACGAGCACATCCGCTTCGGATCCGCACCGTTCGTGAATATCGTCAACGTGGCCCCGGACCTGCTGGAGCGCACCGTAGTGCTGAACGGTGTCTCCAAGGCCTACGCGATGACTGGCTGGCGGATCGGATACGCCGGAGGCCCGAAGAACCTGATCGCCGCGATGAAAAAGATCCAGTCGCAAAGCACCTCCAACCCGACATCCATCGCCCAGGCCGGGGCCGAGGCCGCGCTGGATGGCGACCAGAGCTGCGTCACCACGATGTGCTCCGCGTTTGCCGAACGCGCCCGCCACGTGGTCGACGGCCTCAACGCGATCGACGGCATCGAGTGCCTGATGCCGGACGGCACGTTCTACTGTTTCCCGCGGGTCACCGGCCTGATGGAGACCGCCGGGATCGACACCGACGTGGCCCTGAGCAAGCAGCTGCTGGACGAGGTCGGCGTCGCCCTCGTCCCTGGCAGCGCGTTTGGCGCCGCTGGCCATGTACGCGTCTCGTTCGCCACCAGCATGGAAATGCTCGACAAGGCGCTGGATCGCCTGCGTCAGTTCGCTGCATCGCACTGCTGACTCCGCTCGCGGGGCGAAATTCAGCTTGACGCCCCCGCCCCGCCCCATTAGGATTTGCGCCCAATTCCCCGGTAGCTCAGTCGGTAGAGCGGGTGACTGTTAATCACTAGGTCGGCGGTTCGAGCCCGTCCCGGGGAGCCA
>JBNJFQ010000026.1:0-37064 GCA_051747025.1 Pseudomonadota bacterium
GCGCGAACGTAAACGAACGGCCTAAGCGCATTGTCAGGCCATTTTTTGCAGATGGTGAAAATCTTCAATTGAGGCCAGCTCTTTTGCCTCATTGGCTTGCGCTTGAAAAAGATCCCACCGGATCTGAAGGTTCAACCAAAAATCTGCAGAAACCCCAAAGAACTTTGCCAACCGAAGCGCAGTGCTTGGCGTGACGCCGCGCTTCTGATTAACGAGCTCATTTACTCGCTGATACGGAACATGAATCGCATCAGCCAAATCACGCTGACTTATATTCATAGGCACGAGGAACTCGTCCCGAAGCATTTCGCCGGGATGCGTAGGCGCCCTATGCGTTGGAATCCGAACCATATTCGATACCTCTAGTGATAATCGGTAACCTCGACTTCGCTCGGACCGGATTCGCCCCAGACGAAACAGATTCGGTACTGTTCGTTGATACGAATGCTGTACTGGCCGTTACGGCTTCCAGCAAGGGCCTCAAGGCGATTACCAGGAGGAACCTTCAGTTCTTCGAGCGACTGTACTGAATCGAGCTGATCAAGCCTGCGCATGGCGATCTTCCAGAGCTTTTCTGGACAGGATTTTCTAGCGGCTTTCGAATTGACGCCATTGAAGATGTCCTCAGAAGCCCGATCATAGAACGAGTCAATCATGGAAGCATGATAGCACGGTCTCCATGCTACACAAATGCAAGCAGGTGTCCACTGGTTCCTTGTTGTGCGGGACCCGATTAGCGGAACAAGCGCCGTTCCGTGCGCCGGAAACGAAGTGCCACCAGCACCGCGAACGATGCAATCCCCAGGAGTGCGGGGAGGTATTCCAGGGGGAGATCCAGGCCCCAGGCCATATAGCCGGTGACCAGTGCCCACAGGAGCGGGATGATCGCCAGCACCAGGGGTGGCCGCGATGGCACCAGCAATAGTAGTCCCAGGGTCAGCAGCATCACCGGCCCCGGGGCCACGCCGACATATTGCAGCTGCGTCCAGGGCGTGCCGGTCAGCACGAGATCCAACAAGGGATAGCCCACCAGCGCGTAGACGATCATCAAGACCGCGCCGCTACCCGCGAGCCCGCCGGACCAGCCAAAGCGGGCCTGGCCCATCAGGGTCAACGCGAACACCAGCATCAACCCCTGGGCCACAAAAACCCCGGCCAGCCACTCGGAGGCGAAGTGGAACGGCGCCAGCGAACCGCCGCAGAAGGCGACCCCGATCCAGATCCACAGCACGCCCAGCAACAGGCCAATGACACGGCCGGCCGGGCGCGAGCCCGGAACCACCAGCCCCACAGCCGCCAGGGCGAGCAGTGCGCCGATCCCGTGCAGGGGCCAGATCGCGGTGTTGTACTGGCCCAGAATCGCCAGCCAGGTGGGTCCATCGAACGGCAGCATTCGTTACCCCTCGGTCCATACGCCAGGACTGTTTGTGCGGAATGGCCATTCCTCTGGCAAAGGGGGTACCGGGAAGGCCGCAATCGCCGAGAGGGCTCGGCTCCTACGCGTCCAGACGCCCCCTCAGGATAATCTAAAGATCGCCGACCCAGGCGATCATGCGTTCGCGCATCCCGGCGTCCGGCATGGGTCCGTACAACGCGCCCATGTTCTCCTCCATGTGCGCCACCACCGAGGTCGCGGGGATCGCACAGGTCACGTCCGGGTGCGAGACGATGAACTTGAGCAGGAACTGCGGCCAGTTCTCGCATTCGATCTCCGCCGCCCATTCCGGCAGTGGATGCCCCGCGAACTGGTTGATCAGCGCCTTGCGCCGGAACGGGCGGTTCGCGATCACCGCCACCCCGCGTTCCCGTGCCAGCGGCAACAGGCGCTGTTCCGCCTTGCGATCCAGGATGTTGTAGGTCAGCTGCACGAAGTCCAGGTCCCCGCGCCGCAGGACGCGCTCCAGCTCGTCGTGGCGCCGCCCGTGCGAGGTGGTCAGGCCGATATAGCGAACTTCCCCCGCCTCACGGCGCTCGCGCAGGGTTTCCAGGTGCGCCTCCCAGTTCTGCAGGTTGTGCACCTGCTGCAGGTCCAGGGTGTCGACACCCCACAGATCCCGGGACTCCACATGCTGATCGCGGCCGGTCGAGGTGCTGCGCGTCCAGATCTTGGTCGCCGAGAACACACCTTCCGGATGGCCCAGCTCGCGCAGGGCGTGACCGACCACTGCCTCCGCACGCCCGTACATCGGCGAGGAGTCGATCAACCCGCCGCCACGGCGGACAAAGGTATCCAGGATCCGGGTACGCACCGCCAGTACTTCCGGATCCTCCGGCACGTTGAAGGTAATCCACGTCCCCATTCCGATCACCGGGATCTCCTCCCCGGATGACGGGATCGGCTTGCGTAGCGGCCTACGCCCCTCGGCCGTCCCGCCAACAACGGGCCACCCCGCCCCGGCCACCACCGCGGACCCGGCCATCCAGCGCAGGAAGGATCGGCGCGAACGCCGCGAGAAACGTTGATTCATGGTCCGGACTACCAGAAGGAACCCAGAATCATGGTCCATCCGGCCACGGCACAAGTTCCCCTGCGCGGCCGGTACCACGTGCCTGCAAATGGCAGTCGGGCATTTCGCCTTCCTGCGGGGAGGCCGCCACCGCCGGTTGCCGGGTACGCATCGGCGCTCTAGAATTCTCGCAGCTTCAGGGGAGTAGCGACCCGGGTGGCGCACCACGCCTCACCGGGGTCTGCATCAACAGATTTGGTCGGCCGCCCGGTTGACCATGGTGCAGACAGCCCCGCCGCCGATGCGGCACCGGGCCCCGCGAGACCTGTGGCGTTGCACCCCGATCCGCAGCCGGGTGGGTGGTGCGATGTCACCTGTCTTGCCACCCACCCGGCCCGGAAGATCGTCATGGAAGCCCTGCTCGTCTCCACCGTCATCGTCGCGATCGCCGAGATGGGCGACAAGACCCAGTTGCTGGCCCTGCTTCTGGCCTGCCGCTATCAGCAGACCTGGCCGATCATCTGGGGCATCGTGGTGGCCACCGTCGCCAACCATTTCCTCGCGGCCCTTGCGGGGGTCTGGATCGGGGCCAGTGTGCCGGACGACTGGCTGCGCTGGGGGCTGGGGATCGGGTTCATCCTGATGGCCGCGTGGGTACTGGTCCCGGACGGCGAGGACGACCTGCCGGCCGCCTCGAAACACAGCGTGTTCTGGGCCACAACGGTGCTGTTCTTTATCGTCGAGATCGGCGACAAGACCCAGGTGGCGACCGGCGCGCTGGCGGCGACCTTCGACAGCCTGGCGATCGTAGTGATCGGCTCCACGCTTGGCATGGTGCTGGCCAATGCCCCGGTGGTCTGGCTCGGTCAGCGCTTTGCCTGCCACCTGCCGCTGCGGCTGTTGCGGGCGCTGGCCGCACTGCTGTTCCTGGGACTCGGCATCGGGGTACTGCTGGCCTGGGTCTGACTGTCCGCGGGGCTATACCAGCGGAGGACGGCAGTTTCCCGATTCGCGCAGGGCCATCTGACCCCGCCAGATCCGCCGGACCAGACGCGGCAACAACAGCAACAGGGCCAGCACTGCCACCGTGATCAGACCGAGTTGTACGCGGTCGCCCGCGCCGTTCACAAGTACACGGGAGGCATGCCCCAGCCAGGCGTAGGCAAACAGGCTGGGGACCAGAGCCACCAGGGTGGTCGCGGCGAACACTGGCAGCGACAGTCGCACCAGCCCCAGGGCGTAGTTGGTCGGCGCGAACGGAAATACCGGGACTAGCCGGGTCAGCGCGACCACCCGCCAGCCCTCCGCCTCGACGTCCGCGCAAAGCCGCTGGCCGCGCGGTCCGAGCCGCGGTTCGATCCAGGGTTGCAGCCAGATACGCCCCAGCCAGAACGCGAGCACGGCCGCCAGTGTGGCGGCCAGCAGGCTCAGCAGCGCCCCGGCCACCGGACCGAACAGGGCGCCCCCCAGCAAAATCCAGAACGTAGTCGGCAACGGCAGCATCGCCAGCACCACGAAAAGCAGGAAAAACGCCAGATACGCCCCTGCCCCCATCCCAAGGAGCCATCGCTCCAGGTACCCGAACCAGGCCGGATCCGGGTACAGCTCGGTGGCCAGCGCCACCCAGACCAGGGTGAACACAAGCAGGATGCCCGCCACCACGAGCCAGCGCTTCTGATGCCGGATTTCCATTCAGCCCCGGTCCCCGCCGTCGGCGTCCGCATCCGGCGCCCCGCGCAGATATTCCAGGCGGTCGGCCAGGGCACGCTCGGTGCCCTCCCGGCGCGGGACGTAGAAACGCGCGTCTTCCAGCCCCTCGGGCAGATAAACCTGCCCGCGCGCGAAACCGTCGGGCTCATCGTGATCATAGCGGTAGCCGGCCCCGAAGCCCTCCGAGCGCATCAGTTCGGTCGGGGCATTGCGCAGATGCAGGGGCACGCCCGCGCTGCCGCTGTCCCGGATCGCCGCCCGCGCGCCGTTCAACGCGGCATACGCACTGTTGCTCTTGGGCGCGGCGGCCAGTTCGATCACCGCCTGCACCAGCGCCAGATCGCCTTCCGGTCGCCCCAGGCGCTCCATCGTCTGCCACGCGGCCAGCACCCGTGCGCCCAGCCCGACTGCAGCCAGGCCAATGTCCTCGTAGGCCATGCGCAGCAGGCGGCGCCCCAGGTAATCGGGATCACAACCGGCATCCAGCATGCGCGTCAGCCAGTACACCGCCGCGTTGGGGTCCGAACCGCGCACCGACTTGTGCAGGGCGGAGATCTGGTCATAGAAGGCATCGCCCTGGCGATCAAACGCCAGCGACTGCGCGCCCATCACCGCGCGCAGGGCATCGCCGGCAATGGCGCCATCGCGGGCCAGGTCCGAGGCGGTTTCCAGCCAGTTCAGTGCGCGCCGCGCGTCACCATCGGCCGCGCGCGCCAGGCGCGTGCATTCCTCGGCCTCCAGATGCAGCCCGCGCCCGCCGAGGCCGCGCTCGGGGTCATCCAGCGCGCGCCGGATCAAGGCCTCGATCGCGCCGGCGCCCACCGCCTCCATGCGATAGACGCGCGCGCGCGAAAGCAACGCACCATTCAGTGCGAACGAAGGGTTCTCGGTGGTCGCGCCGACGAACACCAGGGTGCCGTCCTCAATATGCGGCAGCAGGGCATCCTGCTGGCCCTTGTTGAAGCGGTGGATCTCGTCGATGAACAGCAGCGTCCCGACCTCGTTGCGGCGTCGGGCCTTCGCCGCGTCGACCACCGCACGCACGTCCTTAATCCCGGCCAGAACAGCCGACAACGTGACCAGCCGCTGCGCCCCGGCCGCCGCGACCAGGCGCGCGAGCGTGGTCTTGCCGCAACCGGGCGGCCCCCACAGGATCATCGACGGTGTCTGGCCCTGCTCGATCGCCTGGCGCAGGGCGGCATCCGGGCCGACCAGGTGATCCTGGCCGACCATCTCGTCCAGGCGCGTCGGACGCATACGCTCCGCCAGCGGGGCGGCGGAGTCGGATTCGACGGGGAGGTCCGGCGCGGATTCGGCCGATCCCGTGTCCATGTCCGGGCCGAACAGGTCGCCTTCGGAAGTGCGAGTCATCGGGGGATTGTAACGTGCCGCCGCCCGGGCGACCCGGCGCGCCTCGGCGCGCCTCGGCGCGAGCGGGTCAGGGGCGATAGATGTCGGTCCCGGCCGGCGGATCGAAACGGAAGGTACCCGGCGCGAGATCCGGGTTGCGTTCGGCATTGCGGAAGCGGATCTCGGTCTCCTGCCCGAAGATGTCGCGAAAGCCCATACGGACCAGGTGCCCCTCCGGGGTCAGATCCACCTCCAGACCGGTGAAGTCCGCTTGGTCGCTGCGCGGCATCATGATCACGCGCATGGCCTCGCCCGAAGGCGCCGGCATCATGAACAGGCGGAAGTGGTCTTCCACCTGCTCCGGCTGGGTAATGGCCGCCACCGGTGTCACGTCGAAGGCATCGCCCAGCGGACGCACCGTGGCCTGCGACAGGTCCGGGTCGTACGTCCACAGCGACTCGCCATCGCTGACGATGGTCTGCGGGAACGGTTCGGTGACCTCCCAGCGCAGCCGGTTGGGCAACCCGAGCTGCATCGAGCCATCCGACTCTTGCAGCGTGTAGCCGGTATCGTCGCGGACCGTCTGGGTAAAATCCGCCGAAAAGCTCTCGAGTCCGTCGATAAAACGATCCAGGGCCATCCGCGCATCCAGCGCCTCGTCCCCGGAATCCCCGTTATCGGTCGCCGCCACGGCCACGCCGGCCGCCACCGCAAGCCCCAGGATCAACAGCACGTGCAGCAGTCCGGCACGCAACGACAGGAAACAGGCTTTCATTCGGTCTCCGCAATCATGTACAAAAAGGCAGGCGGTCGGGTCGCACCCCCGGTCTTCGGCAGGCAGGCTCACCGTACCCGGTACCGGCTTAACCCGGCATGAACCATACCGCGAGGCCGAGAACCCGGTAACGGTTTGTCAGGTCCTGCGTCTATTCGTTCGGTCCCGGCACCAGGACCTCGCGATTGCCATTGGACTGCACCGGGCTGACCAGCCCGGCGGCCTCCATGTCCTCGACCATGCGCGCGGCCCGGTTGTAACCGATCTTGAGCCGGCGCTGGACATACGAGATCGACGCCTTGCGCGACTCGATCACGATCTGCACGGCCTGGTCGTACAGCGGGTCGGATTCTGCCTCACCGCCCGCGGCCGGTTCCAGCCCCGGGATCGAAGAGGCGCCCGCCTCCGGCTCGTCCAGGATCGACTCGTTATAGTCCGGCGTCCCGGTCGATTTCAGGTACTCCACGACCTGGTGCACCTCGTGGTCGCCGACAAACGCTCCGTGCACGCGCTCCGGCATCGCCTTGCCTGGCGGCAGGTACAGCATGTCGCCATGCCCGAGCAGATGCTCCGCCCCCATCTGGTCGAGGATGGTGCGCGAATCCACCCGCGATGACACCTGGAAGGCAATACGGCTGGGAATATTGGCCTTGATCAGCCCGGTGATCACATCCACTGACGGGCGCTGGGTCGCCAGGATCAGGTGGATGCCGGCGGCCCGCGCCTTCTGCGCCAGGCGTGCGATCAGCTCCTCCACCTTCTTGCCGACCACCATCATCATGTCGGCGAACTCGTCCACCACCACCACGATGAACGGCAGCGGTTCCAGCGTCGGCGCCTCGGTTTCGGTGATCGCCTCCTCAGGCTTGAACAGTGGGTCCTTCAGCGGTTCGCCGGCGGCCTGGGCATCGCGCACCTTCTTGTTGAAGCCCCCGATATTGCGCACCCCCAGCGCCGACATCAGCTTGTAGCGCCGTTCCATCTCGGCCACCGCCCAGCGCAGGGCATTGGAGGCGTCCTTCATGTCCGTGACCACCGGACACAGCAGGTGCGGGATCCCCTCGTACACCGACAACTCGAGCATCTTGGGGTCGATCAGGATCAGGCGCACATCCTCCGGCGTGGCCTTGTACAGCAGCGAGATCAGCATCGCGTTCACGCCCACCGACTTCCCGGACCCAGTGGTGCCGGCTACCAGCAGATGCGGCATCTTCGCCAGATCCGCAATCACCGGGCCGCCGCCGATATCCTTGCCCAGAGCCATCGTCAGCGGCGACTTGCCCGAGTCGAACAACTCCGAGCGCAGGATCTCGGAGAGCGCGACGATCTCGCGCTGCTCGTTGGGGATCTCCAGCCCCACGGTCGACTTGCCCGGGATCACCTCGACGATGCGCACCGCAATCACCGACAGCGAGCGCGCCAGGTCGGTGGACAGGCCGGAGATACGCGAGGCCTTCACCCCGGCGGCCGGCTGCAGCTCGAACCGGGTAATCACCGGCCCCGGCTGCACAGCCACCACCTCGACCTCCACGCCGAAGTCCTTCAGCTTCAGCTCCACCAGCCGCGAGAGCGCCTGCAGGGATTCCTCGGAGAAACCTTCGGAGGCCTCCGGCGGCTCTTCCAGCAGCGCCAGCGGCGGGTGCGGGTTCGCACCTGTGCCGGCTTCGAACAGCGGGACCTGCTTCTCCTCCTGGACCCGCGGGCTGGGCGACGGCGCCTCGATACGCGGCTCCACGCGCGACGGCTTGCGCCGCGCCGTGCGCTTGCGCTCCTGTTCCACACGGGTCTCGCGCTCGGCACGTTCGCGCGCACCAATCCGGCGGTCCCGGATCGAATCCACCCACCCCCGCGCACGCTCGAAGCCGCGTACCGCCCAGATCCCCAGGCGATCCATCAGCAGAAACCACGACAGCCCGGTAAACAGCGTGACCCCGGCCAGAAACAGTGCCAGCAGCACCAGGGTCCCCCCGACCAGGCTCAGCCCTGCCACCGCCCAGCGTCCGAACAGGTCCCCGAGGATGCCGCCGGCGTGGACCGGCATTCCGCCCGGCAACAGATGCAGAGCGGCCAGGGCCGCACCCGCCACCAGCGCGACCACCAGCGCGGCACCGCGCACCGTCAGCTCCATCGGACTGGCGATCCGCGCGTCACGGCGATGCCGGAACAACCACCAGCCCACCCCCACCATTGCCAGCGGAATCAGATAGGCAAGATAGCCGAGCAGGTGGAACGCGATATCTGCGAACCAGGCCCCGGTGGTGCCACCCAGGTTGCGGGTCGCGGTTCCGTCACCGGTCGTGGACCACGCGGAATCGCCGGGGTGGTAGGTTACCAGCGCCACCAGCAGATACAGCGCCAGCATCCCGAAGATCAGCAACGCGCCCTCGCGCAATCCACGCAGGAGCTGCCCACTCAGGCTCGGTGGCGTCGCTTCCGGGGCGCTGTTTGCCTTTCTGGATTTGGCCTTGCTGGTGGCCATGCCTGCTCCCGCCGGTCAGGGGCGATGCGTGTGGTTCGAGGGCCGCAGTCTAGCAGTCTGTCGGGCCCGGGTGTGCCCTGTGGCTTCACGCTGACCGCCCCCGCCGGAGGCGGCTGGACCCCACCACCGGACGGTGCGGCAAATCTACCCCCCGCCCCGGCGTTCAAAGGTCCCCACCAGACGATTCATCGCGATAACGCGCGGCTCGGCCCGCTCCAGGAACGCATCGAGCGCAAGCCCCGGAGGCGCCTGCAGATCGCGCGCCAGCGCCAGCAACCAGAAAAAATAGTGGTGCACGCCATGGCCCGGCGGCGGCATGGGCCCGCCATAGCCAGTGCGGCCGAAATCGGTCTGGCCCGTGGTCCCCAGGGCCGTGCCCTCCTCCAGGCCCGCCACGTCGGGTGGCAGGTTGTACAGCACCCAGTGCACGAATCCGTACTGACCGGGCTTCACCAGCGGGGCATCCGGGTCATGGCAGATCACCGCCAGGCCACGCACCTCGGACGGCACACCGCTCCAGGCCAGGGGCGGCGAGAGGTCCTGGCCCTCCCCCGTATAGCGAACCGGGATCGGCTCTCCGGTGGTCCAGGCGGGGCTGGTCAGCTGCATATCGGACAATGCGAATCCCATCGGATACCTCCGGTGTTCCCGTTCTCGGTCCGTGCACGATAGCGCGGACCGGAGCCGCCCCACCAGATCAAGCCATACACCCGCTGAGGCTTGCGCTGTCCGGATATGGCGCCGATCATGCTCGGCATGCGCAACCCCCTGAAGCGACTCCTGCGGCGCAAGGACCCGCTGCACCAGGCGGCCGTCGACATCGATCGCGGGCGTGCCGGGATCGAGGCGCTCCTTGGGCTGCCCCACCGCCTGGCCGTGCCCCTGCTGGAACGCCATTTCGGGGGCGACGCGATCCCCAGCGACCCCGAATTTCGCGAGACCGGTCGCAACGGGCACTGGACCCTGCCCCCACCGGCCCACGCGTTCGAAGCACGCCTGTTCGGGGATACCGAAGGCCGCCTGACATGCGGAACCATTCGCGGACTGGGGCAACATGCCGGCCTGGAGGTGTTCAGCGAATGGTCCCCGGAGGACCCCGCCGCCGTCTGGCAACTGCGCCTGGACGCGGACGCGACCGACAGCGCACGGACACTGCACGATTACCTGCTGCACGGGGCGACGTCCGCGGACCCGCGCCGCAAGCCCCCCTGAGCACGCTACCCTGTGGGTCTGCCCATCGACTGTGGTCGCTTGCCATGAATCCGCACTCCCGGTCCATCTCGCTCGTGCTCGGCAGCGGCGGCGCCCGCGGCCTGGCCCAGATCGGCATCATCCACTGGTTGGAAGAACACTCCGACTACCGCATCACCTCGATCGCCGGCTCCTCGATGGGAGCGCTGGTCGGCGGCATCTATGCCGCCGGCCGCCTGGACGCCTACGAGGAATGGGTCACGCAATTGCGTCGCCAGGACATCTGGCGGCTGCTGGACTTCTCGTTTCGTGGCGCAGGCCTGATCCGCGGCGACCGCCTGATCGAGAAGCTGCGCGACATGCTCGGCGACACCGATATCGAACAACTCCCGATCGCCTTTACCGCGGTCGCCACGGATATCGAGCGCGGGCGCGAGGTCTGGCTGAACTCCGGCTCGCTGTTCGACGCGATCCGGGCCTCGATCGCCATTCCCACCGTGTTCACCCCAGTGCGCCTGCAGGGGCGGCTGTTGGTGGACGGCGGCCTGCTGAACCCGGTCCCGATCGCGCCGACCCTGGACGAGAACGCCGACATGACCCTGGCGGTCAGCCTCAACGGCCGGGTCAGCGACAGGATCGAGGGCCTGGAGCGCACGCTGAACTCCTCCACCCATGGCCGCTCGGCCCGGGTACGCGACAACCTGCGTCAAGTGCTTCCCGACCGGGTGGAGGGCTGGCTGAGCGATTGGCAGGAACGCCTGGGCATGGGCGAGACCGACCCCAACCTCAGTGCGGAACAGGAGGCCCGGGCGCTGGGCATGATCGACATCGTGTCGCACTCGATCGAGGCGATGCAGGGGAGCATCGCCCGCTTCCGGATCGCGGCCTACAACCCCGAGCACCTGATCGAGGTGCCGGTCAACGCCTGCGGTATCTTCGATTTCCACCGTGCGCGGGAGATGATCGATCTGGGGTATGCCCTTGCGGAACAGCACCTGGGAAACCGCCCGGAGCGGCCGGCCTCCTGATCCCGGACGGGGTCAGTGGCGGCAGTGCACGAACAGGCGCCCGTGGTTCTTCGAGTCCTTCTCTACCCGGTGGTAGCGGGCCTTGACCCCGGGCTGCTGCAGGAAACGCAGCACCCGTTTCTTGAGCTGACCGCTTCCCCAGGGAAACACTGATCGATGTACACGTTCGCGTTGGTGCCCCAGGCTTTCCGAGACAAGGCGCGCCGCGCAGTGTCGTAGCCCTTCTACGGTCAAGCGGCGCAACGCAGGATCGGGGAACCCGGGGCACCAACCCCGCGGGGCTCGCACGCCCGTTGTTGATCAAAAACGGGCGTGCGCCCGGCGTTGCGGCTCACCGGTAGCAGGGTGACTGCACGGCAGTCGCCACGCCTTGTTCGCACGCAAAAGCGATCGAGCGCGAACGTGTACACGGATCAGTGTTTCCCTTTGCCATGGATGATCTCGACGACCCGGAAACGCTTGTCGTAGGCCTCCTCGATCGCCCCCTTCAGCGCCGCGTCGATGCCCCGACCGTCGCGAAAGCAGGCATGCCCAACGGATCAGCGCACGGTCACCACGGTGCAGCTCGCCAGCTGCTGCACCTTGTGTGACACGCTGCCGGTGATCAGCCCCTTCACCGCGCCCAGCCCGCGCGCGCCCATCACGATCATGTCGGCGGCGTGATAGTCGGCCTGTGCGAGGATGACCTTGGCCGGCGACCCGGCCTCGATATGCTGCTCGATGTCGCGCACACCCTCGCGCTCGAGGTACTCTCGCGCCTGATCGATCAGCTTCTGCGAGATGTCCCGCAGCACCTTCGGCGGCAGCTCGCTCGGCACATACGCCCCGCCCACCGCCAGGGGCGGCTCCGGCGGTTCCGACACCTCGGCCAGCGCGCGGATGTGTTCCGGGATCTCGCCCTGCAGGAGCACGCTGACCAGCACCACTTGCGCGTCATGCCGGGCCGCTAGGTCGGCCGCCAGCTCGACCGCCCGCCGGGCGTGATCGGAACCGTCCAGGGGAACCAACAGGGTCTTCAGTTGCATCGCGCACACTCCCTCGCCATCCAGTACCGTTGTGTCCCACACTGCCAGACTTCCCGGGCGCGCGCACCCGACACGCGGTTCGTATACTCACGGAGACCGCAATTGATGCACACAAGACGGGAACCCCAATGACGCGCCTGTTCGAAAAGACCTATCCAGACCCCGGGGTCGCCCCGGGACATGGCGCGCGAGCGCCCGGGCCAGCCGCGGAGGTCCGGGCCTGGCACTATCGCGAACAGCAACTGGAGGAGTACTCGGGGCAATCCGCCCTCGAACAGGCCCTCCCGACGGACGGCGACGGCTTTGTCTGGATCCACCTGCAGGGCGTCCCGAGCCCGGCGCAGCTCGAGCGAATCGGTACCACCTTCGGCTTGCACCCGCTGGCGCTGGAAGATGTGCGCCACCAGGGCCAGCGGCCCAAGGTCGACTACTTCGACAGCCATGCGGTGATCATCCTGAACCAGCCCGGGCTCGCGCACGACGAGATCAACCTGGATCAGGTCAACCTGTTCGTCGGGGCGCGTTTCGTCATCAGCATCCATGCCGGCGAACAGGACCCGTTCGCGCCGGTACGTCAGCGCCTGCGCTCGCACAACCGCAGCTTCAATCGCCTCGGGGCCCCCTACCTCGCCTATGCCCTGGCCGACGTGATCGTCGACCAGGCTTTTCCGCTGATGGAACACCTCGGCGAGCGCATCGAGGAGCTGGAAGAATCCGTGCTCGCCGACCCCGGAAGCGACACCCTGGCACAGGTACACATCCTGCGCCGCGAACTGCTGGTCCTGCGCCGGCAATGGTGGCCGACCCGCGATGTGTTCGCCCGCCTGCTGCGCGACGACGTCGACCCGTTCAGCCTCGAACTCGCACCCTGGCTGCGCGACATCCACGACCACACCATCCAGATCATGGACCTGCTGGAGTCCTATCGCGAGATGGCCACCAGCCTGACCGAGGCCTACCTGTCGGCGGTCAACCAGCGTTCCAACGACGTGATCCGGGTGCTGACCATCATCGCCACGATCTTCATCCCGCTGACCTTTTTGGTCGGGGTCTATGGCATGAACTTCGCCCACCCGGACAGCCCCTGGTCGATGCCCGAGCTCTACACCTACTACGGCTACCCGGTGCTGTGGGGGTTCATGTTTGCGGTGGTGGCCCTGATGCTCTACCTGTTCCGGCGTCGCGGCTGGCTCTGACCCGAGCCCTGCAGTCCCGGCAGCCGCTCACCCCGGGCTGCCCGCCGACCGCCGCCAGAGCAGGATCTGGTTGTTGACCGGCATATCGATCACCGCCACGAGCACAAGCCCCTCGCCAGCGGCCAGCGCCTGCAGGTCGGCACGGTCGCGCACCCCCATGCCCGGGTCCTGCCGACGCAGCGACTGGTCGAAACGTTCGTTGGAGTCGGCGGTATGCCGCCCGTCATGGGCAAACGGCCCGTACAGGGCAAACACCCCTTGCGGTACCAGCACTCGCCCTGCCCCGGCAAACAGGGCTCCCACGGCAGACCAGTGCATGATGTGCGCGGTATTGGCGCTGTAGACATAGTCGAACGGGCCCTCGGGCCAGGCATCCGTACGCACGTCCAGCGCCCGGAACGGACGCAGGTTGGGCAGCGCCGCCTCGGTGCGCCATGCCTCCACCCCGCCCCGGCTACTCTCCACGTCGGTGGGCAGCCAGTCCAGATGCGGCAGGGCCGCGGCGAAATGGATGGCGTGCTGGCCGGTGCCGGCCCCGATCTCCAGCACCCGCCCGGGTGTGGCGAACTGCTCGCGCAGCACACCGAGGATCGGTTCCCGATTCTCCTCCGCGGCCGGTGCAAACGGCTTTCCTGATGACATTACGAACTCCCGCTGGCAGCGATCCGCTGCATTCCACCAGAGAGAGGCTCCATACCGTCTCCCCATTTCGACCCGGCCATTCTGGACGGCCTGACAGGACACTGCCATTCTTCCGGGACACCCCGTCGCGAGGTCGCCATCATGCCGCTCCGTCTGCTTGCGCGGTTCGTGGTTCCGTGGCTTGTCCTGCTGCTGGCCGCCGGCCACGCGAGCGCGCGCGAGATGACCAGCGACCCGGATCGCCTGCTGCCCGTGGAACTGGCCACCGTCGGGGTCGACAGCGACACCGGATCACCGATCGCCCTGCTGCGGGAGCCGAACTCCGGCGAGGTCGTACCCATCGTGATCGGCACCGACCAGGCGCGCGCGATCCTGCTGGCGATGCACGAGGTCCCGCTGTCACGTCCGCAGACCCACGACCTGCTGCTGGACGTGCTCGGGGAACTGGAGGCACGGCTGGAACGGGTGCTGGTGGACAGCCTGGACAACGGCACCTACCTCGGCTGGCTGGAGATCCGCGTGGCCGGCGAAGATCAGCCCCGCCACATCGACACCCGGCCCAGCGACGGGCTGGCGCTGGCCGTACGCACCGGTGCCGAGATCCGGGTAGCGCCCGAGATCCTGGAAGCCGGGGTGCCGTTCGACTACGCCCCGCCCGGGACTGACGCCGTCGTCACCGCACTGGGGATCACGGTGATTGAGGCCCGCGACGATCTGCGCGAGGCCCTGAACCTGCCACCCGACCCCGGGGTCCTGGTCACCCGCGCGATCGGCGCCGCGGCGCGTGCCGGACTCGCCGAGGGGGCACTGATCCTGGAGGTCAACGGCGAGGTCCCGGCCACGCCGATGGATTTCCTGGACGCCGTCTCCGCCACCCCCGACGGCGAGGAGGTCAAGCTGCGCTACTGGCTGGACAGCGCGGAACACCGTATCCACCTGCCGACCGACGCCCCGCAGATCGAGGAATCCGACGACGCCCTCGCGGTCTGAAGGACTGCACGCGCCCGCGGTTCTCAGTCGCTGCGCACCACAGGCAGGCGCGGGCGCAGCCACTCCAGGGTGGCACGGGTGGCCGGGTCGCGGGCAGTCGCGTCGCCATCCGCGGCATCGAACGCCTGCATCACCTGCCCGGCGAGCTGCTTGCCGAGTTCCACCCCCCACTGATCGAAGGCGTTGATCCCCCACAGGCTCGCGAGCACGTAGATCTTGTGCTCGAACAGCGCGATCAGGGCGCCCAGGGAGGCCGGGTCCAGGCGCTCCAGCAAGATCACGGTGCTGGGGCGGTTGCCCGGAAAGGTCCGGTGGCGGGCCAGCGCCTCGATCGTCTCCGGGGTTTGCCCTTCGGACGCCATCTCGGCACGTACCTCCGCCTCGGTGCGCCCCACGGCCAGGGCCTCAGCCTGGGCCAGCAGATTGGCCAGCAGCAGCGGGTGCTGGGCGGGCAGGTCGTGCTCCGGCCGCGCCACCCCGACAAACTCCGCGGGGATCAGCCGGGTTCCCTGGTGCAGCAGCTGGTAGAACGCGTGCTGGCCGTCGGTCCCCACCGCACCCCACACAATCGCCCCGGTGTCCTCCCGGACCGCTTCCCCGTCCACGCGCACGCATTTGCCCAGGCTCTCCATTTCTGCCTGCTGCAAATACGCGGGCCACAGCGCCAGCCGCTCGTCGTAGGGCAGCACCGCGCGCGCCTCGGCGCCCAGGCCATTCTGATTCCACCAGTCCACCAGCGCCATGCGTACCGCAGCATTGTCGCGCAGGGGGGTCGTGCGCACATGCTCGTCCAGCGCGTGCGCCCCGCCCAGGAAGGCACGGAACCCGTCCATCCCGAGCTGCAGGGCGACCGGCAGACCGATCACCGACCATACCGAATAGCGCCCGCCGACCCAGTCCCAGAATCCGAACATGTTTTCCGGGTCGATCCCGAACTCGACCACCCGCTCGCGCGCCGTGGACACTGCGACGAAATGCCGGGCCACCGCCTCCGCATCGGCGGTATGCCGCAACAGCCAGGCGCGCGCGGCACGGGCATTGGTCAGGGTCTCGAGGGTGCCGAAGGTCTTCGAGGCGACAATGAACAGCGTGGTCTCCGGATCGACCTCCCGCAGCACCGCGGACAACGCGGCCCCGTCGATATTGGAGACGAAATGCAGCGTCAGGGGTGCACCCTCGCGGGTAGCAAGCGCATGCGGCGCCAGCGCCCGGCACACCATGCGCGGACCGAGATCGGAACCGCCGATCCCGATGTTCACCACGTGCCGGATCGGGCGGCCGGTGAAGCCGACGTGCCTGCCCTCATGCACCCGTTGCACGAAGGCCGCCATGCGCTCGAGCTCCGCGTGCACCAGCGGGACCACGTCCTCGCCATCGACCCGGCATTGTGCGTCCCGGGGCAGACGCAGTGCGGTGTGCAGCGCGGCACGTCCCTCGGTGGCATTGACCCGCTCGCCACGGAACAGGCGCTCCAGGGCCTGCGCGATCCCCCGTTCGGTGGCCGCCTCCGTCAGGCGTTCCCAGGCGGGTCCGTCCAGGCGCTGGCGGGTCCAATCCAGGCGCAGCCCGGCAACCTCCTGCACATCCCGGGTGATCCGCTCCGGATCGCGCTCCAGCAGCGTCCGCAGGGTATCCGGCTCCAGCCGCCGGCGTTCGTCACGCAACACCGCCGGCATTGCCGGCCCTCCATCCAGCGCCATGTACAACCTCCTGTGTGTCCGGGGGACACGGATTCACGGTTCCGCCCGCAGCCCGGGGGCCACCGGCCGGCTGCGCGCATTCTTTTTCCGGTGATCATGGTACCGCCCTTCGCCCCCGTGTTCCCGGACACGCTGCGCTACAATCGGCGCCCCGGGGGCCGGGCTCCGCCGGTCCCGTTTGCAACCTGGAATCTGTACATGCGTATCCTGTTCGCCAGCAGCGAGGCCTATGGTCTGGTCAAGACCGGCGGGCTCGCTGATGTCAGCGCCGCCCTGCCCACCGCCCTGCGCCGCAAACGCCAGGATGTGCGCCTGGTCGTCCCCGGCTACCCGGAGGCCTGCCGCAACCTGGTCGACGCGACCCCGTGGCCCGGCCCCGAGGGCGCACCCTGGCAGATCCTGGAGGGCCGCCTGCCGGGGACCCGACTGCCGGTCTACCTGATCGACTGGCCGGAGTTTTTCCAGCGCGCCGGCAACCCCTACACCGCCAGCAACGGCATGGACTGGCCGGACAACGCCCAGCGATTCGGGGGGTTCGCGCGTGCCATCGCGGCACTGGCGCACGACGAGGCGGGCCTGGACTGGAGCCCGGATATCGTCCACCTGAATGACTGGCAGACGGGCCTGGTACCACTGCTGCTGGACCCGGAACGCACCGGCATCGAACGCCCCCGAACCGTGTTCACCATCCACAACCTGGCCTATCAGGGACTGTTCCCCGCCAGCACCCTGGACGAATTGCGCCTGCCGGAAGAGTTGTGGCACCCGGAAGGGCTGGAATTCCATGAACAGTTGTCGTTCATGAAGGCTGGTCTGGTGTTCTCCGACCTGATCACCACGGTGTCTCCGACCTATGCCCGCGAGATCCAGGAACCGGCATCCGGCATGGGCCTGGATGGGCTGCTGCGGGCGCGCAGCGAGGTGCTGTACGGGATCCTCAACGGGGTCGATTACGGCGCCTGGGATCCGTCCCGCGACCGCCACCTCCCGGTGCGTTACAGCGTCGAGGACCTGTCCGGGAAGGCGGCCAACAAGGCCGCGCTGCAGCGCCGGCTGGGCCTGGAGCCGGACCCGGCGATCCCGCTACTGGGGCATGTCGGGCGCATGGTCGAACAAAAGGGCGTGGATCTGATCCAGGCAGCCTGTACCCCGCTGGTGGAGGCCGGGCGTGTCCAGCTCGCGCTGGTCGGCTCCGGCCAGAAGGACCTGGAGCATGCCAGCGGTGCCCTGGCACGCACCCACCCGGGTCAGGTCGGGGTTCATATCGGCTACGACGAGCCCCTGGCCCATCTGCTGGAGGCCGGCTCGGACCTGTTTCTGATGCCCTCGCGCTTCGAACCCTGCGGCCTGAACCAGCTGTACAGCCTGCGCTACGGGACCCCGCCGGTGGTGCATGCCACCGGTGGCCTGGCCGACACGGTGGTGGATGCCACCCCGGAGGCACTCGCCAGCGGCGAGGCCACCGGCTTCAGCTTTGCGCCGGACACCCTGAGCTCTCTGAGCGATGCCCTGGAACGCGCACTGGCGCTCTACCACACACGCGACGACGGGCGCTGGGGCCTGCTGCAGCGCAACGGGATGTCGCGCGACTTCGGCTGGGGGGCCAGTGCCGACGCCTATCTCGCACTCTACCGGCAGTGGATCCCGCAGGGCCGCCGGCGTGCAGCAGCCGGATCTGCGCTATAATTTCGGCTTTGCGCCAAACGCGGCGTGCAATGACGACCCCGGGGCCGGCCGTAGTGCCGGCCCCGTGCGTACGGGCGGGCCCATGAATCAGGACGACCAAAACGACCGCTTTCTGCCAAAAGATGCGGAGCTGCGCGCCCGCGTCCGCCTGTTCGGGGACATCCTCGGCAAAGTGATCCACAAGCTGGAGGGGCAGGCGGTATTCGACGCCGTCGAACACCTGCGCCAGGGCTTCGTCGGCCTGCGCAAGCAGGAAGACCCCGAGCTGCGCGAGCAACTGATGGCCGACATCACCCGCTTCGACGCCGCGCTGACCGAACGCGTGATCCGCGCCTTCAGCATCTACTTCAGCCTGGTCAACATCGCCGAGGAAGACCTGTTCTACCGCTGGCGCCGGGCCCAGGTCTCCAGTGGCGAACCACTGTGGACCGGCTCGTTCGATCAGACCCTGCGCCAACTGCACACCGAGGGAGTGACGGCCGGCGAGCTGGAGCATCTTCTGCACGAACTGCACTACCAGCCGGTGTTCACTGCACACCCGACCGAGGCCCGCCGGCGTACCACCATGGAGAACCAGCGCCGGGTGTTCGAGACCGCCGACCGACTGAACCAGCCGGACCTCGGCAAGGAAGAACGCAACCTGCTCATCGAGGAACTGGAGAGCCAGATCCAGATCCTGTGGCGCACCAACGAGGTGCGGGTAAAGAAGCCGCAGGTCCAGGACGAGATCAAGTACGGCCTGTTCTATTTCGAGGAAAGCCTGTTCGAGGCCATCCCGCAGTCGTACCGCTTCCTGGAGAAGGCGATCCGCCGTATCTACGGCACCAACGAAGACGGCAGTCTGCCGGTGCGGATGCCCGCGTTCCTGCACTTCGGCTCCTGGATCGGCGGCGACCGCGACGGCAATCCCAACGTCACCCCCGAGGTCACGGAGCTCGCCAGCCGCCTGGCCATGGAGCAGGTGCTGCGCGAATACATCCGGCGGGTCAATTACCTGCGCAACGTGCTGACCCACTCGTCGTTCATGTGCGAGCCGTCGCAGGAATTCCTCGACAGCCTGCAGGCCGACGGCACCATCGCCAACGCGGTGTTCCAGGGTGCATCGGACCGCTTCGAACACGAACCCTACCGGCGCAAGCTCTACATCATGCGCTACCGCCTGCGCGAGACCCTGGCGACCGTGGTCCGCCGGGTACAGGGCGAGGCCGCGGTGCTCCCCACCAATTCCGCGTACGCCGATCCGCAGGCGTTCCTGCGCGACCTCGAGCTGATCCGTGACTCCCTGATCAGTCATGGCGACCGCAACATCGCCAGCGGCGCGCTGGTCGACCTGATCCGCCTGGTGGAGACCTTCGGCTTTCACCTCCACCACCTCGATGTGCGCCAGGAATCGACCGTGCACAGCGAGGCGATGGCCGAGATCCTGGCGCAGATCGCGCCGGATGCCGACTACGCGGCCCAGGACGAGGCCACCCGCCAGCGCACCCTCAGCACGCTCATCGCGGCCGACGACCTGCCGACCCCGGATCGCGAAGCCCTCAGCGAGAGTGCACGCCAGACCCTGGACGTATTCCGCGTGATGCAGAACATCCGCCGCGAGGTCGGGCCCGACGGCATCGGTACCTACGTCATCTCGATGACCCATGCCGCATCGCATGTACTGGAGGTCTTGCTGCTGGGCCGGTTCGCGGGAATGGCGGGGGAGACTGAATCCGGACCGTTCTGCCACCTGCGCATCTCGCCGCTGTTCGAGACCATCGAGGACCTGATGCACGTGGAAACCGTGCTCGAGGATCTGCTGGACAACCCGGTATACGCCCGCATGCTGGCCGCATCCGGGAATGTCCAGGACGTGATGCTGGGCTATTCCGATTCCTGCAAGGACGGCGGCATCCTCGCCTCGAGCTGGAACCTGTACGAGGCGCAGAAGAAGATTGTCGCGATCACCGACCGCTTCGGCGTGCGCTGCCAGCTGTTCCACGGACGCGGCGGCACGGTCGGGCGCGGCGGCGGGCCGACCCACGAATCCATCCTCGCCCAGCCCCCTGCCACCGTGCAGGGGCGGATCAAGTTCACCGAGCAGGGCGAGGTGCTGTCCTACAAGTACTCCAATGTGGAAACCGCCGTGTACGAGCTGGGGATGGGCGCTACCGGGCTGATGCTCGCCTCGCGCAGCCTGATCCGCACGCCTCGCTGCGATCGTGACGAATACCGCTCGACGATGGACGAACTCGCACGCCTGGGCGAGGCGGCCTACCGCGACCTGATCGATTCCACACCCGGCACCCTGGACTACTTCTACGACGTCACGCCAGTCCAGGAGATCGGCTTCCTCAATATCGGTTCGCGCCCGTCGCATCGGCGCAAGACCGACCGCTCGAAGAGTTCGATCCGCGCGATCCCGTGGGTGTTCGGCTGGGCCCAGTCGCGTCATACCCTGCCGGCCTGGTACGGCATCGGCAGCGCACTGGAGGCCTGGCGCGACGAAGATCCCGAACGCCTCACCCAGCTGCAGAGGATGTACCAGGAATGGCCGTTCTTCCGTTCCCTGCTGTCCAACTGCCAGATGGCGCTTACCAAGGCCGACATGCGCACTGCCGCCGAATATGCGCGGCTGTGCAGCGATGCCGGCCTGGCGGAGCGCATCTACAACCGAGTGCGCGAGGAACATACACGGACAGTCAACGAGGTCCTGCAAGTCGCACAGCTCGATCAACTGATGAGCGAGACCCCGCTGCTGGCGCGTTCGCTGCAACGTCGCAACCCCTACCTGGATCCGCTCAACAGCATTCAGATCCACCTGTTGCGCCAATCGCGCGCATTCGACGCCGAGGCGGACGACGACGGCCCGGAAAACCCCTGGCTGTCACCTCTGTTGCGTTCGATCAACGCAATCGCGGCCGGCATGCGCAACACCGGCTGATCCGCGCCCGCGCATATCATTCCGGCGCACCATCGCGCGCCGGAAGGTTCGGGTCACGGGCATTTCCCGGGGCGGCGGATTACCCCCGAACGGTGCGGATTCAGGCGGCCTGGACGGGGATCCCGTGGCCGGTGCGACTGATCGCGTTACGGGCGTCGAGATAGACCAGGCTCGGCGTGAATTCACGCGCCTGCTGCGCGTCCATCTGCGCATAGGCGCAGATGATTACCCGATGCCCCACCGCCGCCTTGTGTGCGGCGGCCCCGTTCACGGAGATCACCCCGGAGCCGGCCTCGGCCTCGATCGCGTAGGTGGTAAAGCGTTCGCCATTGTCGACGTTGTAGATCTGGATCTGCTCGAACGGCAGGATCCCGGCCGCCTCGAGCAGCCGCGTATCGATGGCGCAAGAACCCTCGTACTCCAGCTCACAGTGCGTGACCCGGGCCTTGTGCAGCTTTCCCTTGAGCATGGTGACGTGCATAGGACGCAATCCTGGCAATGATCGCCGGCGGCTATTCAGGGGGCGAAAAAGTATGCGCGAATCACGGGGTATCGGCAAACTTCCGCGCATCCTTTCCGTTCATCAGGCACTCGCGCCGGCCCCCTCGCGGACCCGAACATTGTCGATCAGCCGCACATGGTCCAGCCAGGCGGCGGCCAGCACCACCAGGTCCTGGTCGGCCATCGGCGTACCGGCCTCCGGCTCCTTCAGGTCGAGCGCACGGCGTACCGCCAGGTACTCGGGATCGAAACCGGCCTCGCGCAGGCGGTCACAAGCCCGCCCTTCGACCTCGGGGACCCGGGCGGCGTCCACTCGCGTGGCGGCGCGGCACACGGTGGCCACCTCGTCCAGCACCCGTTTGAGATCCGGGGCAACCGCACGTGCCTCACCCGACAGCTGGCCGTTGCGCGAACTCAGCGCCAGGCCGTCCGGGGCACGCACGGTGGGGATCGCTTCGACCCGGGCCGGGATGTCCAGCCCGTCGACCATGCGCTCGATCAGCCGGAACTGTTGATAGTCCTTCTCCCCGAACAGCGCGATGTCCGGCCGCACCAGGTTCAGGAGCTTGGTCACCACAGTCGCGACACC
This sequence comes from Pseudomonadota bacterium, assembly GCA_051747025.1. GTDB lineage: Bacteria > Pseudomonadota > Gammaproteobacteria > Ectothiorhodospirales > Ectothiorhodospiraceae > Thioalkalivibrio. The sequence continues at coordinate 22,233 of JBNJFQ010000026.1, forward strand.
ATCGAAATGCCCGGGGCGGAACACCCCCTCCAGGATCTCGGAGAGCACCGGCACCACCACCCGCACCGGCGGACCATCGCCGTCGGGATACATGTCGCCCTCGCTCGGGCAGAACACCGCGTCCACGCCCGCCTCGGTGAGCTTGCGCAGGTCCTCATCGAGGGTGCGCGGGTAGCGCTCGAGGTCCTCCGTGCGGTCGAACTGCAGGGGATTCACGAAGATCGACACCACCACCCGCTGGGCCCGCGCACAGGCATGCCGGACCAGCGCCATGTGCCCCTCGTGCAGGTTGCCCATGGTTGGCACCAGCGCGATGGTGCCGCGCCCCTTGCGCGCCCACTCCCGGTGCATGGCCACCAGCTGGGGCCGGTCGCGCAGGACGCGCATCAGCGAAAGGTATGCGCGTCGGGATCGGGGAACGAACGCGCACGCACCGCCTCGGCATAGGCGCGTACTGCGCCCGCCACCGAGCCGCCTTCGGCCAGAAAGTCGCGCGCAAAGCGCGGCGGTTCCGGGGTCAGCCCCAGCACATCCGACAGCACCAGCACCTGACCGTCGCATTCCGGGCTCGCGCCGATGCCGATCACCGGTACATCCACCGAATGCACGATGGCCCGCGCCAGCGTCTCGGGGATACTCTCCAGCAGCAGACACTGCGCTCCGGCCTTCTCCAGGCGAGCTGCCAGCGATTCCAGCTCCGCAGCCGCATGCGGATCGCGCCCCTGCACCTTGTAGCCCCCCAGGCGGTGCACGGCCTGGGGCGTGAGCCCGACATGCGCGCACACCGGGATCCCGGCCGCCACCAGGCGCTCCACCACCGGCAGCTCGGTCTCGCCACACTCGACCTTGACCATGTGTGCGCCGGCGCGTAGCAGGGCCCCCGCCTGCGCCAGGGCGGTAGCTGGATCCGCATCCCCGAGGAACGGGATGTCCGCCATGATCAGTGCATTCTCGCTGCCCCGCGCAACGGCCGACACGTGATAGACCATGTCGTCCAGCGTCACCGGCAGGGTGGTCGCGTGACCCTGGACCACCATCCCCAGGGAGTCGCCCACCAGGATCACGTCGACCCCATTGGCGTCGAGCACCCGCGCGAAGGTCGCGTCGTAGGCGGTGAGACAGACGATGGGCTCGCTCGCCTGCTTGCGCTGCGCGAGGGTATTGACCGTAATCGCTGGCATGACTGGCCTCCCGAGGTCGCTGTCCAGATCGTGGTCAGAGCGTGACCGGCAGCGGATTGAAATAGTGGCGGCCGCCCTGAACCGGCTCCAGGAACTGCACCAGTTGTTCGAAATCGCCCGGATTGTTGACCCAGTCGATCTCGGTCGCGTTCACGATCACCAGTGCCGCCCCCTCGAAATGATAGAAGAAATCCGCATACGCGGCGTTGAGCCGCTCCAGATACCCGGCCTCCAGGTGGCGCTCGTACGCCCGCGCGCGGCGCCGGATCCGTTCGGTCAGCACCGATACCGGTGCCTGCAGGTAGATCACCAGGTCGGGGCGCGGCAATCCGGCGCGCAGGTGCCGAAACATCTCGCGATAGATCTCCAGCTCGTCCGGGGGCAGGTTCAATTCCGCGAACAGCGGATCCTTGTCCATCACATAGTCGGATACATGGCGCTGCTCGAACAGCCCCTTCTGCGCCACCGGCGCGAGCTGGCGCACCCGCTGCGAGAGGAAATGCAGCTGGGTCGCGAGGGCGTGCTGTTCCGGGTCCTGATAGAAGCGTTCCAGGAACGGGTTTTCGTCCGGTGCCTCGAAGATCCCCTCGGCGCCCAGGTGCTCCGCCAGCAGGCGTGCCAGGCTCGACTTGCCCACCCCGATCGGGCCCTCCACCGCAATGAAGTCGAAGTCGGCAAGGCTCATCCGCCTGCCTCCGCCAGTGCCCCCGGGCCGTCCCCCGCGCCGGGCTCCGCGATCGCGACCAGACCCGCGCCATCGAAACGCCGCGCAAGCCGTGCGACCGGTCCATGCCCGGGGATCTCCAGGGTCGGGGCCAGTTCCTGCAACGGCAACACCACGAAATCGCGTTCGGCAATGCCAACATGCGGGACCTGCAGCCCCGGTTGCCGGATGCACCGGTCGCCGAACAGGAGAATGTCCAGATCCAGCAGGCGCGGCCCCCAGCGACGGCCATCGCGGATACGCCCGCAGGCATGCTCGATATCCTGCAAAGCCGCCAGCAAGACCTCCGGTTCCAGCCGGGTCTCCAGCGAGGCCACCGCGTTCACGTAGTCCGGCTGGTCCTGCGGCCCCATCGGGGGGTTGCGATACAGGCGCGAACGCGCGATCAGCCGGGTATGCGGCACATCCGCGGCAAGCCGTTCGAAGGCCTCGCAAATCTGCGCCACCGGATCGCCAAGATTGGCACCGATCCCGACGAACACGGCCTCGCCGCCAGTCGCCCGATCGCCCACGGTCGCGCTCATGCGGAATCGCCTCCACCATCATCGCCCTGCCCCCCCCGCTTGCTGCGCCCACGCCGGCGACCGCCGCGGCGACGTCCCTTGCCGCTGCTGCCGGACCCCGACTTGACCATTGCCTGCTGCCCGTCTTCGTCGCGCTCCTGCAGCTCGGTCCACCACTGGCACAGGGCCGGATCGGCGTCGCCGGCGCGCGCGCGCAGACACAGGAAGTCGTAACCCGCGCGAAAGCGCGGATGCCCCAGCAGGCGCAGGGCCCGGGCACCGCGGTGGCGCTCCAGGCGCGCCTGCAGCTCCCAGACCTCGCGAATCACCTGACTGAAGCGTCGGGGGATCGACACCGTGCGCACCTGACGCTCCAGCACCGTAGCCATCGCCTGCTGCCAGGCCGGAATCTGCGGTTCCTCGTCGGCGATCAGTGCCGCGGCCCGGATCTGCACCGGTGCCCACAGGATCGCCGCATACAGGAATGCCGGGTTGACCCCCAGGCCGTCGTTGATCCGGGTATCCGTATTGCGCAGCGCCTCGACCAGGAACTGGCGCCGCGCGCCGCCCTGTTCCGGATCGGCAAAGCTGGCCGCGGCCTCCGGGAACATCGGCTCGAACAGACCGAAACGCTCGAGCTCGTCCAGGCAGGTTACCGCGGCACCGCTGTGAAACAGCTTGATGACCTCGTCGAACAGCCGCGCCGGGGCCACCGTGCGCATCAGCGGGGCCAGTTCATGGATGGCCGCCTCGACCTCCGCAGCGATACGCAGGCCCAGTTTCGCGGCAAAGCGCACCGCACGCAGCATGCGCACCGGGTCCTCGCGCAGCCGGGTCTCCGGATCGTCGCCGATCAGTCGCAGCACGCCTGCCTCCAGGTCCTCCACGCCCCCGGTATAGTCGAGTACCGAAAAGTCCTCGATATCGTAGTACAGGGCGTTGACGGTGAAGTCGCGGCGTACCGCGTCCTGCTCGATGGTGCCGTAGCGGTTGTCGCGCAGGATGCGGCCTTCCTCGCTGAAGGCGACCCGTCCATCGTCCTCGGCGGCGTCCTCGTCATGTGGCGCACGGAAGGTGGCCACCTCGATCACGTCACGCCCGAACACGACATGCGCCAGACGAAAGCGCCGCCCGATCAGGCGACAGTTGCGGAACAGCTCGCGCACCTGCTCCGGGGTTGCGTCGGTGGCGACGTCGAAGTCCTTGGGCTCGCGCCCGAGCAGCAGGTCGCGCACCCCGCCCCCGACCAGGCAGGCGCGATGCCCGGCATCGCGCAGCCGATACAGGACCTTCAGGGCATTGTCATCGATCGCGGCCCGCGAGATGCCGTGCTCGCCACGATCGTAGACGCGCGGGACGGGCAATTCGGCCGCGGCCCCGGGCCGGGAGATGGATTCGGAAGAAGACTCGGTCACCAGGATCCGTTCGGGTATCTGAAAGCGGCCCATGGTAACAGCTTGGGCACGCACACTGCGCCCGTCGCGCGGGCCTGGAAACCCCTCATGTCCCGGTGACACGCAGCGGAGCCACCTCGCCGGTCAGGCGGAACCGCAGATAGTCATCGAGGATGCGGCGGTGGTCGAACGCCAGCGGATGGCCTTGATCATCGGGATCCAACCAGGCACAGGCACGGGCATCGTCCGCCGCACGCGCTTCGCCGGAACCCCGCGCCACATACACCACGCTGGCCGTATGCCCGCGCGGATCCCGTGCGGGGTCGGAATACACCCCCAGCAGGGCCTCCAGGGTAACGATCAGGCCGGTCTCTTCATGTGCCTCGCGCACTGCCGCGCGCTCGACCGCCTCGCCGACATCCACGAATCCGCCGGGCAGGGCCCAGCCATGCGGCGGGTTGCGGCGTTCGATCACCAGCACGCAGCCGGGATGAGACGGGTGATGGATCACCAGGTCGGTTGCCAGTCGCGGGGTCGATGGCGGACCGCCGTGTTCAGTGTTCATGCATGGCCCCTTCAGTCATCGCCGCGGCGTACGAAACGCCGAATCTGGCGCCGCTCGCGCTTGTCCGGACGCCGCGCCGGGGTCTCCACGCGCTCCTGTCGCCGCCGCTCGGCCTCTGCCTCGCGCCGCGTCCGGCTCGCCTCGGTTTCCTCGTACAAAGTGGCGGCCTCGCGTGCCGGGCGGCGCTGGTCGTTGAGCGCGAGCACGTCCACCTCCCAGACCTGCGGCCCGCGATGGATGGTCAGGCGGTCGCCCGGATGCACACGCCGTGCCGGCTTGCAGCGCTCGCCGTTGACATGGACCTTGCCACCACTGACGGCCTCGCTGGCGAGCCCGCGGGTCTTGAAAAACCGCGAGGCCCACAGCCATTTGTCGATCCGCAACCCGCCAGCGGGGCCAGACGCCGCGTCCGGACCGCCCACGCTAGCCACGCCGCACCGGATGCCGTGCCGAGCAGCGCTCGCCGGTTTCTCCGGGCACGGAAAACATGGAGAATGCGAGACCCTGACAAGCTGGGAGTCGACCGCCCCGGGGGCGGCGAAAACGCGCATGGACCTTCCGCATCTGCACCTGATCAGCTTCGATATCTGTCCTTTCGTTCAGCGTAGCGTGATCACGCTGAAATACAAGCAGACTCCCTTCGAGATCACCTTTATCGATCTCGCCGACCCGCCGGACTGGTTCCGCGAACGCTCGCCGCTGGGCAAGGTTCCGGTCCTGATCGTCGATCACGACACGGTGCTGTTCGAATCAGCGGTGATCAACGAATACATCGACGCGATCACGCATCCGCCCCTGATGCCCGCCGACCCGCTGGATCAGGCCCGCACCCGCGCCTGGATCGAATATCTCTCGGAACAGACCTTCGCCCAGTACCGCTGGATGACCGCCGCCAGCGAACACGACTTCGAACTGGCCGCGCACACCGCCGCAGGCGGACTGGAACGCCTGGAGCAACAACTGGCCAGCGACCCCCTGCTGTCGGCCCGCGGATTCTCGCTGATCGATGCCACCCTGGCACCGATCCTGATGCGTTACACCCGCCTCGACGACCCCGACAGTCCCTGGGATCCGGAACGCTTCCCGCACCTGGCGGGACGCTGGGCAGACCTGGACCACCTCGCGGCAGTGCACGAGTCGGTCCCGCCGGACTTCGAACGCCGGCTGGCCGACTACCTCGCGGGCCAGCAAGGCTACGCCGCCCCGCGCCTGGCCGGTGCGCTCCGGCATCCTCAGGCACCGGCCGACACCTGATTCGCCGGTATCCGCGGGCACCCCTGCTGCCGCGCGTTAGTGCTCGCCCGTGCGGTTTCCCGAAGCGCCCGGATCCCGTTCATCCCGCAGTACCGGACGCCAGCGCCGCGCCGAGTCCGGCACCTGTCCGGGCCAATCGACCACGTAGTCGATCAGCGGCAGGTCCGGGGCGTCGGCCTCGCGGATCACCCGCCCGGCGACCGACACACGGGCCTGGCGCACACTGTCGGGATCACCACTGAGCAACGGGTGCCAGGCGGGCAGCGGCTGGCCCTCGTAGCGCAGCCGATAGGCACAGGTCGGAGGCAGCCAGCGGTATTCCGGGAGTTGTTCCAGAGTCAGCTGCAGGCAATCCGGGACCTGCGCGCGCCGATTCGCATAGTCGGAACACCGACCGGTCTCGCAATCGAGCAGATCACACGCCAGCCAGCTGAACGCCAGGTCGCCAGTATCCTCGTCTTCGAACTTGTGCAGACAGCAGCGTCCGCAACCATCGCACAGTGCTTCCCATTCGGTGTGGCTGAGGGACTCGAGCGGGCGCTCCCAGAACGGGAGGGCCTCGGTGCTCGTGTCATCCGTGTCACTCATGGTTCCCCTGGTCCTCGCCCAGACGCCGCCGCCCCTCGGCATGCAGCCGTTCCACGGTGTCGCCCCAGCGTTCGCGGGTCACGTAATGCATCAGCATGCGGCCGCGCCGCGGGACCAGGATCGCCAGCGCCTGATCCGGATACAGCCAGTACTCGTGGTCGGCATCGATGCGCAACTGGCGGGCCGGCTCGCCAAAGCGTTCGCGCAGCAGTTCCAGGGTCCAGCTCGCACGCGGGATGTAACTCATTTCCACGATCGGCACATCCCCCAGCGATCCGAGAGCGGCGTCACTGAGCCCGTAGCGACGAGCACCGCTCGGCATCGGGCGCTCCGAGGTCGTCTCCGCCTCGAGTCGGTCGAGATCGGCTTCCCTCAGGTCGAGTTGCAGGATCAGATTGGCCTCGAACGGCGGGATACGCACATTGACGTAGTAGGCCTCCAGCGTCCGCGTGCCATCCGAGTCCACAAACAGCCGGATCTCCGGCACCACCAGGCGACCGGTCTGCTCGGTCATGCGGGCCTGGAAACCGGCCATGGTGGTCTCGCCCAGGGTGATCCCCAGTACCCGGGTGCGCCCCGGGTCCACTACCTGGACCTGCCACGGCAGGTCCTCGAACTGGCGATTCTGGACCTGGCTCGGGAGGTAGAACAGATACAGCGCCATGCCCATGATCAGAAACAGCGCGGCCAGCGCGAATATCCAGCGTAACAGCATGCAGCAAAGCCCCCGGAAAGTGTCCCGCGAAGAAAAAAGCGGTGCATCCGGCCCGTCCCCTGCAAGCATGTGAAAACGCTTCATCCTGGGACAGGCCGGCTCGGCAGACCGGCCCGGGACGCTATAATGTGCGCCACCGCCCCAGTCGTCTGGAACCAGCCGTCCATGTTCTCACGTTTGCAAGCCTGGATCACCGCCCGTTCCGTGCCGCCCGATCATTGCCAGCGGATCGTAATCCTGGCGACGCTGGCGACCCTGCAGGCCGCCGGCGACTGGCTCTCGGAGTTGCGTGCACAATTCGGGCCGCTGCTGCTGGGAGCCACCGATTCGCTCCACGACGATGCGGCGGCCGCGGCCAGCGCCTCGCCGGAGACCCCGGCACTGGCCATGGCCCCGGCGCTGGCCACCACTCGCCTGGGCCGGCTGCGCCCGCGCGCGGTACTGGTCGTGGGCGCGGCCGATGCACTCGGGCCGGCACTCGGGTCGGTGTCGGCACCGGTCCTGTGGGTCAACGCCGAGGGGCCGGCCCCGGAGGGCGCGGGATTCGCGGCGATCTTCAGTGCCCGGGATGCGGACGGTCACGCCGCCGCACGGCGGATCGGCGATCCGGTGGCCGGGCCGGTCGCGCTCCCCGAGCCTCCCGCCGAAGACGACTTCTGCCTTCGCTTTCGCGAGTACCACGAGCGCGGCTATCCCATCCTGCTCGCGCCGGGCACCGGGCCGGGCGAGGAGGCCTTCGCCTTCGCAGTGCTGTTCGAGGTCCTGCGCAAGACCACGGCGCTGCTGATCCTGGCGCCCTCCGATCCGGCGCGCCACGAACCGGTCTACCGTGACGCGATCAAATACAACCTCCCGATCGTGCGCCACAATCGGTTCATGACCTCGTATGTTCCGGTCCGGAACCGCGTCTACTACATCGAGGACCCCGACACACTGCGCGCCGCCTGCCGTTGCGCGGCGATCACGCTGCCCGGCGGGACCCTGGCCGACAGCGCGACACCGCCGGATCTGGGCCTGCCGCTGGCCTGTGGCAGCACGGTCGTCTGCGGCCCGGCGAGCGATGTCTCGCTCGCCCCGACCCCGGCGACCCGCCTGCGCCGCGCAGCGGAGGGGAGCGGGCTGGTGGCACGCGCCGACACCCCCGAGGCAGCGGCCGGGCTGATCCTTGCACAACTCGACGAAGGCATCGACGCGGGGGCTCACCAGGCCCGGGCCCGCGAATGGGTGGGCCACCAGCTTCAGGCACGCGAGAAGGTGGCCGCGAGCCTGGAAAGCCTTTTGGAAACCTGAGCGCAGGAAACTTGCAACCTGTTGATCTATAATTGGGGCTAGGCCCGGTCCGCGAGATGGCAGATGGCGATGATCGACACCAATCCCGCCCTGAAGGGCATTCAGAACGGCGTGACCAGCCTGCGCCAGCAGGCCCATACGGTCGCAACCGAGAATGCCGGCAGCCGTGACAGCATGGCGGCCCAGGTCGACATGCTCGCGAGCCAGCACCAGGTCGAGGCATCGGTCAAGACCCTGCAGGCCGAGGACCGCATGGTCGGCTCGCTCCTGGACGTGAAGGCCTGACCGGAGACATGGTGATGGACGCCCCGGTTGCCAATCCGAGCGCTGCAGTCCCGATCGGCACGCGACCGACCGGCTCGGAACGCCTGGGTCTGGGCCAGCTCTCCGCTCCCACCGAGTTTGACCGCCCACTGAACGATCCCGAGGCCGGCGCGCCGCGCCGCGCGATTGAGGACCGCCGCGAGCAGGACGAAAACCGTCGGGGCAACGATGGCGGCGGCGAACGCGGCTTTGCTGCGCCGTCCGACCGGGAGCTGGCGTCGCGAGCCCGGGTTGCGGCCGAGGTCGAGGCCTTTCAGAACCGCTTGGCCGGTGGTGGCGAGGACCGTGCCCCGAGCGATGGCGGGGTCCTCGACGGGGGCGGAGTCGAGGCCCTGCGCCGCCGGGTGGAGCTGGCCGTGAGCCTGGCCGGGCCGATGGAAGAACCGCGGCGCGAACTGAACGTCGTGATCTGACCGGCGTCGCCGACCCTCCCCCTACTGCAGACGCGGCTTGTCGCCGCCGCCAGTCTTCCGCCGGTGATGCTCCAGCCATTCCTGTGCACGCTCGCCGGCATGCAGGCGCTGCTCCGGGCTTAATTCGCGCGCTACCCGCTCGCGATGGCGCGCGGCACTGGCCACACCCATCTCCGCCGCGATCGCATACCACTTGAACGCCGACACGTCGGAACGCTCCACCCCGTCGCCCATCGCGAACAGGCGCGCGAGATTGGCCGCGCCGCGACCTTCGCCGACCTCGGCAGCCAGCAGGTACCACTGGGCCGCCTGTTCCGGATCCTGCGGCAGCCCCCGGCCCTCGTCGAACTTGAGCCCCAGATTGAACATCGCCTGGGCATTCCCGCGCTCGGCGGCAATGTGGAACCAGCGTGCCGCCTCGTTGGGATTGGCCTCCAACCCGTCCCCCTGCTCGAACAGGACCGCCAGATTGAAGGCCGCGTCCGGAAACCCCGCCTCGGCCGAGCGCTGATACCACCGCGCGGCCTCGACCGGATCCCGCGGCAGGAACTGCCCCTCGTCCAGCAGCACCCCGAGATTGAAGGCGCACTGAGGTTCACCGGCCTCGGCTCCCTTGCGCCAGAGGGCCATCGCGGCATCATGCTCGCCCCGGGCCCAGGCGTTACGGGCCTGGTCGAGAAGGGCTTCGGGCGGGGAAGGTTGTGTCATTACTACGATCCGGAATGGTCTGGTGATCACTTTAGCGGCCGCTCTCCGGGGCGTCGACAAACCGCACGGAAATGCGTGACGAGTGCCACAACGGCCCGCCGAGCCCGGCATTTTGTGACGAATTTCCGGAAACACGGAGGGGGTGAGCCGGTCCTAAGGAAAGAACGCAGTCTTACGTTCGCACTCACCCCAAAAGGACAGGAGTTTCCATGAAGCATTCCACCAAGATCCTGGCCGCCACGGCCATCGTACCCTTTGTCTTCCTGATAGGCTGCTCCGACAGCGACGTGGGCATGGAGGAGTTCGAGGAACAGCAGATGGAGGAACAGCCCGGGGCCGGTGAAGGCGGCATGCAGAACGCCCCGCCGCCCGAGGACGCCATGCAGCAGCCCCCGGAAGGCGGTATGCAACAACAGCCGCCGACGGACGACGGCATGGACGAACAGGGCGGCTCCCTCGCACCGGAGGGTGATGGCAACCGCTGACGTCCAGGCCAGGGTTGACAAAAAGGCCCCGACACGCCGCGCGTGCCGGGGCCTTCGCGTACAACAGGACTGTGAAATCAGTCGCTGAAGCTGTCTTCCATCGCGTCGCCGGCATCCTCCATGGCGTCATCGATGTCCTCGCCGACCTCTTCTGCCGGTCCCTGATTGTCACAACCCGCAAGCGTGGCACTGCCCAGCGCCATCATCAGGGCGAGCATCAGGATCGTCAGTCGTGATTTCCACATGGTGTTCTCCTTTATCGTCACGATCCTTTCTCGATCAGCCCCCAGTACCCGACCGTTACCCGCCGGGCCGGGGACACTCGTGGATTTCGCCCCGAGAATGCACTATACGACCCGTCTTGCCGGAACCTCGCCATCCAGAATGTGAAGGGCTGCCGGTTCCGGTTCACCCATACAGGCAGATCGCACTCGGGGGTGCGATCTGTGGTTCAAGAGACGCCGACTCAGAACCGGTGCATCAACCCTACCGAAAACGTACGCGGTTGGTTGGGTCGGGCACCGTCCGGGGAGCGGGAGATGATCTTTTGCTCATCCAGCACATTGCTTACCCGGGCATAGACGTCGGTGTTCTTCCCCAGGGGATACTGACTCACCAGATCGATCGTGGTCAGTGACTCGGTGCGGTCGAATGTGTCCGCGGTCCGGTTACAACCATCGCTGTTACAGGTCTCGTCGATGTACTTCACGACCGCGTAGTTGTTCCAGCCACTCGCGTGTTCGAGACTCCCTCGCAGGCTGAACTGATGGCGCGGGATGTCCTGCAACCGATCGCCTTTGTGCTGCCCCGAGGCCAGGTTGTTCGCACTGGCCTCGGCACTGGTGTAGGTGTAGCTGGCCTCCAGGGGGGCATGGAAGGATCCCAGGTCCATCCCCGTGGATGCCCGCAACTCCAGTCCGCTGATAACCGCCTCCCCTGTCGTGAAGGTTCCGGAGGTGGCGCCGTCCGAGCAGGGCGTCGCCACCGAGCAGTTCTGCACGAAGTCGGAGAAATCGCTGTAGAAACCAATTGCTTCGACGAACGCATTCTCACCCTGATACCGGGCGCCCAGTTCCCAGTTGGTGCTGGTTTCCGGATCCTGTTCTTCGGTCGCACCGCCCCCCAGGGGAGCAAACCCGCGATGAACCCCCGCCAGCAATTGCCAGCGATCCGTGACGTCGTAGGTGAGCGAGGCCCCCGGCAGCCAGACGCTGCTCGAATTGGAACGCCGCGAATCGACGACATTACGCTGCGTGTCGGCATACTGGGTCCGCGAGGTCTCGACATCCTCGTAGCGCAGCAGAAGGTTCGCAGTCAGCCGGTCACTGATGTACCACTCGTCGGCAAGCCAGAAGCTCCAGGCCTGCGCATCCTCGAACCGGTTGTTGCTGCCCGCCGGCTGGATGGTCTCCTGGTAAACCAGGGATCCGTTCACCTGATCGTAGATGTCGTCCGGCTGGAAGCGGTCCATCTCGTCCTGGTGATAGCGGGCACCCGCACGCAGCCAGTGGTCCCCGAAGTCCATGCCCAGTTCGGTCTGGATGCCCTCGGAGACATATTCGCGGTTGTTGTTGCGGTAGGTCAGTCCCGCCACATCTTCCTCGCCCCGAAGGATACGCTGGGCCGTTGCATCGCCCTGATTGGCGTCGTCAATGAATGAGCCGCCCCCGCCCAGCTTGAACCAGTTTCGGGCGAATTCGTTGCGGTACAATGTGGTGGTCATGCGCACGCGGTCGGACCAGTCGATATCGTGCGTGAGACTCAGACCGAGGTGATCGTTGTCCATCTGATCGATTTCGGACAGGCCATACCGCCGATTGGGGTCACGCGCGAAATCCGCGTCGGTCAGGCCGAGATAGGTCTCGTTGGACGTTTCCTCCGAGTACTGGACCTTGGCCTCGACGCTCTGGCGCTCTCCCTCCCAGCGAAGCTTGCCGACATAGTCCTGGATGTCGTACCCACTATCCCGATTGCTGCGGTCGATATCCTTGAAGCCGGCACCATTGCGCTGGACGGTCTCGACCATGTAGCTCCAGTCACCGGAACGATCCCCGAACATCGCGTGCACGTCGGTGCCGCCCCGATCGTTCACCACCGTCTCGATGGAGCCTCCGCGTTCCCGGGGGATGGGCGTGGACACCAGATTGATCACACCCCCGGTGGTCTGCGGCCCGTGTCGCAACAGAGGGGCCCCCTTGAGCACTTCGATCTCGCTGACCCGCATCGTGGTCGGGAAATAGTAGGCCGCCGGGTTGGAATACGGCGCCGGGGCGATCAGCACGTTGTCCTCCATCAGGGTCACCTTGCTGCTGCGTCCCGGAGGCGCTGCACGGATCCCGACGTTGGGGCGCAGGCCCAAGCCGTCCTCTTCCCGGACATACACGCCGGGTACGGTCTTGAGCGCCTGGTGGATGTCCGTGGTCCCTTCGCTTTCCAGCTGCTCACGACCCACCACGGCCGCCGATCCGGGCAGCCGTTGCGTCGCGGTCACGTCTCCGAGGATTTGCACCGGCGCGAGCCGGGCCTCGGTTCCAGACTCGGCTGTCGGGGCGGCCTCGTCGGCATGGAGCGCGGGAATTCCCACGGCCCCGGCAATCGCGACTACGACGGCACGTCGCCTCCATGCCCTGGAGCAGCGCGAGTGGTCGGCGGAGTGTGCGATTCGGCGGTTTGCCAGATGGTTTCGAGCCATTGTTGTCTCCCTTGAGTTGGCCAGCATCAACACCGCCACGAACGCCGGGGCGCCGCGGATCGGTGACGGATTGGAGGCTGGCTGAGGGAGAGGCTCCCCTGGCTGGCAGGTACCACGGTGTGGACCGCGGCCGGTGTTTCACGGGTATTACTTGGTCAGGATCAGCTTGTCGTTGGCGGTCCGGCGCAGGGTGTACCACTCGCCACGGTGGCAGATGCGGAGCTGCCGCGCAGGTCCCAGCAAATCCTCGCTGGCGATTTCGCGCGGGCCCGAATCCCGGCAGGCGGCCGGCTTGCCAGGTGCATGCGTTCCGGAATTCATTGCTCCCCCTCCGGTTCGGAGACAAAGGCCATGCGGCTCACCCCGGCCTGGCGTACCTCGGCCATCACCCGGGCTAGGCGCTCGTAGCGCGTGTCGCGGTCCGCGCGCAGATAGATGGCGACCTCCGGTTGCACCTCCAGTGCCGCGCGCAGGCGCACGGGGAGGCGCTCCAGCGAGACCGGCTCATTGTTCCAGTACAGGTCGCCGCTTCCGTCCAGGGACAGCGTCACGCTGTCCGGAAGCTCGTCTACTGGCTCGCTGGTGGCCTGAGGCAGCTCGAGATCCACCGAGTGGGAAATCACCGGTGCAGTAATAATGAAGATCACCAGCAGCACCAGCATCACGTCCACCAGAGGGATCACGTTCATCTCCGACATCGGTTCGCTGGAATCGCCCATACGTCCGAAGGCCATGGCTCACACCTCCTGATGCAGGCCGTCGCCCGGCAGAGCATGCGGATCGGTACGGCGGTCACGCGCTGCACGGGCGTTCCCCGGTGTCAGGTCCGAGTGCATCAGCAGGGCGTGCACGTCGTGCGCGAAGGCCTCGAAGTCCTGATGCATCAGGCGCTGGGCGCGGTTGAAGATGTTGAAGAAAGCCACCGCCGGGATCGCCGCAGCCAGGCCCGCAGCGGTCGCCACCAGGGCCTCGCCGAGCGGACCTGCCACCAGATCCATGGATACCGATGACTCCTGTGAAATGTCGAGCAAGGTGCCATGGATTCCCCAGACGGTACCGAGGAGCCCGACAAAGGGCGCCAGTGCCCCGACCGAGGCGAACACAATATTTCCGGCCTGCATGCGCAGCAGCTGCCGATCCATGGCCTGGCGAATCCGGCGCACCACATGGTCGTCCAGGCGCTGCTCGGCCTTGTCCGAACCGTCGCGCACCCCGCGGTAGTCGTCGAACGCCGCGAACCCCTCCTGGCCGATCACCGCCAGCGGACCATGCTGGTCGCGGATCGCATCGTGGAAGGCCGGGGCCGTCTGGCTGGCATCGAAGGCCTTCAGCGTCGCCCGGTTGTCCCGGCGCACGCCCAGCAGCGTGAACAGCTTGCTCGCGGCAATCGCCCAGGTCGCGACCGACATGACCAGCAGGATCAGGAAGACCGCGACCAGCACCGGGTCGCCATGGCGAAACACGTAAAAAACATCGAAATCGTTCATGCCGTCATCCCCGGCAGTGCCCCACAACGGGGCCCACCTCGTCATTGAATCGCAAATTCCATCGGCACCAGCACCACACCTTCGACCGCGCGGCCACCGCGACGCGCCGGCTCGAACTCCCAGTGCTCGATCGCCTCCTGCGCGGCCTCGTCCAGGCGCCGGTAACCGCTGCTCTCCTCCACGGACCAGTCCAGCGGCGCACCCTGCGCAGAGACCCGGACCCGCAGCAGCACGGTCCCCTCCTCGCCGCGGCGCAAGGAGATCCGCGGGTAATCCGGCGGCGGGTTGTTCAGATACTCCGCCCCGAAACCCGGCTCCTCGAAAGCCGCATCATCCTGCCCCGCCGGCCCGCCGGCGGGCGCATCCACATCCGGCGCCCCGTCCTGTGCCGTGCGCGGCGCGTCGGGACGGACCGTTTCCGGTTCCGGCTCCGGTTCCGGCTCTGGTTCCGGCTCTGGTTCCGGCTCTGGTTCCGGCTCTGGTTCCGGCTCTGGTTCCGGCTCTGGTTC
>JBNJFQ010000027.1:0-21357 GCA_051747025.1 Pseudomonadota bacterium
CGGGCAGAACGCCGAACCGGAGGCAATGTAAACACTGGCGCCCGCTCCAGGACCAGCCACCACCAAGGCAGGGCGTCAGACCGAAGGCATGTAAATACGAAGGCCGGATCCAGGGCGAGCCTACCGGGCAGGCGGCGAAGGCGAAGCTCAGTGCTCCGCCTCGTCGAGGTCGCCGCGGGTGTCACGCCCCAGATCGGCAGTCAGGTAGTCCAGGGTCATCGGCAGCCCGAGCTCCAGGCGCGGAATATGCTGCAGCGCGATACGGATGCGCCGCGGTCGTGCCTCCAGCAAATGCCCCCCGTGCTGGCGGGCTGCGTCGACGAAATGCAGGTGATAGCCCGGCACCGCCACCGATTGCATGAAATCCGGGGTCCAGAATCCGGCCATCGACCCCTCGACGTCCTCGAACTCGTATTCCGGCTGTTCGCGTGCGACCTCCACCAGCGGGCGATAGGCATCCTGGCGCGGCACCGAGCGTGTGCGCACGTAATCGAACACCCCGTCCAGGCGGATCGCGTAGAGCATGTTGTGTGACGGAATCAGGCGGTCGAACAGCGCGAGCAGCCCGGCGTAGTCCATCGGGGTGTCGATGACCTCCTCGCTCCACGGTCGGAATCGGGTAATACAGGCAAACGGGGTGCGGGCATCCGGGGCGACCGCATAGGCCTGTCCGTCGGAGCGCAGCTGATAGACGCACCCGTCCAGTACCACCATCTCGCCGTCGAGGTCGTTGAAGGTGCCAAGCCCGAAATCGCCACGCTGCAGGATGTCGCGAATGGTGGTGTCCTCGCGGTACAGCCCCTCCACCAGCGCATTGACCGGCGCGGAAACATACAGGCTGGCGGCCGGTACCCCGGCGTCGAGGAGCTGTTCCAGCAGCCCGGCCTCGCTCTGGCCGCTGGTGCGTGCTCGTTCGGCGAGCCTGCGGCGCAGTTCGGGGGGCAGATCGAGCGGTTCCATGGGACTCCCGGAGACGAGGTTTGATCGTGATGATAGCCAAATGCGCGCCGGTACCGGCAATGCCGGGATTCGGTGGCGGCGACTCGGGTGCGTGCATGTGACCGCGCCGTCACATTCGGGTATGTTCGCCGGGTTTTGATCACTGCCGGACAACACATCTCGTGGGAAGCGACGAGCGCAATCTGCAAACCCTGGTGGCTCGGCTGGCCGAGGCCCTGGCCGGTAACGGCCTGCACGGGCGCATCGGTCTGGAGAAGGAGACCCTGCGCGTGGGGACGGAGGGCTCGCCGGCGTTGACCCCGCATCCCCCTGCGCTGGGCTCGGCGCTGACCCATCCGTATATCACCACCGACTATTCCGAGGCCCTGCTGGAGTTTGTGACCCCGCCGTTCGAGGACGTGCGCGAAACGCTGGGGTTTCTCCACGACCTGCAGGCCTTCGCGGCGGCCAATGTTGGCGACGAGACGCTGTGGGCCACCAGCATGCCCTGCGTCACCGAGAACGAAGCGGCGATCCCGGTGGCGCAGTACGGAAACTCGAATGCCGGACGCATGAAGACCGTCTACCGGATCGGTCTGGGTCATCGGTACGGTCGCAAGATGCAGGTCATCGCGGGGGTGCATTTCAACTATTCTCCGCGCCCGGCGTTCTGGCCGGCCCTGGCAGCGGTGCTGGGCGAGGCTGACGATCGCGAGTTTCGCGACCGGCGCATGATGGGCATGATCCGCAATCTGCTGCGCTTCGGCTGGCTGGTGCCCTACTTGTTCGGGGCCTCGCCAGCGGTCTGTAATTCGTTTCTTGAAGGCCACGGGGCGGTGCTGGAGGATTTCGACGACGACACCAGCTACCTCCCGCACGCCACCAGCCTGCGCATGGGCGATATCGGCTACACCAACCGCAAGGAGGCCGCCACCGGGATCAAGGCCGACTACAACTCGCTGGCCGGCTATGTCGAATCGCTGCGCTGCGCAATCAATACCCCCAGCCCGGAGTGGGAACGCATCGGCGTGAAGGTCGACGGCGAATACCGGCAACTGAACGCCAGCATCCTGCAGATCGAGAACGAGTACTACTCCACGGTGCGCCCCAAGCAGCCGCTGGAGCGCTTCGAAAAGCCGACTGATGCCCTGGAAGCGCGCGGCATCGAATACGTCGAGCTGCGCTCGGTGGACATCAACGCCCAGCACCCGCTGGGGGTGGACGAGACCCAGCTCCGGTTCCTGGAGACCTTCGCGCTGGCCTGCCTCCTGCAGCCCAGCCCGGTGCTGGAACCCGGCGAGCTGGACGCGATCGACGCCAACCTGCTGGACGTGGCGCATTACGGCCGTCGGCCGGGGCTCAGCCTGCGGCGCGCGGACGAGACGATCGCGCTGCAGGAGTGGGCGCGCGAATTGCTGGCGCTGATGCGCCCGGTCGCCGCAATCCTGGACCAGGAGCTGCCGGGTGACCCCTATCGGCGCGCGCTGAGCGAACAGTGGGGCAAGGTGGAACAGGCCGACCTGACTCCCTCCGCGCGCATGCTGGAAGACATGATGGCGCGCGAGGAGGGCTTTTACCGCTATGCCAGCCGGCTGTCCGCACAGCACCGCGAGGCCTTCCGCTTCAACGGCCCGCTGCCCCGCGCCGAGACCCTGGAGGCCCTGGCACGACGCTCGCTGGAGGAGCAGGCCGCGCTGGAGGCCGCCGACACCCTGGACTTCGATACCTTCCTGGAGCGCTATTTCGCCGGTACCCTGCGGGCTTCCTGAGTCTCCCGGGGCATGGTGGTATCGTGTCGGGAAGGGCGAGTCCCCCTGACCGTGCCGGGCGCTCCGGCATGACTGCATGCACGGCAGGTCCCGTGCCCGGACAGAAGGGATACCCGATGAGTCTTCTGATCAATGGCGAGTTGCGCGAGGGCTGGCTGGACGAGGAGTCCGACGAGAACGGCGAGTTCGTGCGCCAGGACCAGCAATACCGTAACTATGTGACCCGGGATGGTTCGCCCGGCCCGCTGGGCGAGGGCGGGTATCCGGCCGAGTCCGGGCGCTACCACCTGTATGTGTCCTGGGCCTGCCCCTGGGCACACCGCGCGCTGATCCTGCGCAAGCTGAAGGGTCTGGAGCCGCACATCGGGGTTTCGGTGGTGCACCATTACATGGGCGATGTCGGTTGGTCGTTCGATGACTGCGACGGCTGCACCGGGGACCGGGTGCACGGCTCGCGTTACATGTACGAGCTCTATACGCGTACCGATCCGAACTACACCGGCATCGTGACCGTGCCGGCGCTGTTCGATACCCGGACCGACCGCATTGTGAACAACGAGTCGCTGGATATGGTGCGCATGTTCAACAGTGCGTTCGACGATATCACCGGCAATACCCTGGACTTCTACCCGGAGGATCTGCGCGCGGAGATCCACACGGTCAACGAGCGGGTCTACGAGAATGTGAATAACGGGGTCTACCGCTCCGGTTTCGCGACCAGCCAGCAGGCCTACGAGGCGGCCTTCGACCGCCTGTTCGAGACCCTGGACTGGCTGGAGGGGCGTCTTGCGCAACAGCCGTTCCTGGTCGGCGACCGGCTGACCGAGGCCGATTGGCGGTTGTTTACCACGCTGCTGCGCTTCGACCCGGTCTACTACAGCCATTTCAAGTGCAACCGCCAGCGCCTGATCGACTTCCCGAACCTGTCGGCCTACCTGCGCATGCTCTACCAGCGTCCGGGGGTGGCCGAGACCGTGCGCCTGGATCACATCAAGGCGCATTACTACGGCAGCCATCCGATGCTGAACCCCAGCGGTATCGTGCCCAAGGGGCCGGTGATCGACCTTGCGGCTCCGCACGGCCGGCCGCTGGGGGCATTGCCAGACGCGTTGCGGAACACGGACGAGTCCTGACGGCCGGTAATATATTGGTGTATGCGTATATGGCCCGGGTCCCGGCTCGGGCCATTGCCTTGTCAGCGGGGAGAACGGCGTGAGAACGAGTGCGTGGATCCTGGGCGTTTTGCTGGTGGCGGCGATGGCCGCGGGCGGTCTGTGGTGGATCGACCGGCAGGAACCGGCCGGGGAGGCCTCGGCGGACGCGGCGGCGGAACAGGAACGCGATGCACGCACGCCGGTGCGGGTCACCGAGGTCGCGCCGCGCACCTTCGAGACCGTAGTCGAGTCGATGGGCACGATCGAAGCGCGCGAGTCGGTCACGGTCACTGCAACCGTGACTGAACGCGTGCGCGAGCTACTGTTCGATGATGGCGACCGGGTCGAGGTCGGGCAGGTCCTGGCGCGGCTGGATGCAGACGAGGAACGGGCCGAACTGCGCGAGGCGCGGGTGCAGGTCGAGGACGAGCGCCGCGAGCTGGAGCGCATCCGCGACCGGGTTGCGCAGGGTGTGGTGACCCGGCAGCAGGTCGACCAGCAGCGTTCCCGGCTCAACGAGGCCGAGGCCCGGCTCGCCGCAGTCCAGGCCCGCGTTGATCAGCGGGTGATCCGCGCGCCATTCGCTGGCCAGCTGGGCCTGCGCCGGGTTAGCCCGGGGGCGCTGGTCAGCCCGGGCACGCCGATCGTCGAGCTTGACGATATCTCCCTGGTGAATGCCGATTTCGCGGTGCCGGAGCGGCATGCCGTCGCGATCCGTCTGGGCATGACGGTGCGCGGGCGCAGTGCCCATGGCCCGTTCGAGGGGGAGGTGGTTGCGCTGGGCAACCGTATCGATGCTGCTACGCGGACCCTGACGGTACGCGCCCGAGTGGACAATCCCGAGCGGGTCCTGCGTCCGGGGATGCTGGTGAATGTCCGTCTGCCACTGGACCCGATGGAGCGCCCGGCCGTGCCGGAGGGGGCGATCCAGCAAACTGCGGATCAGTATTTCGTGTTCCGCCTGCGCGAGGACCAGACGGTGGAGCGCATCCGCATCCGCATTGGTCGACGAAGCCCCGGCTTTGCCGAGGTGCTGGACGGTCTGGAGCCGGGCGACTCGGTGGTGTCGGAGGGTACGCTGCGGGTGCGCGACGGGATGCCGGTGCGCGTGCTCCCGCCACGCGGACGTGACGCGGCGGCCCGGCGCCCCGTGCAGGCCTCCGCGGACGGGTCCGCCGCATGATGATCTCGGATGTCGCCAATCGCCGGCCGATACTAGCGATTGTCTTCAACCTGCTGCTGGTCACCTTCGGCCTGATCGCCTACGACCAGCTCCCGCTGCGCGAGTACCCCGATGTGGACTCGCCGGTGGTCACCGTGAGCACCAACTATCCCGGGGCCAGTGCCGAGATCATCGAGCGCGAGGTTACCCAGCGCCTGGAGGATCGGATCGCCGGGATCGAGGGCATCCGCTACATCCGCTCCAGCAGCCGCGACGGGCGTTCGCGGATCACCATCGAGTTCAACCTGAGCCGCGATATCGACGTCGCCGCCAACGACGTGCGCGAGGCGGTCAGCCGGGCACTGGGGAATCTGCCGGACGCGGTGGATCCGCCGGAGGTGACCAAGGCGGATGCGGACGCCAGTCCCATTCTGTGGCTGAATCTCTCCAGCACCAGCATGGACGCGCTGGAACTGGCGGATTATGCGGAGCGCCACCTGGTGGACCGCCTGTCGGTGGTCGAGGGTGTCGCGCTGGTGCGGCGCGGCGGCGCGCGCAGTTACGCGATGCGCATCTGGGTCGATCGCGAGGCGCTGGCCGCCCGCGAGTTGACGGTGACCGATATCCAGGATGCCCTGCAGCGCGAGAACGTCGAGCTGCCGGCGGGACGCCTGGATTCGGTCGAACGCGAGTTCACCGTGCGGGTGGAACGCATGTACCGCTCCCCGGAGGACTTTGCGGACCTGGTGCTGAAGCAGGGCGGCGACGGCCAGCTGGTGCGGCTGCGCGATGTCGCGGACATCAACATTGGGGCGGATACCGAGCGCAGCTCGTTCCGGGGCAACGGCGAGGACATGATCGGCCTCGGGATCATCCGGCAGTCGAACGCCAACGTGCTGGAGGTTGCGAACGGTGTAAAGGCGAAGATGGGCGACTTGCAGAACTCGTTGCCGGAGGGCACTTCGCTGGTCTCCACCTACGACGAGTCGGTGTTCATCGAGGGCGCGATCCGCGAGGTCTATATCACCCTGGCGGTGGCGACCGCCGCGGTGGTGTTCGTGATCTACCTGTTCCTCGGGAGCTGGCGCGCGACCCTGATCCCGGCGGTGACCGTGCCGGTGGCGATCACCGCGGCATTTATCGGTCTCAACCTGTTCGGGTTTTCCGTGAACCTGCTGACCCTGCTGGCACTGGTCCTGGCGGTGGGACTGGTGGTGGACGATGCCATCGTGATGCTGGAGAACATCCACCGGCGGATCGAACGCGGCGAGCCGGGATTGCTGGCGGCCTACCGCGGTGCTCGCCAGGTGGGATTTGCGATTGTGGCCACCACCTCGGTGCTGGTCGCGGTGTTCGTGCCGCTGGCGTTCCTGGACGGCACGGTGGGCCGGTTGTTCACCGAGTTCGCGATCGCGATGGCGATCGCGGTGGTGTTCTCCAGTCTGGTGGCACTGACCCTGGCACCGGTGCTGTCGGGCCGGTTGATGCACAAGGGCGATGACGATACCGGAGCCGCACACTATATCGGTCGGGTGTTCGGCACGCTGGAGGCGGGCTACGGCCGGGCACTGCAGGGCGGGCTGCGAGCCTCCTGGCTGATCGTGCCGATCCTGGGGGTGGTGCTGGCAGGGGCCTGGTACCTGTTTGACAACCTGCCGGAGCAGTTCGCGCCGCAGGAAGATCGCGGGGCCTTCTTCGTACTGGTGGACGGCCCCGAGGGCGCCAATTTCGACTACATGAGCGAACAGATGGCCGAGGTCGAGGAGCGCATTCGCCCGCTGATCGAGGACGGCCCGATCCGGCGTGCCCTGGTGCGCACCCCGCGCGGATTCGGGGGCTCGGAGGTGATGAATAATGGCTTCGTGATCGCGATTCTCGACCACTGGGATGACCGCGATGTCTCCGCCAGCGAGGTCATCGACGAGATCGACCGTTTGCTGGGCGAGATGCCCGGCATCCGTTCGCGGGTGGTAATGCGCCAGGGGCTGTCGCGGGGTTCGCCGGGGCCGCCGGTGCAGTTCGTGATCGGGGGACCGGACTATGATCAGCTCGCGCAGTGGGGCGAGGCGCTGGAGGCACGTGCGCGCGAGATCGATGGTCTCACACGGATCAGTCTCGACTATGACCCGACCCAGCCGCAGGTGACGGTGCAGGTGGACCGGGACCGCGCCGGGGATCTGGGGGTGTCGATGCGCGATGTTGGGCGCACCCTGGACATCGCGCTGGGGGGGCGCGACGTGACCACATTTGTCGATCGCGGCGAGGAGTACGACGTAATTATCGAGGGGCTGAGCGATCAGCGTCGGACCCCGTCGGATATCGACAACCTTCATGTGCGCTCGCAGGGCGGGGCGATGGTGCCGCTGTCCAACCTGGTCGAGCACCGCGAACAGGCCGGCGCCGGCTCGCTGGAGCGCTACAATCGATCGCGCGCGGTGACCCTGCGCGCAAGTCTGGAACCGGGGTTTACCCTCGGCGAGGCGCTGGATGCACTGGACGCGGCGGCCGCCGAGGTCCTCCCGGAGGAGGCGCGTATCGACTACAAGGGCGAGTCCCTGGATCTGCGTACCGGGGCCGCCTCGGTGCTGTTCGTGTTCGGTCTGGCGTTGCTGGTGGTGTTCCTGGTGCTGGCCGCCCAGTTCGAGAGCTTCGTGCACCCGTTCGTAATCATGCTGACCGTTCCGCTGGCGGTGGTGGGCGCCCTGATCGGCCTGACCTGGACCGGCCAGACCCTGAACATCTACAGCCAGATCGGCATGGTGATGCTGATCGGGCTGGCCGCGAAGAACGGCATCCTGATCGTGGAGTTCGCCAACCAGCTGCGCGATCGCGGACGCGATTTCGACACCGCGATTGTCGAGGCCTCGCGCATGCGCCTGCGCCCGGTCCTGATGACGGCACTGACCACGGTGGCGGGCTCGATCCCGCTGATCCTGGCGTCGGGTCCGGGCGAGGAGACCCGATTCGTGATCGGGGTGGCAGTGTTCTCCGGCGTGCTGTTCGCGACCCTGTTTACGTTGTTCGTGATCCCGGCGGCCTATCGCCTGGTTGCGCGTGGCACCACCTCGCCGCAGGCGGTGACCCGGCGCCTGGATGCCCTGGGCGAGGAGGTCGCCGACGTCGATGGCGAGACCCTGGCACGCAACCGGGAGTAGCACGCCTTAAGGGCTCGCGATGACGGGATAAGGCACCGTCATCGCGAGGCGCGTAGCGCCGTGGCGATCTCCCTGGACGGCCCCGGCACCGGGATTGCGCCGGGAGGCAAAGCTACAGCCAGCGCGCCAGCCAAAGGCGCAGGCGCAGCTCCAGCGGTGGTGCGTAGCCCTGCTTGCGGAACACGATCTCGCCGTCGGGGTTGATGATGAAGGTCGCAGGCACCCCCTGGACGTTGTAGCGTCGGGCGAGTTCGCCCTGCGGGTCATTGATCACGGCCAGTTCGCGTTCGCGTTCGCTCATGTGCTGCCGCACCTCTTCCTCTGCCCCGGACTGCATGGCCACGGTCAGCACCGGATGGCTTTGTGACAGGCGCAGGATCTCCCCCTCCTCCAGTCGGCATACCGGACACCAGGTGGCCCAGAAGTGCAGCAGCATCGGGGCCTCGGCGTAGTCGGCCAGTGCCACCGGGGTCCCATCCAGCAGCTGGGCCTCGAACACGGGGGCCGGGCCTTCCGCCAGGTCGCGCGCCATCCACATGCGGATCAGGATGAAGACCACCAGCGCCAGGCCGATCTGGAACGCCAGGCGCCGGGTGATGCGCCAGGCGGCACCCTTCGGCTTGGCCCCGGAGGGGTTGGAGGGGGGCTCGTTCATCGAATCATCTCGGCCTGGTTGGGGCGGGCACGGGTGCCGCGTTGTTTGGGGCCCTTGCGGGCGGCGATGCGCACCAGTTCGTCCTCGTCCGCCAGCAGGCGTTCCCGTTGCTCCGGCAGGAGCAGGGGATTGCGTGCGATGAAATAACGCAGATTCGGGTCGCGGTCGTTGACGCAGGCCTGGACCTGTTCCGGGCTCAGGTCGGGCCGCTTGGCACAGTTCAGGCGTACGGTCTGATTGGGGTCGGCCAGCAGCAGGGCGACCTCTTCCGGCGTCAGATCCATGCGTCGCGAGAAGTATGCCTTCACCTGGGCGTGCTGGTCGCGGACCAGCAGCGGACGCCAGCGCGGGTCGAGATCGGCGGACAGCGCCAGGTCCATGCGCGCCTCGAACGACAGGCGGCGGTACCGGGCGGCGGTTTCAGCGGCGGGGTCGGTCATGGCGATGCGGAGTATACCCGAGCGCGGGGGTCTGTCTTCAGGAACGACACCGCAGCCGGGCGTGTCGTATTATAAGAAGATAACGATGTTTGTACGGGGATGCCCATGACCGCAACGGTGACCGAGAAACCGCTTTTTCACGTGCCCGCCACGGCGCACGTGACCGCGGGCCTGCATGCGCTGACCGATGCGCAGCGGGACGAGCTGGTGCAGCGTATCAAGCGCCTGCTGGTCGCGCGCAACGCGGTGCTGGTCGCGCACTACTATGTCGACGAGTCACTGCAAAGGCTGGCGGACGAGACCGGTGGCTGCGTGTCCGACTCCCTAGAGATGGCGCGCTTCGGCAAGGAACACCCGGCCGAGATGCTGGTGGTGGCCGGGGTGCGCTTCATGGGCGAGACCGCCAAGATCCTGAGCCCGGAAAAGCGCGTGCTGATGCCGACGCTGGAGGCCGAGTGCTCGCTGGATCTGGGCTGTCCGGCGGACGAATTCGCGAAGTTCCGCGCGCAGTACCCGGATCACACGGTCGTTGTGTATTCGAATACCTCGGTGGACGTGAAGGCGCAGGCCGATTACGTCGTCACCTCCAGCATCGCCGTACCGCTGGTCGAGCATCTGCGCGACCAGGGCAAGAAGGTCCTCTGGGCCCCGGACAAGCACCTGGGCGACTACATCCGTCGCACCACCGGCGCCGACATGGTGCTGTGGGACGGCTCCTGCGTGGTGCATGACGAGTTCCGGTCCTGGGCGCTGGAAGATCTGCGCGGTCGGCATCCCGGCGCCGCCGTGCTGGTGCATCCGGAATCCCCGCGCGAGGTGATCCACCAGGCGGACGTGGTCGGCTCCACCAGCCAGCTGATCGCGGCCGTGAAGGATCGCCCGGAACAGGAATTCATTGTCGCGACGGACAAGGGCATCTTCTACAAGATGCAGCAGGCCGCCCCGGGCAAGACCCTGATCGAGGCCCCCACCGGCGGCGAGAGCGCGACCTGCACCAGCTGTGCGCACTGCCCGTGGATGGCGATGAACGACCTGGTCTCGCTGGCCGAGACCCTGGAAGACACCAGCGAGCCGGCGAAGAACGAGATATTCGTCGACGAGACCGCGCGCCAGAAGGCCCTGGTTGCTACCCAGCGCATGCTCGACTTCGCTGCCGAACACCGCAAGGCCACCGCCGGCGACGCCTGAGTTTCCGAGCGTGAAGACTGCCGTGCCTACAAGGGATCACAAAATGGAACGACCGCCACGCAAGCCGAGCCGGGACGCTGTGCTGCGCGCACTCAAAGACCATCGTGCAAACTTGGAACGTGACTTCGGAGTGCGCGAACTGGCCCTTTTCGGCTCACTGGCCCGTGACGAGGCCGGGGAGCAGAGTGATGTGGACATATTGGTCGGCTACGAGGGCCCGGCCTCTGCGCAACAATACTTCGGCGTTCAGTTCTACCTTGAAGACCTACTGGGTTACCCGGTGGATCTGATCTCCGAAAAGGCCCTGCGCGCCGAGCTTCGTCCGCACATCGAACGCGAGGCCATCCGTGTCTGAATCCATGGTCGATCGCGAGTGGCGTTTCTATCTGGATGATATGGCTCGGTTCGCACGCAAGGCGCTAAAGTACACCGACGGTCTCGACCGCGTGTCTTTTGCACGGAACGAGCTGGTCTATGACGCTGTGCTCCGGAACCTCGAGCTGATCGGAGAGGCCGCCGGGCATGTACCTGTCGAGATCCGGGAAGCGCACCCGCACATTCCCTGGCGCATGATCGTTGCGACCCGCAACCGGCTGATTCACGCGTATCTGGGAATTGACAGCGACACGATCTGGAATCTGGTAGAAGAGCACCTTCCCGATCTGGTTCATGGCCTCGAGAGGATGCAGCAGGAGTTGTAGCGACCGATATTTCCCTGGGTGTGCTCTCTCGTTGCATGGTTCCCATCATGCGCATCGAGAGACCAACAATATGGACGTCTCTGCGCCCACCCTCCCGACAAGCGCCCAAATCCCGCAGGCTGCTAGCGGTCGTTCAGCCAGGCGGCCCATTGGGAGTGGGTGGAGACGTCCACGCCGTCCGTCTTGGCGGCCTGCTGGAGAAAGGTCTGCAGGTCGGCCATCAGTTCGGAATCCATCAGCTCGGGTTCCAGTGTCAGCTGCGCGTGCAGCGTGCTGTAGACGAGCTTCAGTTCATTCACCGGATAATGCGACCAGTCGAGGTGGGCCATGGTGTCCGTTCTCCGTATGCGATGGATCGTCAGTATGTCTCAAGCCAGCTTGGCGTTGCCGGCGGTCGGTCGACAAATGGGCTTGCGGAGTGTCGGAGATGTTTAAGCGGCGGGCGCGCCTTCTGGTGGCGGCCGTGCGCCCCGACGGGCGTGCCGCGCGTGTCGCCGAGCTGGGTGCCGCGGCCGAGTTCGAGGACTGGGTCGAGGTGCGCCCTGCGCGGGCCATGTCCGAGGTGACGGACGAGGATCTGGCCTGGGCCGATCTGCTCGTGGCGGTCGACGCGGCCGCGGCGCACCTCATGCCGGCCGATCGTCCGGCGACCTGTCGCCCGAAGTACTGGGGGCTGCCGGCCGAGACCGGGGCGGATTTCGATTTGCAGACCGTCGATGCGTTGCGCTGCATGGTCGGCGGGATGCGCATGCTCGCGCGTGTGGACACCGACGACGACTGACGCAACCCGCCGTCGGGCGCCGGAAATGAAGCGGCCGCCGGCCAGGTCGGAGTGGCGGTGCGCAGCCCCTACTCGAGGTGGTAGGGGACGGGTGCGCGGGCGTGGAGCTGGGCCAGGTGGTCTTCGTAGAGCGCCCAGATGCGCGCGGCGATGGCGCCGCGCGATCCAGGATAGGTGAGCCGGTCGGGGTTGAAGCTCGTCAGTCGCTCGATCTCCGTGCAACGCACTTCCTCGTTGATCACGTTGAAGATCAGGATCTGCGTGCCCTGATCGGCGATGGGCAGCAGGGCCCCGATCAGGCCGGTGTCGTTGAGGCCCGGCTCGCCTCGGGCATCTCCGAATTCCGCTGGTGGGCGCACCAGCGTACCCAGCAGTTCCCGATAGGCCTGGTCACAGGCGTAGCAGATCTCGGGGGCGCGCAGGCCCTGGACGCGTTCGCAGGCCTGGCGCACGGTCGCATCCGGCAGCGCCATGCGCTTCGGTGGGATGGGGATGCGGTTGCTCTCGCCATTGGGCAGCAGGCGCGGGACCGGTTCCTGGCAGGACGGGCAGCGCCATGTTGTAACGCGCGGACCGTCAATTACGTTGCTGGGCGGCATGCGGCGATCCCTGGCTGGTGAATAGGGCCAGTATACGGCGCGCGGCAACGGCTGTTGGCGGCTGCTTGCGGGGGGATGCCCGGCCTGCGCCTGGCGCGGGCAGTCCCTGTGCAGCAAGCCCCGGGTTCAAGGTTGGTCCTTTGTTCAGCCGTAGTAGTCCGGCTCGTTGCCGGGGCGCCACTTGATGTTGCAGCCGAGGCTCGGATGCTGCGGTTGCGGCGCCGGCTCGCCGGCCAGCAGGGCCTCGCTGGCCGCGCGCAGGTCGTGCCCGGTGACCGGGGCGTTGGAGCCCGGACGGGCCTCGTCGAACTGGCCGCGGTAGTACAGCTTGCGATCGGCGTCGAACAGGTACAGGTCCGGGGTGCAGGCGGCGTGGTAGGCCCTGGCCACGGACTGGTCCTCGTCCAGGCAGTAGGGGAAGGTGTAGCCGAAGCGGCGGGCATCGTCCTTCATCTTGTCCGGGGCGTCGTCTGGCACGGCCTCGATATCGTTGGAATTGATCGCAATGACCGCGATGTCCCGGGCGCTGTATTCACGCCCGTAGCGGGCGAACTCGTGACGGATGAGCTGAACGAACGGGCAGTGGTTGCAGATGAACGCAATCATGTAGCCTTTCGCGTTCGGAAAGCTGTCGAGGCTGATGGTCTCGCCGGAGACGACATCGGGCAACGCGAAGTTGGGGGCCTCGGTGCCGAGTTCGATCATTTGGGATGGTGTGCGGGCCATGGAGACTCCGATGGATGAATTCGGGAACAATTATACGGCGTTGTCCGGGGGCGCTTGAAACCGTGCGGGTGCGCCAGCATTCTTCGGGATAATACCTGAGTTATGGAGTAAGGAAATATGGGCTGGGTCACCGGTATCGTACAGGAGCGCAAGCAGTGGACGGATCGTCTGTTCTCGCTGCGCGTGGATGCCGAGGTCGAACCCTTCAAGGCCGGGCAGTTCAATCGCCTGCGCCTGGAGGTCGACGGGGAAATGGTGGGGAGGCCCTATTCCTACGTGAATGCCCCGGACGAGCGTCCCCTGGATTTCTACCTGATCACGGTGCCGGATGGCCCGCTTTCGAATCGCCTGGTGCAACTGGAACCGGGGGATCCGGTCGAGTTGATGCCGCGGGCCACCGGGTTTTTTACCCTGGACGAGATCCCGGACAGCCGCGATCTGTGGCTGTTGTCCACGGGCACGGCACTGGGTCCGTTCCTGTCGATCCTGAAGACCCCGGAGCCCTGGGAGCGCTTCAGGAACATTCGCCTGATCCACGCGGTGCGCAGGGTCGAGGAGCTCACCTACCAGGACACGATCCGGCAATTCCGGGAGCGCGATCCGCAGCATTTCCAGTACATTCCGTTTGTCAGTCGCGAGGCGTGTCCGGGTGGCCTCGAGGGCCGGGTCCCTGCCGCGATTGCCGAAGGTCGGCTTGAGTATAACGCCGGCCTCGAGATTACCCCCGAGCACTCGCAGGTCATGCTGTGCGGCAACCCGGCGATGGTGAAGGACACCTCCGACGTGTTGCGCGCGCGACGCCTGGAGCGCAACCGCCGCCGCAAGCCGGGGCATATCACGACCGAGAATTACTGGTAGGCAGGTCTCTTCGGGCCGGTGACTCACGGCCTGCAGGAGGCCAGCCCTCTGGCCGATCGGGCGTTATGCGGGGTGATGGCGGCGGGGTTTGGCGATCATTCAGCCAGGCCACCCATTGCAGGAGGCCCCTGGTCGTCAATCCAGCAGGTTGGCGGCCCAGGCACGGATCAGGCCGGCGACGTAGCGAGTGTGTTCCGGGCGCGACAGGAGGTGGTCGGTCTGATGCAGGGCTACGAAGCTCTTCGGGTGATGGGCTTGCTGGAAGATCTGCCGCGCATGGTCAACGCTGACCACCGTGTCCCCCGGGGCGTGCAGGAGCAGCAACGGTTGCTGCAGGGCGGCCAGGTCATCCTCCAGCGTGGGTTTCTCGATGGAATCGAGAAAAGCCCGTCCGATTTCCACCGGTCGTCCGCCGATATTGATCCGCGCAGCCCCTGCCCGCCGGACCTCGTCGGCGGTATCGCCGAAAAGGTGGGCGACATGCCCCGGGCGACTGGGCGCGGCGATGGTCACGATGGCATCGAGCCGTTCGCGTCCGGCGCCGACGTGGATGGCCATGGCCCCGCCGAAACTGTGCCCGACCAGCAGGTTGGTCGGGCGGCCGGTATGGGCCTCCAGGGCGTCCATCGCCGCATGCAGGTCCTCGCAATAGGTATCCAGGGTGCTGTCGCGGAATTCCCCTTCCGAGTCGCCCAGCCCCATGAAGTCGAACCGGAGGGTGGCGATCCCCTCGGCCGCCAGTGCCCGCGCCAGCCGTACAGTGGCGGGGAAATCCTTGGAGCAGGCGAAACAGTGTGCGATGCAGGCCTGGCCACGCGGCGCCTCTTCGGGTTCGACCAGGACGCCGCCCAGCTGCAGGCCGCGCGGTGTGAGAATGGAAAGGGAGGAATTCCGGATGAGCATGGCCTGGGGCTCCTTGGACGTGTGCCGGGGATGGTCCCGAACCGGACGGTTTGCGATGATACGCTGCCTGGCCGTCCCCGGGGAGGCCGGTTGCGCGTGGGACTGCGGGTGCAGTGCGCCGGACTGACAAGACGGCGGCGTGCGGGGGTCTCACTGTGCCCCGCACCTGGATGATATCCGGAGGCAGGAATGGCCTCCCCGACCATCACAGCGAGGACAGCCGTTGGAAACCGAGAGTCAGATTCGTGCGCAACTGGCGGAACTGGAGGCGGAGCATCGGGCGCTGGATTCGGCCATCCAGGCGATGCACGAGCAGGCCGCTCCGGATCTGTTCGCGATCCAGCGGCTGAAGAAACGCAAGCTCCAGCTGAAGGACGTCATCCAGCGTCTGCGCAGTCGCCTGATCCCCGACCTGAACGCCTGAGCGCGCCGCCCCGGGTCTCCAGAGAAACACCGATCAGTGTTTCCCGAAAAGAAAACGGCGCCCGAAGGCGCCGTTTCCGACTGCGTTGTGGACAGCGGTTGTCCGGTCAGCCCCAGACGTCGCTGGTAATGCCGGCGTACCATGCCCGGGTGTATTCCGCCTCCTGGCGGCGGAAGCTGGAGGACGCCCCGCTCGGGCTGACACCCCCGGCCCCCGAAACCCCGCCCAGGGCGCCGTCCTGGTAGGTATAGACCGCGGCCACGCTGATGCCGTAGTCCGGGGCGATCAGGCTGTAGCAGGTGTTGGCGGAGGAGGGGTTGATCGGTTCGTGTCCGGCCAGTTCGCGCACGATCGCCGCGGCGACGATCTTGCCCTGGTTGTTGGCCGAATGCCCCGATTTCGGCATAGCGCCGGCGACGCTGGAGTCGCCCATCACGTAGATGTTGTCGTCCATTTCCGACTTGAACGTGAGCTGGTCTACCGGGACCCAGCCGGCGTCGTTGGTCAGGCCTACGTCATGAGCGATCTGACCGGCATGCTGGGCCGGGATGAAGTTCAGCACGTCGGCCTTCACCCGTTCGAAACCACTGTCGGCCAGTACCGTCATCTCGTCGACGTTGATCTCTTCCGGGCGCCCCCCGTCGGAGGCCGCGCGCCACTCGATCATGTCGCCGTAGTGCTCGGCCCAGCCTTCCTCGAACAGGCCCTGCTTGGAGAAGCCGTCCTTCGGATCCAGCACGATGATCTTGGAGCGCGGCTTGTGCTGCTTGAAGTAGTGCGCGACCAGCGAGATCCGCTCGTACGGCCCGGGCGGGCAGCGGAACGGATTCGGCGGCGGCACAATCACGAACACCCCGCCGTTCGGCATTTCCTCCAGCTGCGACCGCAACAGGGCGGTCTGGCTGCCGGCCTTCCAGGCATGCGGGATGCGCTCGGCATCCGCCTCGGAGATGCCCGGCATCTGGTCATACTTGAAGTCGATCCCGGGCGACATCACCAGTCGGTCATAGTTCATGGAGCTGCCATCGTCGAGGCGCACGGTGCGGGCGCCGGCATCCACGTCGACCACCCGGCCCTGCACCACATTGACGCCGTGGCGGCTGCGCAGGGCATCGTAGCTCTGCTCGATGTCGGACATCGAGGCGAAGCCGCCGATCACCCAGTTACTGCCGAAGCAGGTGTGGTAGGTGGCGTTCGGCTCGATCAGCGTGACCTTCATGTCCGGCGAGAACGTCTTCAGGTACTTGGCGGCGGTGGCGCCCCCGGTGCCACCGCCGACCACGACCACATGGGCTGCGGCCGTGGCGTCCGACGGCCCATTGGTCGCGCAGCCGGCGCCGGTCAGCGCCGCCGCGCCGCCGATCCCGACGGTCTTGATGAAATTGCGTCGTGTGAAATTCTGCATGGTTTCGATCCCCCCTGGGTTAAAACTTGGCGAAGTAGCCGGCCATGGACTCGACCTCGGCGTCGCTGTAGCCCTTGGCATGACGGTCCATGATCGTTGCCTCGCGTTCGCCGTCACGGAATGCCTTCATCTGGCTGACAATGACGTCGGGGGACAGACGTGCCAGGTCGGGGACGCCATGGCGCCCGGCGGCCTCGCCGTGGCAGGTCTTGCAGGATGCGGCCATCAGCTGGCCGCGGGTGATCTCGTCGTCGGCGAAAGCCTGGGGTGCAGTACCCGCCATCGCCAGCAGGGACACAAGCCCTGCCGCATACCAATGCGATTTCTTCATGTTTACGGACTCCTCCGCAGTGATTTGAATGGCTGTTTTTCGACGACAGCTGTGCAGACACTGCCTTCATCCCTTGGCCCGGTGTACGGAACCGGGTCGTGATAGCGCCGCCGGGATCGAGCCCGGCAGTTGCGCATGACCGCGTGATGGAACGATCATTGACCTCGTGTATAGCACAACCATGTATGCATTTCGATACATAATGCGGGGTATCTTGAGAGCAGCAGCGGGGGGAAACCGATGACAGGGGAACGCCGACGGCATCCGCGCATCCCGATGACGGTCGAGGTCGAGGCGCAGTGCGAGAACGGGGGAAAGGTCACCCTGACCACCAATGATATCTCCGGCGGGGGAGCGTTCCTGCGATGGGAAAATGTCGATGCCCCCGGCGTCGGCAGCCTGATGCAGCTGGGGACGGACGATGAACTGATGTTGCAGGTGTTCGGGATCCTGGGCGACGGCGATGCACCGCCACGGGTGCGTGCACAGGTGATCCGCGTGATGGAGGACGGAATCGCGGTGCGCTTCGAGCCCTCCGACCTGGAGGGCGGCAGCGAGTAGCGGTACCATCGCCTTCCTGGCGTCTGCGGGACAGGACTTGCTGCGGCGCCGGATCGGGGTCCCCGGCAGGGGCGCACCTTGCGCGCGACACGTCTGCCACAGAGGGGCGCGCCCCCGGCGCCGATTCGCTGGAAGGGCAGGCTCTTGCAGGGGCCGCGGCTTGACGGGGTGCTGAAACGCCCCCCTGCGCGCGACGCGGGTGCGGGCCACCGGGATCGGTCCTAGTCGCCGAGCGAGATCTGGTCCAGCCCGGCCTCCCATTCGTCGGCAATCAACGGGTTCGCGATCAGGGCGTGTACGCTGTCGGTACTCCAGTTGTCGCGTGCGTCCTGTAAAGCGGTCTCCCACTCCTCGGCGCCGTAGTCGCCGCGTCCGATGGCGCTCAGCGCGACCAGTTCGGCCTGGCGTTCCGGTCCGAGTTCGCCGAGGGCGGACTCGAGTTCCTGAAAGGTCAGGTCGCTGGCGTGGTCGGCCAGTACCTGCATCGCCCAGTCGTCGTCGCTGCCCTCGGCGCTGCTATCCGGAAACACCACCTCCTCCTTGGCATGAAACTCGCGGGCCGCCTGGATCAGTCGCGCCAGGATCTCGGGGTCGACGTCGAACGGGGTCGTCATTACGGGTCACCTTCAGTGGGACGGGGTCCGTTCCTGGGCGAGCACCCAGGGGGCGGCCACGATGGCGGTGAACAGTGGATCTTCGGTGGCCCAGCGCCGGGCGTCGTCGTCCGAAGCGCGCGCGACCCGACCGCTGGCCAGCCAATTGCTGACCTGGTGAGTGGCATCGTCGCGAAACGCCTGTGCCACTTCGATCAGGTCCAGTTCCGCAGCCACCCGGATCACCACGCCGCGCGCGAAATGCGGCATCAGTTCGTCCCAGCGCAGGGGGCCGGCTTCCTGTTCCAGCGGGATATCGGGTTCGACGGCATGGGCGTGAGGCATGACGTGTCTCTCGGCTTTCAGATAACGTTCAGGCTAGGCCGATACCCTGAGACGTTCAATACCCCGCGTTTGTTGCCACGGAGACCCGCTATGCGACCCTATCCGGATCGGCGTGCCGGAACTGGTTGCCGGGGCCGGACCGCTTCCGCCCGGAGGGCGGTGCTGATGACAGCGCTGGTATGCCTTTTGCCCGTCCCGGGCGCGGCGCAGTTCATCACCGACGATACCGAGGCCGCGGTCTGGACGCTGGACCAGGCGGTCGCGCGTGTGGAATCCCTGTACCGGGGCCGTATCCTTTCCGCTCGCGAGGATGTCGGCGAGGGTGGCGTGCGCCTGTTCGTGATCCGCATCCTGACCGACACTCAGGAGGTCCGGACCCTGGAGATCCTGGAAGGCACAGAGGAACCGCAATGAATCTGCGCGTGGTACTGATCGAGGATGATGTTGCCCTGCGCAACCAGATCGCCGAGGAACTGGGGGGCAGCGGCTGCCGCGTGGATACCGCATCGGACGGCGACACTGGACTGTATCTGCTGAGCGAGTATCACTGCGATATCGCGGTCGTGGATCTGGGGCTTCCGGGCATGGACGGCCTGGAGGTGATCCGGCGCGTGCGCGAGGTGAAGCCGCGCCTGCCGATCCTGATCCTGACCGCACGCGATCGCTGGCAGGACAAGGTGGAAGGGCTGGAAGCCGGGGCCGACGACTACCTCGCCAAGCCTTTTCATATCGAGGAACTACTGGCCCGCTTGCGGGCACTGGCGCGGCGCAGCCTGCAGGCCGGTCACGAGCGGCTGTACTTCGGGCCCCTGGTGATCGACACCGCGGGCGACGAGGTCAGGCTGAATGACGAGCCGGTCAGTCTGACCACCTTCGAGTATCGCCTGCTGCTGACCCTGGTGCGGCAGCCCGGTCGGGTATTGAGCAAGGACGCCCTGGCCGACTACCTCTACGAACACGACGACGATCGCGAGAGCAATGTTATCGAGGTCCTGATCGGGCGCCTGCGGCGCAAGCTGGATCCCGACGGCGAGCTGGGTCTGATCGAGACCCTGCGGGGTCGCGGCTACCGTTTCGCCCGCGAGCCGGAGGCGCCGCCCGGCGATGCGGACGGGGGCAAGGCGTGAGCACGGCTGCGGGTGTGCGTCCCGCGTGTCCCGGGCTGGCATGAGGGCGGCGCTGCGCGGGTTGCGCAGCAGCCTGATGCTGCGGCTGGGCCTGGTCGCAGCGGCCACCGTGCTGGTCTTCTCGCTGCTGACCGCCTGGGTACTGGAGGCCGCATTTCGCGAAAACGCGGCGGATGCAGTGGAGACCCGGCTGGAAGCCCAGGTGCTGTTGCTGATGGGGCTGGCCGAGGTGGTTGGTCCGGCCGACGTACGGGTGCCCGAGATGCTGCCGGAGAGCCGCCTGCAGTTGCCCGGCAGCGGCCTGTACGCCCGTGTTCTGGGCGATGACGGCGAGACCCTGTGGCGTTCGCCGTCGGCGGTCGGGGTCCCGTTGCGGGACTGGAGCGAGGCGGATTTCTTCAGTTTCAGCCTGCCGGTGCAATGGGAGCTCGAGGCCGCTCAGGTGGGGTTGACCTTCCAGATGCTGGAGGATCGCGAAGCCTTCGACGAGCAGGTCGAGCGCTATCGCTACAGTCTGTGGCAGGGCCTGGGTGCGATGACTATCTCGCTGATCGTCGCCCTGGTCCTGACGCTGTGGTACTGGGGGCTGCGCCCTTTGCGTCATGTGCGCCGTGACCTCGAACGCCTGCGCCATGGCGACCATGCCCGTCTGGGGGGGCCGTATCCGGCCGAGGTGCAGGGCCTGACCGGCGGCATCAACGATTTGATCGAGTTCGAGCGTGCGCGCCTGAGTCGACAGCAGAATGCACTGGCGGATCTGGCCCACAGCCTGAAGACCCCGATCTCGGCCCTGCGTCTGAACCTCGAAAGCCGCGCCCCGGATATCGAGGACATGCGCCACCAGGTGGATCGTCTGCAGGGGATGGTGCAGCATCAACTCAATCAGGCACAGCGCCTGGGGCCCGCGCCGTTCCAGGCCGCCGAACCGCTCGCCCCGATCATCGAGCGGACCTGCCAGGCCCTGGGGCGGCTGGCTTCGCAGCACGGTGTGGTGCTGGACACCGACCTTGCGCCGGGCTGCGCCCTGCGTATGGAGCGTGGCGCGATCTTCGAACTGCTGGGGAACACCCTCGACAACGCATTGCGCCATGCGACCCGCGAGGTGCGGATTATCACCCGCTGCGATGCAGACGGGGTGACCGTGATCGTGGACGACGATGGCGCCGGAATCCCGCCGGCTGACCGTGCGCGGGTGCTGGAGCGCGGGCAGCGCGCTGATACCCGCGATGCTGCGGGCGGCGGTCAGGGTCTGGGGCTCAGCATTATCCATAATCTGGTGCGGGATCACGGGGGGCAGCTGTTCATCGAGCAGTCGCCGGAACTTTATGGTGCGCGCATTCGCATGGTGTTTGGTGCTCTGCGGGCGGCGGAGGCCTCCGCCTGAATCGGGTGGCCGGGCTTCGTCCCGGTGCCCCGGCGCGGGCGCCCGTGTTCGCAGTGGCTTCGCCCCGACCGCCTGCCGTGTGTTGGCTGATCCTTGATCCTGCGCCGGTGCTTACGTGCCTCCGATCTGCCATCTGCCGATGATTGGCCAGGCCGGG
>JBNJFQ010000027.1:21457-36674 GCA_051747025.1 Pseudomonadota bacterium
TTCGCCCCGACCGCCTGCCGTGTGTTGGCTGATCCTTGATCCTGCGCCGGTGCTTACGTGCCTCCGATCTGCCATCTGCCGATGATTGGCCAGGCCGGGTTCGTCGCTGGTGTTTACGGTGGCTCTGGTCCGTCACCTGCCGTTGGTTGGCTAGGCGTGGATCGGCCTTCGGTGTTTACGTGCCTCCGGTCTGCATACTGCCAGGCGCTGACTCGCCAGCGCGCCGCGCCCGCGCAGCGGGCGCCGGGAGGTGTTCTCGCCACTGAGCCTGAATTGTGGGTACAGGTGTCGGGGCACCGTCTGTTTGGATTTTAGCCTCCCGTTTATTCGCCCCTTGCGGAGGGCGTGTCAGGCCGGGAGAAGGCGCCGCATGTCTGAGCGAAGCGCAGCGTAGCGAGTTCGGCGCCGCCGGCCTGACGCGTCCTCCGCAAGGTTTCCGGGCGAATAGTCGGGTGTGTTTCTTGGTTACTTCTTTGCACAAGCAAAGAAGTAACTCGCGGCGCGCTCGCGAGTGAGCGCCTGGCAGTATGCAGACCGGAGGCACGTAAACACCGGATGACGAACCCGGCCTAGCCAACACAAGGCAGGCGGCCAGGCCGAGGCCAACGTAAACACCGGCGCAGGATCGAGGCGCAGCCAGGGCCAGGTGGGAGGGCCTGCGGCCTATGGCTGCGGCCCGGGCTGGAGTGCCAGCGGCTCCAGTGGCAGCGACGGGGCACGCCCAAGCACGCTGTCGCACACCAGCGCGGCGGCGCCGCAGGCAAAGGTCCACCCCAGATGCCCGGATCCCGTATTGAGGTACAGGCCGGGGATGGCGGTCGCGCCAAGAATCGGGGTGCCGCGGGCACTCATCGGTCGCAGCCCCGTCCATGGCGCCATGTGTTCGGCATCGAAGGCCGCCGGAAGGCTGGCAAGGGTACGTCGGCACTGGGCCAGAACATTGGCAGTGCGTTGCGGATCGAGACGCCGGTCGCGGCCCGCGAACTCGGCGGTACCGGCCAGGCGCAGACGTTCACCCAGCGGGGTGAGCACGACCTTGTTGGCATCGTCGATGATCGGCAGGCCGAGCTGTAGGTCGTCGTCCAGCGGCAGGGTCAGCGAATAGCCCTTTACCGGTGCGACCGGCAGGTGCAGGCCCAGCGGGCGCAGCAGTTGCGGGGCGCGGTCGCCGTTCGCGACCACGCAGGCGTCGGCGGCCACCGGGCCTTCGGTGGTATCGACGGCATTGATGCGTGAGCCGAAGCGGCGCAGCCGCGTGACCTCGGTATGCGAGTAGTAGCGGATCCCGCGCGCGCGAGCGATGCGCAGCAGCCCCGCAGTGAAGCGCGCGGCGTCCCCGGTGGCATCCCCGGGGAAGTACAGCGCGCCGCACAGGCGGTCGCGGACCGGCACCAGTGCCGGTTCCTCGTGGATGATGCGTTCCACGTCCCAGGCCTGGAAGCGCACGCCTTCGGCAACCATCGCCTCGCTGGCGCGGCAATTGTGCGCGAGGCTGTCCGGATCCTGGAACAGCTTCAGGATGCCCTGCTGGCGGAAGTCGAAATCCAGCCCCTCCTGCGCCAGTTCTCGGGCCAGGCGCGCCGTCTCCCCGAGCGAGAATGCGGCCAGTCGTGCGTTGAGCCGCGTATGCTGCTCGAACAGCGGGCGTCGACTGTTCCACAGAAAACGCGGCCCCCAGCCGACCAGCCCCGGAAGGGCACGCGGGCGCACCAGCAGCGGCGAGTCGTCGCGCCCGAGATAGCGCAGCAAGTCCCAGCCCACGCCAGGGGCGTTCCACGGCTCGGCATGGCTGGCATGCAGCATCCCGCCGTTGGCAAAGCTGGCCCCGCTGGCGGGGCCGGGGCCGGCGTCCATCAGAGTGACATCGGCCCCGGCCTCGTTCAGGTACCAGGCGGTTGTCACGCCAATCACCCCGGCCCCGATCACCACTACGCGCATTGGTTGGTTCCCCTTGCAAAGCCGCTCATGTGCCACTGGCCAGTTGTTGGATCAGTGTCGCGTATTCGCGTTCCAGGCGCTTGGGCGATACCTTCTCGCGGGTGCCCAGCTCCTGGGCGAACTGGGAGACGCGGAACTCCTCGATGCGGTAGCGAAAGGCGAGAACGTCGGGGTGGTTCGGTGCGCGGGCGACCAGCTCCTGGGCCTGCTGCCACAGGGGTTCCACCGTGACGCGCCGGGTGCGGTCCTTGTCCGGGGCTTGAGTCAGGCGCTCCAGGCGTTTCTCGATCGCCTCCAGATAGCGCGGTAGCTCCGGCAGCACGTCGTGCGGGATGCGCAGCAGGAAATCGGTCGGCACCAGGGCGTCGAGTTGTCCGCGGATATCGCGCGCGGCCTCGATCCAGGACAGGGGCAGGTCGCCCTGCAGCCGCGTGCGCAGGTCGTGCCAGCGGCACAGGATCCCGGCTGTCAGGCGCGAGAGTTCCATTACGGTGGGCGAGAACGCGGGCAGGGCTTCGTCCAGCCGCCGGGCGAAGGCGTCGGCGTCACGCGGCCAGGGCTCGGTCAGGAACACGCGGTCGACGGCCGCCTCCAGGATCTGGTCACGCAGGGCCTCGCAGCTGCCCAGCGTCGAGTAGTTCAGGCAGGCGCGTTCGATCTCCGGGAGCTGGCGGCGCAGGTCGCGCGCGGTCTTGCGTGCGCCGAGCAGGAACAACCGGCGCAGGCCCGCGCGGTGGGCACGTTCGGCCTTCGCGGGGTCGGGTTCCAGCTCCAGCGAGACGGAGTCGCCACGGTCGACCAGGATCGGGAAGGCGCGCAGTTGCGCCCCCTGGTGGTCGAACTCGACATTCTCAGGCAGGGCGCCGAAGTCCCATTCGGTGATGCCCTCGCGGGTGACCTCGTCGGGGCGGCTGGCGTCGAAGTGCGCCTCGGCGCTGTCGCCCAGTTGGCGCTTGAGCGCGGCCAGGTCGCGGCCGCTGGCCTGCTCGTGGCCCTCCGGGTCGAGGATGCGAAAGCGCATGACCAGGTGCAGTTCCAGGGTCTCCGGACGCCAGGCCTCCAGCGGGATCTCGGTGCCGGTCATGGCGCGCAGGGCCTCGGCCAGGGCCGGGATCAACGGGCCCTGGCGCTGCTCGATGCGCGCCAGGGCGGCCTGGGCGAAGTCCGGCGCGGGTACGAACTGACGGCGCAGGCCCTTGGGCAGGCTGCGCAGCAGCGCGGTCACGCGTTCTTCCAGCAGCCCCGGCACCAGCCAGTCGCCCAGCCAGTCGGGCACCGCGTTCAGCGCGGCGATGGGGATGGTTACCGTCACGCCGTCGTCCGGCTGGCCGGGCTCGAAGCGGTAGGCCAGTGGCAGGCGCAGGCCCTCGATCTCCAGGTGGTCGGGATAGGCCCCCAGGGGGAGCGCGGTGTCCGGCTCGTTCAGTAGCTCTGCACGGTCGATCCGCAGGGCGTCGGGGTGCTTCTTCTCGGCCTTGCGCACCCAGGTCTCGAAGCTCGTGCCGTCGGTGATCCCGGCGGGCAGGCGGGCGTCATAGAAATCGAACAGCCGGTCCTCCTCCACCAGCAGGTCACGGCGGCGGCCGCGCGCCTCCTGTTCGGCGATCTCGGCGACCGCGTCGCGGTTGGCCTGTACGCCGCTGGAACGCGTGCGCAGCTCGCCGCCGACCAGGCCCTCGCGGATCAGGATGCGCCGCGCCTCGGCCGGATCGTGCTTGGCGAAGTCCACTGGCTTCTTCGGTGCCACGACCAGGCCGTACAGGGTGATGCGGTCGAAGGCCCCGACGCGCCCGCTGCGGCGCTGAAAATGCGGCTCGAAGATGTGGTGCTTGAGCAGGTGCGGGGCGGCGGCCAGGATCCAGTCGGGTTCGATGCGCGCGTTGTCGCGGGCGTAGACGCGGGTGGTCTCGGCGATCTCCGCGCTCATCACCCAGGCCGGTTTCTTCTTCGCCAGGACCGAGCCGGGGTGGATCTGGAAACGGCGGTTGCGTGCGCCGAGGTAGTCGCCGCGTTCGGTCTTCTGCCCGACCTGGCTGACCAGTCCGGTCAGCAGTGCACGGTGCACGGGTTCGGCGTCGGCTGACTGGTGGTTCGGCTTCAGGTCCATCTCGCGGGCCAGGCGAAGGAGCTGCACGCGCAGTTCCTGCCACTCGCGCATGCGCAGGAAGTTCAGGAAGTGCTCGCGGCACCAGCGCTTCAGGGCACTGGACCCGAGGTCCTCGCGGGCGGTGTGCCAGGCGTCCCAGAGCCGCAGCATGCCCATGAAGTCGGAGCCCTCGACCTGGAACTCGCGGTGGGCCTGGTCGGCCGCCTGGGTGGCCTCGGCCGGGCGCTCGCGCGGGTCCTGCAGCGACAGGAAGGCGGCGATCGTCGCGGTCTCGGTGACGCAGCCATGGTCGGCTCCGGCCAGCAGTATCGCGCCATGGCGCGGGTCGATGGGCATGCGCGCCAGCTGACGACCGCGCGGCGTGATGCGCCCGCGCGCGTCCACCGCGCCCAGCTCCTCCAGCAGGCGATAGCCGTCCTTGACCAGGCGCGGGTCGGGCGGGTCGACGAACGGGAATTGACGCGGCTGGCCGAGCTTCAGCGCGGCCATCTGCAGGATCACCGACGCGAGGTTGGAGCGCTGGATCTCCGGGTCGGTGAACGGCGGGCGCAGGTTGTAGTCGTCCTCCGCGAACAGCCGGATGCAGATGCCGGGGCCCAGGCGACCGCAGCGCCCGGCGCGCTGGTCGCAGGCGGCCCGCGAGATCGGCTCCAGGCTGAGGCGCTGCACCCGCGAGCGCCAGGAATAGCGCGAGACGCGCGCCAGCCCCGAGTCGATCACGAAGCGGATGCCGGGCACGGTCAGCGCGGTCTCGGCGACGTTGGTCGCGAGCACGATGCGCCGCCCGGAGTGGGACTGGAACACGCGCGCCTGCTCGCGCGCGGACAGGCGCGCGTACAGCGCCAGGACCTCGGTGTCGGCGCGTACCTGGCCGCGCAGGGCCTTGTGGGCGTCGCGGATCTCGCGCTCGCCGGGCAGGAACACCAGGATGTCGCCGGGGCCGGCGCGTTCGCATTCCGCCACTGCGTCGCGGATGCCGTCGAACAGGTCGCGTTCGCCGCGTTCTGTGGATTCGTCCTCGCCGGTGTCTTCGGGCTCGATCGGGCGGTAGCGCAGTTCGACCGGGTAGGTGCGCCCGGCCACGGTCAGGATCGGGGCGTCGTCAAAGAACCGGGACAGCCGCTCCGGATCCAGCGTTGCCGAGGTGATGATGATGCGCAGCTCGGGGCGCTTGTGTGACAGGCGCTTGAGCACGCCCATCAGGAAGTCGATGTTCAGGCTGCGTTCGTGCGCCTCGTCGACGATCAGCGTGTCGTAGGCGCGCAGTTCCGGGTCGTGCGCCAGTTCCGCCAGCAGCATGCCGTCGGTCATCAGCTTGACCCAGTTGTTCGGCCCGGTCTGATCGGAGAAACGCACCTTGAAGCCGACCGTGGAATCCCGGTCGCCGCCCAGCGTGGTGCCCAGTTCCTCGGCGATGCGACTGGCCACCGAGCGCGCGGCGATGCGGCGTGGCTGGGTGTGGCCGATCAGCCCCGTCTCGCCGCGCCCGGCCTCCAGGCACAGCTTGGGCAGCTGGGTGGTCTTGCCGGATCCGGTCTCGCCGCACAGCACCAGAACCGGGTGCTCGCGGATAGCGGCGACGATGCGTTCGCGCTCGGCGTGGATCGGCAGGTCGCCGGCGTAGACGGGCTGCGGGCGCAGGCGAGCACGCTGGTCAGTATCAGCCCGGGCGGTGGCCAGGCGCTCGGCGAGGCGGCGCGCCAGACGGTCGTGGGGCTGGTCGCGGTCACGGCGGCGGCGCGCCTGCCGCAGGTCGTTTTCCAGTGCGCGGCGCTCGCCGCCCGGCGGCAGCTCCGCGATCTCCGCGGCCAGCGCCTCCAGATCCGGTGCGGAGGCAGTCACGTGATCAACCCGGCTGGTGCAGGCGCAGGGCCTCGATGTTCTCCGAGCGCAGGCGTTCCAGGGTCTGGCGGACCCGGGCCTCGTCGTGGAAGGGCCCAAGGTAGACGCGATACCAGGTCTCGCCGTCGATATCCGCCTCGTGCACCTGCGGGTCGAGCCCCAGCAGGGCCAGGCGCGCCTTCATCGCGTCGGCCTGGCCGAAACGCCGGAACGATCCGGTCTGCAGCACTACGGGTTCGCCGTCACCCGGCGAGGCCGGTGGCACGACGGTAGTGTCGCGCGGGGTGCCGCGTTCGCTTTCGGGGACCCGGACCTCGTCCTCGGGCAACAGTTCGTAGTAGCGAAAGCGCGGTTCGTCGGCGGCCGGGTCCGCGGGCTCGGTCTCGGGCGCCGGCTCGGCGGGGGGTTCCGGGTTCGCGGATTCCGGGTCGCCGAACAGTGTGGCGAGATCGCCGGAGCGGTCCGCGCCCTGAAGGTAGAGCACTGCGGCGACCCCCAGGCCGATCAGCAGGCCCGCGAGCATCCAGGCCCAGCCCGGGATGCTGCGCGATTTGCTGGCGGCGGGTTTGCGGCGGACCTTGCGCGCCTGGGCCATGGCCTACATGCGCTCCGGCGCGTGGACACCCAGCAGGCGCAGCCCGTTGCCCAGCACCTGCTGGATGCCGGTCACCAGTGCCAGGCGTGCACCGATGACTTCGGGGTCATCGGCATTCAGGAACGGCACCGCGTTGTAGTAGGTGTGAAAGCCGGCGGCCAACTCGCGCAGGTACTGGGCGATCTGGTGCGGCTCGCAGGCCTCGGCGGCTGCGGCGATCACCTCGGGGAAGCGGTCCAGGCGATCCAGCAGGTCGTTCTCGTGGGTTTCGGTCAGGCGCGCGGCCAGGCCGGGGTGGTCGGCGACCGCCGGGGCATGCCCGCGCTCGGCGGCGGTGCGCAGCACGCTGGCGATGCGCGCGTGGGCGTACTGGATGTAGTACATCGGGTTGTCGTTGGACTGCGACTTGGCCAGATCCAGATCGAAATCCAGGTGCTGGTCGCAGCGGCGCTGCACGTAGAAGAAACGGGCGGCATCCGAGCCGACCTCGTCGCGCAGTTCGCGCAGGGTCACGAACTGCCCGGCGCGGGTGGACATCGGCAGGCGCTCGCCGCCGCGGTAGAGGATGGCGAACTGCACCAGCAGCACGTCGAGGCGGTCGGCGTCCAGGCCCAACGCCTGCAGCGCGGCGCGCACCCGCGGGACGTAGCCGTGGTGGTCGGCACCCCAGATGTTGATGACCCGCTCGAAGCCGCGCTCGAACTTCTCGCGGTGGTAGGCGATGTCGGACGCGAAATAGGTGTAGTCGCCATTGTCGCGGCGCACCACGCGGTCCTTGTCGTCACCAAAATCGGAGGACCGGAACCACAGGGCACCGGCCTGCTCGTACAGCACCCCGCGTTCCTCCAGGGCCTGCACCGCGCGCTCGATCGCGCCGGACTCGGCCAGGCTGCGCTCGGAGAACCAGACCTGGTATTCGACCCCGAACTCGCGCAGGTCGTCGCGGATGTCGTCGAGGATCGTGTCCAGCCCGGTATCGAACAGCTGGCGGTACAGCTCCGGACCCAGCAGTTCGCGGGCGCGCGCGATCAGCGCGTCGATGAACAGTTCCTTGTCGCCGCCGTCCGGTGCATCGGGCGGCAGGTCGCGGGTGACGGCATTGGCCGGGTGTACGGCCTGTGCCCCGACCGCGTCGGTCAGGCGGTCCACCACCTGCTGGATGTAGTCACCCTGATAACCGTTGGCCGGGAACGGCACGTCGATGCCGTGGCGCTGCAGGTAGCGCATCCACACACTGGCGGCGAGGATGTTCATCTGCCGCCCGGCGTCGTTTACATAGTACTCGCGGGTCACGTCGAAACCGCAGAAGTCCAGCAGGTCGGCGACCGTCGCGCCGAATGCGGCTCCGCGGCCGTGGCCGACATGCAGCGGTCCGGTGGGATTGGCGGAGACGAACTCGACCTGCACCGGCTGCCCGGCCCCGACCTGCGACCGGCCGTATTCCCGGGCCTGGCGGGCAATGCGGTCCAGCACCAGGGTGCGAGCGTTCGCGTCCAGGCGGAAATTGATGAAGCCCGGGCCGGCGACCTCG
Organism: Pseudomonadota bacterium; assembly: GCA_051747025.1. Lineage (GTDB taxonomy): Bacteria > Pseudomonadota > Gammaproteobacteria > Ectothiorhodospirales > Ectothiorhodospiraceae > Thioalkalivibrio. The sequence goes on from JBNJFQ010000027.1 coordinate 29,471, forward strand.
GCCGCCGCCAGGCCGGGGACCGTCGGCAGCGCGGCGCACAGGGCCTCGGCCAGGTCGCGCGGTTTCGACCGGGCCGGGCGCGCGAGCTGCATCGCGAGATTGCTGGCAAAGTCGCCGTGCTCGCGATCGCGAGCGCGGGTGACCTGTACCTCGATGCCGTGATCGGCGGGCACGCGGCCCTCGGCGACCAGGGTCTCCAGGGCGGTCGTCAGGGCCTTTGTCAGGGAGTCTTTCAAGGGGGTCGGGTCCGTACTGTAAAAGCCCGGCATTCTAAGGAAACACTGATCAATGTACACGTTCGCGCTCCAGTCGCTTTTGCGTGCGAACAAGGCGCGGTGACTGCCGTGCAGTCATTCTGCTACAGGTGAGCCGCAACGCCGTGCGCGCGAATAAGCGGCCGATCCCCTTTATTCAATGACTTGCGGGGTTGGTGCCCCAGGTTCCCCGATCCTGCGTTGCGCCGCTTGCGGGTAGAACCACTACCCGCTGCACGACGCGCCTTGTCTCGGAAAACCTGGGGCACCAACGCGAGCGTGTACATTGATCAGTGTTTCCTTAACCCGTAAGTGTCTGGCGCGCGCAGGGGGTCAGGCGAGTGTGACCGGGTCGACGTCGATTGCGATGCGGATGTCGCGCGGCTGGTGGGCCTGCCAGTCCCGGTGCGCGCCGGCGAGACAGCGATGCAGGGCCTGGCGTGCCTCCGCGCGCAGCAGGATCTGCTCGCGAAAACGCCGGTTGACCCGGTGGCGCGGGGCCGGTGCCGGGCCCAGGATGCGCGGATCGCCGGGGCTGTGCCGACGCAGGTGGCCGGCGACATGCTCGGCGTATTCCCGGGCGCGTTCGGCATCGGCGGCTTCGACCCGCACCAGCGCCAGATAGCCAAACGGAGGCATCCCGGCCGCCTCGCGTTCGGCCAGCAGCGGTGCCACCATCGCCGGGTAGTCCTCGGCGTCCAGGCCCTGCATCAGGGGATGATCGGGGTGTCCGGTCTGCAGCAGCACGCGCCCGCCGCCGCTGCCGCGCCCGGCGCGCCCGGCGGCCTGGACGATCAGTTGCAGGGTGTGTTCGGTGGCTCGCAGGTCGACACTGAACAGGCCCTGATCGACGTCGATGACGCCGACCAGTCCGACCTGCGGGAAGTCATGGCCCTTGGCCAGCATCTGGGTCCCGACCACGATCGCCGCGTTCAGGCCACGGATGCGATCCAGAGCCTCTTCCAGTGCCCCCTTGTGGCGGATGCTGTCGCGGTCCAGTCGGATCAGCGGCACGCCGGGGAAATGCCGGGCCAGCGCCTGTTCCAGGCGCTGGGTGCCGAGTCCACGGTGGCTGAGTTCTGCGCCACACTCCGGGCAGCATTGCGGACGCGCCTCGTGATAGCCGCACAGGTGACAGACGGCCCGGGCATGGTGGGCGTGCAGGGTCAGGTGGGCGTCGCAGTGGCGGCAGTGTGCGACCCAGCCGCAGGTATCGCAGGTCAGTACGCGCGCGAAGCCCCGGCGGTTGAGCAGCAGGAAGCACTGGTGGCCCGCGTCGAGGGTCTGTTGCATCGCATCCAGCAGTGGCGCGCCGAGGCCCTCGTCGACCGGGTGCACGCGGGTGTCGATGGTCGTCACCCCGGGCGGGTGGCTGCCATCGGGTCGGGTGGTCAGGCGCTGGTGGCGGTAGCGCCCGCTGTGCGCGGCATGCAGGGATTCGAGCGTCGGGGTCGCGGAGCCGAGCACCACCGGGATGCCCTCGACGTGGCCGCGCTTGATCGCGAGGTCGCGGGCGTTGTAGCGGAACCCGTCCTGCTGCTTGAACGCGGAGTCGTGTTCCTCGTCGACAATAATCAGTCCCGGATCCGGCAACGGCGTGAACAGCGCCGAGCGGGTGCCGACCACGATCCGGCGGGCACCCTGGCGGGCCGCCTCCCAGCCGCGCAGGCGCTCGCCTTCGGCCAGTCCGGAATGCAGCAGGGTGACCTGACCGGGAAACCGCTGCTGGATCCGCGCCGACAGTTGTGGCGTCAGGGCAATCTCGGGGATCAGGAACAGTACCTGACGCCCGCGTGCCAGCACGCGCGCAGCCATCTGCAGGTAGACCTCGGTCTTGCCGCTGCCGGTCACGCCTTCCAGCAGTAGCGGTGTCGGATCGTCAGGATCCAGGGCGTCCACGGCGGCCTGCTGGGAGGGCGTCAGTACATGTTCGGCCGGTGTCGGCGGTGGGGGTGTGGCCGGGTCGGGGGTGATCGCCTCGAGCCAGCCGCGTTCCGCCAGTGCACGCAGTTCGCGCGGCGCAAGCCTGAATCCGGTGGCAGCGGCCAGCGTGGCGCGGTCCAGGGCCGGTGTGGCTTCGGGGTGTCCCAGCGCGCGGAGAACGGCCTGCTGACGTCGCCCGCGCACGCTGCCGTCGGCCAGGGCCTGGCCGCCGTCGGGCGTGCGCCGCCACAGCGTCTCCGCGGTCAGGGCCGGCAGTGGATCGCCGTGGCGCAGGGCCGGGGGCAGCGCGCCCAGCAGGGCCTCGCCGAGCGGGTGGTGATAATAGCGGGCGCCGAAGCGCAGCAGTTCCAGCAGCGTCGGGGACAGCAGGGGGTGCTCCTCCAGGGGGGCATGCAGATTGCGCAGGCGGGTGGAGGCGAGGTCGCTTTCCGCGGCTTGTTCGATCACCAGGCCGATGGCGTCACGGCGGCCGAACGGGACCCGTACACGCTGCCCGGGAGCCAGTTCCAGCCCGGCGGGAATGCGGTAGTCGAACAGCCGGTCCAGTGGACGGTCGAGCGCGATGCGGGCAATGCGGTCGGGGGGGGCCATACGGGCTAGTGTACGTGACACGCGGCGTTTTCCGGGGACGGGGCAACCCCGCTGCGTTTATCCACAGAAGCTGTGGATAACTCTGTGGAGGAAATGGGTGTGAAGGTGCTAACCCCTTGTAACCACGCGGGGTCTGTCAGATTGGCCAAAATACGCCCAATTCACCTAAAAGTGAATATAAACAACGAGATAGGAATACAACCTGAAAAGCTTCCGGTGCTCTTTCTGCTAATTGCGGTCTGAGTCCCGGTCTTGTGGGTACTCCGTACAGGATGTGTACAATTCTGGCGGGTCGTCCACCGCGGAATGGCCATCAAAAAGCCCGGCCCCGCGCGTGGCGTGGCCGGGCTGTTGTTGCGCGCCCGGATGGGACGTGAGGCCGGTTCGGACTAGCCGAGCGCCTTGACCGAGGCTACCAGTTCGGCCGCGACCTTCTGGCCGTCGCCGTACAGCATCTGGTTGTTGTCGGCGTAGAACAGATGGTTCTCGATGCCCGAGAACCCGGCACCCTTGCCGCGCTTCACGCAGATGACGTTCTGCGCCTGGTCGGCGTTCAGGATCGGCATGCCGTAGATCGGCGAGTCCGGGTTGGTCCGGGCCACCGGGTTCACCACGTCGTTCGCACCGATCACCATCGCGACATCGGCGGTCTTGAACTCCTCGTTGATCTCGTCGAGGTCGAAGATGATGTCGTAGGGCACGCCGGCCTCGGCCAGCAGCACGTTCATGTGCCCGGGCATGCGGCCCGCGACCGGGTGGATCGCGAACTTCACGTCCACGCCGCGCTTTTGCAACAGCTGGGTGAATTCCCAGATCTTGTGCTGCGCCTGCGCTACGGCCATGCCGTAGCCCGGCACGATGATGACCTTCTCGGCGTAGGCCATCATGATCCCGGCATCGTTGGCCTGGATCTCCTTCATGGTGCCTTCGATCGCTTCCTCGGCACCACCGCCGCCACCGCCGAACTGGCTGAACAGGATGTTCTTCAGCGGGCGGTTCATGGCCTTGGCCATCAACTGGGTCAGCAGCGTACCGGCCGCGCCGACCACGATCCCGGCGATCATCAGCGCCGGATTGTCGAGCACGATCCCTTTCAGGCCGACCGCGAGGCCGGTCAGGGCGTTGTACAGCGAGATGACCACCGGCATGTCGGCACCGCCGATCGGCAGGGTCATCAGGACGCCAAAGGCGAGTGCCAGCACGAAGAACAGCAGCAGGGTCGCGGACCCGATCTCGCCGCCACCGGTGGCCATCATGAAGCCGAGGATCACGGTGATGGCGAAGATCGCGATGTTGACCACCTGCTGGCCGCCGAAGGTGAAGGTCTTCTTCATCAGGCCTTCGAGCTTGGCGTAGGCCACCAGCGAGCCGGAGAAGGCGACCGAGCCGATCAGCGAACCGGTCGTGGCGATCGCCAGACCGGTATTGCTGACGGTCTCGGGGGTCGCCTGCAGCAGGTAGATCGCGCCGATACCGGCGGCGGCGCCGCCGCCCATGCCGTTGTACAGCGCGATCATCTGCGGCATGTCGGTCATCGCGACCTTCTTGCCGCTCCACCAGGCCAGGCCGCCGCCGATGGCGATACCCAGGATGATCAGGGTGTAGTTCACGCCGTCGGAGATCTCCGGGTGCACGAAGGTCACGAGCGTGGCGATCAACATGCCCACGCCCGCCCAGATGATGCCCGGCCGCGCGGTGGTCGGCGAGGACATCTGCTTGAGGCCGACGATGAACAGGACCGCCGCCGCAAAATAGGCGAGGTTGATGATCGTGAGCATGGTCATGCCTTGCCTCCCTTGGCCTTGTCATCCTTGCTGGACTTGAACATCTCCAGCATGCGTTCGGTCACCACATAGCCACCCACGGCGTTGCCGGCGGCCAGGATGACGGCGACAAAGCCGATCGCCCGCTCCAATGGTGTCTGGGCATGGCCGAGGGCGACCATGGTCCCGACCAGTACGATGCCGTGGACGAAGTTGGAACCGGACATCAGCGGGGTATGCAGGATGACCGGCACCTTGGAAATGATCTCGTAGCCGGTAAAGGCCGCGAGCATGAAGATGTACAGCGCGATGAAACCTTCGATCGTAATCATGATGCGGCTCCGTTCAGGGCCTCGCGGGTGGCCTCGTGCACGATCTCGCCGTCGCGGGTCAGCACGCTCCTGGCGATGACCTCGTCATCCCAGTCGGGCTGGAACTCGCCGCCCTCGGCGATCATCGGCGTGAGGAAATTCAGCAGGTTCTTGGCGTACATCTCGGAGGCATGCAGCGGGACCTGCGAGGGCACGTTCAGCGGGGCATGGATGATCACGCCCTTTTGTCGGCTGGTCTTGCCCGGCTTACTCAGTTCGCAGTTGCCGCCACCCTCGGCGGCCAGGTCGATGATGACCGCACCCGGCTTCATACCCTCGACCATGGTCTTGGGGATCAGCTTGGGTGCGTCGCGACCCGGGATCGCGGCCGTGGTGATCAGCACGTCGGCCTTGGCGATGTACTCGCCCAGCGCGTCCTGCTGCTGCTGTTTCTCTTCCGCGGTCAGTTCGCGGGCGTAGCCGCCCTCGCCCTCGGCGGAGACGCCGAGATCGAGGAACTTCGCGCCCAGCGATTCGACCTGCTCCTTGGTGGCGGAGCGCACGTCGTAGGCCTCGACCATCGCACCCAGGCGCTTGGCCGTGGCGATCGCCTGCAGACCGGCCACTCCGGCACCGATTACGATCACCTTGGCCGGGCGGATGGTGCCGGCGGCGGTGGTCAGCATCGGGAAGAAGCGGCACGACAGGTCCGAGCCCATGATCGCGCCCTTGTAGCCGACCACCGCGGCCTGCGAGGACAGCACGTCCATGCTCTGGGCGCGCGAGATGCGCGGGATCAGTTCCATCGCGAAGCTCAGGATCTTGCGCTCCTGCATCGCCTTGACCACGTCCGGATTGCGGTGGGCGTGGAACAGGCTGACCACGGTCGAGCCTTCCGGCAGCTGGTTGATCTCCTCGACCGTTGGCGGGGCCACGCGGACCATCAGGTCCGATTGCCCGTAGGCGGTCTTGGTGTCGACCACGGTCGCTGCCTCGTAGGCCGCATCCGGGAAATGGGCATTCGTGCCGGCCCCTTTCTCCAGCTGTACGGTGACGCCCAGCTGGGCGAACTTGGCCGCCACCGTCGGGTCCAGGGCCACGCGGCGCTCGCCGCTGGCGCTCTCCTTGGGTACGGATACTTTGATTGCCATGCGCTCTCTCCCCGGGCCCGTCGTCCCCGCAATCCCTCGGGGTCGACCGGCCGCGCTCGCGGGTGGTGAAATCGGTCTGGGCACGGACTGCCCGTCGTGCCGCACAAAAAGCGACCCGCGAGTTTAGCGGAATCGGCCCCGCGCATAAACCGGGGTGCAGGCCCGGGCCGACGCCGGGGCCGCCCACGGAGGTCGCCACGTCGCTGCGCTCCTCGCGATGACGGTGCTTCTTCCCTGGCCTCACGCACCCCCGGCGAGTCCGGCCGCTTGTCATGGCCCTGAAATTGCTTTGTCAAGCGTAGCTGTTTATTGTTCTTGTGGTATCGAAGGGGGCATGGATTTGTTCACTCGCTGCCCCGCGTGAGCAAATCCGTGTTTCCTTGAGACGGGACGAGGTCATGTTGCCGACCGAGCATCAGGTCCTGCGCACGGATGCCTCGGGCATGCCGCTGGAGTGGATCGGCCTGGAGCAGGCCGTGCGCCTCTACTACACCGAGCAGGTGGCCTACACCTGCGGCAGCACGCTTTATCGCATGCGTGGCGGCATCAATGCGCGCACCGGTGTCCAGTCGCGCGTCGAGGTCAATTCGATCATCGCCACCCACGGCACTCGCCAGTCCCGCCTGAACGACTACGTCCCCCCGCTCAACAACACCACGCTGTTTCGCCGCGATGCCCACCTGTGCCTCTACTGCGGTCATGCCTTCCCCGAGCGTGAGCTGTCCCGCGACCACGTGACGCCGATCAGCCAGAATGGCGAAGACACCTGGACCAACGTGGTGACGGCCTGCAAGCGCTGCAACAACCACAAGGCGGGGTTCACGCCGGAGCAGGCCGGGATGCAGCTACTGGCGATCCCGTTCACCCCGACCCACGCCGAATACATCTATCTGAAAGGCAGGCGCGTACTGGCCGACCAGATGGAATTCCTGCTCGCGCATTTTCCGCGCACCAGCCCGCTGCGTGGCCGCCTCGGCTGATCGGTGCCCGGCGCGCGGGCGTACCCCGCCGCGGTATCCTTGCCAGAACGCGATCCTGTACTGAACCAATACAACCCTCGGTGACTCCGACAGGGAGTCCCCGACCCGCATGCCTGCAAGGAGTCCCATGAAGTACTTCGGAGAAGCGGATTATCGTCACGGCCAGGCGCGCCGCGCAGGCGTCCTGCTGACCAACCTGGGTACGCCGGA
>JBNJFQ010000028.1:0-34011 GCA_051747025.1 Pseudomonadota bacterium
ATCCCGGCCAGCGCCGGTTCCGATTCGTCCGTGGGCGGCACGGCGTCGACGAAGCGCTTGTCGATCTTCAACTGGCTGACCGGCATCGAGGCCAGATAGACCTCCTTCTGCCACTGACCGCCCTGCAGACCGGCGAGAACCTGGCCCGCCGACGGGTAGCGGCCGTGAATCCCTACGATCGCCTGATCGAACTGGACGAAGACGAAACCGAGGCACTGCTCCGCGCCGACCCCACGCAAATCGCCCCGGATTTCGACGCCCCCCGCGCGCGCAGCGAGCGCGGTAATCGGGAACAACTGCCCTTCTGTGGGGGGGCTTTCTTCATGCGCCGCTCCATGCACCGGCAACTGGGCGGATTCGATGAACGCTATCTCGGCTGGGGCGGCGAAGACGATGCCCTGAGCACCAAGCTCCTCCGCAGTACGTCCAGTGTCGCCAGCCTGGAATCCCGCTCGGCCATCCATCTTTGGCACGCGCGGGACTACGAGCACACCTTTGGCGACCCGCACTACCCGGCGAACCGGGCGCGCCTGAAACGCCTCCGGCGGGCCGACAAGGAAAGTCTGATCTTTCTCTGCGACGTGCAGCGCCAGATCATGGGCAACCCGGACAAGTACACCGCGACGGTAACCGGCCCGCAGCCGGCCGACCAGGCCCCGGGAGACGCAGACGCGCCCTGACCCCGATATCCTGCTTGCTCGAAAGCGAAAAGTACCGCACTATCCCTGACAATACCCACCTTGACTACAGCGACAAGACCATGACTGAACACTCGAAGCCCGAAAACAACACCCGGAAGGCCGCCCCGGACTCCCGTCGGCGCCTGCTCAAACTGCTGGGTCTGGGCGGTGCGGCCGCCGTCATCATGCCGGAGCGCTGGAGCAAGCCGATCATCGACTCCGTGATTCTCCCGGCACACGCACAAGGCACCGGCGGGGACGACGGAGAAAACGAGAACACGTAGCGGGCCCGGAGCGAGGCGGCCTGTCCGTTCGCATCCCTGTTGCGACGGCCGCTGCCCCGGCGCCCTTCAGAGGGAACACCGAGCAATGCCGTCTCTCGCTAGCCCGGATGTTCCATAAATTGCACGCGACCTCGCGGGTCTCGTGTCCGCACGAGGGATTTTCCTCAGTCGACCGTATTGCCCAATACGCCACTCCTTCGAAAAATCCCTCGTGCGGCCAATATCCTGCGCGATCATCACGCGAATCCATGAAACATCCGGGCTAGAACTCTCGCGTCCCGTGGTGCCGCGTCGCGATCTCTGGATCGAACCATACCCGCATCCCCAGATCGCGCAGGCGCGCGCAGACCCAGAAGTCTTCTGACAGATACTCGCCTTCCCGTACCCCGACCTGAAAGATATCGTAGTGCACCCGATCGGGACCAATGGATTCATCCCGCCGATTGCGCACATAACAGCGTTCGTGCGCGATCGCGTCCTGCACCAGCCGGTCTACCGCATTGCGCGAGAGCAGCAAGGCCGCCGTCCCGATCCGGGTGACTTCATGCAGGTCCCCTTCTTCCCCGAGGGTGCGGCCGACATTAAACATCCGCTCCTCGCGAGGGTTGTGCCGTTTCAGCGGTACAGCCGCGCCGACCACATCCACCTGGTGCGCAAGCAACCGCTGTAACCCGGTAGCGGGCAGATATACATCCGCATCGAGAAACAGGAGATGCGTGTATTCCGGCTGCGCATAGAATTCGGAGGCAATCGCGTTACGCGCCCGAGTGATCAGGCTCTCGCCTGCCATACCGCAGAGTTCGAACGCCAGTCCGGCCTGGTGGTACTCGCCGATCGAATGTACATAGCTCAAGTGCACCATGCCGCCATAGGCGGGCGTACCAATCAGGACTCGCGGCGCCATTCTCCCCCCTTCCTCTTTGCCATCCCTTGTCCCGCATGCCATGGCATCATGCCCAGGTCGGGCCGCGGGCCCGAATACCCGAACATGCGGTGACCCATGCGCACACACCCGGCTTGCCACCCTTGAACCCGAACCAGCTCCCGCCACGTCTACTCGAGTTCTGGCATCGCCACTGCAAACCAGCGGAATGCCATTCGGACTATCTGGACCCGCGGCTGGCACGCCATATTGCCCGATCGCGGGTTGAATGCGTCTTCGAGCTCGGCGCCCGCGACGGTCGTGATGCCATCCTGCTCCGTGACTACTTCGGCGCTACGGTCACCGCATTCGAATGCAACCCCGAGGCCATCGAACGCTGTCACCAAGCCCTGCGGGGGCAGCCGGGCATCACTCTGGTCGAAGCGGCCGCCTGGGACGAGAACACCACGATCGACTTCTACCCGGTCACGGACTCCCACTGGTCCGATGGACGCCCAACCACCGATAGCGAAGGGAACCTTGAGGTCAACATCGGCGCATCGTCCTGCTTTCCGGCAAGCACAGGCTATCTGCAACGATACCATCAGGACCGGATACAGGTACCGGCAGTCCGACTGGACCGCTACTGCCAGGAACAGGGAATCGACAGGATCGACCTGCTTTGCGTTGACGTGCAGGGTGCAGCGTTTCAGGCACTGGCCGGGCTCGGCGAGTACATCAAGAAGGTCCGTCATGTCATCGTGGAACTGGAACACCGGCCCATTTACCAGGGCCAGTCACTGCTTCCCGAAACCGACGCCCTTCTTCAGGATGCCGGCCTGCGGCCGATCGACGAGGTTCCGCGCGATGACTGGTTCAGCGACTTCATCTATTGCCGGGCGCCATGAGCCCGCCTAGCGCCGCCTCCCGCCAGACACCGCTGCAATGCCTGGCAGGATTCAGAATGTTCAAGCAGGGCAGGAGGACACTGATTGAGGCCTCAAGCCCCATGACACGATTACATCTTCTGGCACACCGAACCCTGCTCGCGCTGCCGGCCCTGTGCGCGGTGGCGTTGGCACCCGCGCCCTGCAGCGCGCTGGCCGTCGAGGCGTCCTCGCGGATGCCGCAGGCCAGCGCGCTCGACGATGCCGGCGTGCGGCAACCCCCGGAAGGCCGACGGCTGGTCGAACAACGATGCCTGACCTGTCATGGCGAGCGCACGCTCGAGGACGCCGATTTCGGGCGCCTGGGCTGGCACGTCACGGTCCTGCGCATGAACTGGGTCAATGGCGCCGAGATCCGGGCGGGTGAACACGGCATGATCGTCGACCATCTCCGCGCGCAGAGCACCCCGTCCCCGGCCCGCATTGCAGGGGAATGGATCGTGGCCGCCCTGCTCACGGTCGGGCTGGGGGTTGTCCTCCGGCGCGCGATCCGCCGCGGGCGTGGCCGACGCGGGACCGGCAACGCCCCCTGAACCGCTCGACCACCGCACCGCGCAGCGCCGGGATCCGGCGTTGATCGTCGGTCGTCACATGGACTTCAGCAGGGGGTGCGTGGCGAACAGTCGCTCCAGGCGGTGGGTCAGTTCGGGACGCACGGGCCCCGAGCGGTCGGCGTCGAGGCGGCAGACAAACAGATTGTCGTACCAGTCCTCTTCCTCGTCCATATCCCAGTCGACCTCGCGCAGCAGGGCCTGGCCGGCCGCGGGGATCTCGACGGGGAGGTCACGGCCGGTCAGCAGGGCCCAGACGCCGGCCCAGCAGCGGGCGAGTGCGAGGGGATGGTAACCACCGCCGCCCAGGACCAGCAGCTTCGGTGTGCCATCCGCATGGCGCGGGCTGGTCTCGATCACGTCGTCGATACAGGCGAGGAAACACTGGGTGGAGATGCCGAACTTGCCCAGCGGATCCGGCAGCAGGGCATCGGTGCCGGCCTGGACAACGATCACGTCCGGCTGCCAGCGATCCCGCACCGCATCCCAGACCCGGGTGAAGGCGGCGCGGAATTCGGTGTCGTTAGTCTCCTTCGGCAGCGGCACATTCACCGCGTTGCCGAGCGGGCCCGTGTCCTTGATGCGGCCGCCCTCGAAGGGGTACCCGTATTCGGTGTCCATGTGCAGGGAGACCGTGAGGACATCCGGGTCATCGATGAACGCGGCCTCGACGCCATCGCCGTGGTGGGCGTCGATATCGAGATAGAGCACGCGCTGGCCGGCCTGGCGCAGGCGCAGGATCGCGAGCACCGGGTCGTTGAAGTAGCAGAACCCGCGTGCCTGGTCGGGGGCAGCGTGGTGCATGCCACCAGCCGGGTTGAAGGCCATCCGACCGCCCAGCACGACCTCGGCGCCCTGGATGGAACCGAAGGTGGCGGTGGCCGGGGTGGCGAAGAAGCCGGCGAAGAACGGGTTCTCGAAGTTGCCGATGTTGTGGCGATCGCGGTAGCGCTGAAAGACCTTGCCCAGGGCCTCGGCGCGCTGCATCGCGGAGACGTACTCGCGAGTGTGGAACCATTCGAGCTCGGCCGGCTGCGCACGGCGGGTGACGGCCATCTCGGCGGGGGTGATCGCGTCATAGGCCTCGATCAGGTCAATGGTCAGCGACACGCGCGGGATGCCGAGGGGATGGTTGTCGCCGTAGCTGTGCCCGCGATAACGCGGGGCGTGCAGCAGGGTCGCGTGGCGCCGGGCCGGGGCGCGCTCGGAACCCGGGACGGTGGCGTCCTGATCGATCGCTTCGGGGGTGGCACTCACTGACGCAGCCTCAGGTAGATCTCGGGCAGACGGCGCGGCAGCTCGTCCACGTGGTCGATGATGGTGTAGTGCCCGGGTCCGAAGATGGCCGGCAGGTACTCGGAGCCGGACGGGTCCAGGGTGATGCAGAACGGGTGTACGCCGGCATCCACCGCCTCCTTCATCGCCATGCGCGTGTCCTCGTGCAAGTAGCGCTGGTCGCCGCCGTCGTCATAGTCGGCCGGACGGCCGTCGGACAGGATCAGCAACAGGCGGCGCTGGCTGGAGTTGCGCCTGAACGCCTCCAGCGAATGCCGGATGCCCGCGCCCATGCGCGAGGCCAGGCGCCCCGACACCCCGGCGATGCGCCCGCGCACGGTGTCGTTCAGGTCTTCGTTAAAGTCCTTCAGCCAGTAGTAATTGACCTGGTCGCGCTGCTTGGAGGCGAAGCCGGCGATTGCGTAGGGATCGCCGACCTTCTCGATGGCTTCGGCGAACAGCATCATCCCCTCGCGCACGCGGTCGACGATCTTGCCCTGCCCGCCCGGGTGACGCGCCATGATCGAGGTGGACATGTCCGCCAGCATCAGCACGCCGGTGTCACGGTGCTGCACCGCCCGGCGGCGGTAGATGAAGGCCTTGGGCGAGAGTCCCGCCTTCTTGTCGGCGATGTAGTCGATCACCGCCTCGGTATCCAGCTCGTCGCCGTCCAGCTGTTTTCGCAGCGGCGCCAGGCGCATCGGACGCTGCATCTCCAGACCCCGCGTCAGGCGCTTCAGGGTATCGGCATTCTCGGACAGGATGGTCGCGGCCCGCTCCGGATCCTCGTCGTCGAACACGCGCTCGTAGAGGTTGACCCAGTCGGAGATGTAGCGCTGCTCGCGGTAGTCCCACTCGGGATACGGGATGCCGTCCTTCTTCGGGGTGTAGGGTGCGGCGCGTTTGGCCACCTGTGCCGGCTGGGGGATGCCGGTGCCGATGCGCCCGCCGGTGCCGGAGGTCTCCTGCTGCGGGGTCTGGATATCCGCGTCCGGATCCTTCTGCGCCTGCTCCGGGGCCTGCTGCGGCTGCTCCTCCTGCTTCTGGTGCTCGAACTTGTGCTCGTCGTGCGCCTCGTGATCGCGGAAGTCGGCCAGGCTGCCGTCGCGCTTGCGCTGCGGATAGACGGGCAGCGACTGGTTCAGCGAAAGCCCCGGCAGATAGGCCTCGGCGCGCTCCTCGAGGGTGATCTCCGGGAAAGTGTCGTCGGCGAACAGTTCCTCGCCCACGACCCAGGCGGTCACCACGTCGGCGTCGGGCTCCAGCATGCGGGCCAGGCGCGGGTCCTGCGCCTCGCCGCGCAGCAGGGCCTTGTGGGCACGCAGGGCGAAGTCATAATAGACTGCGGCGCCGCCTTCCGGGCGCTCGTGTTGTTCGGCGAGTTCAACGAGGCGCGACAGGAAGTTCGGGATGCGCGGGGCCAGGCGCGCGTTCACGCGCAGATCCTCGGCCAGGTCGAACAGCACCTGGAAGCGGAACATGCGCGCCTCGAACGGCGCGAACAGCGGGCGCCAGGTGATGCGTGCCTTGTCGTCCAGCGGCGGATGCTCGGCACCCGCGCGCGCGAACAGCCGTTCGACATCGGCGTGGGCGTAGGTATCGAACGCGAGATGCGCGGCCGCATGCTGGGTGGCAACGATGGCCTCCTCGCGCGAGTCCATCACCGCCGGCATGAACAGGCGCCGGCCATCGGTCTCGAGCATCGGGCGGCCCTCCCCCGGCTTCCAGCTGGAGTCGGCCAGCGGGATGTCCGCATCCAGCCAGGCCAACAGCACGAGACGCAGGAAGCGCCCGTTCATGCGCGGGCGAAAGCCCGGCAGCGCCTCCAGCAGGAGCTTCAGGCTCTCGTCGCTCTCCAGGCGGAAGTAGGCCTCGCCACGCGAGCGCCCGGCCTTCAGCAGGTCCGCGCCGCGCCGCGCCCAGGACAGCAGGCCCGCGTCACCGACCAGATTGCGGGCGATCGGGGCGCCCTCGAGGTAGGCATCCAGGGTCAGGCCGCGTTCGTCGAACAGCGTCTCGGCCGGTTCTATCAGCGCGCGCAGGCCCTCGATGCCGCGCCCGCCGGAGAGCTTCTCGAAGTCGGTTTCGAAATAGGCCCGGGCATCCGGCAGGCTGCGGGCGCACCAGCGCAGGCCGATCTCGGCCCATTCGCGCTCACCGGCCTCGCCCCACGCCGCATACACGCGGTCGGCCTGAGCCATGAAGCCTTCCAGGGCATAGTTCGAGTTCACCCACTCCCGGAAGCGCGCGGCCTGCTCCAGCCACAGCTCCACCGCCTGCATGTGCTCGGCCAGCCGGGCCGAATGGCGCATGAAGCTCTTGCCGGACTCGCGGTCATGAAAAAACAGGTCCCGTGCGGTCTCGATCCAGCGCCGGGCGACGCTGGCGCCGAACGGGCGGATCGCCGGCAGCGCCTCCTTCGTATCACGGTGCGCGACGAAGCTGATGTCCTCCAGGTGCTGGAGGATTTCCTCGATCTCGACGAGTTCTTCTGCCTCCGGTTTCGCGCCGTCGTTGGTCGCGGGATCGCTCACGCCGCTTCGGACTCAGGAAAGTGGGCGTCGAAGATCTCTTCCAGCGCCTGGATCAGCTCGGGGTCGTCGGTGATCGGGGCGATCATCGCGGCGCGGCAGGCCACCCGCGGGCTCAAGCCCGCCTGCATCAACTCGCCGGCGTAGGCCAGCGCGCGGGTGGAGGTGGCCTCTTCCAGGCCGTGATCCTTCAGGGTGCGCGCCTTGCGCCCGGCGGCCACCAGTTTCTCCACGCGATCGGCGTCCAGGCCACCGGATTCCTTGGCCACGATCTCGCGCTCGACGTCCTCCGCCGGGTAGTCGAAGTGGATGCCGACGAAACGCTGCTTGGTGGAAGGCTTCAGATCCTTCAGTACGGTCTGGTAACCCGGATTGTAGGAGATCACCAGCATGAAATCCTCGTGCGCATCGATGATCTGCGCCTTCTTGTCCAGCGGGAGCTGGCGGCGGTGGTCGGTCAGCGGGTGGATGACCACGGTGGTGTCAGTGCGCGCCTCGACGATCTCGTCGAGGTAGCAGATCGCACCCTCCTTGACGGAACGGGTCAGCGGGCCGTCCTGCCACACCGTCTCCTCGCCTTCCAGCAGGAAGCGGCCGACCAGGTCCGAGCTGGTCAGGTCCTCGTGGCAGGACACGGTCACCAGCGGCTGGCCGATGGTATGGGCCACATGCTCCAGAAAACGGGTCTTGCCGCAGCCCGTCGGCCCCTTGAGCATCACCGGGAGGCGCTTCGAATATGCCGCCTTGAAGATCTCGATCTCGTCTCCCTGGGGCTTGTAGAACGGGGCATCGCCCGCGTCCCCCGGCTTCTCGATGACGTCGCGTTCCACACCGCGGATGCGGTTGATCAGGTTCTTCATGGGATCTCCCGAATGCCGGCCGCGCGCGACCGGGAACTGGTTTGGCAGCCGCTCGGACGTTAAGCTCCGCCCCCGTTTTCCGCTGGGAGCCGATCGTGTTCCCGTCGACCATGGTGTATTATTGTTGGTTTATATTGTACCCAACCAGTTCACTCGGATTCAGCGCGTCAATAGAGGACCCGGTATGAAACTCGTCAAGTTCATCAAGCTGAACAACCTGCAGTACAACCCGAACCGCGACCCGGAGGTCTACCGGCGTCCGATCAACGAGGAATTCCGCGTGCAGGCCTCGCTCAGCAGCTCCGGGAGTGCCCGGTGTTCGTTCTCCGTGGAGGGCGAGACCCTGTGCGAAGGCAGCGTATCCCTGCCCGGCACCTTCGACTGCAAGTTCAGCTTCGATACCGCCGGAAGCCGCATGGGCGATCTGATGATCGAGGCCAACGGCGAGACCTACCATCAGAAGATCCGCATCGACGTCCTCGAACACGCCTGGATCGGCTGACCCCGCTGCGGCCCCGCGCATCGCGCGGGCCTGTTCCGCACGCGCCGCAAAGGCCCCGTCCCGCGGGGCCTTTTGCATGCGGGGCATTGTGTATGCCCGCCCGCACCTTCCCGCTCCCGCGCCCCGCGTCCGCCCCGTGACATGCCCGCATCCTCGACCCAGGACACTTGACAGCGACGATTTTCCGAGCAGTAAAGGTTGCTCTACGCGGGAAAGGGGACCATATTAGTGGGGATAATCGGGAGGCCGATGCCTCCCCGCGACTGCGGACCAACTCATCCCGCGGGAGGCGTGTATTGCCATGAGACATCACCTCACCCCCCCGAGCCGCTCGGCCCTGGGTGCGTGGCTGATTCGTCCGAACAAGGACTGGCGCCACAAGACCGCGCGCCGGGTCGCCCTCCCGCTGCTTGCACTGCTCGGTGTAATCGGACTGCCGGTCGCGACCGCCCTGGTGCTGAACCTGTGGATGCTGGCCACGCCCGGTAGCGACGGCGGCGCGGCGCAACTGCAACTCGCCGTACTCGTCATCGGATTGCTCGCGACCCTCGCGCTGCCGCTGCTCGCCTATCGCCACCTGGTCACCCCGCTGTTTCACCTGCGCCACTGGGCGCAGCGGGTGCGCGGCGGCAACCTGGCGGCGCGCATCCCGACCCCGCAGCGCGGCGAGTTCGCCGATCTGGCGCGTGACGTGAATCGCCTCACCGAACAACTCGAGCGCCTGACTCGCGACATGCGCGAGGAGGTCCACACCCAGACCGAGCGCCTGGAACAGAAATCCCGCACCCTGGAGATCCTTTACGACGTCGCCAGCAGCATCAACACCTCACGGGACCTCGACGACCTGCTGACCCGTTTCCTCGCGCGCACCAAGGATACCCTGGGGGCACAGGCCGCCACCGCCCGGCTGGTCACCCCGGACGGACAGATGCGCCTGGTCGCCAACCTCGGCTTTCAGGCCAATCACCAGCGCTGCCAGCCGCTGCTGCCGCTCGGCCAGTGCCTGTGCGGGCACGTCGCCGACGGCGGTGATCTGGGCCAGAAGGACGATGTGAGTTTCTGCGGCCAGGCGGAAGCCAGCAGCGGTTCCGCGGACGAGCCGCTGTCCATGATGGCCGTGCCGTTGCAACACCAGGGGCGCACCCTGGGCGTCTACAGCCTGTTCTTCCAGCAGTGTCCGGATACCCTCTCGGATGACATGCGCGGGCTGCTGAACAGTATCGGCCAGCATCTCGGCATGGCCATCGAGAAGTCCCGCCTGGACGAGCAGGCACGCCGGGTCGACATCATGGAAGAACGCGCGCGCATGTCCCACGAGCTGCACGACTCGCTGGCTCAGACCCTCGCCAGCCTGCGTTTCCGGGTCGGGGCACTGAACGAGTCCCTGCCGGACGACAGCCCTGCCGAGCTGCGCAACGAAGCGAACACCCTGTGGAGCAGCCTGGCGCAGGCCAATCAGGAGTTGCGAGAACTGATCCGGCACTTCCGGGCACCGCCGGTCAGCCACCAGGGCCTGGATATCGACATCGACCAGTTGATCACCCGCTTCCGCGAGGAAACCGGGGTGAGTGCCTTCATGCAGAAGGAATGGAACCCGCAGCGCCTGCCAGAGGAGATGGAAACCGAGGTCCTGCGCATCGTGCAGGAGGCGCTTTGCAATATCCGCAAGCACGCTGACGCCCAGCATGTACGCGTGCTGCTGCGCAACGAACCGCGCAATCAGTTCCTGGTGCTGGTCGAGGACGACGGCTGCGGCGCCGAACTGGAGCCGACCGCCACCGATGAAGGCGACCACATCGGTCTCAGCGTGATGGAAAAACGCGCCGAACGCCTGGGCGCGGACATCCGCATCGAGAGTGAACCCGGCGAAGGCACGCGCATCTCCCTGAGCTTTCGGCACCCGCAACCGCAGGTAGTGCAATTCGAACCCCGCAAGGCGGCCCCATGACGCAACATGTATTGCTGATCGACGACCACGCGCTGTTCCGCGAAGGCCTGCAGGAACTGCTGACCCGGCGCGGCATCGAGACGGTAAGCGCCGCAGGCGACGGCGAAACCGGCATCGAGCTGGCGACCCGCCTGCAACCCGACATTATCCTGCTGGACATCCGCATGCCGGGGATGAACGGACTGGAGGTCCTGCGCCGGCTGCGCCAGGCCGGCCTGGGGATGCCGGTGGTCATGCTGACCACCAGCAACGAGGAGAACGATCTGGTGGAGTGTCTGCGCAACGGCGCCCAAGGCTACCTGCTAAAGGACATGGACCCGGGCGATCTGATCAACGCGCTGATGGACATCCTGAAGGGCCAGACCGTGGTCGCCCCGCACCTCGCGCAGCTACTGGCCCGCGTGGTGCAGGGCCACCCTGGCGAGGATGGCGAGGCCGATCCCTTCGACCAACTCACCCCGCGCGAACACGAGATCCTGGGCCTGCTGGCCGAGGGCCAGAGTAACAAGGTGATCGCGCAGAACCTGGGCATCTCCGACGGCACCGTGAAACTGCACGTAAAGGCCATCCTGCGCAAGCTCGGCCTGCACTCGCGCGTGGAAGCCGCAGTGCTCGCGGTACAGCACGGCCTGCGCCGCGAGGCCGCACCGGGCGACGCCACAACCCGCGGAACCTACTGAAGGGGCGTCAGGCGTAGTGCTTGTGCTGCGCGCGCCGGCGCCCGGCACGCTGGACCACCACGCCGATCACCGCCTGCAGCCCCGGAATCTCCAGACGGCGCTGGTCCTCCTGCAGGGCCTGCAGGTAGTGGCGTCCGTCCTCCAGCACCAGCTGGCGCAGCAGATATTCGCCATCGTGCTCGGCGATCACGAAACTGCCGTGTTCCACCACCCCCGACGGGTCCACGATCACGATCGCCCCATGTTCGAACTCGGGCGCCATGCTGTCGCCCAGGACCCGCAGGGCGAAAGGCTCGGAGCTGGAACAGCCCCCGCCCATTCCGGCATCAACGGGTGGATTCGGTGTCGCCATCGCGGAGCTCCTCGCAGTCCCGGTTCAACACACTCGTAGTGCGCGCTACAACACCAGCGACACACGGATTCATCCGTGTCTCCCTATCCGGCGTGGTCGGCCACGTCGGCCGACGCCGGGGTCTCCGCCGCGCCACGCGAGGCAAACAGGCTTCCAGTGGTCGGCGGCGCATCCGGACGGAACCACTGCAGGCGCTGGTGCAGGGATACGACATCGCCGACGATGATCAGGGTCGGCGGCTTGACCTGCTCGCCCTCGACGATACCGGGCAGAGTCTCCAGGTCACCGACCAGCACCCGCTGGTTCTGAGTTGTGCCCTGCTCCACCAGAGCCGCCGGGGTGCTCGCGGGCATGCCGTGGGCGACCAGCTCGCGACAGATGATCGGCAGACCAGACAGCCCCATGTAGAACACCACGGTCTGACGCGGCTGCGCCAGCATGTCCCAGTTGAGGTCGATGGTGCCGTCCTGCAGATGGCCGGTCGCGAAGACCAGGGCCTGAGCGTGATCGCGATGGGTCAACGGAATGCCCGCGAACGACGCACAGCCGGCCGCCGCGGTAATCCCGGGGACCAGCTGGAACGGGATCCCGTGCTGCATCAGGCGGTCCACCTCCTCGCCGCCACGCCCGAAGATGAACGGGTCGCCCCCCTTCAGGCGCAGCACCCGCTTGCCCTCCTGCGCCAGCCGGATCAGCAGGTCGTTGATATCGCCCTGAGCCAGGGTATGGTGGTTGCGCTTCTTGCCGGCGTAGATCTTCTCGGCATCGCGCCGCACCAGCTCCAGGATCGCCGGGGACACCAGGTTGTCGTAGACCACCACATCCGCGAGCTGCATCAGGCGCAGCGCACGGAAGGTCAGCAGGTCCGGATCGCCGGGTCCGGCCCCAACCAGGAACACCTCGCCGCCGGTATCGCGTTCGTCCAGCCCGGCGTCCAGGGCCTTGTCCAGGGCATCCTCCGCTGCGCGTTCGCGCCCGGACAGGAACAATTCCATCACCGGCCCCTCCAGCACCCGTTCCCAGAAACGGCGCCGCAGCTCGGTATCGGGGATGCACTTCTTGGCGCGCTCGCGAAAGCCTTCCACCAGTGCCGCCAGGCGGCCGTAGGAGGCCGGGATCAGGCTCTCGATCCGCGAACGCAGCAAACGTGCGAGCACCGGCGACGCCCCGCCGGTGGAGATCGCGATCTGCAGCGGCGACCGGTCCACCATCGAGGGCGTGATAAAGCTGCACAGGGCCGGCTGGTCCACCACGTTCACCGGGATACCGCGCTGCTGACAGTACTCCGAGACCTGGCGGTTGGTCTGCTGGTCATCGGTGGCGGCGACGACCAGTACCCGCCCGTCGATATCCGCTTCCCGGAAGTCGCGCTCGACATGCTCGATGTCGCCGCCGACCTTCAGCGCCGCGAGCTCCGCGCACAGCTCCGGCGAGACCACGGTAATCCGGCCCTCCGCCTTGCGCAGCAGGGTGATCTTGCGCGCGGCAACCACGCCGCCCCCCACCACCAGGCAGGAGCGGTCCTTGATGCGCATGAAAATCGGAAAAAAGTCCATCCGTGCTGTCCCCTGCCCTTGTCAGGCGTTGCCGGCGGGCGGTACCAGGTCCTCAAGCTCGCCTTCCATGTCCAGTTCCACCAGCTCCTCGAAGCCCCCCACGTGGCGCTCGCCAAGGTAGATCTGCGGGACCTCCTCGCTGCCGGTAATGCGGGTCAGCTCCGCGATCCCCTCCGGGGTATCCGCGATCTCGATCTTTTCCAGCCGGTCCGCCAGCCCCCGTCGCGCCAGCAACCGCTCGGCGCGCTCGCAGTAGGGGCAGCCTTCCCGGTGGTACATCCGAATGGCGGTCATCGTCGAACCTCGTGATTGCGGGGCCCCGGGGCGACATCCATCAGCTGTCGAACAGGCCCATTTCGTCGGCGTCGAAGCCCGCACGCGAATACCAGTAGCGGGCCGCTTCGGGGTCACGTTCCACGCCACTGCCCTGGGCATACATCATCGCCAGGGTGGTCTGGGAACCGGCCAGTCCCTGGTTCGCGGCCTGTTCCATCCAGTAGATCGCCTGCGCGGAATCCTGCTCCACGCATTCCCCTTCCAGAAACATGAACCCCAGGCCGTGCTGGGCGAGGGGATCGCCCTGCTCGGCGGCGGCGCGCATCCACTTCACGGCCGCACCCGGATTGGGGACACCGGTAAGGCCGATCTGGTGCATGATCGCGACCCGGTACTGGGCCTGCGCATTACCGGCCTCGGCCAATGGCATCAACTGCTGCATCGCGCGCGAGAAGTGCTTGGCTTCAAACGCGGCGATGCCGCTTTGAAGGCTCATCGCGTCGTCGTCTTCGGAATGCGTCATGGGTGCGGGCACTCGCTCGATCGGGTGTGCGGCGGTGGGCCCGGACGGTGCGAACCCACCCGCCAGTTCGCCTCGCATGATCGCGCAAAGCCCCGGGCCCCGGAACCCTCTCGATAGGGGTATATGCCGGTCGTCGGGGCGTCGCTATGCTCTTTCGCAGCGTGGCGCCGGACGCCCCGGCCTGGCGTGCGGGCGCCCCCGGCCCCTCCAACCCGACCCAAGGCCCCTCGACAGGTTGAAGAATGCCCGAAACCGCGAACGTCTCCCCCGGTCCCGAAGCCGTGATGCGCAGCTGCATCCAGAAGGTCGCCACCGGCCCCGAGATGAGCAAGGACCTCTCGCGCGAAGAGGCCCGCGCCGGGATGCAGGCGATCCTGGACGGCCGGGTGGACCCGGTTCAGGCAGCGGTGTTCCTGATCGGGTTGCGCATGAAGCGCGAGACCCTGGAGGAATGCGAGGGCGTGCTGCAGGCGATTCGCGAGCACGCGACCACTGCGGTCGCCGAAGTCGAGCACCTGGTGGATATCGCCGATCCCTACGACGGCTATATCCGCGGGCTGCCGGCCACCGCATTCCTGCCGGCCGTGCTGGCCGCCTGCGGGCAGCCGGCAGTCTGTCACGGGGTCGAGGCGATCGGCCCGAAATACGGCGCCACCCCGCGCATGATTCTGCGTGAGGCCGGGGTGGATACCGACCTGACGACGGACGCAGCCGCCACGCGCATCGCACGCGAGGACACGGGCTGGGCATATGTCGACATGACCGCGTTCTGCCCCGGCCTGCACGCGCTGACCGGCCTGCGCAACCTGATTATCAAGCGCAACTGCCTGACCACGGTCGAGAACCTGGTCGGACCGATCCGCGCGCGCGGACGCACCGACATCATGGTCGGCTACGTACACAAGGCCTATCCCCCGATTTACGCCCATCTGGCGCGTTTTTCCGGGTTTGCCTCCGGGCTGGTGGTGCGCGGTGTCGAGGGGGGCGTAATCCCTTCGCTGCAACAGGCCGGCAAGATGTTCGTCTACCGCGACGGCGGCCCGGAACAGGAACAGCCACTGGATCCGGCCAAGGTCGGCATCCAGGCCGACAGCCGTGCGGTACCGCTGCCCGCGGAGATCACACCGGAAAAGGTGGATGGCAAACCGCAGGGTGACGCCGACGGCCGCGAGGTCGCGCGCGCCGCGGCGCGCGCGGGTCTCGCGGCATTGCGCGGCAACCCCGGTCCGATGCGTGACAGCCTGGTCTACGCCGGCGCGGTCTGCCTGCATCACCTGGGCCGGGAACCGGATCCGGAAAGCGCCGCCCGGCGCGTGCGCCAGGTACTCGACGATCAGTCGGCCCTGGCTCGATTCACGGGGTAGCCCCCACCGCAGGCCGCGCATCCGTCGCGTGGCCGCCACTGTTCGACAGGAGGAGAAACCATGGACAAGCAGACCTACTACGAGGCCACCAAGAAAATGGAAAGCCTGGGCGTGGACCCGGACTACATCATTGGCTGGCAGACCGGCTTCCTGCACAGCCCGAAGCTGGAAGATCAGCGCGTGACGCCGCCGTACGAGGCCGGCTACAACGACGGCCTGGAAGGCAAGACCGACGGCCACGGCAGCTGGGCCCGGCAGTAGCGTAGCGAACCGGGGCGGGGCTGCGCGGCCCCGCCCATCCGACGCCACCCTTCAGGAGGGGTGGGGACTGGTCGGTTCCTGCACTGCCGGGAGCAGGGAATCCAGGGCTGGGGCAAATGCCTCGACCGCTTCCGGACCGTCGATCGCCATCACCTGATCGATCGCCCACTGCCGATTGCCCGGCCCGAGGGCCTCGCTGACCCGCGCGGCGAACGCGCGCCACAGGCTGAAGCCGGGACCATCCTCGGCGCTGTAGCGGCACTCGGCATACTCGTCGCTGCGTGCATTGACCTTGTCGACAAAGGCCTCGCGCACCCCCTCCACCGGCGCCGGTACCCGGTCCGGACCGGCATGCAGCTCGGCCAGGTTCTCCTCCAGCAACCCGGCCAGGCGCAGCGCCATCGCGGTCACGAAACGAATCCGTTCGTCCTGCGAGAAGCGCTCGCTGACCCGGCGATCCGCAAAGTGCAACAGGAAGATCACGAATTCCTGGATCAGCTCCAGGCGTTGGTCCTGGGTGCGCGTCTCGAAGTCCTCGTTTTCCAGATTGAGTACCCCGTTGCAGGCGGCGCGCCACGCGTTCGAGGCCGCCGCACTGGCAACATCCTCCAGACTGCGCGGGCGCTCGTCCTGCTTCCAGCGATTGCGCAGACGCAGGCTCATTCCGGCAGACCCAGACGCGCGTGTACGCCATCCCACAGGTCCAGGCGATCCTGGATCGCGGCCCTGGCGGCATCCTGCGCTTCGGCGACCTTTGCCGAGTCCTCGCCGCACAGCGCCTCGACCAGGCGCAGCGACAGCGGACCGTGAAAGTCCTCGTCGAGGTGGATGTGGCGCTGCAGGTAGAGGTGGAACATCGGTGCGGCCCGCTCGTCGACCTGCATGCGCGCGAGGAACTGGCGAAACATCCCCGGGATCACATGCTCGCGGCCCAGGGCCAGCGCCGCGGCGACCTCGTGCGACCGGCCACGTTCGATGCGCTCGAAGGTCCGGCGCACGAAGCGCGCGGCGGGTTCCGGTGCGATCCCCGCACCCAGCGCGGCATCGATCCCCCGGGTAGTGGCGAGGGCGACGAATCGGCGCGCCGGCTCCGGGTCGGCACCGACCTCGGCCATCGCCGCACAATACAGCTCGAAGTGACTCAGATAACGATCCTGGCCGTCGGGCCCGGGGATGCAGTCCGACTCCTCCTCCAGCACCAGTTCGTTGATGAAGCGGCATACCGCGGCATCCGGGCCCGGCCCCCAGGGATAGCGCACCGGGGCGACTTGCTGCTGGAGATACTTGATCAGGGACATAAAGTCCCAGACCGGATAGACGTGACATTCCATAAACCCGCGCAGGTCGCGCGGATCACGCAGCCCGTAGACCGGGTGTCGGTCCAGCTCGGCCTGCAACGGGGCCAGCACGCCCCAGTCCGGTTGCGGGGATTGGCGAGCCGCCGCCTGGTTCATGGATACCTCGGGGGCCGAGGCCCTCGCGGCACACAGCCGCGCGGGCAGCACCGGATTAGCGGTGGGAACCCTTTTCCGCGTGGGCCGTGTCGACCAGTTCCATCGCGACGTCGCGGAACTGCTGGCGGTAGTTGTGCAGCGGGTGACCTTCATCGGCGAGGTAGTATTCCTCCGGGGTCACGCCATGGGCGTGTTCGTACTCGATGAACTTTTTCTGCATCTCCAGCAGCTTCTTGATCTGTTCCTGCTTGTTGCTCATCTCGCAGCCTCCATCCAGACGATTGGTAAGGTTCCGGGGCAATATAGCACCGGCATCCGGCACCGCTTACCCCCCTTAAGAGGTAGGGGCGGGATACGGCGACGCCACCGGCATCGACTACATCATCCCCGGCACCGAATGCACCGGGGCGACATCCTTGTGACCGTTGAATAACCCGCAGCCCAGCAGCCGACCCGGCCCCAGGCCCTCGCGCTGCAGCCGCAGCGAAGACCCGGGATCCAGGTCGGCCACCAGCAGGCGCCGGGTGAACAGGGTTCCGTCCGGGGTCTGCAACTCGTGGCTGCGCCCGCACAGCAGTTTCGACACCGGCACATCCAGCGCACGCAGCGCCTCGGCCATGTCCTGCAGAAAGCCGGTTTCATCCTGATCGGGGCGCGCCACCACATAACGGGCCATTAATGCCGGCTGGGCCCGCAGGGGCAGCACCGAGAGGGCCCCGAGTTCCAGCGCCACCGGCCCCAGATCCAGGCGTTGCCCTTCCAGCTGCCGGGCGTCCTCCAGGCGTGCCCGCGGCATTCGCAAGCGCAACCGGGCACGCCGCGACAACTGGATCACACCGCCATCGGAGGCGTCCGGGCGCGACCAGCCATTACCGGACTCGGCACCGTGAATCAAGTGGATGCCGGCATAGGCCTCGTCACGCAGCCAGGGCAGTGCCGCACAGACCATCTGCGACAACCCGTGCGCGTGATCCAGTGGCAACTCGCGACACTGCACGCGGAATGCGAGATCCACCACGTCGTCGGCCTGCGTCGGCGCCCCGCCAGGGGTATCGTCCCAGAACATCGCGCTACTCCAGCGGCGAGGTGAAGGCCGCCTCGATGCGATCTTCCCAATCGGGCGGGGTGTCCGGAAACGGAGGCTTGACGTCCGAACTCAGGAAGTGTTCGCCCTCTCGCGCATGCTGGCGAACCCGTTCCAGCAGTTCGTCGAAGGACCGCAACTGGTCCTGCTCGCGCATCAACAATTCGCTCAACCACAACATGCCGGTCTCCTCAGGTCGCTCGTTCAGGTGCCGGGCACGCGCCGCGGGAAACGCGCCCGGTAGATCAGGCGCTGGCGTCCGGCGTCGGCCGGATCGTCCGCGAACCCGGTGCGTGCATGCAGAACGTTATTGCAGATCACGCCCGCGCCCGGGGCCAGGCGGTGACGCAGCACTCCTGGCCCCTCCTCGGCCAGGACCTCGCGGATGCGCTGCGCCGCGGCCCGAGTCACCGCGTCGTCACGCCACTCGATGCTGCGGGTACGCGCGGTGTAACGCATGTGCAGATGCCCGGATTCCGGGTCCACGCTGAACACCGGGCCGGTACAGGCAGCCCGCAGGGTCACGCCGTTCTCCACATTGGCGGGGATGGTCAGCGCGCGCGGATCGCTCAGTGCCGCGATCCATGCCGGGTTCTCGTCGCGTAGCCGGATGTAGAGGAGCTCCGGGTCCAGGAACAGGTTCTCGCCACCCTCGCGGGCATCGGAGACACAGTGCAGCAGCATCGCACGAATGCGGCGCTCCGGCGGGTTGTAGTACCCATCGCAGTGCCAGCTCAGCGGACGGTCGGTATACGGGATATACCCCGCCCGCCGCCCCGTGTCGCAGACCTGCAGGGCACTGATACCGTCCTCGTCGGCGCATTCGTGGGGGTCCGGGCGATCGAATCCCAGGGCACCGCAAAGATCTGCGAAGCCACGCCGATCCAGCGCGCGGACGGCCGGGTCGCAGGAATAGAAGACCAGGTTGTGACGACGGATACCTTCGCGCAGCGCCGCCAGTTCCTCGACCGAGGGCCGCGTCGGGTCGGCCAGCGGCACATGCAGCGCCGCGGGGGCGGGCAACCCGCGCTCCAGACGCGCGGCACGCCAGGCCTGCCAGGCATCATCCGCCTGCAGATCGAACGGCGAGCCCGCCGCGGTCTCCCGGACCATCGCATTCATCGACCCGCTGCCTCCGCCCTGGTCGTCCGCCTCCGTGTCACGGCGCACGCGTGCATGTAAAGAATTCCAGTGTAGTGCGGCCCTGCCACCCCACAACATTCCTTTCGGGGTAGCCCTGAGCGCCGGCCGGATCGCGTTGACCTGCGCTGTTTCCACCCGTCAGGGCCCCGCCTCCCGGGCGCACGCGAACGGTTCCCCCTATATCCACAGGGATACACCTCCTTCCCCCTGTACACCCCAACAGCAGGATGTCCAGTGCCATTGCGCCGGCCTAAAGTCTCCACACGAAGGACGGGACCGCCGCCCGCCGCAAGGCGTCGGCACCCATTAAAACAACCTCGGACAGGGATCGGTGCTGGACCTGGTAACGGCCACCACGGTGGACAGCGTTCCCGGCACGTGACCCCGACGCACGCGGCACCCTGCAAGGAGATTGTCATGGCCAAGAATCCGCATCCCACCCCCATGCTCGACGAACTCGAGAACGGCCCGTGGCCCAGCTTCATCTCGGGCATCAAGAGCCTGCGGGACAAACACCCCGACGAACGCATCCAGGGCATCAGCAATGACCTGCTGGGCCAGCTCGAGCACTCCTACGAGACCCGCAAGGGCTACTGGAAGGGCGGCACGGTATCGGTGTTCGGATACGGGTCCGGGATCATCCCGCGTTTCTCGGAAGTCGGCCACGCGTTTCCGAACTCCAAGGAATTCCACACCGTGCGGGTACAGCCGCCGGCCGGCAACTTCTACACCACGGACATCCTGCGCAAGCTCGCGGACTCCTGGGAGAAGTACGGCTCCGGACTGGTCACCTTCCACGGTCAGACCGGCAACGCGATGTTCATCGGGGTGGATACCGAGAACACCCAGAAATTCTTCGACGAGGTCAACGAATACGGCTTTGACCTCGGCGGTGCAGGTCCCTGCGTGCGTACCGGGATGTCCTGTGTCGGCGCAGCGCGCTGTGAACAGTCGTGCGCCAACGAGCAGCGCATCCATCGCACCCTGCTGAACCGGTTCACCGACGACGTGCACCGGCCGTCGCTGCCGTACAAGTTCAAGTTCAAGGTGTCCGGCTGCCCGAACGACTGCGTAAACGCGATCGAGCGCTCCGACTTTGCGGTGATCGGCACCTGGCGCGACCCGATGAAGATCGACCAGGCCAAGGTGAAGGAATTCATCCAGGAGAAGGGCCGCGCCGAGGTTATCGACAACGTCACCACGCGTTGCCCGACCCGCTGCATGACCCTGCATGACGACGACACCCTGGAGGTCGACGACAAGAACTGCGTGCGCTGCATGCACTGCCTGAACGTGATGCACACCGCCCTGTCGCCGGGCGACGATCGCGGCGTCAGCATCCTGCTGGGCGGCAAGCGCACCCTGAAGATCGGCGACCTGATGGGCACGGTGATCGTGCCGTTCATGAAGCTGGATACCGACGAGGACTACGCCCAGCTCACCGAGCTGGCCGAAAACATCATCGATTTCTGGGCCGAGAACGGTCTGGAGCACGAACGTTGCGGCGAGATGATCGAACGCATCGGCCTGATGAACTTCCTGAAGGAACTGGGCATCGACGCCGATCCGAACATGATCAACCACCCGCGCCAGAGCTCCTATGTCCGGCTCGACGGCTTCGACGAGGCCGCAGAGGAGCACCTGCGGCGCAAGATGGAACAGCGGCAGCAGGCGACCGCCGGCCACTAGGCCGGCGCCGTCCCGAATCGCCCCCCGAAATCGCTAGCAAGGCTGGAGCAGAACATGGCACAGGCACAGGAAATGCGTTCCCCCATCGAGTCCGGATGTCCGGACGGATTCCAGTACATGCATCCGGTGATGCGCCGGAACTTCGGCATGTGGGATCACCATGACCACCCCGCACCGGGTGTGCTGTATCACGAGTCCGAGTCGGGCGAGGGCGTCTGGACCGTCCGCGCCGGTACCCAGCGGATCCTCGATGTGTTCACCCTGCGCACCCTGTGCGACATCGGTGACCAGTATGGCGACGGCTATGTGCGCTTCACCACCCGCTCCAACATCGAGTACATGGTGGATTCCGAGGCCAAGGTCGCGCCGCTGGTGAAGGCCCTGGAAGACGCCGGCTTCGTGGTCGGCGGCACCCAGAACTCGGTCACCATGATCTCGCATACCCAGGGCTGGCTGCATTGCGACATCCCGGGCACCGACGCCTCGGGCGTGGTCAAGGCGATGATGGACGAACTGATCGACGAGTTCCGCAACACCAACATGCCCAATCGCGTACACATGACCACCTCCTGCTGCCAGATCAACTGCGGCGGCCAGGGCGACATCGCGATCAACGTGCAGCACACCAAGCCACCGAAGATCAACCACGATCTGGTCGCGAATGTCTGCGAACGCCCTTCGGTGGTCGCGCGCTGCCCGGTCGCAGCAATCCGCCCGGCAGTGGTCAACGGCAAGCCGTCGCTGGAAGTCGACGAGGAGAAGTGCATGTGCTGCGGCGCCTGCTTCCCGCCGTGCCCGCCGATGCAGATCAACGATCCGGAGCACACCAAGCTGTCGATCTGGGTCGGGGGCAATCACTCCAACGCGCGCGGCAAGCCGACCTTCCAGAAGCTGGTTGCGTCCGGCATCCCCAATAACCCGCCGCGCTGGCCCGAGGCCACTGCCATCGTCAAGCGCATCCTCAAGACCTACCAGGAAGACGGCAAGGACTGGGAGCGCATCAACGACTGGATCGAGCGCATCGGCTGGCCGGAATTCTTCAACAAGACCGGCCTGCCGTTCACCCGCTATCACGTGGATAACTGGCGCGGGGCGCGCAACAGCCTCAACGCCTCGACCCACATCCGCCAGTAGCGGCGGCGGGTATCACCTCAACCGGGGCCCCGCGCGCGGGGCCCCTCTTTCAGCAGCCTGACAACACAAAGGGAAGCGCATGAAATACGCGATCCTGGTCAACGAAGGTCCGTATCAGCACCAGGCGTCCGATACCGCCTACCAGTTCTGCAAGGCCGCGATCGAACGCGGACACGAGGTCTTTCGCGCCTTTTTCTACCACGACGGCGTGCATAACGGCTCGCGCTTTCCGGTCCCGCCCCAGGATGACCGCAACATCGGGGTGCAGTGGTCCGAACTGGCCGAGGCCCACAACATCGACCTGGTGGTGTGCATCGCCGCCGCGCAGCGCCGCGGCATCCTCGACGAGGGCGAGGCCAAGCGCCAGGGCAAGGATGGCGACAACATCGCCCCCGGATTCCGCATTTCCGGGCTCGGACAGCTGATCGAGGCCGGCATCCAGTGCGACCGCCTCCTGGTGTTCGGCGACTGATCGCCACCCCGGAGCCCGAGGCGGCCGGTCCGCCAGCCGCCACGTCCCACCCAACCGACTGAACAAAGGTGCGTAACGATGTCCGAGCCTTGGGAAGA
This sequence comes from Pseudomonadota bacterium, assembly GCA_051747025.1. GTDB lineage: Bacteria > Pseudomonadota > Gammaproteobacteria > Ectothiorhodospirales > Ectothiorhodospiraceae > Thioalkalivibrio. Next base: position 22,527 of record JBNJFQ010000028.1, read on the forward strand.
TGAAGGCCCCGGTGAGATCAAGAAGTTCTTGTACGTCAACCGGAAGTCGCCGTACGGAACCATTTATGCGCTCGAATCCCTGGAGGTGGTGCTGATCGCCGCCGCGTTCGAGCAGGACGTCAGCATGGTGTTCATGGATGACGGCGTCTACCAGATCAAGAAGGGACAGGATACCCAGCAGATCGGCATGAAGAACTTCTCGCCGACCTATCGCGCGCTGGAGGGCTACGACGTGGAGAAGCTCTATGTCGAGGCCGAATCACTCGCCGAACGCGGGCTGTCCGAGGACGACCTGCTGGTTCCGGTGGAGGTGATGTCGCGTGACGCGATCGCCCGCCTGATGGACGAGCAGGACGTGATCCTGAGCTTCTAGGAGAGGACCCCCGAACATGCTGCATACCGTGAACAAGTCGCCCTTCGAGCGGAACACCCTCGCCTCCTGCCTGGGCCATGCCCTGCCGGACTCGGCCATCCTGCTGATCGAGGACGGGGTACTGGCCGCTGTACAGGGGACCGCCCACGAGGCCGAGATGCGCAAGGCACTGGAGAACCATTCGGTGTCCGTGCTCGGCCCCGACCTGCTCGCCCGGGGCCTGACCCCGGATCAGGTCATTCCCGGCATCGACGTCGTCGACTACGGCGGATTCGTCGAACTGACCGAAAACCACGACAAGGTGCAGGCCTGGCTCTGACGCCCGGCCACCCGACCCTGTCACCGCGCAACGACTGGAGGAATCCCATGCCCATCGAAGTCAACGGCAAGAGCTACGAAACCGACGAGGAAGGTTACCTCGCCAACCTGAGCGACTGGAACGAAGACCTGGCCAACGCCATGGCCGAGGCCGACGGCGCGGCGCTGGATGAAAACCACTGGGAAGTCATCAACTTCCTGCGCGAATACTACGAGGAGTACCAGATCGCCCCGGCGGTACGCGTGCTGACCAAGGCCATCGGCAAGAAGCTCGGCCCGGAAAAGGGCAACAGCAAGTATCTCTACGAGCTGTTCCCCTACGGTCCGGCCAAGCAGGCGTGCAAGTATGCCGGTCTGCCGAAGCCGACCGGCTGCGTCTAGAAGCCTTTCGGACCTGGGCGATCGTCGCGAGCATGACGGGAAAGCGGCCCCGGGTCCGACAGACTCATGGATCCCGCCTCGCGGCGGGTACACCCCGCGGGGGCGGCAGGCCTCCGACTCGCTCTCGCGGGGTCCTGATTCCGGTTCCGTCCTTCGGGACGGGCCATTACGCCACTCCGGCTCCCGGAGCGCCCCGCTGCAGGGTCGTTCCAGGAGATTTTGCCGGCGGCCGGACGAAGCCGGTCCCGGTTGCTGACAGGAGGATACGTCGTTGACCTTCGCATCCATCGTCTATGCCGCGCTGTTCTACGGTGCGACCGCGATCCTGCTCGTCGGAGTGGGCCTGCGCATTGCGCGCTATGCGCGCACCCCGGCCCCACTGAAGATCCCCACCACGCCGGCCCCGACCTCGCGGGGTGGCGTGATCGGTCGGATGATCTCCGAAGTGGTGTTTTTCTACAGCCTGTTCAAGGCCAACAAGTGGATCTGGATCCTCGCGTGGGTCTTCCACATCGCGCTGCTGCTGGTGCTGCTGCGCCACCTGCGCTACTTCATCGATCCGGTCTGGGACTGGGTCGTCCTGATTCAGCCGTTTGGCGTATATGCCGGGTTCGCGATGCTCGCCGGTCTGATCGGCCTGTGGATCCGGCGCATCTTCGTGCAACGCATCCGCTATATCTCCGCACCGTCCGATCACCTGATGCTGGGCCTGCTGATCGCGATCGCCGCCAGCGGCCTGGCGATGAAATACCTCTGGCAAATCGACGTGACCGCGGTGAAGGTGTTCTTTGTCGGGCTGATGCGCTTCGAGATCCACGCGCTTCCGGCCGAACCGCTGCTCTTGCTGCATCTGGCTCTGGTCGCAGCGCTGATGATCGTGTTCCCGTTCAGCAAGCTGCTGCATGCCCCGGGGGTGTTCTTCAGCCCGACCCGCAACCAGGCCGACAACCCGCGCGAACAGCGCCATACCAGCTGGGCCGCGCGTGTCGAACACACCGGTGCCGCGGCCCCCGCCAATCGCGGCGGCCCGGTACCCAGCGCCCGTTCCGAGGACTGACGAGATGGCCGACTTCGAGACCCCGGAGGTCAAGGAATACCTGGACATGCCCGGGCTGCAGCCCGGCGCGATGTCGCACAGCAAGCCGTTCGTGTCGCGCGAGGAGTTCCAGGGGCCGCTGGGATTCCCCGGCGAGCTGGTGGACGACTGGCAGAATGTCGCGCTCGCCAAGCTGGCCGAGCTGCTGAACAAGAACCGCGGCCTGCAGGTGTTCATGGACGCCTGCGTCAAATGCGGCGCGTGCACCGACAAGTGCCACTACTTCCTCGGCACCTCCGACCCGCGCAACATGCCGGTGGCACGCCAGGACCTGCTACGCAATGTCTATCGCCGGTATTTCACCTGGCCCGGACGGCTGTTCCCGAAACTGGTCGGCGCCCAGGACCTGACCGAAGACGTCCTCGACCAGTGGTACAGCTACTTCCACCAGTGCTCGGAATGCCGGCGCTGCTCGGTGTACTGCCCGTACGGCATCGACACCGCCGAGATCACCATGGCCACCCGCGAGATCATGAACGCAGTGGGCAAGGGCCAGAAATACAGCAACGAGATCATCGGCAAGGTCTTCAAGATCGGCAACAATCTCGGCCTGCCGCAGCCGGCCCTGCAGGACACCCTCGAGGGGCTGGAGGAAGAGGTCAAGGAGGACACCGGGGTCGACGTGCGCTATCCACTGGACGAAAAGGGCGCCGACGTGCTGCTGGTCACCCCGTCGGCCGACTTCTTCGCGGAACCGCATGTGGACGGCCTGATCGGCTATGGCAAGGTGTTTCACCAGGCCGGAATCTCCTGGACCCTATCCTCGCATGCCTCGGAGGCCGCCAATTTTGGTCTGTTCATCGGCTCGCCGGAGAACATGCGCAAGATCGCCCTGCGGGTACGCGAGGCGGCCGAGGAACTGGGCGTCAAACGCATCGTGTTCGGCGAATGCGGGCATGCCTGGCGGGTTGCGTACAGTTTCCTGAACACCCTTGCCGGTCCGTTCGATTTCCTCGATCCGCGCTATCCGGTGCCGCAGCATATCTGCGAGGTCACCCACGAGCTGATCCAGCGCGGTGCACTGACGCTGGACAAGAGCGCGAACGATCACCGCCGCGTCACCTTCCACGATTCCTGCAACGTGGCGCGCGCCTCGCGCATGGGGAACACCCCGGGCGGGCAGTTCGCCATCCCGCGCGAGATCATCCAGGCGGTCTGCAACCACTACTACGACATGCCGGCGGACACCATCGGCGAGGCGACCTTCTGTTGCGGGGGCGGCGGCGGCCTGCTGACCGATGACTTGATGGAACTGCGCGTAAAGGGGGCACTGCCGCGTATGCAGGCCCTGCGCCAGGTGGTCGAGGAAGAGGGTGTCACCCATCTGGCCGCCATCTGCGCGATCTGCAAGAGCCAGTTCGCCAAGGTCCTGCCCTATTACGGGTTCGAAATGGACCAGATCGTGAGTGTGCACCAGCTCGTCAGCGACGCGATCGTGCTGGACCCAGCCAAGCAAGCAACCTAAGGCGCCCGGCCTCGGGCCCGCGTTGACCAGGAGAACAGTAATGGCCACCACCAGTGACGACATGAACCTGACCTTCCGCAAGTTCAAGGACGGCGAGAACAGGCGGCGGGAGTGGAAGAGCGCGATCTTCGAGGCCGACCACTCGCACAAGTGCCCGGTCTATGTGCATCGTACGCCGCCGTGCCAGGGCTCCTGCCCCTCCGGCGAGGACATCCGGGGCTGGCTGCAGATCGTGCGCGGGGTCGAGAAGCCACCGCAGGGCATGAGCTGGCAGGAATACGCGTTCCGCCGCTCCACCGACGCCAACCCGTTCCCGTCGGTGATGGGCCGGGTCTGCCCTGCGCCCTGCGAGTCCGGCTGCAACCGCAACGAGGTCGAAGAGTTCGTCGGCATCAACTCGGTCGAGCAGTACATCGGCGATACCGCGTTTCAGGAGAAGTTCACGTTCGACCCGCCGCCGCCCCTGTCGGGCAAGCGGGTGGCGATCGTCGGCGGCGGCCCGGGCGGGCTGTCGGCCGCCTACCATCTGCGCCGCCTCGGGCATGCCTCGACCATCTTCGATGATCACGAGGAACTCGGCGGGATGATGATGTACGGAATCCCCGAGTACCGCGTGCCGCGCGACATGCTGCGCCACGAGATGGACCGGGTACTGGCACTGGGCGATATTGACGTGCGCCTGAAGACGCGGGTCGGCCGTGACGTCAGCATGGAGAACGTGGAGGAGGAATTCGACGCCGTGGTCTGGGCAGTCGGCTGCCAGACCGGGCGCAAGCTCCCGGTACCGGGCGGGGACGCCCCCAACTGCATCACCGGGGTCGACTTCCTCGAGGCATTCAACACCGGCCGTATCAAGGTCCTGACCACCGATCGCATTGTCTGCGTCGGGGGCGGGGACACCTCGATCGACGTGGTCTCGGTCGCACGCCGCCTCGGCAAGATCGAGGCCGAAAACGTGACCGACCGGCCCGAGGACATGATCCACGGCTATGTCGCTCACGACAGCGCGGTCAGCGCGATGCGCACCGGTGCCGACGTCACCCTCACCTCGCTGTTCCCGAAGGAACAGATGACCGCCGCCGAACACGAGGTGCACGATGCCCTGCACGAGGGTGTGACCATCCTCGACGGGGTCCTGCCGGTCGAGGTCATCCTTGACGACACCGGCCGCGCCACCGCCCTGAAGATGGCCAAGTGCGAGTTCGTGGACAATGCACCCAAGCCGGTGGAAGGAACGGAGTTTACGCTCGAGGCCGACCTGATCGTGTCCGCCATCGGACAGGGCGGAGACCTCGAGGGACTCGAGGCGCTGGACAACGGGCGCGGCTTCATCGACAACGACAAGTTCTACCAGGTGCCGGGCAGGGAAGGTCACTTCGTGATCGGCGACATCATCCGCCCCCACCTGCTGACCACCGCGATCGGGCACGGCGCGATCGCCGCCGACAGTATCGACCACTATCTGCAGCATCAGGAGCCGATCAAGCGTCCGCGTGTGGACGTGCACCACTTCAACCTGCTGAACAAGCTGCAGGAATCCGGCCTGGAGCCCGATCGTTATTCCGGCGAACAGACCCGCGGCACCTCGTCGGCCCGCTTCGCGGTACACAACTACGAGGACCGCTCGAGCCAGGAGATCATCTCCCACGACAAGCTGTTCAAGGGCCATTTCACCTATACCCCGCGCATCCTCCGCCCGGAGCACGGGCCGGGAGCCGACGAGGTGATCGGGCATTTCGCCGAGCGCATGGACGGCCTGACCGAGGAACAGGCACAGGGCGAGGCCGAGCGCTGCATGAGCTGCGGCATGTGCTTCGAGTGCGACAACTGCGTGATCTACTGCCCGCAGACGGCCGTCTATCGTGTACCCAAGAGCGAAAAAGCGACCGGACGCTACGTGGCCACCGACTACGCCAAGTGCGTCGGCTGCCACATCTGCGCCGATGTCTGCCCGACCGGCTACATCGACATGGCCATGGGTGAATAGCCATGCATTCAGGGAAGACCCCGGCCCGGGCTGCACTGCGCTGGCTGGTGCTCGGTGCCCTGCCCCTGCTGTTCCTGAGTGCCTGTGGCGGAAACGTGGAGCCACCGCCGATGATGGAGGCACGCGGTGACCAGTGCGTCGAGCCCGTTGACGTGATCCGCAAGGACCATGGCACGTTGCTGATGCACGAACGCGACGATGCCGTGACTCGGGGTGCCCGCGATCCCGACCACAGCCTGGTCGGCTGCATCGACTGCCACGTCGCCACCGAGGCACGCCACACCGAGCCGGAGACCCACTTCTGTGCCAGCTGCCATACCTTTAATGCGGTACGCGTGGACTGCTTCCAGTGCCATCGGGACCGGCCTTCAGAATCCGAATATCTGCACACCCTGAACCCGCATGCGCCGGGAGTGGGCTTCGACTGGGACGCCGACCGCCCGGGGGCGACCGCGAACCTCGCGGAGGTCGACCTGCTCGCGCCAACGGAGGCCCCGAGACCATGAGCCAGAAGACGAGCGCCCCGCTCTCGCGCCGCCAGTTCATCACCGGCACCGCCGCGGCGGTCGCCAGCGTGACCGTTGCCCCGGGCGTATTCCTGATGCGACCGGCCGAGGCCGGGACCGCCACGGGGGTCCGCTGGGGCCTGTTGATCGACAGCAACCGCTGCGGCGACTGCAATGCCTGCGTCACCGCCTGTCACGAAGAAAACGGCGTGCGCGGGACGGGCCAACCACGCACCGATGCCCAGTGGATCCGCAAGGTTGAATTGCGTGATCCCGGGACCGGCTATAGTCAATCACTGCCGATGATGTGCCAGCACTGCGAACATCCGCCTTGCGAGGATGTCTGCCCGACCGGCGCCTCGTTCCGGCGCGCCGACGGCATCGTGTTGGTCAACAAGCATACCTGTATCGGCTGTCGCTACTGCATGATGGCCTGCCCGTACAAGGCCCGCTCGTTCATCCACGAAACCCTGACCGACCAGGCGGCGCACGCCCCGCGCGGCAAGGGCACGGTGGAGAGCTGCACACTGTGCGTCCATCGCATCGACCGTGGCGAACGTACCACCGCCTGCGTCGAGGCCTGTCACCGCGAAGGCAATGGGGCCATGGTGTTCGGGGACCTCAACGATCCCGATTCCGCAATCTCCCGCGAGCTGGCGGAACATGGCGGCACCGCGATCCGGGCGGACCTGGGCCTGAACCCCGGCGTGCGCTATCAGGGCATCTGACATCCGAGGCATGAGTACTATGACGGCAAAACCCCAGTTGCGGGCACTCGACGGGCGCAGTGGCGGCTATTACGCACTGCTGGGCATCCTGGTGGTGGTGATCGGACTCGGACTGCTGGCCGCCGCGCTGAAGTCCGCGCACGGGCACTACATCACCGGCATGGACAACCAGATTGTCTGGGGCCTCCCGCACGTTTTCGCGATCTTCCTGATTGTGGCCGCCTCCGGCGCGCTGAACGTGGCCTCGATCGCATCGGTGTTCGGGCGCCGGATCTACAAACCGCTGGCGCCCCTGTCGGGGCTGCTCGCGGTGGCCCTGCTGGCCGGCGGGCTGGCGATCCTGGTGCTGGACCTGGGGCGCGCAGACCGACTGGTGGTGGCCATGACCCACTACAACTTCACATCGATCTTTGCCTGGAACATCTTCCTGTACATCGGCTTCATGGTGATCGTACTGATGTACCTGTGGTTCCAGCTGGAACGCCGTATGAATCGCTATGCGCCGGCCGCGGGAATGCTGGCATTTGTCTGGCGCCTGATCCTGACCACCGGCACCGGCGCAATCTTCGGCTTCCTGGTCGCCCGCGAGGCCTATGACGCCGCGATCCTGGCACCGCTGTTCATCGCGATGTCGTTCGCCTTCGGCCTGGCGGTGTTCCTGCTGGTTACCCTGGCGGCCTACCGCTGGAGCGAGCGCCCGCTGGGAGACCTGATCCTGCGTCGCCTGAAGAACCTGCTGGGGGTATTCGTTGCCGCAGTACTGTACTTCGTCGCCGTCTATCACCTGACCAACCTGTATGCCACACGTCTGCATGGTGTGGAGGCCTTCCTGCTCCTGACCGGCGGCATCTACCCGTTGCTGTTCTGGGTCGGGCAGGTCCTGCTGGGCAGCCTGCTGCCGCTGGCCCTGCTGTTCCATCCGGTGTGGAGCCGTTCGCGCAAGATCATTGCCACCGCCAGTGCCCTGATCATCCTGGGCGGCCTGGCTCAGCTGTATGTGATCATCATTGGCGGGCAGGCCTACCCGATGGACCTGTTCCCGGGCCTCGAGGCCAGCAGCAGCTTCCACGACGGCATGATCGCCCCCTATACCCCAACCCTGGTCGAATTCCTGCTGGGGGTTGGCGGGGTCGGCCTGGCACTGTTCCTGGTCACGGTTGCAATCAAATTCCTGCATCTGCTCCCGGTCAGTCTGGCCGATCACAAGGTCGATCCGCACCACAGCGCCGCCAGCGATACCGGCACCGCGTCGGCCGGGGCATGACCCGGACACGCGCCTGACCATGGCACATCTGCTGCTCGCGGCCGCGCACAAGTCCTCCGGCAAGACCACGCTCGCCACTGCGCTGTGCGCCGCACTCGGCAGCCGCGGCCTGGTGGTGCAGCCTTTCAAGAAGGGCCCCGACTACATCGACCCGCTGTGGTTGGGCCGGGCTGCCGGACGCGCCTGCGTCAACCTGGACTTTCATACCCAGGAGCCGGAAGAGATCCGCGAACTGGCCGCACGCTGCAGCCAAGGCACCGACCTGGGCCTGGTGGAAGCGAACAAGGGCCTGTTCGACGGCGTCGACCCCGAAGGCCACGACTGCAACGCGGCGCTGGCAAGGCTGCTCGACCTGCCGGTGGTCCTGGTCGTGGACTGCCGCGGCATGACCCGCGGCATCGCACCGTTGCTGCTTGGCTACCAGGCGTTCGACCCCGAGGTCCGGATCGCCGGGGTCATCCTCAATCGTGTTGGCGGCGCCCGCCACGAGTCCAAGCTGCGTGCGGCCGTGAGCCGCTATACCGACCTCCCGGTTCTGGGCGCGGTGCACGAAGACCCGTCACTGCGGATCTCCGAGCGTCATCTCGGCCTGACCCCCAGCAACGAGCTCGACGATGCGGACCAGCAGATTCGGCAGCTGGCATCGACCATTGGCGCACAGGTTGACCTGGATGCACTGCTCCGGATCGCCTCCACGGCCGGACTGGCACCGGCGGCCAGCCCTCCGGCACAGCCCGCAGGCCAGCCAGTACGCATCGCCGTCGCACGGGATGCGGCCTTCGGCTTCTATTACTCGACCGATCTCGAGGCCCTCGAGGCGGCTGGTGCCCGGCTGCGCTTCTTTGACAGCCTGCACGATTCCGCCCCGCCGGAGGCCGATGCTCTGCTGATCGGGGGCGGCTTTCCAGAGACCCAGCTCGAGGCACTGACCGCAAACCGCTCGATGCGCCAGGCTATTCTGGAAGCGATCGAAGCGGGCATGCCGACCTACGCCGAATGCGGTGGACTGATGTACCTGAGCCGATCGATCCGATGGCACGGACAGCAATACCCGATGGTCGGCGCAATCCCGGCCGACTGCGTGATGCACGAACGGCCCCAGGGCCGAGGCTATGTCTACCTGTGCGAGACCGGGGCCGGTCTGTGGCCACCCCTTCCCGATACGCCGATCGGACGGCCCCTTCCAGCCCATGAATTCCACTATTCCGCGCTGGAGGCAGTGGACCCGGATACGGTCTACGCCTACGAAATCCAGCGCGGGCGCGGGGTGGACGGGCGTCACGACGGGATCGTGTACCGCAATCTGCTGGCCAGCTACAGTCACCAGCGCCATACCCTCCGCAACCCCTGGGCCACCCGTTTCGTGGCCTTCATTCGCCAGCAACTGCACGAACGCATGCGCGACGTGGCCACCGCCAGCGCGCCCTGAAGCAGGAGTCAGCCATGCTCAGCCTTACCCCGGACGCCGCCGACCAGATCAAGCAATCCGCCCGCGAGAGCCGGATGGAACACACCGCACTGCGCATCGCGGCGCAGCGCAAGCCGGACGGTGCCATCGAATACGGCATGGGCTTTGACGATACCGGGCGGGAGGACGACCTGACGTTCAAGACCGAGGGGGTGTGGCTGGTGGTGGATCCCCTGTGCGTCGATCTCCTGAAGGACGCGGTCCTGGACTACGTCGAGTACGAACCCGGCGAGTACCGCTTTATCTTTCTGAATCCGAACGATCCGCATTACCGGCCGCCGGCCGGCAACAGCGCGGCTCCCCCCTCCGCCTCTGGCTGAGCCGTCCGGCGCACATGACGCCTTCCGGAATCCCGCCTTCTTCAGCACACGCCCGGCCAGCGACTCGCAATGCCGGGAACGACATCGGCGGCGCGCAGACTACAAGGAGGAGGGCGAATACGCCCCCTCAGACCAGCGCGGGGCGCAGCGACGGGAGCTGGGCATCGGCGGTCGGCCAGCGCTCCGGGGCCTCGGCCAGCAGTCGCCGGGCGGTGGCCAGCCAGTGCTCGCGCGCGGGCACAACCAGGCGTTTGATGGGTTCGGACGAACCCTTGCGCACCGCGTCCTCGTAGGCCTCGCGCAACTGTGGGAACAAGGCAGCGCGCATGCCGTCGAGGTTGGCAAAATAGAAGTGCAGCGGACCCGCGCTCGAGCCGGACAGCAACGCCGGCAGGGTGACCAGCATATCGGCCAGATGGTCGCGCACCGCCCGCAGCACGCGCTCCGAGCGGGTGCCCAGCACCTCGGCCACGCAGGCCTGCCAGTCGGCCCCGAGGAAATCTCCGGCCAGGACCTCCCCGACCTCGTGCCAAACTGCGGCCTCCAGTTCGCCGTCGACCACGCGGTCGAACGCCGGATCGTGATCCGGGTCATGGCCGTAGGCGCGCAGTGCGCGGCCCATGCCATCCTCCGGCTGTCCCCGGAACTGCCAGGCCTCGGCCGCTTCGAGCACCATCCGGCGTACCGACTCGCGGCGCACGAAGATCCGTCCCTCACGCGACATCGCTGGCGGCGCCACCAGATCGCGCGCCAGTTCAGTACCGATCACATGGATACGGTAGCCGTCGAAATCCTCGCAGTGGCGCAAATGCCCGAGGAAGAAGGTCGGCCGGCCACCGCGCCCGACACCGGCCCCGTAGGCCAGACCATGGGGCGCCAGTCGCCGGTTGACCGCGTCCTCGTCGAACGGGTCCAGGGTGTCGCCGTCCAGCACCAGGGGTTCCAGCTCCACCTCTTCGAGTTCCTGCCAGCGCTGCTCGCGTGCAACCACCCAGTCGCCCACTGCCTGACGATCCAGCGCGGCGTTCGGGGCAATGCCCTGTTCCCAGCGATAGAACTCGCGCATCTCCAGCAGGTAGATGCACAGAGTGGCATTGCCGGCGTAACGCGCATCGCTGATGTCGCAGTTGCGCTGAACCCGGGCCACCAGCGCCTGCAGTTCGGGCGAAAGCGGGCGCGAGGATGTTGCATGCTGGATATCGGCCATCGCGTGTAATCTCCGTTGGGAAGCGCTGAACCAGGCCATCCGAACGTTTCCGGCGCATCCGGCGCGCCGGCGATGGGTACAGATTGCCCGGCAATCCGGCACCGGCGATGTTCGGTCGATGCGGCCTGTTCGCGTACTGCACAAACCGGCCAGACCATCCGGCTCATGGCAAATCCGCATCCGCGGCCGCAGTCTTCGCCTGCCTCGTTGGAGCATAGTCGCCCGACCGCGAGGCGCGCCATCCAACCCCACGGGCTATGATTGAGAAGGGGGCCGCCTTGTGGCGTCCCCTCGCTGCGTGCCGTCGTCACCCCGCCTTCCATGATCCCGGCCTGAAGGTAGGCGCGGATCAGTCCAAGCACCCGCTTGTCC
>JBNJFQ010000029.1:0-4493 GCA_051747025.1 Pseudomonadota bacterium
CTGGCTGAGTCTCATTGATAATCAGGTTTCTACCTGGCCAAGAAGGGGGCATCTCTATTTGGGGTTTACATGCGAATGGTCCCCGGGCACCGGTTGCCTTACCATGGTCTGTCTGTGCTCCGCCTGCAATGAGGAGATGAGCCATGAAGACTTCATTCATTCTGACGCTGATCGGGCCGGACCGGCCGGGACTGGTCAGCGCGGTAGCTGCCCGGGCGCGGGAAGCCGGCGGCAACTGGCTCGAGAGCCGCATGACGCAGCTGGCCGGCCAATTCGCCGGAGTCGTCCTGCTGGAAGCCGATTCGGATGCAGCCGAAGGCCTGGAAGCCGCCCTGCGCCAACTGGAAGGCGAGGGTCTGCAGGTCCACGTCCAGCGCGGCAGCGAACAGCCGAGCCCGGTCGCACATCATGTGATGCTCGACCTGGTCGGCCATGACCACCCGGGGATCGTGCAGGACATTACCGCCGTCCTGTCACGCCACGGGGTCAGCGTGGAAACCCTGGACACGGCCTGCGAACCGGCGTCGATGACCGGCGAGCCGATGTTCCATGCGCGCGCCCGCCTGGGCGTGCCCCACGGCCTCGACCTGAACACCCTGCAGGACGACCTGGAGGCGCTCGCCAACGAGCTGATGGTCGACCTCGAACTCCACGACCCGCTGCAGGAATCGCCCGAGGCCGTGGCCTGACCGCTTCCCGACGCGGGTAGGCAACATCCTGCAATCGTAGGGTGCCGTCGAGCGCAGCGGAACGCACCGCTCCCTGCGCGGCCCGACCCCCGATGCGATTCGCTTCGCTCATCGTATCCTACGGCGCGGCGACTGGCGGACTCTCGTTATCAATCAGGGCTTCTCTGGATCGGCTCAGGGTGCGGCGCGGTGGCGGCGAGCGGCGTCGAGGCGGCGGACGAAGTCCTGCATCAGGGTGGTGTAGAGCGTCTCGCCGAGGACCTTGTCCTCGATGCCGGCGTCGAGGTTGGGGTTGTCGTTCACCTCGATGACCATTACGCCGCGCGGGGTTTGCTTGAGGTCGACGCCGTAGAGGCCGTCGCCAATCAAGTTGGCGGCCTTCACTGCCGTCTTGACCACTCCGGCGGGCACGTCCGCAAGGGCCTGCGTGCGAAAGCCGCCTTCGCGCGGGCCGCCCTTGGCGTCGTGGTTGACGATCTGCCAGTGCTTGCGCGACATCAGGTACTGCGAGGCATACAGCGGCTGGCGGTTGAGCACACCGATGCGCCAGTCGAACTCGGTGTAGACGAACTCCTGGGCCAGGATCAGATCGCTTTCCTTTAATAGGCGCCGGGCGATGGATTCCAGCTCGGTGCGGTCGTTCGCCTTGAATACGCCGCGCGAGAAGCTGCCGTCCGGGATCTTGAGCACCACGGGATAGCCGATCGATTCCTCCGCGCGCAGGATGGTCTCGCGGTTAAGGATCACGGTCTTCGGCGTCGGCACACGATGGGCGGCCAGGCGCTCGGCGAGGTAGACCTTGTTGGTGCAGCGCAGGATGGAGTCCGCATCGTCGATCACCACCATGCCCTCGGCCTCGGCCTTGCGCGCGAAGCGGTAGGTGTAGTGGTCGATCGCCGTGGTCTCGCGGATGAACAGGGCATCGAACTCCGCCAGGCGCGGCAGATCGCGCGCCTGGATCAGCTCGACATCCATCCCCTGCTCCTGCCCGGCACGGGCGAAGCGCTTGAGCGTGGCCAGCGTGGACGGGGCCAGGGCCTCGTCCGGGTTGTGCAGGATAGCCAGCTCGTAGCGCGCGCTGCGGGCCTCGCGCCGGCGGCGCCAGGGTTTGGAGAGATAGCGCTCCAGGGCGGCGAAGAACGCCGGCTCCTGCTCGGGCTCGAGCGCGTTCAGCGCGAACGGGCGCAGAGCGTGGATCTGCCACTGTCCCTGCAGCCGGAACTCCACCCGGAACATCGGCGCGGGGAACAGGGCGAACAGTTGCGCGGCGATCTCCTGCAGCGCCGGCTCGTCGCACTGGCCGAAGAACACGGTCAGCTCCAGCCGTTCCGGCTGCATCCCCTCGCGGCTGCGCCCCAGTACGCGCGCCACGCGTTCGTCCAGCTCTTCGGTGTCCAGGCTGTAGATCGACTTGCGCGACAGATCCTGCAGGGTGCGCACGCTGGGGATCACCCGTTGCCCACGGGCCTCCGCCAGCAGCGAGCCGTAGTAGCCGGCCGAAAGATAGCGCTGGCTGCGGCACAGGTTGATCACCCGCAGGTTGGCCGGGTCGTCGACCTCCGGGCCACGCAGGTAGTCGTCGATGGCCATCACCGGCAGGTCGGGGAAGTGCGGCTTCCAGTCCGCCCGGCGCTCGACCAGGATGCGATGCTCAGGCATGCGCCACCCCTGGCGTCTTGCGTGGGCCGACGATCACCGCCGCCTGCAACCCCGCGCGCCCATAGCGCGCCATGCGCTCGAAGTCCGCGCGCGCGATCGGCATGTTGACCGAATCCAGCGCGCGCTCACCCTGCTCGGCGTCCACGAACGGGTCGTGCACGTAGACAAAACGCTCGTCGAACCCGGTCACCGTCACCCAGTGCGGGAAACGCTCGGCATACAGCCGCACGCTGCTGATCAGCACGACCGGCACCCCGCCCTCGGCAGAGCGTGCCGCCAGCTGGGCCACGTTCACCGGACCATGCACCACGGGCACGCCGAGTTGTTCCAGCTCCTCGATCATCTCTTCCTGAACCAGCTGCATGACCTCCTTTTTCTCCACGCTGCGCACCGAATCGGCAAACGCCACGCCACGATCGCGCACCAGCAGTTCCACCTCGAACCCGCGATGGGCGGCCGCAAGCGCCAGCCCGTAGGGCCCGCAACCGCCGTGGCCGGAGGTCATGAATATGGTGGTGGCATCACGCCACAGGCGCAGCTCCAGGCGCCGGTCCAGCTTCAGGTCCGGGTCGATGGCGCGCATCGCCATCATCAGCGCGGCCGGGCCGCAGGTGAACTCCAGCGTCTGCGCGTAGTACGGTGCGCGCACCAGCGCCGGATCGGGACCGGGCGCCAGCGACTTCTGCAGCCGCAGCGCATCCATGTGGTCCTCGTAGTAGTCGTCGATGGTGCCGAAATCGCGGTAACCCAGCCCCCGGAACAACGCCTGACTAGGCGCGTTGTCACGCCGCACCTCCAGGCGCAGATCGGTCCGGCCGTGCTCCCGCGCCGCGTCCTCCGCCGCCTCCACCAGGCGCCGTCCGAGCCCTTGCCCGCGTGCCCGCTCGCTGACCGCGATCGAATACAGCCGCGCCAGCGACGTACCCCGGCTGAACAGCAGCATCACGTAGCCGCGCAGGCCCTCACCGCCGGGCCCCTCCGCCACCAGCGTGGCCGCGTGCCCGCGCGTGAGGAGGTAGCGAAACTGCCGCCGCGAGATGCGATCGACCTCGAACGCCGCCTGTTCCAGCGCCACCAGCGCCTCCAGATCCTCCAGCGTGGCGGGACGGATCGGGGGCAATTCGACTGCGGGCGCGGCCCGTTGCTTGACCTGCTGGCTCACGCTTCTCTCCCGGCGGCTGCCCGATCTCCATCGTAGCGCAACCACCGCGTGCGAATAGCGCGTTGCAACGGGAATACTTGCCGAGGTCGCGGCCGCTACAAACCCAGCGCGCCGGCCAGCTCGTCCAGGTCCCGGATGGTAGCGGTGGGTTCCCCGCCCCAGGGATCGAACAGCCCCTGCCCCGCCCGGTCGAGCCAGGCCGTGCGCATACCCGCGGCCTGCGCGCCGATCACGTCAAACGGGTTGCCCGAGATCAGCCAGGCAGCCATCGGCAATACATTCGCCCGCTGGAGGAAATGCCGGTACACCCGTGGATCAGGCTTGAAACAGCCGATCTCGTCCACGCTGACGACATCCTCGAAGCGATCGTCGAGACCGGCGTGGCGCAGCAGCTCATCCACCGTCTCGGCCCTGCCGTTGCTGAACGCGAACAGGCGGTGGCCGTCCGCGCGCAGGCGATCCAGGACCGGAGCCGCATCGGTAAAGGCGGGGAGCTGGCGATAGCGCTGCAACAACGCCACCTCCTGGTCAGGGTCGAGCTCGATATCCAACGCCTGGCAGCAATAGCGCAGCGCCTGCTCGGTACAGGTATCGAAGTCCGCATACGCCCCCATCAGCCCACGCCGGAAGGTGTACTCGAGCTGCTTCTCGCGCCAGGCACGCGCCAGCACAGGTGCCCGCTCGCCGATCCAGCCTTCGAGCGTCGCCGCAATCCCCTGCGTATCGATCAGCGTCCCGTACACATCGAACGCCAGTGTCTGTCGCATCATCACCTCCCAGGAGCGGGAACCACCTGCTTCATGCCGGCCACAATGGCGCCCTCTCGCACTACCATGCCAGTATGAGCAGACACCTTGCTCCGGCCATCGCCCACAGCGATGTCACGAGGATGATGACATGAAGATCAAAGACCTCATCGACGCAGCCGAGTCCCTACCCGTGGAGGACCGCGCCCTGGTAGTCGATTCTCTCCTGCGCAGCCT
>JBNJFQ010000029.1:4593-11845 GCA_051747025.1 Pseudomonadota bacterium
TTCTCGCCATCATGCACCTGCATCGTGATCCGGACTATTGGAAGACCCGCGCACCGGGTGCGTAATCCCGCCCTTCCGGGCACGGCAGCCATGCGACCCACAGAGGATCTGGACATGCGTTGCCGACACGGCAGACTGGACACGTTGACCCACCATTCGAAACACTGGAGTCGTCGATGACCATGCAGGAGACCATTAGCCGGAAGCTGGAGGAACGCTTTACGCCCGAGCATCTGGAGGTGGTGAACGAGAGCCACATGCACAACGTGCCGCCAGGCTCGGAGTCGCACTTCAAGGTGACCGTGGTATCCGAGGCCTTTCGCGACCAGAAGCTGATCGCGCGGCACCGACTGGTGAACCAGGCCCTGGCCGACGAGTTGGCCGGTGGCATCCACGCCCTGGCGCTGCACACCCTGGACCCGGACCAGTGGTTCGAACGCGCCGGCAAGGTCGCGGACTCGCCACCCTGTATGGGCGGCGACGGCGGCTCGAAGGCCTGATCGCTTGGCGATGACCGGCAGCCCCACGGCCGACTCGGCCGTGGGCGACATCCTGCGCGCCCGGCTGGAGTCGCCGGGGCTGATGGACCTGCTCGGGCAAATCGAGAAGAGCCTGAACCCGGCGGCCACGCACCCGCCGCTGCCGGGCGTGGCCGAGCATCTGGGGCCGGACCGCCATATCGTGCTGTGGCTGATCGACGGCTTTGCCACCCGCTATCGCCGCCACACGCCGCTGCTGGGTGCGGATTACGTGACCGATCTCGAGACCGTGTTCCCCAGCACCACGGCCACCGCGATCAGCAGCATCCTGACCGGTCGCGCCCCCGCGCACCACGGCCTGCTCGGCTGGCACACCCGCCTGGCGGCCGCCGAGCGCACGCTGACCGTATTGATGGGCCAGGAGCGCGACAGCGAGGACCGCGTCAGCACACTCGGCTACCGCGAGCTGACCGGCCGCGTACAGCCCGACCGCCTGAGCGACCGGATCGACTGCGGCATGACCTGTATCGGACCGGAGTGGATCGGCGGAACGCCGTACAACCGCATGATGAAGGGCGGCGCGGAGTTCATCGGCTTCGAGGACCTGTCCGAGCTGCCGGCACGGATGGCGGCGCATGTGAACGCGACCCCGGGCCCGCACTTCACCTACGTCTACTGGTCGGAGCTGGACCACCTGGGCCACGAGTATGGCCCGGAGAGCCCGGAGGTCGAGCGCCACCTGAAACAGCTGGACCTGGCCTACACCGCGACCTGCGCGCAGATTCAGCGCCCCGAGAGCGTGTTCCTGACCACCGCCGACCACGGCATGCGCAGCATGGAGCGGCGCCTGGACCTGCGCGAGCACCCGCAAGTCCAGGCCTGCCTGCGCCATCGGCTGACCGGCGAGCCGCGCGCGGCCCTCGCCCATGTCCTTCCGGACCGGCACCTGGAGTTTATCGCGGGGATGGCGTGTGCTTTCGGCAACGACGTCGCCGTGCTCCCGGCCTCCGCCTGGATCGATCACGGCACGCTGGGCAGCGGGCCGGAGCATCCCGAACTGCGTGCCCGGGCCGGCGACTACCTGTTGCTGCCGGTCGCGGATGCCTACCTGGTCGACCCGCCCGCAGACGATGGCGGCCCGCAGTTTCGCGGGGCTCATGGCGGGCTGTCCCCGGAGGAGCGTCTCATTCCGCTGTTCCTTCGGAACTTCGGCGAATCGCGGTAGACTGTATGGTTTGCCGACCCGCGGACAGTGGCCGGCATCGCAGCAACCGACCCGAGACCCCATGAACGATACGCCCGACCAGAGCTACAACAACGCCGCCCAGCACCTGATCGAACTGGCCAATCGGCTGGCCGACGACGGCGAGGCCGAGGAGACCGGCGACATCGCCGACGGCCTGCTGGCCGGTGCCATTCACTTCTGGCTGTACAGCCGTCAGCCGTGTGGCAACCCGCTGTGCGAGGACTGCGCAGCATTCTCGGATGCCGAGAGCCGCCTGGCCATGCTGCACGAGTTGATCGACGAGCTGGCGCGCGACAGCGACTACTTCCACGCCACCACCGACACCACCGTCGGCCACGCCTGACCCGCCCGCCCGGGGGTCTCGCCGATGCCGGTCACGCCCTTTCGTCCTGCGACCGACACCTGGTTCAACGAGGCATTCGGGCAGGCCACTCCCATCCAGGCGCGCGGCTGGCCTGCGGTGCGGGCCGGCCGCCACTGCCTGCTGATCGCCCCGACGGGCAGCGGCAAGACGATCGCCGCGTTCCTGAGCGCGATCGACCGCCTGACCGGTGAGCCCGCTACCGACACTCGCCGCGGCTACTCGGTGCTCTACGTCTCGCCGCTGAAGGCACTGGCCACCGACATCGAACGCAACCTGCGGGCCCCGCTGACCGGCATCACCCACACCGCCGCGCGCCTGGGTGAACCGGCCCGCGAACCGGTGGTGCACATCCGCACCGGCGACACCCCGCAGGCCGAGCGCCGCGCCCAGGCGCGCGAACCCGGCGACATCCTGGTGACCACGCCGGAGTCGCTCTACCTGGTGCTGGGCTCGAAGGCCGCGGAGAATCTCGAGTCGGTACACACGGTGATCATCGACGAGGTGCACGCCCTGGTCGGCAACAAGCGCGGCGCGCACCTGACCCTGTCACTGGAACGCCTGGTCGAACGCTGTGGCGAGGAGCCGCAGCGCATCGGGCTCTCCGCGACCGTGCACCCAGTGGAGGTGGCGCGCGGCTTTCTCGGCGGCGACCGCGAGGTGGAGGTGGTCGACGCCGCCGAGCCGCCGCACCTGGATCTCGAGATCCTCGCCCCGGAGGAGCCCCCCGCCGAGCACGCACTTGCGACAGTCGAAGCACCCGACACGGCGAGCCCCATCCCCTCCGGCTCCATCCTCGCCGCGGTGTACGGCCAGGGCACCGGACAACTCCCGGCCGGCGACCGCGCCGCGCGCCTGGAGCCACGCCTGCTGGCCGCGATCCTGGAACACCGCTCCACCATCGTGTTCGTCAACAGCCGCGGGCTGTGCGAGCGCCTGGTCCAGCGCATCAACGAGGCCTGGCGCGAACAGCAGCCGGAAGATGCCGGGGCACCCGAAGACCTGGTCGCCGCCCACCACGGCAGCGTCTCCCACGAGCGCCGCGCGGAGATCGAGGGCCGGCTGAAGACCGGGCGCCTGCGCGGCATCGTCGCCACCAGCTCGCTGGAACTGGGCATCGACATGGGCGCGGTGGACCTGGTGATTATGGTCGAATCCCCCGGCTCGGTCGCCCGCGGCCTGCAACGCGCCGGACGCGCCGGCCACGGGGTCGGCCAGATCTCGCGCTCTCTGCTGCTGCCGCGCTTTCGCGGCGACCTGCTGGAATGCGCGGTGATCGGCGAGCGCATGCAGGCCGGCGCGCTGGAACCGCTCCATGCCCCGCACAACCCGCTGGACGTCCTCGCCCAGCAGCTGGTCGCGATGGTCTGCGAACGCCGGCGCACGGTGGACGAGCTGCATGCGCTGGTGCGCCGCGCCGCGCCCTGGCGCGAGCTGTCGCGTCCACTGCTGGAGGCGACCCTGGACATGCTCTCCGGCCATTACCCCAGCACCGACTTCGCCGACCTGCGCCCGTGGCTCGCCTGGGACCGCGCCCGCGACGAGCTGACCCCGCGCCGGGGCGCAGCACTGGCCGCGCGCCTGAACGCCGGCACCATCCCCGACCGCGGCCTGTACGGCGTGCATGTCGGCGAGGGCGGCCCGCGCATCGGCGAGCTGGACGAGGAGATGGTGTTCGAGCTGAAGACCGGCGAGAACGTGACCCTGGGCGCCAGCACCTGGCACGTGGAGGCGATCACCCGCGATCGCGTGCTGGTCTCCCCGGCCCCCGGCGAGGTCGGCAAGCTGCCGTTCTGGCACGGCGACGGCCCCGGCCGGCCGATCCAGCTCGGGCGCGCGATCGGGGCCGCCACCGAGCGCCTCGCGCGCATGGACCGCGCCGAACGCGCGCCCTGGCTGAAGGCACACGCCCCGCTGTCGGAGGCGGCGGTCGAGACCCTCTGCGACTACATCGACGAACAGCGCGAGGCCACCGGGCAGCTCCCATCGGACAAGCGCATTGTGGTCGAGCGTTTTCGCGATGAGGTCGGCGACTGGCGCGTGTGCATCCTGACGCCATTCGGCGCCCGCGTGCACGCCCCCTGGGCCCTGGCCCTGCAGGGCGCGCTGACCAGCACGTCCGGCTTCGAGGTGCAGGTGATGTACACCGACGACGGCATTGTGCTGCGCCTGGCCGACAGCGAGGACCTGCCCGAGCTGGACCGCCTGTTTCCCGACCCGGAGGAACTGGAGGAAGCCGTGACCCGCGAGCTGGGACACTCCACCCTGTTCGCCAGCGCCTTCCGCGAGAACGCGGCACGTGCCCTGCTTCTGGTGCGCAACCGCCCGGGCCAGCGCACGCCGCTGTGGGCCCAGCGCCTGAAATCGCAGCAGCTGCTCGCCTCGGTGCGCGAATACGCGAACTTCCCGGTGGTGCTGGAGACCTACCGCCAGGTGCTGGCGGACGTGTTCGATCTGGACGCCCTGCGCGAGATCCTGCGCGGGGTGCAGGAGCGCCACATCCGCGTCCACGAGGTGGAAACGCCACGGGCCTCGCCGTTCGCCCGCAGCCTGGTGTTCGCCTACGTCGCCGCCTACATCTACGAGCAGGACGCGCCGATGGCCGAGCGCAAGGCCCAGGCGCTCACGCTCGATCGCGGGATGCTGGCCGAGCTGCTGGGCCAGGCCGAACTGCGCGAGCTGATCGACCCCGAAGCCCTGGCCGAGCTGGAGGCCGAACTCGCGCACACCACGGAGGCCACACAGGTCCGCGACGCTGACGAGCTGCATGACCTGCTGCGCCGGCGCGGCGACCTGACGCGGCAGGAGATCGAGGCCGCAGCAGCCAAAGACCCCGCACCCTGGCTGCAGACCCTGGCCAACGGGCTGCGTGCGGTCGAGGTCCGGATCGCTGGCGAGCCGCGCTGGATCGCCACCGAGGACACCGCCCTCTTTCGCGACGCGCTCGGGATCGTGCCACCACCCGGCCTGCCCGCCGGCTTCCTCGAGCCGCCGCAACGGCCGCTGGAACAGCTGCTGCGCCGCTACGCCCGCACCCATGGGCCATTTCGCGTCGAGGACCTGGGCGTTCGCTATGGCCTCGCGCCCGGCGCGCTGCTGCCGGCCCTGGAGGTGCTGGAACGTGCCGGCGTGCTGCTGCGCGGCGAGATCCGCCCGCAGGGCCAGGGCGAGGACTGGTGCGAACTGGACATCCTGCGGCGGCTGAAGCGCCGCACCCTGGCGCGGCTGCGCGACGAGGCGGCCGCGGTGGATGCCCGTGCGCTGGGCCGTTTCCTGCCCGCCTGGCAGGGCCTGACCGAACCCGGGGCGGGCGTCGGCGCCCTGCGCGAGGTCCTTACGCAGCTTGAGGGCGTCGCCCTGCCCTGGTCGGCCTGGACCGCCCATATACTGCCGATGCGGGTGCGCGACTTCTCGCTGGATGCACTGGACCGCATCACCGCCTCCGGCGAGTTCGTCTGGGTGGGCAATGGCGCGCTGGGCCAGCGCGACGGCCGCATCCGCTTCCTCCGCCGCGAACAGGCGATGATGCTGCTGGAACCGGACACGCCCGAGGCGGAGACACCGGCCACCGACGATCCACTGGCAGGAGCCATCCTGGAGACCCTGAACCGGCGCGGCGCCTGCTTCTACCTGGAGCTGGAACGCGCGGCGCGCGAGGCAGAACCGGACGCCCGCCAGAACGCGATCGAGGCCGCGATCTGGGATCGGGTCTGGGCCGGGCAGATCACCAACGACACCTTCGCCCCACTGCGCAGCCTGGGCCAGCGCAAGCCCAGCTCGCGCGGGCGTCGGCGCCCGGGCCAGGGCCTGGCCGGCGGGCGCTGGTCACGGGTGGCCGACCTGATCGACCCCGGGGTATCGCTGACGGAGCGCGCCCGCGAACAGGCCGAAAACCTGCTGGCGCGCTACGGCGTCGTCAGCCGCGAGATGGCCCGCGCCGAGGGCCTGCCGGGCGGCTTCGGCCGCGTATATCCCGTCTACCGCGTGATGGAGGACGCCGGGAAGCTGCGCCGCGGCCACTTCGTCGAAGGCCTGACCGGCGCCCAGTTCGCGCGCGCCGGCGCGGTGGACCGCCTGCGGGCGCTAGAACGCACGACCGACGCCGCCCCCGAGCCGCAGTGGCTGGCCAGCGTCGACCCGGCCAATCCCTGGGGCCAGCTCCTGCCCTGGCCCGAGCCACCGGCGGCGGCCGAGGGCCGCCTGCGCCGCGTGGCCGGGGCCCTGGTCGCGCTGGCCGGCGGCCAGCCCCTGCTGTACCTCGCCGCCTCCGGCCGCCAGCTGTTCGTCTGGGAGACCATCCCCGGCATTGACACCGCAGAGGAACACGCCGCGCTGGTGACCGATGCCATCCGCCAGCTCGCCACCAGCCGCTGGCTGCCGAAACGCCGCGGCATCAGCATCGAGAGCATCAACGGCGAACCCGCCCGCCAGTCCCCGTTCGCCGCCGCCCTGCGTGCCGGCGGGGCGATGGGCGAGGTCCGCGGCCTGCGCCTGGACCCCCCGTTCCGCCACCGATCGCCATAAGCGCCGGCACGCTGGCAGTCAGGGTTCGTGCCGTGACCGTGCCGGACGCCCTCTCCCGTCATTTGATGCACCGCCCCGCGACATCCCCGCCACGGTTGCGTGCCCGTATGGGCACGGATTTGCCCCTGCCGCGAAAAGCTGTATTGTCTTTGCATCTATTTGAGCAAGTGAGTACTCACTCATCATGGGGCGCAAGTCGAGCGAGGAACGCCGCGAAGAGATTGTCCAGGCCCTGCTGGATCTGACAGCCGAGCGCGGGACCAGGGATGTCTCCACCCAGGCGATCGCCGATCGCGTGGGGATCGCTCAACCCACGGTCTTTCGGCATTTCCCGACGCGGGACGCCATCTTCCGCGCAGCGCTGGACTCCATCGGCCGCAAGCTGCTCGACGTACTGACACCCATGCTGTCCGGACGCGGCCGCGCGGACGCCCGCCTGCGCAAGCTGCTGGCCCGTCAGTTGCGGTTCATCAGCCGGCGCAAGGGCCTGCCCCGCCTCCTGTTCTCCGAGCGGCTGCATCTCGAAGACCCGGAGCTGAAGGCCGTAGTGCGCAACATCATGGCCCGCTATACCTCGCGTCTGGAAACCCTGCTCCAGGAGGGTATCGCCCAAGGGCGCTTTCGCCAGGACCTGGACACCGG
>JBNJFQ010000029.1:11945-31232 GCA_051747025.1 Pseudomonadota bacterium
CGTAGTGCGCAACATCATGGCCCGCTATACCTCGCGTCTGGAAACCCTGCTCCAGGAGGGTATCGCCCAAGGGCGCTTTCGCCAGGACCTGGACACCGGCGAAACAGCACGCCTGATCGTGGCGATGATCCAGGGGCTGGTCATGCGCTGGTCACTCTCCGACTTCGAGTTTCCGCTCGAGCAGCAGGGCGAAGTGCTATGGCGTTTCCTGGAACCCGTCCTGGCGACACCGGGGCCCAGCCCCCCAGTCGCATCCCCACTCCCGCATTCTTTCCGCTCGTCAACAGGAGAATAGCCATGCCCCTGACTACCATTCGCAACGCAAGCGGGATCGCCCTCGCGCTGGGCATCCTCGGTACGACCTTGGCCAGTACCGCCTCGGCCAACGATTTCCGCAGCATCATGAAGGACCTCGCGAACGACATGAACCAGGTCCAGTCCGGGCTGTTCGTCGAGGACTTCGATACCGTCATCGAGGCGGCCGAGGCGATCGCGGACCATCCGAAACCCCCGTCCGGCGAACGGCAGCGTGTCATGGCGGTGGTCGGTCCCCGGGTCAGCGAGTTCCGCACGCTGGACCAGCAGGTGCACGAAACCGCCAACGGGCTTGCCGATGCGGCGCGGGATCAGGATCTGGACCAGTCCATCCGCTACCACGGCAGGCTGGTGAATGCGTGCACCGCCTGCCACAGTGCATTCCGGGACGAGGTGGTCAGCGCCCTGCCTCCGGAAGACGCCCCGGAACGCTGAGCACAACATGAACGCATCCCGGACTCCATCCGCTCGTCGTGGCCTTCGGCGGACCCTGGGCCTCCTCGCGCTGGGCGGGGTGGTGCTGGTAACGGTCTGGAGCGCGGCGGACCGGCTGTCGGAACGGTTTTCGCCCGAGGCGGCACGCACCGTGCCGCCGCCGACCGTCACCACGATCGCCGCGAAACCTACCGGAGTCACGCTCTATAGCCCTGCGTACCGGGGCAGCATCGAGACCCATGACGAGACCACCATTTCGGCCCGGATCACGGCCCGGGTACTGGAAAGCCCCCTGAATGCCGGGGACCGGGTCGCGGCGGGTGGCGTCCTGGTGCGTATGGATACCGACGAGACCCGCCTGGAGGTCCGGCAGCGAGAAGCCGCTGATCAGCGCCTGGACGGCGAACGCGCAACCTCCCAGCGCAACCTCGATCGCCAGCAGGACCTCTTTTCCCGGGGTCTGATTCCGGAAAGCGAACTCGACGACGCTCGCCAGCGCGTCGCCACCCTGGAGGCCCGGCTCCGCGAAAACCGGTCGGCGCTGGAGCTGACCCGCAAACGCCTGGAATACACAACGGAACAGGCCCCCTTCACCGCTCAGGTACGGCGCACCCATGTACGGGCGGGCGACCTTGCCATTTCAGGCCAGCCCCTGATCGAGCTGGTCGGCCTCGAGGATCTGCATGCGATCCTGCGGGTGCCGGAGCGCGAAGGACTGGGCCCTCGACACCCCCGAGGTGCGGGTCCGGGTCGACCATGACCGCGCGACCGAACTCGGCCTCACCGGTACCGCGATCGCCCGCGCGGTTCACCACGCCATGGACGGCGCCGTGGCCACACGCTTCCGCCAGCCGCCGAAGCGGGATCTGGACGTGGTCGTGCGCTACCAGGTGCCGGACCGCCGCTATCCGGAAGACCTGGTGGGCATCCTGCTGCCCACCCGTGAGGGCCCGGTCGCCCTGAGCGAGGTCGCAAGCCTTGAACACACCCTGGGTCCACGCATCGTCACGCGGGAAAACGGCCAACGGACCCTGGACATCCTCGGCTTCCACCTGGGGCGTCCACTGTCCGAGGTGGTGGCCGACGTCCAGCAGCGCCTGGACACCTTCGCCGCCCCGGATGGCTACCCGGCGACCCTGGCCGGCGAGCAGGCGGACTTCAACGAGGCGCGTGATCACATGATGCGGGCGCTGCTTCTGGCCGCACTGGCCGTCTACCTGCTGCTGGTCGTTCAGTTCCGCAGCTTCGTCCACCCCGTCATCATCATGACCGCCATTCCGTTGCAGTTCATCGGCGTGGTCGCCGCGCTGCTGATCGCCGGGAAGTACATATCCATGCCGGCACTGCTCGGGATCATCCTGCTGATCGGCATCGTGGTAAACAACAGCATCATCCTGCTCGACCTGGCCCGGCGCCGGCTGGCCGAAGGCACGGACGTGCAGGCCGCCGTCACCGATGCGGTGGAAACCCGCATGCGCCCCATCATGATGACCGCCCTGTCCACGATCGCCGGAATGCTGCCGCTGGCGCTGGAAATGGCGGTCGGGGCAGAACGCTTCTCCCCCATCGCCACCGTGATCATCGGCGGGATACTGGCGGCCACCCTGCTGACCCTGGTCGTGATCCCGGTGCTGTTCGTCCTGTTGCACCGGCTAACGACTCGCAGGGCCTCGTCACCCGTCATCGAGGTGCCCTGACCAGCGATGCCCGGGCCGGTACAAGCCACCCCGTGCGCCCGGAGAAAAGACGCTGATTGGTGGCGAGCGCGCGAAAAAGCCCCCCCAGGTCGGTCAGGTACGCGGGGGCGGGTCGGGGATCTCGCGCAGCCACTGCTCCAGCTCGAACAGGGGCAACCCGACCACGTTGGTGTAGGAGCCCTCGATCCACTCGACGAAGGCGGCGCCGCGGCCCTGGATGGCGTAGGCACCGGCCTTGCCACATGGTTCACCGGTCTCCCAGTAGGCCTCGATGTCGGCCGGGCTCAGCTCGTGCAGGCGTACCCGGGTCGTCACGTGACGGGCACGCATGGCCTCGCCGGGGCGCCACAGGGCCATGCCGGAGACCACGCGGTGCTCGCGCCCGGACAGCCGCCCGAGCATGGCAGCGGCGTCGGCGAAATCCGCGGGCTTGCCCAGTGCGTCGTCGTCCACGGCCACCACGGTGTCGGCCGCCAGCACCCACTGGCCGGTCGCCAGGCGATTGCGTGCGGCCTCCACCTTGGCCACCGCCAGGCGCTCGACCAGGGCCTCCGGCGTCTCGCCGGGCCGCGCGCTCTCGTCCACGTCCATCGGCGCCACCTCGAAGGCGAGCTGGATCTGCTCCAGCAGCTCCCGGCGGCGCGGGGAGGCCGAGGCGAGCAGCAGCGGTGTCGGGGTCATGCGGGGCTCAGGCGCGGTGATAGGGGTGATTGTTGAGCAGTGACCAGGCGCGGTAGAGCTGCTCGGCGACCAGTACCCGCACCAGCATGTGCGGGAAGGTCAGCGGCGACAGCGACCAGGCCCACTCGGCGCGGGCGCGCACGGCCTCGTCCAGACCGGCGGCCCCGCCGATCACCAGCGCCAGGTCGCGACCATCCTGCTGCCAGGCCTCCAGGCGCTTCGCCAGGCCCTTGGTATCGACACCCTTGCCGCGCTCGTCGAGCAGGACCACGCGGGCGTTCTCCGGGATCGCCTTCAGCAGGATCTCGCCTTCGCGGCGCAGCAGCGTGGTGGCATCCATGGATTTTGCGCCGGAGGGCCCCGAGAGGGCCCGCAGGTTCAGATCCAGCTCGCGCGGCAGGCGCCCGGCGTATTCGGCGAAGCCCTCCGCCACCCAGTCCGGCATGCGCTTGCCGATCGCGATCAGGTCCAGGCGCATCGAGCGACGGCTCCCGCGGGCTCAGCCCCGCAGGCGGCGAACGCGTTCCAGGCTGGGATCCTCGGGTGCGGCCTTTTCCGGGTCGGCCGCTTCCTCCGCCAGCCAGAGCTTTTCCAGGTTGTAGAAGTCGCGGGTCTCCGGGAGCATCACATGGACGATCACGTCGTTCAGGTCCACCAGCACCCACTCCTGGCCTTCCTGACCCTCCACGCCCAGCGGCTGAATCCCGGCCTGCTTGGCCTCGGTGGCCACCGACTCGGCGGTGGACTGCACGTGACGCCCGGAGGTCCCGGAGGCAATCACCATAAAGTCCGCCAGCGTGGTCTTGCCGCGCACGTCGATGGTACGGATGTTCTGTGCCTTCATGTCGTCCAGAGCGGTGGTCACCAGCTCCAGCAGTTGTTCGCTGTTCATTGTGTCGTTCATGTCCCGTTCTTGCGGTTCGACCCGGCCCGGTACAGGCCGTGGTCCTGAATGTAGCGATTAACGGCCCCGGGGAGCAGGAAGCGCGGGCTGCGCCCGGCCCGCAGTTCGTCCCGGATGGCGGTGGCGGAGATGTCGAGCTGGGTCACCGGATGGAAGTAGACCAGCCCCCCGGGCGCCTTGCGCAGCGCCGCCGGGTCATGGGTCGCGGCGTTCCCCAGCCAGCCGCCCAGATCGTGGGAGGCCGGGCTGCCGGGGCGGTGCGAGACCACGACATGCGCCAGCTCGAAGAGCTGCTGCCAGCGGTTCCACGATGGCAGTCCGGCGAAGGCGTCCATGCCCATGATCAGCACCAGTGGCGCCTCCGGCTTCAGCTCCTCGCGGAAGCTGAGCAGGGTATCCACGGTGTAGGACGGCCCCTGACGATCCAGTTCGCGACGGTCGGCGACAAATCCCGGTACGTCCGCAATCGCCTGCTCCACCATCGCCAGGCGGTCGTCGCTGCCGGTTCCGGGGCTCGCACGATGCGGCGGTACGTGGCAGGGGATGAAGTGCACACGCTCCAGCCCGAGATGCTGCTGGATCTCCAGCACCGGCCGCAGGTGGCCGAAGTGGATCGGGTCAAATGTACCGCCGAGGATCCCGATCACGCGGTGACCGTCCCAGGGGGACGCTGATTCAGTCGCGCGTCTCCCTTAGCCACGCACATGGCCGTCACCGAACACCACGTACTTGAGCGTGGTCAACCCGTGCAGGCCCACCGGACCCCGGGCATGCAGCTTGTCGGTGGAGATGCCGATCTCCGCGCCCAGGCCGTACTCGAAGCCGTCGGCGAAGCGGGTGGAGGCATTCACCATCACCGAGCTGGAGTCCACCGCGCGCAGGAAGCGCCGGGCGCGGGTGTAGTCCTCGGTCACGATACTGTCGGTGTGGTGCGAGCCGTAGGTATTGATGTGGTCGATCGCCATATCCAGGTCGTCGACCACGCGGATCGCGAGGATCGGCCCCAGGTATTCGGCGACCCAGTCGTCCTCTGTAGCCTCCGCGATGTCAGCGAGAATGGCCCGGGTGCGCGCGCAGCCGCGCAGGCTGACCTGGTGCTCGTCCAGTGCGGCCGCCAGCCGCGGCAGGAAGGCCTCGGCCTGGTCCGCATGCACCAGCAGCGTCTCCATGGTGTTGCAGGTGCCATAGCGCTGGGTCTTCGCGTTCACCGCGACGGCCAGCGCCTTGTCGGCATCCGCGCCGCCATCTACGTACACGTGGCATACGCCATCCAGGTGCTTGATCACCGGGATCTGCGATTCGTTGCTGACCCGTTCGATCAGGCCCTTGCCGCCACGCGGCACGATCACGTCCACGTACTGCGGCATGCGCAGCAGCGCGCCCACCGCGGCACGGTCGGTGGTCGGCACCACCTGCACCGCCTCGCGCGGCAAACCTGCCTGCTCCAGCCCGGCCTGGATGATCGCGGCCAGGGCCTGGTTGGAATGCAGCGCCTCGGAGCCGCCACGCAGGATCGCCGCATTGCCGGACTTCAGGCACAGCGCGGCGGCGTCGATGGTCACGTTCGGGCGCGACTCGTAGATGATCCCGATCACCCCCAGCGGCACGCGCATCTGGCCGACCTGGATACCGCTCGGCTGGTAGGCCATGTCGGAGATCGTGCCCACCGGGTCGGGCAGCCCGGCCACCTGGCGGCAGCCCTCGATCATGGTGTCGATACGGGCATCGGTCAGCGCCAGGCGATCCAGCATCGCGGCGTCCAGGCCGCGCTCGCGCCCGGCCTCCAGGTCGCGGCTGTTGGCATCACTCAACTCGGCGCGGCGCGCGGCGATGCCCTCGGCGATCGCGTGCAGAGCGGCGTTCTTCGCGCCCGGCTCGGCTTCGGCCATGCGCCGGGAAGCGGCGCGGGCAGCGCGCCCGAGCGCCTCGACCTGGGCGATCACATCGTCGGCAGGGGATTCGGTGGGGTTCACGGCAGCGCTCATGCAGTCAGACTCGTTCCGGGTTCAGCGCGGGTTCGGCCACGGTCAGCGGACGCCCCGCCATACGGGCCACCAAGTCTAGCAACCCCTGCCGGGCATTGCCGTTTTCCTGACCCTTGATGACCCGATCCACACGCGCGGCCTCGCCCAGCAGACCCCGCGCCGCGCTCAGATCCAGCCGCGACATCGCCTGGCGCAGGGCCTTCTGGCCGTCGCCAAAGCTGCCCTGGAAGGCCTCCTTGTCAGATGCGCCGGCGGCCTTGCGCTCCATCGCCTGCACCAGCAGCCGGCACTCGCGCGCCAGCGCCCAGAGAATCAGCGGCTCGGCCTGGCCCTCGTCCAGCAGCCCCTCCAGCATGCGCAGGGCGTGGCGGACATCACCGCGCAGCGCGGTCGGGGCCAGGGCAAACAGCTCGAAGCGGGCCGCATCCGTGGTGGCCTCCGCCAGCACGGTCTCGTCGATCTCGGTCACGCCGGCCAGCGCCAGCTTCTCGATCTCCTGACGCGCGGCCAGCAGGTTGCCCTCCACCCGCGCGACCAGCAATGCCAGCGCCGGGTCGGTGATGCGCAGACCGTTCTTCTGCAGCCGCGTACGGATCCAGTCGCCCAGCCGGGCCGGCGGCACCGGACGCGCATGGATGACCACCGCACGGTTCTCCAGGGCCTTGAACCAGGCAGCCCGCCGCATGTCACGGTCCGGGCGCGGCAGGTGCAGCAGCAGGACCAGGTCGCCCTGCGGGTCACCGGCGTAGGCCTTCAGGTGGTCGCCACCGGTCTTTCCCGGCTTGCCGGTGGCCAGGCGCACGTCCAGCACCGCGCGTTCGGCGAACAACGACCGGTCGCGGATCGCGGCCTCGAACGGACCCCAGTCGGATTGCGCGGTCAGGTCCAGCACCGTGCGTTCGAGGAAGCCCTGCTGACGGGCGGCGGCGCGGATCGCATCGGCCGCCTCGATCGCCTGCAGCGGTTCCTCGGCCAGCAGCAGGTAGATCGGCGCGAGCCCGCGCGCCAGCTCCTGTTCCAGGCGGGCACTATCCGGCGCCATCAGGGGGCCGAGTCCTCCGCCGCTTCGCGCAGGCTGCCGTCCGGCTCGAGCAGCGCGGCGATCCGGCGCTGCAGCTGGCCGACAATGTCACGGTCCATCGCCTCGCGCAGGGTGGCCTCGCGGTCGCTCCGGCTGAGTACCGACGTCCCGTCGAACAGGTAGATGCGCGAGGCCCGCAGCGGCCCCAGGTCAACCGCCTCGCCCTCCACCGGGCGCAGACGGGCGTTGACCGTCCGGATCAGTTCATACTCGGAGACCCGGGCGGCCTCGGTCACCGACAGCGTGCGCCGCTGATCGTTGACCGAGCGGATCTCCAGGATCGCGCCCTGCCCCTCCGGGCGCTGGCGCACGACATCCACACCCGAGGACCCCAGAGTTACGGCCAGTTGGCGGTACAGCGAGTCGCGGGCGTTGATGCCGGTGATCTGCACCGGCATCAACGCATCCGGCCACTCGCCGCTGCCGCGCAGCTGAAAGCCGCAGGCGGCCAGCGAAACCGCCAGCAACAGCACCAGCCCTGCGCGCAGCAGTGCGGTCATTGCGGCTTCACCACGAAGTTGACCAGACGGCCGGGAACGACAATCACCTTGACCACGTTGTGGCCCTCGATATGGCGCTGCACGTTCTCGTCGTTGCGCGCAACGGTCTCGATCGCGTCCTTTTCGGACCCCGCCGGGACCGCGATCTCGGCGCGGCGCTTGCCGTTCACCTGCACCGCCAGGGTCTCCTGCGCGGCCTGGCGCGCGGCCTCGTCGACCTGTGGCCACGGGGTTGCCGCCACCAGGTCATCATGACCCAGAGCCCGCCAAAGCGTCTCGGTCACATGCGGGATGATCGGCGCCAGCATGCGCACGATGCCCTCCAGCGCCTCCTGGCGCACGGCTGCGGCCCCGGCTGCGTCCTGCGGGAACTTGCCGAGGTCGTTCAACAGCTCCATATTCGCGGCCACCGCGGTATTGAAGGTCTGGCGCCGGCCGATGTCGTCGGTGACCTTGGCGATGGTGTCGTGCAGCTTGCGCCGCAGTTCGCGCCCGGCGTCATCCAGCGCATCGGCCTCCAGCGCTCCCGGCGCCGCGCCGCCCACGTGCTCGTGGACCGCCCGCCACAGGCGCTTGATGAAGCGATGCGCGCCCTCCACCCCGGAGTCGGACCACTCCAGCGACAGGTCCGGGGGTGCGGCAAACATGGTGAACAGCCGCGCGGTATCCGCGCCGAAGCGCTCGATCAGGGCCTGCGGGTCCACGCCGTTGTTCTTCGACTTGGACATCTTCTCCATGCCCCCGACCATGACCGGCTGACCGTCCTCGCGGTGGCGCGCGGCCTTCACCGAGCCGTCCTCGGCGCGCTCCAGCTCGACATCCGCCGGATTGACCCAGTCCTTCCCGCCATCACGGCGCTCGCGGTAGAAGGTCGGCGCGATCACCATACCCTGGGTCAGCAGCCGGGTGAACGGCTCGTCGGAGGCCAGCAGGCCCTCGTCACGCAGCAGCTTGTGGAAGAAGCGCGCATACAGCAGGTGCAGCACCGCGTGCTCGATGCCGCCGACGTACTGATCCACCGGAAGCCAGTGGTCGGCGCGCGCATCCAGCATCGCGGTGTCATTGTCGGCGCAGGCGTAGCGGGCAAAGTACCAGCTGGACTCGAAGAAGGTGTCGAAGGTATCGGTCTCGCGTCGCGCCGGCTGGCCGCATTCCGGACAGGTCGCCTCGAAGAACTCCGGCATGCGCGCCAGCGGCGAGCCGGCCCCGTCCGGGATCACGTCCTCCGGCAGGCGCACCGGCAGGTCCGCCTCCGGCACCGGCACCGCGCCGCAGGCCTCGCAGTGGATCACCGGGATCGGACAGCCCCAGTAGCGCTGGCGCGAGATGCCCCAGTCACGCAGGCGGTAGTTGCGCCGGCGCCGACCCAGCCCGGCCTGCTCCAGGTGTTCGATGATCGCGGCCCTGGCCGCCTCCGAGTCCTGGCCGTCGAAATCGCCCGAGTTCACCAGCACGCCGGCCTCGGTGAACGCGGCCTGCTGTACGTCGACCGAGGCGCCGTCCGCCGGGGCGATGACCTGGCGGATCGGCAGGCCATATTTCGTCGCGAACTCGTGGTCGCGTTCGTCGTGCGCCGGAACGGCCATCACCGCGCCGGTTCCGTATTCCATCAGCACGAAGTTGGCGACCCAGACCGGGACATCCTCGCCGGTGAGCGGGTGACGCGCGGTGAAGCCCAGCGAACGGCCCTTCTTCTCCATGGTCGCGAGATCGGCCTCGGCCACCCCGCCCTGCGCGCAGTCGGCGACGAACGCGGCCAGCTCGGCGTCCTGCTCCGCCAGCGCCTGCACCCGCGGGTGCTCCGGCGCCAGCGCCATGTAGGACACACCGAACAGGGTATCCGGGCGCGTGGTGTAGACGGCCATCGGCTCGCCGTCTTCGACCGCGAACTCAAGCTCCACCCCCTCGGAACGCCCGATCCAGTTGCGCTGCATGGTGCGCACCTGGTCTGGCCAGCCGTCCAGGTCATCCAGGGCCTCAAGCAGTTCATCGGCGTAGTCAGTAATGCGCAGGAACCATTGCGGCATCTCGCGGCGCTCGACGACCGCCCCGGAACGCCAGCCGCGACCCTCGATCACCTGTTCGTTGGCAAGCACGGTCTGGTCCACCGGGTCCCAGTTCACGGTCGCCTTCTTGCGATAGACCAGGCCCTTCTTCAGCAGGCGCACGAACAGCCACTGTTCCCAGCGGTAGTAATCGGCATCACAGGTGGCGAACTCGCGCGACCAGTCGTAGGCGAACCCGAGGCGCTTGAGCTGGGTGCGCATCTGCTCGATGTTCTGACGCGTCCAGGCCGCCGGCGGCACGTGGTTCTGCATTGCCGCGTTCTCGGCCGGCAGGCCGAAGGCGTCCCAGCCCATCGGCTGCAGCACGCTGCACCCCTGCATACGCTGGAAACGCGCGATCACGTCGCCGATGGTGTAGTTGCGCACATGCCCCATGTGCAGCTTGCCCGAGGGGTACGGGAACATCGACAGGCAGTAGAATGGCTCTCCGGGGGCGTCCTCGTGTGCGCGGAAGCAGTCGGCCTCCTCCCACTGGCGCTGCACCTGCGCCTCGATCGCCTCGGGGGAATAATGCTCCTGCATGCGCCTCACCTGTCCTGTCATCGCCGGAAACAAAGAACTGCGCAGAATACCAGCGCCCCCCACCCCCTCCAAGCACACCCGGGCATCGGCTCCGATCCCGACCGCCTCCGCGCGCCCACAAAGTCGACGCGGCTTGGCCTCTGCAGTGGCTGGCCCGCGGCTGGCAGGACCCGCGACGGGCCCCGAACGCCCTCCTGCACGGGGCGGCGGTATGTAGCACGGCTACCAGGATATGGTCGAGGCCCGCCACAACCCCTCCCGCACATCCGGTCGGGTCCGGCGTCAGCACACCGGCCTGGCGGACGGAGGCATTACGCGCCCTCCCCGGAGTCGCTGTCTGCGGTGGCGTCCGCGCCATCGCTGCGGGACTCGTGCCGATGGCTCAGGCGTGCAAACGCCGCCAGCCGGTCGGCGACCACCCGGTTGAAGCTCCCCGCCGGGAAATCCCCCTGCGCGTCGCGCTCGCCGGCCGGGACCCCGGTCAGGAGCTCGATGGCCTCGTCCACCGTGGCCACCGGGTAGACATGGAAATGTCCCGCCGCGACTGCCTCGCGCACGTCGTGGCGCAGCATCAGGTGCTCGACATTGCTGCCCGGCAGCAGTACACCGTGACCATCCAGTTCGCCGGCCTCGCGACAGACGTCGAAAAAGCCCTCGACCTTCTCGTTGACCCCGCCCACCGCCTGGACCTCGCCATGCTGATTGAGCGAGCCGGTGACCGCCAGCGACTGCTGCAGCGGAATCCGCGCGATCGCCGACAACAGCGCGCAGGTCTCGGCCACCGAGGCGGAGTCTCCCTCGATGTCGCCATACGACTGCTCGAAGGCGAGACTGGCGGACAGCGACAGCTCGCTGTCCTCGGCATAATGGCTGGCGATAAACCGCGACAGGATCATCACCGCCTTGCTGTGTACCGGCCCGCCGAGCTTGGCTTCGCGTTCGATGTCGACCACCTGCCCCTTGCCGGAACGTGCGGTCGCGGTGATCCGGATCGGACGCCCGAATATCGCGTCGCCCAGCTGCAACACCGACAGGCCGTTGATCTGGGCGATCTGTGCCCCGCGGGTGGCGATCAGCACCACCCCGCGCCGAATCTGCTCCAGGCTGCGGCGCTGGATTCGCGCCCCGCGTTCCTGGCGCTCCCGAATGGCCCGTTCGACGTGCGCGGCGCCGACCACATCCGCACCGTCCGCACCGGCCCAGTGGTCGGCCTCCAGCAGCAGATCGCGCAGGGTGCGATCGTGGGCCGAGAGCTTGTGCTGGTCACCCGCCAGGCGGCTGGCATGCTCGATCACCCGTGCCACCGCCGCACGATCCAGCGGTCGCAGTTCGGCACGCCGCACCAGGGTAGCCAGCATGCGCGCATATAGCTCGTGACTGGCGTCGCCGCGATCCAGGTCATCCTCGAAGTCGGCCTCGACCTTGAACAGCTCGAGAAAGTCAGGGTCGAACGCGGACAGCAGGTAGTACAGCAGGCGATCGCCGATCAGCACCACCTTCGGGATGACCGGGATCGGTTCCGGCTCCAGCCCCACCGTACTCACCAGCCCGAACAGGCGCTCCAGCGACTCGATACGGATCTCGCCGGAAAACAGCACTCGCTTGAGGCTCTCCCAGGCCAGCGGCTGCATCAGCACGCGCCGGACATCCACGATCAGGTAACCGCCGCTGGCACGATGCAGGGCCCCGGCACGCACCAGCGAGAAATCGGTAAACAGGGCGCCCTCGTGCACCTGGTGCTCGATCTGGCCGGTCAGATGCTGATGGTTCGGCAGATCTTCGTAGATCACCGGGGCGCCGCGGGTTTCGGCGTGATCCACCATCAGATTGATGCGAAACCGTTCCAGCAACCCCTCCGGCGGCGCATGGTCGTGGCCGCCACGAAATGCCTCTGCGTGCCGGACAACCTCCTGCAGGATCGCGTCCAGGTGCTCTACCACTGCCGGCAGGTGCGACCACTTCGCCTTCAGCTCGTGAATCGGGCCACCCAGGGTCCATTGCAGCATCTCCGCGTTCAGGTCGCGGATCTTCTCCTGCAGCGCCTTGCGCAGGCGGGGAATCTGGCGCAGCGCCTGACGCAGCTTCTCCTGCAGCACCTCGACCTTCGCGTCGATCCGGTCGCGCTCCTCCTCGGACAGCGCATCATATTCATCCGGCTTGAGGACCTCCCCGTCGCGCATCGGTGCGAACGAGAACGTGTTCGGCGCGCTGATCAGCGCAATGTCCTGCGCCTCGGCCTCTTCCTGCACCTTGCGCACACCCTCGCTCTGATCCTCTTCCGACGCGTCCTTCAGTTCCTGCAGGCGCCGCTGGTATTCCTCGCTCTCGAACGCGGCCGGGATACTGGCATGCAGGTCCTCGATCAGGCGGTCCAGGTCGGCCTGCAGGCTGCGGCCCTCGCCAGCCGCGAGCCGAATGGCCCGCGGACACTCCGGGTGGTCAAAGTTGAACACGTAGCCCCAGTCCGGCGGAGCGGGCTCGTCGACCGAGCGCCGCTCCAGAAAACGCCGTACCAGATCATGCCGCCCGCTGCCGGCCGGCCCCAGCACGAACAGATTGAAGCCGTTGCCGCGCATCGACGCGCCAAACTCCAGTGTGCGCAGCAGGCGTTCCTGGCCCACGGGCAGCTCGAGTCCCTCCAGTGTCTCGGTGGTCTCGAAGTCCAGATGTTCCGGCGGACACCGCTGGTAGACCTGCTCCACGGTCAGGGGCACGGGTCGCGTCATGGTCGTCTCCATTGTGGTCAGCCCCTACCTTGCAGCAGACCCGCCCCGCGATGCACCCCTGCCTGCCCCGTGACGCTGGCGCGGCCGGACCATCGTGCTACCTTGGGCGCTCCAACATCCGAGACGTCCCCGAGCGGGACCCCAGTCAACCATCATATCCGCGAGGAACAGCGCATGAGCGACAAACCCAGGGATACGGCCCCGGAACACAACCAGGAACGCGAGCATCGGCTGAGCAGTGCGTACCAGCGCATGCTGCACGAGGTCACCGAAGATCTGGAAAAGCTGGAAGACAAGACCAGCAAGGCGATTACCGAGGCGCTGGAGAATGCCCGCGACCGGGCGCAGAAGGCCGGCGAACTGACCCGCGAAGAGGCCCACGAGGTAATGGACTACCTGCGCCGCGACCTGCAGGACCTGGGGGCCTACCTGGACACCCGCAGCGAAGACTGGCGCGGCTGGCTGCGCATCGACCTCGGACTGATCGAGGCCAGCGTCCTCAGCGCCCTGGAACGCATCGCCGACCGCACCCGAATCGAGCTCACCGAGCTGACTGCCCGCGCTCAGGTGATGGGGGAATGGCATACCGGCGAGATCACCGGCCCGGGCGAACTGTTGTGCAAGAAATGCGGGCATGCCCTGCACATGACCCGGGTCGGCCACATCCCGCCCTGCGCCAGCTGCCACAACACCACCTTCCGCCGCGGCCCGGGCGGCACCCAGTCCGAATAACCGGGCTCAGTGCCGTCTATGGTGGCGGCGCCGGCTCACGACTCCGAAACCCAGTAGCAGCACAGCCGCCAGCAACGCCGGGGCCTCGGCCAGCGCCACCGCCGGGGTGCGCCCGGCCTGTGGCTGGATCTCGCCATGCACCACCTCGCGCGCAAACAGGCCGGAGCGGGCCGTGATGCGGCCGCGGGCATCGATCAGCGCCGAGATCCCGGTATTGGTGGCGCGCACCATCGGGCGCCCGGTCTCGACCGCACGCACGCGGGCGATCTGCAGGTGCTGCGCCGGGGCCAGGCTGTCACCGAACCAGGCGTCGTTGGAGACGTTGATCAGGAACCCGGCCTCCGGCAGGGCCGCGCGGATGTGGCGTGCATAGGCCGACTCGTAGCAGATCGACACCCCGGCGATATGGCCCGCTACGGGCATGCGCCCGTCCCCCTCGCCGGCACTGAGATCGGACATCGGGATCGCCAGCAGACGGTCCAGCCAGGCCAGGCGATCGCGCAGCGGTATGAATTCGCCGAACGGTACCAACTGGCGCTTGTTATAGCCGGCACCGCTGGGCACATGCATCACCGAGTTGAAGATCGCCCGCTGCGGGTGATCGAAGGCAAAGATCCCGGTCACCAGATCGGCCCCCTCGGCCTCCAGACGATCGGACAGGCGTTCCAGGTCGACCGCGACCTCGATGTAGAACGCCGGGACGGCGGTCTCGGGCCAGACCACCAGATCCACGCCGGAGACCGGCTCGGTGAGTTCCGCATAGACGTCGAAAGAATACTCGATCCCGTCCGAGGCCCATTTGCGCTCCTGCGGGATGTTGCCCTGCATCATCGCGACGGCGATCGGGTCGCCCTGCGGCTGCACCCAACGCAGTGGGGCGAGCGCCAGTGATAACGCCACCAGCAGCGCCGCCAGCAGCACCCCGCGCACGCGCCAGCCAGGGCGCGCGATCCCCACCAGCGCAACCGCCAGAAGCGCGACCACCAGGCCTGCGCCCAACTCGCCAGCCAGCGGCAACCAGCCCTGCAGCGGGGTATCGAGCACGGTATGCCCGAACAGCAGCCAGGGAAACCCGGAGAACAGCCAGGAGCGCGCGAACTCCATCAGCACCACGCCCCCGGCCAGCGCCACCAGCCCGACCGGGCGGTCCAGCGGCAGGAAGCGGGCA
Organism: Pseudomonadota bacterium; assembly: GCA_051747025.1. GTDB lineage: Bacteria > Pseudomonadota > Gammaproteobacteria > Ectothiorhodospirales > Ectothiorhodospiraceae > Thioalkalivibrio. Next base: position 26,758 of record JBNJFQ010000029.1, read on the forward strand.
GCGAGCCCTGCCAGCAGCGCCGGATAGACGGCCATTGTCAGCACGAACAGCACCGTAAGCGCCGAGGCTACCAGCAACGGGGCCTGACCAAACACCAGCAAGCTGTTGAAGATCCAGGTGGTCCCCACCCCGAAAAAACCGAGGCCGAACAGATAGCCGGTCAGTGCGGCGCGCCGCGGGGTCGCATCCAGCAGCAACGCAAACCAGCCCGCCAGGGCCAGGGGTGCCAGCGGGAACAGTGCGACCGGGGCAAACGCCAGCGCTCCCGCGCCACCAGCACCCAGTGCAAGTCCCGCCACGGCCCACCGGGGCAAGTGCTGCAGCATGTTCGGGCTCCCTTGTAGCGCGTGATTACGTCCGGTCGGACGGCACACCGTCCGCGACGCCGAAGGCGTCGGCCGGTGCCTGGGAGTCGGGTGGCGGTTCTTCCGGCCGGCGCATTTCCAGCAGGTGCAGACGGCGGTTGTCGGCGCGCAGCACGCGGAACTGCATACCGTCGATGGCAATGGTCTCGCCACGGTGCGGCACGTGGCCGAAACGCGACAGTACCATGCCGCCGATGGTGTCAAAGTCGTCTTCGCTGTAGGCGGTCTGGAAGTAGGCGTTGAACTCCTCCAGGGGGGTCAGCGCCTTGATGGTGTAGCGCCCGCCGGGGTGCTGCATGATCTGGGTCAGGTAATCCTCGACATCGTGCTCGTCCTCGATCTCGCCAACGATCTGTTCCAGCACATCCTCGATGGTCACCAGGCCCGCCACGCCGCCGTACTCGTCGACCACGATCGCCATGTGGTTGCGGCTCAGGCGGAACTCCTTCAGCAGGACGTTCAGGCGCTTGCTCTCGGGCACGAACACCGCCGGGCGCAGGATCTCCTGCATATCGAAGCCGGACTCCTCAGGATCGCCGAAGAAGCGCAGGAGGTCCTTGGCCAGCAGGATCCCGACCACCTCGTCCCGGTTGTCGCCGACCACCGGGAGACGCGAGTGCGCGGACGCTACCACATCCGGCAGAAACTCCGATAACGGGGCCTCGCGACGCACCACATCCATCTGCGCCCGCGGGACCATGATGTCGCGCACCTGCATGTCTGCGACGTTGAGTACGCCCTCGAGCATAGTCAGCGCCTCGGGATCGACCAGCTCACGGCCCTGCGCGCCGCGCAGGGTCTCGATCAGTTCGTGGCGCGTGGCGGGCTCGCGGCGCGGCCACAGGCGCGCCTTCGCGCGCGCCAGCCAGCGCCGCCAGAGAGGTTGATCGTCGGGGACAGAGTCAGGCATGCGGGCGGTGCGGGTGTCGGGCCGATGACGCGGCCTCAAGATAGGGGTCGGAATAGCCTAACCCGGCCAGGATCGTGGACTCAATCGCCTCCATCGCGGCCGCCTCGGCCTCGTCCTGGTGATCCATACCCTGCAAATGCAGCATGCCGTGGACCACCATATGAGCGTAATGCGCGCTGCGGGTCTTGCCCTGTTCGCTGAGCTCGCGTTCGAGCACCGGGACACACAGCACCAGATCCCCGAGGTAGGTCGTCACCGTATCCGGCAAGCCCGGCGGCAGCGGCGGGGCGGGGAATGACAACACGTTGGTGGGATAGTCCCGGCCGCGAAACCCGGCATTCAGGGCGCGGCCCTCGTCGGCATCTACCAGGCGCAGGGTCACGGCGGCTGCGCCGGCGCCACGCCAGGCCGCACGGGCCGCACGGTGCAAAGCGGTTGCGGCCGGCACGCCGCGACGCGGCACCGCATACTGCACCGCCACTTCAAGCGTCACGTTCGTCCCCGGAGTTGACGTCCCCGCCCTCGGATTCATAGGCCTCGACGATGCGCTGCACCAGCGGGTGGCGCACCACGTCCTCGGCCTTGAAACGGGTGATGCTGACACCCTGCACCCCGTCGAGAATGCGGATCGCATGATTGAGCCCGGACTTCTGGCCGCGCGGCAGGTCGACCTGGGTTACGTCGCCGTTGACCACGGCGGTGGAGCCGAAGCCGATCCGGGTCAGGAACATCTTCATCTGCTCGACGGTGGTGTTCTGCGCCTCGTCGAGGATGATGAAGGCCTCGTTCAGCGTGCGCCCGCGCATGTAGGCGAGCGGGGCGACCTCGATCACCTGGCGTTCCATCAGGCGTGCGGTCTGGTCGAACCCCATCAACTCGTACAGGGCGTCATACATCGGCCGCAGGTAGGGGTCGATCTTCTGTGCCAGATCGCCCGGCAGGAAACCCAGACGCTCGCCGGCCTCCACCGCCGGGCGTACCAGCACCAGGCGCTGCACGCGGTCCTGCTCCAGTGCGGCGACCGCGGCAGCGACCGCGAGAAAGGTCTTGCCGGTGCCGGCCGGGCCAATGCCGAAGCTGAGGTCGTGACGGCCAATCCCGGCAACATAGCGCGCCTGACGCGGCCCGCGTCCGCGAATTGCAGCGCGTTTCAGGCGCAGTACCGGATCCGCGGACGGTGGCTCGGCATCGGACAGCGCCTCGACGTGCGCGGTCTGCAGCGCGGTATGCACCTGCTCCAGGCTGACCGGCTCTTCCTGCGCCATGCGGTGCAGGTCATGGATCAGCGCACCAGCGGCATGGACCGCCTCGCGCGGGCCGGTGACATTGAAGCGCGGGCCGCGATTGTGCACCGCCACCCCCAGGCGCGACTCGATCAGGCGCAGATGCGCATCCAGCGGCCCGGAGATCCGCGCGAGCGTCTCCTGGTCACCGGGTTCCAGCGTGAAATCCAGACGATTGGCCATTCAGGTCAGGCGCCGACGGCGGCGGGCATCGCCCGCTCCACCGTCCGGCCGCGCAGGGAATGCGCCAGGGCTTCGGTGATCTCGACCGGGATCAACTGCCCGATCAGGCCAGGGTCGCCCGCAAAGTTCACGATGCGGTTGTTCGCGGTGCGCCCGGCCAGTTCGCCCGGATTGCGCTTGGCCGGGCCTTCCACCAGCACCGGCTCCACATGGCCGACCATGGTCTGGTTCCGCTCGCGCCCGTGCTGCTCGATCAGGGCCTGCAACTCGGCCAGACGCACCTTCTTGGTCGCCAGCGGCACGTCGTCCGGCAAGGAGGCGGCCGGGGTCCCCGGACGCGCGCTGTAGATGAAGCTGAAGGAGAAGTCGAAGTGCAACTCCTCGATCAGCTTCATGGTCGCCGCATGGTCCGCATCGGTCTCGCCGGGGAACCCGACGATGAAGTCCGAGGACAGGTCCAGATCCGGACGGGCCTCGCGCAGGCGACGGATCTTCGACTTGTATTCGAGGATGGTGTGGCCGCGCTTCATCTGCGCCAGGATACGATCCGAACCGCTCTGCACCGGCAGATGCAGGTGGCTGACCAGCTTGGGCTCGTCGGCGAAGGCCTGGATCAGCGAGTCGGAGAACTCCACCGGGTGCGAGGTGGTGAAGCGGATGCGCTCGATGCCCTCCACCGCCGCCACGTAGTGGATCAACAGCGCCAGGTCTGCAGTGTCGCCGTCCTCCATCGGACCGCGGTAGGCATTGACGTTCTGCCCCAGCAGATTGATCTCCTTGACCCCCTGCGCGGCCAGCGCGACCACCTCGGCGATCACGTCATCGAACGGGCGGCTGATCTCGTCACCGCGGGTGTAGGGCACCACGCAGAACGAACAGTACTTGGAGCAGCCCTCCATCACCGAGACGAACGCCGTCGGCCCCTCGGCCTTCGGCTCCGGCAGGCGATCGAACTTCTCGATCTCGGGGAAGGAGATATCCACCACCGGGGCACGCTCGCGGCGCACGGCCTGGATCATGGCCGGCAGCCGGTGCAGGGTCTGCGGGCCGAACACCAGGTCCACGTACGGGGCGCGTTCGCGCAGGGCATCGCCCTCCTGGCTGGCGACACAGCCGCCCACACCGATGATCACCTCCGGCCGGCGCTCCTTGATCTGCCGCCAGCGGCCCAGCAGCGAGAAGACCTTCTCCTGCGCCTTCTCGCGGATCGAGCAGGTGTTCATCAGCAGGACGTCGGCCTGTTCCGGATCGTCGGTACGTTCCGCCCCGTGCAGCTCGCGCAACGCGTCGAGCATGCGGTCGGAGTCGTACTCGTTCATCTGACAGCCGTGTGTCTGGAGATAGACCTTGCGGATCATCGGGCGTACGTCGCAACTCGCTGGGGATGAGGAAAGGGAATACACGGATCCATGTCCGCGCGGGTGTGCGCATCGGGCCACATACGGTCCCGGCGCGCACGGACATGGTTCGCCGACAGACGGCTAGGAGCCTGTCGGATTTGGGACTGATCTGCTGCGCGTGCGGGAGAGCGGCCCTCTTCTCCGCTCTCTCTCGTTACGTAGCCCCCGCCATGCGCCTCGAGAGACCGAAAAAATGGACTCGTTCTCCCACCACGCTCGCGACGATCGCCCAAACTACAGCATATACCTGTCAAAACGGCACGTCGTCGTCATCGAAGGTTCCGCTGGACACCGGCTCGCTGGTCCGGCCGCCTCCCTGGCCTGCCCCGCCATA
>JBNJFQ010000030.1:0-30772 GCA_051747025.1 Pseudomonadota bacterium
CTTGGCCGACCAACGTTTCACTTCGCTCATGAACACCTCCAATCATCAGGATGACCTGATCAATCTGGTGTCCAGGATATTCCATGGGCAACCCAAGACGACCACGCCCTCGCCCTACCCGCCATCCGCCCTCTTGCCAGCCTCCTGGCCTCGCCCTAGCGTGGAGGCTTCACCCAGCCACGGATCGCCCCATGCGCCAGATGTCTCCCCGGGAGTTGCACAACTATCTCTCGCAGGCGGCAACCCCGCCCACGCTGCTGGACGTGCGCGAGCCCTGGGAATACGACCACTGCCATATCGAAGGCTCGCGGTTGCTGCCAATGGGGCGAATTCCCGCTGCATACGAGGAGCTGAATCGCGAAGACGAGATTGTGGTCATCTGTCATCACGGCGTGCGTAGCCAGCAGGTCTGCGGGTTCCTGACCCGGGTCGGGTTCAAGCACGTCATCAACCTGACCGGGGGCGTGGAGGCCTGGGCGCGCGAGGTCGATCCCCACATGCCGACCTACTGAACCGCGGCTCCACATGTCCCGCGCACCTTCCCTCTCGGTTATCATTCCGGCCTGGAACGAGGCCTTGTGGCTGCCGCACACCCTGGTGGCGATCCAGCGAGCGCTGTCCGGTATCCCCGCGAACAGCGAGATCATCGTGGTCGACAATGCCTCTACCGATGCCACACCGCGCATCGCGCGGGACGCCGGTTGCCGCGTGGTGTTCGAACCGCAACGCCGCATCAGTCGCGCGCGCAATGCCGGCGCCGGGGCCGCCTCCGGCGAGATCCTGATCTTTATCGATGCGGATACCTGGCCGGATGCCGAACTGCTGCGCGCGACCCTTGCCGCACTGGATACCGGAAAGGTCTGCGGCGGCGGGGCCCGGGTCGTCTTCGACCACCTCGACCACCGAATCTATCGCTGGGGAGCAGCCACCTGGAATGCGCTCTCAGCCCGGCTCGGCCTCGCTGCGGGGTGCTACGTGTTCTGCACCCGCGACGCCTTCACGGCTGTGGGAGGCTTCAGCGAACGGATATACGCCGGGGAGGAAGTCTTCCTGTCGCGCGCGCTGGCTCGCTGGGGCCGGGGGCGAGGCCAGCGGGTCCGGATCCTGGACACGCCGGTGCTGACCTCCGGGCGCAAGGCCGAATGGTTCAGTCCCGCGCGCCACGTGCTGGTGGTTTTGCAGGTCTTCCTGTTCCCCTGGAGCCTGCGCTCGCGCCGTCTCGCCTGGTTCTGGTACACGCGCCCGAAGGGATGACTGCGTGTTTCCTCAACGTTTGCGCTCGGCATCCAGGCGTGCCATCAGCCTTAGCAGATGCATGATGTCGGGCGCTGTGGTGTCCCCGCGGTATTCGCGGTACAGGGTGTCGACATTGACCGCGATACGCTCGGCATCGCCCCAATTGGCGTAATCCCCCAGCGCAATGTCGAAGGCCGCCTCCTCGGCCGGCATCCCCGCCTCGAAGCGCGCCCGCGCCTCGCGGTCGATATACACCAGATAGTCGCGTACATGCCGGGCACCAGCATGGTCGGTGATCGGCCCGTGCCCCGGGACAATGGTCTCGACATCCATCCCCAGGATGCGGTCGATCGCGGCGATCCAGTTACCCACCGGACCGGCCCACATGATCGGCGTGCCCTCGATGAACAGGATATCGCCGGTGTACACGACCCGGTCGGAGGGCACATGGACCAGCACATCGCCGCGCGTATGCGCCGGGCCGACCTCGATCAGATTCACCTCCTTGTCGCCGACCTTCAGGTCGAGTTCGCCACTGAAGGTGCGCGTCGGCAGGGTCAGCTCCACGCCCCCGAAATCGAACGCGCCAAACGCGCGTTGCAGGTAGTCACCAAGCTCGCCCATCGCATGGCTTTGCGCCATCAGCCCGGCCAGCATGGCCGGGGGCAGCTCCGGCATCTCGTCGGCGCTGGCCCGCGAGGCGATAATCTCCGCCCGGCGCACCAGGCGATTGCCGAAGGTGTGATCGCCGTTCGCGTGGGTATTGACCAGGCGCGTGATATCGCCGGCGCCGATGCCTGTCGCCGCATCCATCTCCGCGAGCATGCCGGCGGTCAGGCGCTCGTCGAACAGGGTATCGACCAGGAGCGACTCCTCGCCGTCCACAATCAGACCGGCGTTACTCCAGCCCCAGCCTCCGTCTGGCTGCAAATAGGCCCAGGCGCCGTCGCCCAGCGCATGCAGACCCCGGGTAAATGCATGCCGGCGGGTCCCGGACGCCCCTGCCCCATGGTCATGGCTGCAAGCCATCGTCGTCTCCCGTTGCGAAACGCGAAAGCCTGCCGCAAATCACCGCGCACGGCAAAGCGCGCTGCAGGCCCGCAGGAGTGATGTCCCCGCTGGATGGCCGAGGGGGCGAGCGCGAAACAGGGGGAGTGGACGATGACGTGCGTCCTGCCCCCGTCCTTGCGAGGCCCCGCAGGGGCCGCGGCACAAAAGCGCGAAGCGCGTTGAACGGCCGCAGGCCGGCCCGAAGGGCGAGCGCAGCGAGTAATCTCGTGACGGAACCCCCGACGTTCGCCCGGGCTGGCGCCGGGACTACCCATGGAGATCGCCACGTCGCTTCGCTCCTCGCGATGACGTGAGGGGTGTGCTCCTCGCGATGACGTGGGGGCGCGGCTCGCGATGGCAGTGAGCTCGAAGGGGACATCTCTACTTCGGTTTTACGATCGCGCATTCAGTTTGCGTGCCCCGCCCCGCTCGGGATCCCCAGGCGTTTCATGCGTTCCCAGAGGTTCTTGCGGCTGATCCCCAGGTTGGAAGCGGTGTGGCCGATGTGGCCGTCGTGGAGCTCGAGGGCCCGGCGGATGTAGCTCTCCTCGCAGGCCTGGAGGTAATGACTGAGGCGCGGCTGCTCGCCCTCGGCCTGCGCCGACGGCTCGGCGCCCGGTTCGTCGAACAGGGCGTCGGCGTGCAGATCAGTCCCCGGACTCATGATACAGGCGCGTTCGATGGCATGTTTGAGTTCGCGGATATTGCCGGGCCAGGAGTGGCGCAACAGGGCCGTCTCCGCAGCGGACGTCAGATGCTTGCGGGGTTCGCCGTGCTCGCGCGCGAAATCGTCCAGGAACCGCTGCACTAGCCAGGGGATATCTTCGGGGCGTTCGCGCAATGGCGGGATGCGCAGATGGATCACATGGATGCGGTAATAGAGATCCTCGCGGAAGCGGCCTTCCCGTACCATCTGCAACAGGTCGCGATGGGTGGCACAGATCAGGCGCAGCTCGACCGGGATCGGCGTCTCGCCGCCGACCCGCACCACCTGGCGCTCCTGAATCGCGCGCAGCAGCTTGACCTGCATCACCGGCGGCATGTCGCCGACCTCGTCCAGAAACAGCGTTCCGCCGTGGGCTTGTTCGAACACCCCCGGGCGCGCACGCACCGCCCCGGTAAACGCCCCCTTCTCGTGGCCGAACAGTTCCGCCTCGAGCAGGGTTTCGGTCAGCCCGCCACAGTTGACGGGCACGAACGGCTTGTCGGAGCGGGCGGGGTCCAGCCGATGCAGCTCGCGCGCCACCGCTTCCTTGCCGGTGCCCGATTCGCCGGTCACCAGCACGGTGCTCGACTGTTCCGCCAGGCGCCCCAGCAGGGCCGAGATCCGACGCATCGGGGGCGAGGTGCCCAGGCGCTCGCTGTCGCTGACGCCGGCCAGATCCGCATCCGCGACCAGATCGCCGAGCTTGTCGACCAGGGCATCGAGATCGAAGGGCTTGGTGATGTAGTCGGCGGCCCCGCGCTTCAGCAGCTCCACGGCACGATCGACCGTCCCGTATCCGGTAATGAAGACCCACGGCACCTGAATGCCCCCGGCCTCCTGGCGTTCCAGGAACAGCTCGTCGCCCTGCCCGTCGCCGAGCCGGATGTCGCTGAGCACCAGCGAATAATCCTGCGCGTCCAGGTGCGCCCGGGCCTCGGCAATGCCCTGGTACCAGTCCACCGCATAGCCTTCGAGGGCGAAGCGATCACACAGCGACTCGCCCATGATCAGGTCGTCCTCGATCAGACACAGGCGCGTTCGTTCGCTCATGATTCTTCCCCTTGATGCAGCGGCAGGGTGAGCTCGAAGACGGTCGCGGCGGTGTTGCTCTTGACCTCGATGCGCCCGTCGAGCTGCTGGATCAGCTGGTAGGTCACCCACAGGCCCAGGCCATGTCCATCATGCCGACTGGGGGCGAATGGTTCGAACAGGTGTGCCATCTGTTCGCGGTCGATGAACGCGCCGGAATTGGTGACCGCGGCTTGGAAAAACGTCCCTTCACAGCGCAGCCGGAACACCACCCGGCCTCCCTCTTCACTGGCCTGGATGGCGTTGAGCAGCAGGTTCAACAGCACCTGACGCACCTGCGAGGATGGCAACGGGACCGCCGCATCCAGGGTGCTGTCCCAGACCAGATCCAGGCCCTTGCGCTGGATGTCCGGCTGGATCAGCGTATGGATGTCGCGCAGATCGTCCGGGGTCAGCGCGTGGCTCTCCAGGCGCGCCTCCACCAGCAGCGCACCGACCGTCCCCTTGATCTGGATCAGGCCGCGCTCGAGCAGTGATATCGTCCGGTCCGCGACCGGATCCCGTTCTTCGCCATGCCGCTTGTAGGTACTGATCGCGTTGAGCATGCCACCCAGCGGATTGTTGATCTCGTGCGCAATCCCGGACGTCAGTCGGCCGACTGCCGCCAGGCGTTCCGAGGCGACCATGCTCCGCTCCAGTTCCTGCTTCTCGCGCAGCTCCTCCAGCATGCGTCGGAAACGCATGGACACCTGGCCAATCTCGTCACGCCCGTCGTACAAGTTGCACTGCAGGTCGCTGGGGACCTCGCTGCCCACCTTGCGCATGCAGTCCGAAAGATGCGCCAGCGGTTCGGTCAGACGCTTTCCCCAGTACCAGCCAAGCGGCAACAGCACGATCAGGACCAGCAGGGTCGCCAGGATTACCTGCTCCACCGTGTTGAGAAAACGCGGCAGCAACAACGAGCCCGAGTAGCTCATGACGAGGGTCCCGAGGCGTGCATCATCTTCCGCGAGGATCGGAACGACCATCACATACCGGTCCTCCCAGATGTCATCGACCATGAACGATTCCAGGGTGCCGGCATCCTCGATCCGTTGTCCCAGCTCGCCAAAGGAATCGCCAAGCTGGGACAGGCTCACCAGCATTGGATATTCGCGGGGTCGCGAAGCCACATAGATCGACTGCTCCGCGTCCAGTACCAGTATCTCGCGTTCCGTAGGCCGCTGCGTTGCGCCGGCCGCCTCCGCATCGGGCCTGGCTGCATCCGTGGACGCACGCGGCGCGCCACGGCGCAATCCTCGATCAAGGGGCGTCATGATCGTTTCGTAGGCGCCCCATACGTCATCACGCGTGAGCGCCGGACGCAGGGTGCGCGCCAGCACCGTACCCAGGTTCAGTGCATTCCCCACCATATCGTCGCGACTGTCCTGATAGGCGCGAAACAGCAGCGTGGTCGAGAGAACGACTGTGGTCAGGAAGATGACCAGGCTCACGCTCAAGGGCGTCTTGACCCGGTAGCTCAGATCGCGCAGGCGCACCTCAGGCGCGCTCCACCCGATGCATCAACTCTTCGATACCCGTATAGAGTTCGGGGTCCGGATCGCGGAAGCCATCCAGATAGAACTGGTCCAGCAAAACGCGGCCTTCCTGCGATTCCGACATCCCCGCCAGAGCCCGGGTAAAGTCCCTCCGCATCGCCGCCCCGATCTCCTGGTAAGCCACCACCGGAGGGAAGCCGTAGGCATCCGACCGCCAGATCACCCGCGTGCGCGAGGTCAGTTCCGGATGCAGACGCGCCAGTGCGTCGAACACATACCCATCTACTGCTCCGCCCTGCGCCAGCCCTACCGCTACGGCCTCCACTACGTTCCGGTGGGCACCCGCGAAGAAGGTGCGGCGAAAAAACAGCTCGGGATTCTCGCCAGCTTCCAGCAATTGCCCCTGGGTCACCAGCCAGCCGGAATTCGAGAGGGGATCGGAATAGGCAAAGATCCGGCCACGCAGATCGTCCAGGCCCTGTGACCACTCGTCCTCTGCCGAGACAATCAGATAGGACTGGTACAGCGGGTGGCCATCGTAGACGGGGACCAGCACCAGTTCCATCTGATCACGGTAACGCACATACGGATACCCGCACAGCCAGGCGAAATCCACCCGCCCGTTACGGACCAGATCGGCGATTTCGCGGTAGCTGCTGCGTTGCACGAAGCTCACCGGTCGTCCCAGTTGCGCCTCGAGATAGCCCTGCCAGCGATTCAGAAACGTCTGATCGTCGAGGAACACCGGGGTCAGCCCGATGCGTACCGTGTCGCGCGACAGCAACACTCCCGGCGCCAGGACTGGCAACGCGGCGAGGCGCAGAACATGGCGTCGTTGCATGACTCCTCTCTGGTACCACACCGGTACGCAAGCGATCCGAAAGGGCGAGTATACAAACACGCGACCACGGCTCCGCAAGCCGCCCCTCGCCTCTCTGCAGACACCCGCCGGGAGCCCGTTACCAACCCGTAACACCGCACGCTCGCCCCGCACCTCGCCCGTTACCGTTTGGTAACCATCCGGATACCCGGCAACGCCGGGTATCCCGCCGCATCCGTCTTCCCGGGCCAGTTGTCGATGCTGGCATGCCTTGTGCAGTGCCGTCCTGAAACGAGCGGGACCCCGCCGGCCGGAACTTCCGGCCCGGTCCGGACAAGCGACCGATCATCAGGAGGAGCGACCCATCATGAACCTGACGGCCCGTCCGGTCGGCGCCATGCAGCGCCCCAATCCGCGAGTCCACCTCTGGGTGGACAGCCGGGCCTGCCTGCCGCATCGGTTCCCGCATGTTCAATGCGAGGCCTGCGCATCGGTCTGCCCGGTCGACGCCATCCGTATCGGGCCGGAAGGACCCGGCGTAGAAGATCACTGCCTGCATTGCGGCCGCTGCACCGGTCAGTGCCCAACCGGTGCCCTGTCGGTACCGGGATTCGACTCAGCCACCGTCGAGACATCCGCAGGAGAACCCGTTCAAATCGACTGCTGGCGCGTGAATGCCCATGACTCGCCCCCGGGTGCCATGCGGATCCCCTGCCTGGGTGGCCTGCGCGAGAGTCGGCTGCTGGGCCTGGCCCGGCACGCCGGCGGCGCTCCCGTACAACTGCTGGACCGAGGCGCGTGCGGCGATTGTCCGGCGAATCCGGGAGGCCGACACCCGGCCGCCGACACCGTCGCCAGCGTCCATCAATGGCTCGAATGGCTGGATCCCTCCGCCCCCGAGCGGATCGAGATCACCCCCAGTCCGGCGAAGCATGCGCTGGCCCGGGAAATTCCCGGGCCGGAGGCGCACCGCCCCGTCAGTCGACGCGGCTTCCTGCGCGCCCTGCAGGGCGAGCTGGACCACGCACTGAATCAGGCCGAACGCGCAACGTCGACTACCGCCGGCGAGGCAGCGCCGGTCGATGGCCATGCGCGCATCCATCCGCGTGAACGGATGTCGTTCCTGGTCGAACTCGTGCACGCCGCCAAGCGTGCCGGTACGGACTTTCCGTCCGCCCGGCTGTTTCCCCGGATTCATGTCACCAGCGATTGCCGGAACGACAACCTGTGTGCCGCGCTGTGTCCGACGGCCGCTCTTAAGCCGTATCGGGATCACGCCGATGCCGGGCTCCAGTTCGACGCCGCTGCCTGTATCCAGTGCCAGGCCTGCGAGTCCGCCTGCCCGCATGCCGCGCTCTCCCTGACATGGGAGCCGCCGGATGCGCAGGTCCCGTGCTGGCAGGAGCCGACGCGCCATACCACACGTATCTGCACGCAATGCGACACCCATTTTGTCGATTCCGGGCACGCCGACGACGAGCTGCCGGTGTGCCCGGCCTGCCGCCGGTCACAGGCCTTCGCGCGCGCCGGTTTCGAGACCCTGTTCCGCCACGCGACGACCCGCGTCGGATGACACGTTCCAGGCCCCAAATCACCGCCCGGGGATCACGGTCCCCGCAGTAGCCCCAAGGAGAGAAGCCATCATGAAACTACTGAGCACCCTGATCTCACGGCGGCGCTTCCTGCAGACAAGCTCGACCGCCACGGCCGCCGGCGCCGCCGCCGCAGGCGGCTTCGCGGGCGTGACCACCCTGCAGCCAAAGAGCGCTACGGCCCAGCCGGCGGCCGAAAATGGACAGACCGTGATTACCAAGAGCACCTGCCATCAGTGTCCGGCTCGTTGCGGCATTGACGTCTATACGACCGATGGACGGGCACACGCCATCTATGGCTCCGCGAACCACCCGATCGCCAACGGGAAACTGTGCCCGAAAGGTCACCTCGGGACCTACATGCTGCATGACCCGGATCGCTTCAAGGGGCCGATGAAACGCACCAATCCGCGCAAGGGGCGCGACGAGGACCCGGGCTTCGAGCCGATCTCGTGGGACGAGGCCCTCGACATCGTGGCCGAGCGTCTCAACCGTTTGCGGCAACAGGGCGAAGCCCATCGCTTTGCCCTGTTGTTCGGGCGTGGCTGGGGGGCATCCGACCATGGTGCCATGACGACCTTTGGAAAACTGTACGGCACGCCGAATAACGACCTGGGTCATTCGTCGATGTGTTCGGACGGTTCAAAGGTCGCGAAAAAGCTGACGGACGGAAACGCCTCGTACTCCGCCTACGACTACCGCAACACCAATTATCTGCTGATTTTCGGCGCGGGCTTTCTGGAGGCCTTCCGCCCCTACAACTTCCTGATGCAGATGTGGGGGCACATGCGGACCAAGAGTCCCAAGACCCGCGTCACCACCATCGACGTCCATGCCAATGCGACCACCGCTGCGTCCGACCGCCAGATCCTGATCAAGCCGGGTACCGACGGCGCCCTTGCCCTGGCGATCGCCCACGTGATCCTGACCGAAGGGCTCTGGGACAAGGAATTTGTCGGCGATTTCCGCGACGGCCGCAACTATTTCGAATCCGGACGCCGCATTCCCGCCCGCCTGTTCGAGGAGAACTGGGTCAGCGGGATGGAGCGCTGGTGGAACGAGGAGGTAAAGGACCGTACCCCGGAATGGGCCGAAGGGGTCACCAGCATCCCGGCAGCGCAAATCCGCGAGCTGGCGATCGAGTTCGGCAGCACCCGCCCCGCGATGGCGTTGTTCGAACGCGGTCCGACCGCACATTCCAACGGGACCTACAACGGCATGGCGATCCATGCGCTGAACGCGCTGACCGGGGCACTGTTCGCCGAGGGCGGGCTCTTTTACCAGATGCCGCCGAGCTACGGCAGCATGCCAGTCGACGAGGAAGACTTCATTGACGATATCGCGAGCGAATCGTTTACCGCGCACCCTCGCATCGACATGGTCGGCACGTCCCGCTGGCCTCTTGCAATGAACATGATGCAAGAGATCGCTCGCAACCATCAGAAGGGCGATCCCTACAAGCTCGACACCATGATGTTCTACCTCACCAATCCCATCTGGACCGCACCCAACGGTCAGGAGTGGGAAGAGGCGTTGAAGGACGTCTACATCATCGAGACTTCCCCGTTCCCGGGTGAGACCGCCAAATATGCCGATTTGATCCTGCCCGAAGGCACCTACCTGGAACGGCTCATGGACATTCCGACCTATCCGTTCGAGGGCTGGCCCATGGCAGGTATCCGGCAACCTGCCGTCGATCCGCTGTACGACACCAAAAACTACAGCGACATCCTGTTCGAAATTGGCAAGCGGATCGACGGCCCCATGCAGGATTACTACAAGGAAATCGACAATTCCGAGAACTTCCTGCGGCACCTTGCCGAGGGATTCCGCGACGACCCCGGCGACAACGGCGTCAACGACTACGAGTCATGGAAGCGCGAGGGCGTCTGGTACAAAAAGCCGTACCACTGGAAACAGCATCGCGGCACGTTCTACGAGTGGGACGGCGAGGGCTACAACATCGAGATGTCTCCCGAGGACGTGAGGGAGAAACTGATGCCCACGGCTTCCGGGAAGTTCGAACTGGACTCCGGCAGCTTGCAGGAGCACGCGGAATTCGTGAACCGCGAATTCGGGATCGCTCAGGACCGGGCCGGCCTGATCCAGTGGGTCGAGCCGCAACACCCCGGCGGCGGCGATCTGTATATCTCCACACCCAAGGTCGCACTGCATGCGGAGGGTCGCGGCGGCAACCTGCCGCAGGTAATGGCTTACCTGCAGCCCGTCCATGGCGGGCGCAAGGAAGCCTTCATCGAGATTCATCCTGATACCGCCCGCGAACGGGGCATCCGGAACGGGGATCGGGTGCGGGTCTCGTCCGACGTCGGCGAGTTCAGCGCCAGTTGCCGGTATTTCGAGGGTACCCGCCCGGACACGGTGGTACTGCCGATGGAGCATGGCCACTGGGCACAGGGACGCTGGGCAGAGAAGGTCGCCGAACGCACCGGCCATTCCGGCTATGTGACCGTCAACCAGTCGGACCGCCTTTCCGGACTGTGCAGCTACTACACCACCCGTGTCCGCGTCGAGCGGGCCTGAGACCGAGCTGAGGAGCCCACATCATGAAATGGGGAATGGTCATCGACCTCGAAAAATGCACCGGCTGCCAGGCCTGTTCCACGGCCTGCGCGATGGAGAACAACACCCTGCCCGGCGAGTCCTGGCAGGACGTCCTCTACTATCACGAGGGCACGTTCCCGAACGTGTCCATCAAGTGGTTCCCGCGGCCCTGCATGCAGTGCGAGAACCCCTCCTGCGTGCATGTCTGTCCGACACGCGCCACCTACAAGACCGACGACGGTGTTGTCCTGATCGACTGGGACAAGTGCATCGGCTGCAAGTACTGCATGATCGCCTGCCCCTATGGCGTGCGTTTCTACACTGACGAGAAGCCGCTGCTGGAACCGGACCTCAAGGACATCTTCCCGTCCGAGGACGGCCAGCAGTGGGCCCCGCCCTACCAGAACCCGTCTTCCGACTGGAGCAAGGGCATCGGCATCCAGCCGAAAGGCGTCGTGTCCAAGTGCACCTTCTGCTACCACAAGATCAGCAACGCCCCGGAAGGTGTGGCCGACCTGGACGAGGACGATCCCGACCTGGTCGAGTACGTGCCGGCCTGCGTGCGTACCTGCCCGCCCAAGGCGCGCTTCTTCGGCGACCTCGACAACCCCGAGAGCCATGTGAACCGGCTGATTGCCGACAAGCGCGGCGTACGCCTGCTCGAACACACCGGTAATCGCCCGCAGGTCTATTACCTCGGCGATCACGGCACCGTGCCCGAGTTCACCACGCCCCAGCAAGATGCATCCAAGGAGTAAACGACCATGATTGACGCTACGCAACCCATGGATGCCCCGGGCTCGTCGGGGAACATGTCGACCGTGATGCTGGTCATCGGGGCCATCGCCCTGATCATCGGGGCGATCGGCTCGGCCCCGCTGCTGACCCAGGGCAGCGCGGCCTTCAACCAGGGCACCAACGTGATGTGGGGCCTGCCGGTCGTGACCTATGCCTACATGGCACTGGCCTCGTTCGGGGTCGCCATCGTGACCGCGATGGGCATGGTGTTCCGTGTGGGTCATTTCGACGCCATTGCACGCCGAACGTTGCTACTGGCACTGGGTTTGTCGCTGGGCGCCCTGCTGGCGCTGACGCTGGAACTCGGCCATGCCTTCCGCACCCTGTGGGCGATCCCGCTGAACATGCAGGTTCGTTCGCCGATGCTGTGGATGGGAGTGTTCTGGGCCGCCTACGTCATCCTGCTGCTGGTCGGTCTGTCCCGCCTGCGCGGGGGCCATGGCGCACACGGCAGCGGGATGCGCGGTCTCGGCATCCTGCTCCTGCTGGCCGCCCTCGGCGCGTTGTTCACCCAGGGACTGGTGTACGGGATGATGATCATGCGCCCGGTCTGGTATGGCGCCGCAACCCCGCTGTACTTTCTGGTCGGCGCGGCCGTGGCAGGATTTGCGTTCGCCCTGCTGTTCACCAATCTGGCCTACCGGCTGAACCCGCAGTCCATGGGCGAGAAGACGCGCCACGTGATGCAGGACACGTTGCCATTGGCATTGCTGGGCACCGTCGTGCTGTATGCGATTGTGATCGTGGCTCGCCTCACCGCCGGGCTGTGGTCCGTCGCCGACGGTGTACAGGAGGTTTATCTGCACATGATCGGTTCCGGCCTGTTCTGGTTCGAGATCATCGTCTGCCTGGCCCTGCCCCTGGTCATCCTGGCCTCGTCAATGCGCCGCAGTGCCGGGATGCAGGTCGTGGCCGCCACGCTGTTGATCATCGGCCTGTTCATTGCCCGCTACGAGTTCATCATTGGCGGACAGCTGATCCCGCTGTTCAAGGGCGCCTGGATCAGCGGTCTGGATGTCTCGGGGTTCATGCCCTATTCCCCCAGTCTGACCGAGTGGATGGTCCTGCTGGTAGCGTCTGGCTTTGCCCTGGTGATCTACGCCCTGGCGGACAAGCTGGTCAATCCCGCGGGTCGGTCGCTCGAAGACTGACACGCTGTACTGGCGAATGTTTCCGGTGGAGCTCCTCTCCTTTACCCCGTCCGCCACCCCCTTTTCAGGCGGGCGGGGATCCACCACCGGACTGCATGCGCCCACTGGTTCCTCCGGCGTGCTTCCACGTCACCTCTGTTGGGCCGGCTTCGGACCGGTCCCTTTTTAATTTGCAACACCCGCATGCGTCCGCATGGCGCGGGCCGCATGCGGACACTGGAGAGTTTTTATGCCGAGCGTCGAACATGCGCCCCGCCCGAACGCTGCGACCGTTCCGGACCATACCCCGGGCCATTCGATTCGCGTCCATGAGCTGATCCTGCGCGCGGAACGCGCCCTTTGTCTTGCGCGCGCCCTGCTCCCCCCCCAAGACGTCCAGCAGCGCGAGGCCCTGCGCGACTTCCTCGCGGATGACCTGGAGGCGCTGTCGAATGAACTCGGCGAGAACCCGCCGGCGGTCCGCGACGTGCTGCGCCAGGCGATTCCCCATGCATTTTCCGAACCGGGTACGGTTCTTCGCAGTTATGCCGACCTGTTCCTGACGCCTCCGGTCCCGGCACACCTGAACACTGCCTGGTATCAGGACGGAAGTCTGATGGGGCGCCACGTCGACATCCTGCGTGCCTGGTACGATCAGCACGGGCTGCAGCGAGCCGAGGACTTCCGCGATTTGCCGGACCACGCATCCATGCAGCTGGAATTCCTGGCGTTTCTGTACGCGAAGGCCGCCGAACAGCTCGAGAGTGAAAAACCGGAGCAGGCACAACAAACCCTGGGCGACATTCACGGCTTCCTCGGTGCCTTCCCGGCCAACTGGTTCCCGCCCCTGCGCCGTGATGTTGCGCACTGCGTGGAGGGGCCGGACACGCCCGAGCGGTTCTATCTCGCGATCCTCGACTGGCTCGGCCATGCGTTCATTGCCGATCGCGCATGGCTGACTCGCCTGGGTATCTTCGCGGCATCGCCCCCCGCGGATAAAACAGCCGCCATCACCGAATCCCCTGCACTCGGTGAGGCCGCTCCGGTCGATTCGGCCCAGGCACAGGCCTTCATCATCGAGCAGTTACGCGCTGCCGGGCTGGATGCTTCCCATCTCGGGACACCGAAGACCGAACGCGATGCCGCGATGGGTCTGCATCCGATGCGCCCCGTCCAGCCGCACGGCAAGGGCCGCTGATCCGCTTCCCGGGAGAGTAGTTCCATGACCACCACCATTACCCGCGGCGCGGCCGTGACCCTGCAGTACCAGGTCAGTGACGACGAAGACGGTTCCCCTCTGGACCAGCAACTGGGACATCATCCGGAGGTATGGGTCACCTACGTCCACGGCTCCGAGGAACCGGGCCTGCCGGGACTGGCTCCGGCACTGCAGGGAATGCGCGCCGATACGCGAGGCGAGGTCGTGATCCCGCCTGTACTGGCATTCGGCGAGCACCGCCCGGAACTCGTATTCGAGGCCGTACGTGACAACCTGCCGTCGGATGCCGTGCTGGAACCGGGAAAGCCACTGTACAGCCGCAGCGAACACGGCATCTTTCAGCTACGCGTACTGCACCTGACCGAGAAAGGCGCCGTGCTGGACGGCAACCACCCGATGGCCGGCCGCGCCCTGCGCGTCCATTACCACATCCTGCAGGTCGACGATCCCGACGACCGCATCCAGCAGCACGCCGCCACCGGAAACTGAGTCCGCCGCCCGGTCATCCCCTCCGAGAGAGACCAGGGCCCTTCCCACCCCCGTCATTGCGAACAGTGCAGCGACCAAGCAATCTCCGTCCGCCCCCATCGGTGCTTGCACAGAAGCGCCCCGCCCGCTCAGGGACGTGGCCCCTCGCACGCCCCTTGCGAGGCGGCCTGCGGGCTTTTGACACCGCTTCGCCGTTCTTGCGCTTCGCCGCCTTCGGCGCACCGCCAAGGCAGGTTGGAGAAGTGCCTACGCACCAACCCTTCGGGCAAACTGCGCCAGCAGCGCATCCATGGTAGTGAAGTGGCGCTGACACCAGGGGACGATCTCGCCATCCAGCGCAGCCGCGAGATCGCCCACCGCTACCGAACTGTCTTCCAGTCCGGCCAGCAGTGCCTCCCAGCGTGCCAGATGAACGGCATGCTCCTGGCGGTGGTAGTCGGTCTGCGGAAACCCGACCCGCTCCATCAGCACGTCCTCACGGGCGAAGTGCTCGCGATTGCACTCGACGAAGGCCGCAAACGCCTCGCGCAGGCGGGCGTGGTCGCCCGCCGCGCGGGCCTTTCCCACCTGCTCCAGCCGCTGTGCCGCCTCCTGGTGATCCATGTTCATGAACCCCTGCTCCAGCTCCGGCACCTTCAGCGGGCGTTGTGCATCCGGCATGGTCCTGTTCTCGTTACGTTCAATCGTGGCTCGGTACCAGCAACGTCAGGCGTCGGGCCTGACGGCACACGGCCTCGGCGGTACTGCCCAGCAACAGATCGGTGACCGGGTTGCGGCCGCGCTTGCCGATGATCAGCAGATCGGCTCCCTCTTCCTCGGCCACCCGGCCGATTTCGGCAGAGGGTTTGCCCTGCCCCAGGAGTACGGTGTCGAAACCTCGCTCGCCAGACTGTTGCGCCAGCTGCCCCAAATGGGCCTCCAGGATCTTGCGCTCGCTCTCGCGTTTCGGAACATCGTCCCAGCGCCCGACGGAGACGACCACTCCGCGCCGGCACTGGGGAAGCACCCGGAGAAATGCGACCTCCGCCGCCGTGGCGGCCTTCGAGCCATCGGTCGCCAGAAGCGGGCGACACACCGGTTTGGCCTCCAGCTCGACGTCCCGATCGGTGGGGGCCAGCAGCAAGGGCCGCCGCGCACGTCGTGCCAAGTCCAGCACCGTACTGCCGAGGAACAGGTCGCGCAGTGTGCCATGCCCGTGGCTACCCGCCAGAATCACGGAGGCGCCTCGCTCGGCGGCGATGCGTTCCAACTCGGAGGCCACGTTCCCGACCCCGACCGCCGTGTCCGCTTCGAAGCCCTGCTCCCGCACGGTTCCGGCGATCCCTTCGAGGCGCTGTTCGTAGTACGGTCCATGCCCCACCGCGGGTGCCTGGGTATATCCCTCGGCCAGGACATGAGCCAGGGTCAGGCGCCGGCAGCCCAGCGCCCGCAGACGCTCGAGCTGGCTCTCCAGCCGGGTCCAGGCCGGCGAGAAGTCCACCGCCACCAGAATGTGTTCAAACATCATGTTCTCCCGGAGCTTTCCTGGCCGGGCCCATTTCGCCTTCCACCACCAGGCGGCGCCAGCGAAACAGGCCCTCGACGTCAATTCGGTAGGGCCCCGGACCCAGACCCTCGGCCACATGGACCCGGACCCCCTCCATCTCGCGCACCGTGTAGCCGTCCGCCCGGCGGGGCGCGCCGGGCTCGGCCACCGGCACCGCCGCCTGGCCGCCACAGCAGCCGTGGCGCGTGGACCATCGCAGCACCACCTCGCCGCCCTGCCCGGCCAGCCACTCGCGCGCGGCGTCGGTCAGGGTGATCGCGGTCATGCCGGCTTCGCCTCGTGGTCCGTCGGGAACCAGTGGCGGGTGCGATTGGCAATGCGTACCAGCGCCAGCATCAGCGGTACCTCCACCAGCACCCCGACCACGGTTACCAACGCCGCCCCTGAGTGCAGGCCGAACATCGCGATCGCGGCGGCCACCGCCAGCTCGAAGAAGTTGCTCGCCCCGATCATCGCGCCGGGGGCTGCCACCGCATGCCGCACCCGCCAGGCCTTCGCCCAGTAATACGCAATGTAGAACACCAGGAAGGTCTGGATGATCAGCGGGATCGCAATCAGCACGATATGTCCCGGGTTCTCCAGAATGCGCTCGCCTTGGAAGGCAAACAGCAGGACCAGCGTCACCAGCAGACCGATCGGCGTAACCGGACCCAGGCGTTTCATGAATACGTTGTCGAACCACTCGATCCCCTTGCGGCGGATCAGCCAGATGCGCGTCAGGTACCCGGCGGTGAACGGAATCACGATGTACAGCAGCACCGACAGCGCGACCGTATCCCACGGCACGTGGATGTTGGACACGCCCAGCAGCAGCACCACGATGGGGGCAAAGGCAAACAGCATGATGATGTCGTTCACGGCCACCTGCACCAGCGTGTAGGCGGCATCACCGCGCGTCAGATAGCTCCAGACGAACACCATCGCGGTACACGGCGCCGCACCCAGCAGGATCGCCCCGGCCAGGTACTCGCGCCCCAGATCTTCCGGAATCCAGGGGGCGTACACCACCAGGAAGAAGAACCAGGCAATCGCGAACATGGTGAACGGCTTGATCAGCCAGTTCACCGAGGTGGTGATGGCCAGGCCCTTCGGCTCCCGGCGCACGCCGAGGATGGCGGAGAAATCGATCTGCACCATCATCGGGTAGATCATCGCCCAGATCAGGATGGCCACCGGGATGGAGACCTGCGCGTATTCCCACTGCGACAGTGTCTCCGGCACCACGGGCAGGAGCTGCCCCAGCGTGACCCCCGCCACGATACACAGCGCCACCCAAACACTCAGGTAACGCTCGAAGATTCCCATGCCTTCCTTTGTCGAGATCTCATCGACAAAGGTGTCCCGATCGGTCATTTCTATCTCCGTAATTGCCCGGGTGGCGCGTCAGCAGCAGCCCTTGGCTTCATCGTCACGGGCTGGCTGGCACGCTCCGCTTGACATCCCCTCCGGTACGCAGCAGTCGCCCGCCCCTTCACTCGGTGCGCCGAACATCGGAATGCTCCCCAGCGTCCGATAGCTCTCCCACGCGATCCCGGCCGGGTCAGCGGTCCAGTACTTGTCGGATTGCGCGTAGCAGCAATGCGAGCCCATCTCCTCGCGTACCTCCGCATCGATGCCTTCCAGACGCTGGCCCAGATCCTTGAGCTCGGCCACATCCTCGGCCTGGATGCCGAGATGGTTCAGACCCACCGGCGCACCGCGGGCCGACACCGCAAAGTTCACCCGTGGATCCTCCAGCATCCATTTCGCGTAGTCGTCCTTGACGACGCTGGGTTCGGCTGCGAACAGCTGCGAGTAAAAACGGATCGCCGGTTCCAGTTCCGGCACGGAAATGTGCAGATGCATGCGTTTCATAACTCGAACTCCTCGATGAACGAAGTTTCGCGGATCAGCCTGGGGCCTTCCTGGCCATCCCGGTTGATCCCGGGCCCCTCGATTGTTGCGCTCCCCACCCTGGCGCGTGGACTACCGCACTTGGCGGCCCGGCGTTTGCAGAGCCGTTGTGTCTTCCATCTCCCCACCACAGTCCAGGGCCGCGGGTAGCGCGCAGCTATCGGACTCGGCGGCACAGCAGTTTTCAGTCAGGTAGGCCACGAGGTCTTGCATCGCGTCGAAATTCGCGCGATAGCGCTGGTAGCGGCCTTCCTGCGTCACGCTCAACAGGCCCGCCTGGGTGAGGGTCTTGAGGTGGAACGAGAGATTCGTGCGCGGCAGGTCCAGGGTCGCAGCGATCTCGCCGGCGACCAGCCCTTCGTACCCGTGGCGCACCAACAGGCGCACGATATCCAGGCGGATACCGGAGGCCAGCGATTCAAACATGTTGGTGGCGGTGCCCTTGTCCATGCGCCAAATCTTCAATTATCCTTGAAACGTTGTCAATTGTTCCCGGAGGAAGCTACATGACCCAGCCCCTGCCCGTCATAGGCACACTCGAACCCCGCTACCAGGCCTTGCTCGAACGCGTCCTGAACGAGTTCGACCTGCACCCCGAGCCCGTGACCGTGGAGGCACCCGGCCCTGTCACGCCGGTTTCCCTGGACAAAACCGCGTCGCGTGCCCTGCGCGAGATGGGCACGGGCTTCTACAACTGGGATCTGCTGTTCGACAACCTCGGCCCGGACGACGTCGACGGCGAGATCGAGCCCAAGCTGCGCGAGCGCGTGCGCATCCTGCAGGCGGTGCACGATCTTGATCCGGGCTTCGCCTCGCAGGAGCTGCACGGGAGCATCCGGGTGCACGACCTGGCGGCCTCCGCACGCTTCTATACCTGGCTGTTCGGCGTCGAACCCGCCGAATGGACCCACCGCTACGTCACTTTCCTGCGTCCGGATACCCGCACCAACTTCGTGCTGCTGGTCAACGACGGCATGACTCTGAACCACGACACGCTGTTCCACCTGGGCATGGGCGTGGCGGACAAGCACACCGTCGTACGCGCCTGGCACTCCGCGCGCAATAACAGCTTTCACATCGAGAAACCGCCCCGCACCACCTGGCGCGGCACGCCGCTGCACGAACTGTGGCTAAAGGACCCGGACGGCACGCTGATCGAGATCTACGCGCTGCTCACCCGGGAAGAACTGGAACAGATGCCAGCCGACCAGGAGCCCGTGTTCCTCGGTGCCCAATAGCCGCGGTCGGGCTTCTTCAAAAAGACGGCCCCGACTTGTCGGGGCGCGTGCAATTCATGAAACATCCGGGCTAGTAATAGGCCTCGAGCGGGATCACGCCCAGCACCTCGAAACTGCCAAACCCTTCCGGCTGCAGCACGACCAGGCTCCCGGATTCCACGTTCTGGAAGGTAAGCGTATTGATATTGGGACGGTGCGAAACCAGGAACAGGTTGGCATCCCCTTCGAAGCTCCCGATCCGCTCCCGCACATCTTCCAGCAACCACTCCGACTCGCCATCGGGCATCGCCGCGATCAGGTTCAGCGCGTCCCAGGTCTCGAACGTGCCGAACGCCCGCTCGGACGTCTGACGCGTGCGGCACAGCTCGCCGCTCAGCACCGCCTCGACGGCAATACCGTGTTCTTCAAGCGCACGCCCCAGGGCCTCGGCCTGCTCCATACCCGCCTCGCTCAGTTCCTGCTCGTTCGAACAATCGCCATCCGGATCCAGGTTGAGCGAGACCTCCGGCTCGGCCTCGGCCGACTCGGTATGCCGCACCATCACCACCTTGCCGCCCTCGGCCAGGGTCTCCCAGAGCGCCTCGTCGGCCACGGCGGTCGACGCAAAACCCAGGGCAGCGATCGTCGCCAGCAGGCCACCCACCAACCGCTCGCGCGCGTGGCGCAGTACAGACGGAACAAAGATATTATTTTTCACGCAGGGGGTCTCCTCAGTTTCGATAGGCATGCATCACCGCATACCCCTCATGATGCAGGTCACCCAGCTGAACGATGCCTGAATCCACCCGTTCCACGGGCTCGTAGAATTCTTCCAGGGGCAGACCGACCGCCTGGCGGGTGTTGTCGCAAAGCTCCAGCTGTACGTTGTACATATTCACGAATGACAGCACACGCGCGCGCAACTCCTCGCGCTGCTCAGCGAACTCGCCATCCGGATCGACCTCGAACGGGGTTCCCTCAAGATTATTGTCGGTCACGAACCGAATACCGGCTGAACGGAATACCAGCCGGATATCGTAATCGATCAGACGCCCTTCGTAGGCCTCGACCATGCTGTTCAGGCTGCCAAGCATCGAGCTGTACTGCGACGGATCGTCGAACCCGACATGCCAGGCGATATTGCGTTCATCGAAGGCTGTCGCCTGCGACAGCGGGAGCGCCAACAACAACGGCAGCACCAGAGCTGCACGCAGGCCATTCACGGATCGCCCAGCCGACACAACATTCATCATGTTCTCCTCCACAGGGTCAACAGGGTCGTTGCGGAATCCCCAACGACCGCCTGAAAAGCCACCTCGTGGCAGCTCCTCTCACCTCTGTGGCATCCCTTGCTTTCTCTGCGAATCGTTATGAACCGGTCGTTGCGATCGGCCGAAAGGGACGCGAACTCACTGTACCCGACCCGCACGGCCTTTGCCCAGGGTTGCGCGCAAGGGCACGGCCACCCCCCACGTCACCGCGCGTACCCCCCTCGTCATCGCGAGGCGCGCACCTCCCCCCGTCATCGCGAGGAGCGCAGCGACGTGGCGATCTCCATGCGCGGCCTCGGCGCCGGCCGGGGCGAACGTCGGGGTTTCGTCCGGAGGTTACTCGCTACGCTCGCCCTTCGGGCCGGCCTGCGGCCGTTCAACGCGCTTCGCGCTTTTGTGCCACGGCCCCTGCGGGGCCTCGCAACGACGGGGTTGCGAGCACCGTCTTCGCGAGGCGCGCAGCGCCGTGGCGAGCTCCGTGAGTGGCCCCGGGGCTGCACTCGGCGAGCGTCGGCCCCGCCCGGGGAGATGGCCACGGCCCCGGCGGGGCCTCGCCATGACGGGAGCGGAGAAAGCTAGCACGTCGACACCCGAATCCCCGGCAGCTCGGGTATACTGCGCGGTCTTTCGCCCAGCCCATAGCCAACCCGCCCTGCCATGAACCCGCGCCTGGACCGGTTACAGCCCTACCCGTTCGAACGCCTGCGGCGACTGTTCGCGGACCTGCAACCGCCCGCGGGCCGGGAACCGATCGCGCTGTCGATCGGTGAACCACGCCACGCCCTGCCGGATTTTGTGGAACGGGTACTGCGGGCCTCGGTGAACGGCTTCAGCCACTACCCGACCACGCGCGGGGAGCCCGCACTGCGCGAGGCCATTGCGGCCTGGCTGAAGCGGCGTTTTGGTCTGGACACGGTGGACGCGGAGACGCAGGCGCTGCCGGTCTGCGGCACCCGCGAGGCGCTGTTTGCCATCGCCCAGGCGGTGGTGGCGGAAAGGCCCGGGGCCCGCGTCCTGATGCCCAATCCCTTCTACCAGATCTACGAGGGCGCGGCGCTGCTGGCCGGGGCCGAGCCGGCCTTCTACAACCTCTCGCCGGAGAACGGCTATTTGCCCGACTTCTCCACCATCGAGCCCTCCACCTGGGATGCGGTGCAACTGGTCTACATCTGCAACCCGGGCAATCCCGCCGGGGCCTGCATGTCGGAATCCGCGATGCAGGAACTAATCCGGCTTGCGCAACGCTACGACTTCGTGATTGCCGCCGACGAGTGCTACTCCGAGATCTATCACCCGGACGCCACACCACCGGCCGGGCTGCTGGGCGCCGCGGCGCGCATGGGCAATGATCGCTTCGAACGCTGCGTCGTGTTCCACAGCCTGTCCAAACGCTCCAACCTGCCGGGCCTGCGTTCCGGCTTTGTCGCCGGCGATGCCAGGCTGCTGGAACGCTTCGCACTCTATCGCACCTACCACGGCTGCACCCTGCCGCCGCCAACCCAGGCGATCAGTCGCGCGGCCTGGTCGGACGAGGCGCATGTGGCCGACAATCGCAGCCTGTATGCCCAAAAGTTCGCGGCGGTGGTGCCGATCCTCGAGCCGTTCCTCGAGGTCCGGGTGCCCGATGCGGGTTTCTACCTGTGGCCACGCGTCCCGGACGGCGACGACGAAGGCTTCGCCCGACGCACGTATGCCGAGGCAGGCGTGACCGTGCTGCCCGGGCGCTACCTCTCCCGCAGTGATTCCGAAAACGGCCACAATCCGGGGGCGGGACATGTGCGCATGGCACTGGTCGCCGAGCCGGACGCCTGCCGCGAGGCCGCGCAACGAATCGCCGCACTTTTTCGATGACTAGACATAATATTTTCTGAACGATACAAGGAACTTCTCATGTCGAATATCCAGAGCACTATCGAGGCGGCCTTCGAACGCCGCGCCGAGATCAACCCACGCAACGTGGAAACCAGCGTGCGCGACGCGGTCAACGAGGCCATGGACCTCCTGGACCGTGGGCAGGAGCGGGTCGCGGAGAAGAAGGATGGCGAATGGGTGGTCAAGGAATGGCTGAAGAAGGCCGTGTTGCTTTCGTTCCGCATCGCGGAAAACGAGTTCATCAAGGGCGGCTTCACCAACTACTACGACAAGGTGCCGTCCAAGTACGCCGACACCTCCAGCCGCGACTTCCGCGAAGGCGGCGTGCGTATCGTGCCGCCTGCCACCGCGCGGCGCGGCAGCTATATCGCCCCGAATGTCGTACTGATGCCCTCCTACGTAAATATCGGCGCCTATGTGGATGAAGGCACGATGGTCGACACCTGGGCCACCGTGGGTTCCTGCGCCCAGATCGGCAAGAACGTGCACCTGTCCGGCGGAGTCGGGATCGGCGGCGTGCTCGAACCGCTGCAGGCGGCGCCCACCATTATTGAGGACAACTGCTTTATCGGCGCGCGTTCCGAGGTGGTCGAGGGCGTGATTGTCGAGGAAGGCGCGGTAATCTCGATGGGCGTGTACCTGGGCCAGTCCACACGCATCTACGACCGCGAGAACGACGAGATCCTGTACGGCCGCGTGCCGGCCGGCGCGGTGGTGGTCCCGGGCAACCTGCCTTCCAAGGACGGTAAGTACTCCCTGTACTGCGCGGTGATCGTGAAGCGCGTGGACGAGAAGACCAAGGCCAAGGTCGGCCTGAACGCCCTGCTGCGCGATGTCTGAACTGATCCTTTACGGCATCGCCAACTGCGACACCGTTCGGCGTGCCCGCCGATCGCTGGATGCAGCCGGCATCGCCTGCCGCTTTGTGGACTTGCGCAAGGACGGGCTGGAAGAAGAACGCCTGCGCACCTGGGTCGACGCGGTCGGCTGGGAGGCCCTGGTGAATCGTCGCGGCACCACCTGGCGTCAGCTCCCGGCCGAGCAGCGCGAGGGCCTGGACGCGGAGCGAGCCATCGCGCTGATGCTCGAAAGCCCCGCGATCATCAAGCGACCGGTCATCGAGCAGGACGGGGCGGTGCGCGTCGGCTGGACCCGCGAGGTCGTGTCACAGCTGGGCCTGGGGGCCACCTGAACCGGCCGCACTCATGCTGAGGCGAGCCGGCATCCGCTGGCGGGCCCTGCGCTGGCGCGCCCATAACTGGCTTGGGCGCCATCCGCGCCTGCATGCCGGACTGCACGCCGCCGGGAGCATGAAAAGCGGCCCGGAGGCGATGGCTCGCGGGGTCGCGATTGGCCTGTTCATTGGCCTGACACCGACCGTCGGGTTCCAGACGGTACTGATGATCATCCTCTGCATCGCCCTGGCCGGTCACTTCCCGACAGCCTTTGTCGCCTCGTTGGTGAGCAACCCGTTTACCACTGCCCCCCTTTACTGGGGCTTCCACAAACTCGGCGAGGCAGTCTTCCGTCAGCTGCCCCTGGTCGCGCACGACGCCGGGGCCTGGTACCTGCAGGGTATCGGTGACGAGGTTACCTTCACCCTGCTGGGCAGCCTGCTGATCGCCACACCGGCTGGCCTGGGGGGGTATACCCTCGCCCATCTGCTGCACCGCGCATGGCAGGCCCGACGCGCTCGTCGCACCGCTGCACGCCGGGCGCGCCGCCAGCAGAAATAGTCGCGGGCCTCCGGCCGGTCGGCCGGATCTCCGGTTCGCCCGATTCCCGGCCCGGCTTGGGATTCGAGAGCGAGTTATGGCAACATCCTGTAATAACCGTATGTTCGCTAACCGTATACGCGAGGGCCGAAAGCATCCCGGGAAGGGAACGGCCCGGGGGCCCCTTCAATGACCGGCCAGCGGTCCAGGGAGTAATCGAGCGTGACCGAGGCATATCTGCTCCGGCTCTATATCGCGGGGCAAACCGCGCGCGCCAGCCGCGCCCTCGCCAATCTGCAGCAAATCTGCGCAGAAGAACTCCAGGGACGCTACCGTATCGAGGTGATCGATGTCCTGGCCCATCCCGAGATTGGCGAGCGTGACCGGATCATTGCGACACCGACCCTGATCAAGGAATTGCCGCCACCCCTCCGGCGCATCATCGGCGACCTCTCCGATCGTGAGGAAGTGCTGCACGGGCTCGAACTGGTGCCGGTCTCGCAGGGAGGGTGATATGAGCACGACGGCCACCGATACCAGCGTGACGAAGCTCGCGACCGGGATCCCGGGGTTCGATTCGATTGCCGCCGGCGGCCTTCCCGCCGGGCGCACGACCCTGGTCGCCGGCACCCCCGGCAGTGCGAAGACGGTCATGGCAGGGCAATTCCTGGCCGCCGGCATCCGCGACACCGGGAGCCCGGGCGTGTTCGTAACCTGCGAAGAGCATCCCGACGACCTGCGGCGCAACCTCGCGGCGTTCGGATGGCCGGTCGCGGACTGGGAGGCCGCCGGCCTGTGGACGTTCGTTGATGTCTCGCCGGACCCGGATACCGAGACCACCGAATCGGGCAGCTACGATCTCAGCGCCCTGATCGCGCGGGTTGCACATGCGGTGGAGTCCACCGGCGCCGCCCGCCTTGCGATCGACTCCCTCGGCGCCCTGTTCTCGCGTTTCCCGGATACCCGCCAGGTCCGCTGGGACCTGTTCCGCATTGCGGCGCGCCTGAAGGCGCTGGGGGTGACCGCGATCATGACCGCCGAACGCGAAAACGAATACGGGCTGGTGGCGCGCCACGGGGTGGAGGAATTCGTCGCCGACAACGTGGTGATCCTGCGCAACGTGCTGGAGGCCGAAACCCGGCGGCGTACCATCGAGATCCTGAAGTTTCGCGGCACCATGCACCAGAAGGGCGAATACCCGTTCACCATCCTGCCCGATGGCGGCATCGTGATCATTCCGCTGTCGGCCATGGAGCTGACCCAGCGCTCATCCGATGTTCGCACGACCTCCGGGAACACCGAACTCGACCGGATGTGCGGCGGCGGACTTTACCGCGACTCCATCCTGCTGGTCTCCGGCGCCACCGGCACCGGCAAGACCCTGATGACCACCCAGTTCATTGCCGGTGGCCTGGACGCCGGCGACCGCTGCCTGCTACTGGCCTTCGAGGAAAGCCGCGAGCAGCTTGTCCGCAATGCCCAGGGCTGGAACGTACAGTACTCGCCCTACGAGACCGAAGGGGAGCTGGAAATCCACTGCGAATACCCCGAAGCGGCCGGCCTCGAGGACCACCTGGTACGGATCAAGCAGACCATCGACCGGTTCCGGCCGGACCGGGTGGCGATCGACAGCCTCACGGCGCTGGAGCGTGTCGCGACCCCGCGCGGCTTCCGCGAATTCGTGATGGGTTTGACCGCATTCATCAAGGAACGCGAGATCGCCGGGTTGTTCACCGCCAGTACCCCCTCCCTGATGGGGGGCTCATCCGTCACCGAGGCGCATATCTCCACCCTCACCGACTCGATCATCGTGTTGCGCTATGTCGAACTCGCCGGCGAGATCCAGCGCGGCCTCACAGTACTCAAGATGCGCGGTGCCAGCCATGACAAGAGCATCCGGCAGTTCAGTATCGACGCCGCCGGGATGCACATCGGCGACCGGTTCGTCGGAGTCGAGGGGATCCTCGATGGACATCCGGTGCATGTTGCCCAGGGAACCCGCACATGAACCTTGCACATTCTTTCCTGCCCCAAAGCAGCATCCCACCCGCCCTTCCGGTGCTGTTCGGCGACGGCGATGCCGGGAACCCGCCGGGCTGCACGCCCCAGGATCCTGCTGCAGCAGACCTTCAGGCCATTATCGCGTCCAGCGGCGACGCCATCCTGGTGGTCGACCCCGAGGGCACGATCTGTTTTGCCAATCCGGCCGCCGGGGCCTTGCTCGGGCGGTCGCCCGAGAGCCTGCGCGGCGACCCGTTCGGCTTCCCGGTGGCCCCGGGGCATGCCGAAATCGACATCCTGCCGCCCAGGGCATCGCCGCGCGTGGCGGAGATGCGAGTGACACCGGTCACCTGGCGCGGTGCCAGAGCGCTCCTGGCCATGCTGCGTGATGTCACCGAACGCAAACAGACCGAACAGGAACTGCGGCTGGCGGCCCGGGTGTTCGACAATGCCACCGAGGGTCTGCTGATCACCGATCGCCACCACCGCGTCCTCAAGGTCAATCACGCCTTTACCGAGATCACCGGCTTTGATGCCGGAGAGATCACCGGCGAATCGATCCAGACCCTGCTGGACTCCGAAGAGCCCCGTCGCGAGGTCCTGGCCTCGATCGACGAATCGGTCTCCCGGCACGGACGCTGGGAGGGCGAGCTTGCCAAACGACGTCGGGACGGTACGCCCTATATCGCCTGGACCACCATGGTGGCGGTGCGCGACGAAGACGACGAAATCAGCCATTTCATCGCGATCTTCAACGACATCACCGAATGGAAGAACGCACGCGACCGGCTGGATCATCTCGCCCACATCGACCCGCTCACCGAACTGCCCAACCGCACCTGCTTCTATGACCAACTGGCGGCGGCGATCGCACGCGCCCCGCGTCAGACGGGCTCGCTCGCGGTGCTGTTTGTCGACCTCGACCAGTTCAAGCCAGTGAATGACACCCGCGGCCACGCCATCGGCGACATGCTCCTGCGCGATGTCGCGCGCCGCCTGAGCGGCGGCGTGCGCGAAGGCGACGTGGTCGCACGTCTCGGCGGCGACGAGTTCATCGTGCTGTTACCGGATCTGCGCTCGGCGCAAGATGCCGCTGCGGTCGCGCGCAAGATTATCCGTAATCTGGGGGAACCCTTCCAGGTCAACGAACACCGGATCACCATCGGCGCCAGTGTCGGTATTGCGCTGTATCCGCGGGACGGCCGCAACGGCGATCAGCTCGTGCACGCCGCGGACGCGGCGATGTATGCGGCCAAGGAAAATGGCGGCGCCACCTACGCCTTCCACGAACCGGCACCCGGGGAAAATACCACCCGCCACTGATCCCGAGGCTCCGAAAAGCCTTCATCATCATGGGGTTTGGATTGCCCCGCGGGCGGCGGATCCCTACATTAGCGCCTCCTGAAAATCCGTCCGGGGGCAATCCGCGCCATGAACACCCGTACCGCAAGCCACGCCACGCTGACCACCCTGCTGACCATCCCGGTCCTCGCCGTCGCCCAGCAGCCGGCGCAGGAACTCGGAACCGTCACGGTCACCGCCACCGGTTACGAGACCCTGGTCGAGGAGACCCCATCCTCGGTCACCGTGATCGAGGCCGATGAGATCCACAAGCGCGATGCGCGCACCCTCGGCGACCTGCTGCGTGGTCAGCCCGGGCTGGCCACCGCGGTGGACGGCTCGGTCGGCTCGGACCCGATCATCCGCGGGCTCAAGCGTGACCAGGTGCTGGTGCTGGTGGACGGCGTGCGCATCAATGCGATGCAGCCCCCCGCCCGCGGCTCCCTCGCGTCCTATGTGAATGTCGACCTGATCGAACGCATCGAGGTTGTGCGTGGCCCCGGCTCGGTGCTGTACGGCGCCGGTGCGATGGGTGGCGTCATCAACATCATCACCCGTAGCGGCGGGTTTACCGAGGAGCCGGAAACCCGCGGCTGGTCACGCCTCGGCATTACATCGGTGGATGACGGCATCCGCGGCGCGGTGGGTGCGACCTTCTCCAGCCCACGCAATGTGCTGGACATCTCCACCGCCTATCTGAACACCGACGACTACAAGACCGGCCACGGGGATCGCCTGCGCGAATCGGGGACCGAGCAGCAGGCCTATCACCTGCACTACCGTGGTCAGCTCGCACCCGGCCACGAACTCGCCTTCCGTGCCCAGCGCGACCAGCGCGATGATGTCTGGTATCTCGCCTCGCGCACCTGGACCGAAGCCGATGGCGCACGCCCGGAGGGACTCAACACCCATTACACCCCGCGCCAGACCCGCGACCTGCTGAAGCTGACCTATTCCGGCGAGCTGGATGGCGCCTGGGCCCCGCAGGTCGAGGCCTCGGTGTACCGGCAGAAGCTATCGCGCGGCAATTACGACTGGAACCAGCAGCGCGGGATCGACTACCGCACCTCCGACACCAACTTCACCACCGATGGCGCACGCGTACAAACCGAACTGGTCCCAACGGACAATCAGATCCTGCTGCTGGGCGCGGAGGCCTGGCGCCTGCGTGCCAGCCCGGTTTCGTTCATGGGCCAGCCGCCGGACTACCAGCCGGTCAACCGCATCCCGCTGGTAGAGCGCGGACGCATTGAGTCGGTGGGCGCCTTCGCCCAGCACGAGACCTATCTAGACTGGGCCACCATCAACCTGGGACTCCGCTACGACCGCGTGTCCGGGGAGGCCGACAACGCGTTCATGGTCGAGGGCCCGCTGGACAGCACCGACCGCAACCTGGGCTGGTCGGCCGGCCTGACCTGGCACCTGGACGAGACAATCAATCCCTATTTCAGCCTGTCCGAGGGCTACCGCTCCGCGAGCCTGCTGGAGCGCTACCTGACCTACCCCTACAGCGACGGCTTTACCTGGCTCAGCGATCCCCAACTCGATCCCGAGCGTAACCGCACACTGGAGATCGGTGCACGCGGTCGCCTGGGGGATACTCGCTACACGGTGTCGGTTTACGAAAGCCGCATTCGCGACTACATCGGCGGCCAGGTCGTCGCACCCGGAATCAAGCAGACCATGAACCTGGACGAGGCACGGATTCACGGCGCCGAGGTGCTGGTCGAACATGCGTTCAACGACAACATTACCGGGTTTGTCTCCGGAACCTGGATCCGCGGCGAGAACCGCGACCGCCAGTTCGACGAACCCCTGACCCAGATGCCGCCCCCCGAGGCCAGCATTGGCGCCAGCCGCACGGTCGAACGCGGCTGGCAGTGGGAGGCCCGCATCCGCGCAGTCGCCAGCCAGGACCGCACCGCCGACACCTTCACGGCCGGAACCGAGCGCGAAACCTCCGGCTTCGCCACTGGCGATGTCGCGGTCGGCTACCGCTTCGGTCCCGGCGCCGGGTTCCGCGCCAACGAACTGACCTTCAGCGTCACCAACATCGCGGACAAGGCCTACCGCGAGCATGTGAACGAAATGACCGCGAGCCGGCTCGATCCGGCCCGCGGGGTCCAGGATGTCTGGGCCCCCGGGCGCAGTTTTGGCATCACCTGGAACGCCGAATTCTGAGCCGGCCGGTCCCCCACCCGCAGAAAAGGACAGTCACGCCATGCGTCTACGCGTCATCGATTTCGGTCAGCAACCCGCGGTACGTTCCCAGGCGGTCTACCACGGGATCGCCGAGGCCATGGGCAAGGACGACGATCCGGTCCTGACCCTGGTCAACCCCGACGATCCCTACGTCTGCGTCGGGCTGCATCAGGAGATCGCGCTGGAGGCGGACGAGGAATACTGCCAGGCGCAGGGGCTGCCGATCATTCGCCGGCATGTCGGGGGCGGCGCGGTCTACCTGGACCGCAACCAGATGTTCTTCCATTTCATCTATCCGACCTCAAAGGCCCCGCGGATCGTCGCCGACATCTACCGCAAGTTCATCGACCCGGTCATCCACACCTATCAGGACCTCGGGGTCAACGCGACCTTCCGCCCGGTCAACGACATCCACGTCGACGGGCGCAAGATCGGCGGGACCGGGGCCGCCTCCATCGGCAACGCTACCGTGATGGTGGGCAGCTTCATGTTCGATTTCGACACCACCACCATGGCCCGCTGCCTGAAGGTCCCGTCCGAGAAGTTCCGCGACAAACTGCGCGCCGGGATGGAAGACTACATCACCACCCTGACACGCGAACTGGGCGAGATGCCCGCACGCGAGACCGTGCGCGAGACCTTCCTCAAGCGGGTCGCCAGCGAGCTGGACGTGACGGTGGAGATGAGCGAAACGACCACCGAGGAGGAAGCGGCCATCGCCGAACAGGAGCGCGAACTGACCGACCCCGAATGGACCTACCGCCAGGGTCGCAAGTTCGTGGAGATGGGCGTCAAGATCGCCGCCGGCACGCACCTGACCGAAGGCGCCCACAAGGCCGCCGGCGGCCTGATCCGGGCCCAGCTGATGGAAAAGGACGGACACGTGGCCGATCTGCTGCTGACCGGCGACTTCACCGTGTTCCCGGAAGACGGCATGGACCAGATCGCCGCTGCGCTGCAGGGCCTGGCCCTGGATAGCGACGTCCTGCGCGAGGCCGCCGCCACCTGTATGGCGGAACTGGCGCTGGACGCCCCGGGAATCGACCCGGTTGACATCGCCGCCGCCGTCATGGCCAGTGTGCACCACGAGCCCCACTGACACACCCGGCAGACCGAGAAGGCGGGCTGGAGTCTCTACCCCATTCCATCGGTAAGCCACTGAATAACAGAGCGCTCACGCGATGAAGCACGGGAATATACCCACTGTGAAGCCCCTGACAACCTGGACACTCACTTACACTAATTTCACGCCGCCATGGCCAGTGCGGGCCGGTGGGCTTCACGCACTTGCGCCGGCGTCTGATAGCCGTGGCGCTGGAGCAGCCAATGTCGGTTGAACCGCTCCTTGAACGCCAGCAGCTCGCGCCGCAGCGCCTCGACGGTCTCGAACCGCCGGACCCACAGCAACTGCTCCTTGGGACGCCGGCATCGCCAATCCCGGCGCCGGCCCTAGCCCCCGCGCCCTGCGCGAAGGCCCTGGCCCAGCTCTACCCGGACACCCGCCGCCAGCGCTGCTGGGTCCAAAAGGCCGCCAATGTGCTGAAC
>JBNJFQ010000031.1:0-30522 GCA_051747025.1 Pseudomonadota bacterium
TATGCCGCCGGACTCCATACCGTAAACCCAGCAGCGCTATCGCGCTGCCCGCTTGTATCCTCGCCCGAGTGGGCGAGGGTTTACGCGGATTTTTGCTAACCAGCCGAGGGTCCCTGGCGATCTCCGCAGACTGCCGCCCGGCCACCCGGCCAACACCATGGCCCGGCTGGCAACGGTCAGGCATTGATCCGGTGTGGTGTTTAAGTACCTCCGGTCGACTGTCTACCCGGTCATGGCTAGACCTGAATCCGGTTGTGGTGTTTACGTGCTTTCGGTCCACGTCCTGCCATTGTCGGGCAGAACGCCGGGCAGGCACCCAGACCAAAGCCCCGCACAGCCCGCCCGGCTAGTCCGCACCCGCCACTCCCCCGAATGCCTCGCGCAGCCAGGTCCGCAATACGTCAAAACCGTGCTCTGCCTCTCCCGAAGGCGGTCGCATCCCGGGCACAAAACCACGCTCGCGAAATGGCGCGAGCAGCGCCGGATCGCCCGAGATGACATGCACCGGCACCCCCCGGCTAACGCCCTGCCCGGTAATCAATGCCGCCGCCTGATGATCGCCAAGCAGGAAAAACAGCGTCTCCTCGTCGGCAAACCGAGCCGCATACCCCCCGGTCACCTCCAGCGAATAGCGCACCGACTCCGCGTAGGAGTCGCGCACCCGGTCGACATTCCGCCACAGCGCCTCCGGCGCGGGTCCCTGATCGGCCCACCTGTGGAAGACGGCCCCGTCCCCGATCTCCTCCCAGTCCTCGAGCACTGACAGGATCGGTGTCCAGGGGGCATGGGAACTGACCAGCGCCAGCATCGCGAACACCGCATCTTCCGAAGTCGACCGAACCTCGCGCTCGAAAAACGCCCAGGTGTACTGATCCGGCATCGTCACCCAGAAAAACGCGGGGCCGGCGTAGTCGAAGTCGTGCTTGTCCACAATCCGTTCCCAGCCGAACCAGCGGCCCTCGGGCCAGTCGAGCCGGACCGCCGGGGCGAGCATGACCGTGCGGTGCCCGGTGGCGCGGAAATCCTGCACCAGGGTGTCGCGCGGCGCGGCCTGCAGCGCGTCGTAATGCCCCGCATAACGGACCTGCAGGCCGGACAGCAGCGAGGCCTGCGACAACCAGGACTGCCCGCCGGCGATCGGGGCCTCCAGCACGCCGGTCGCCACGTGCAGCCCCGCCGCTTCCAGGTCCTCGCCCACCTGGTCGAGGATCGGCACGACCACCGACGCGTAGCGCGCGTCGAAAACAGCGGAGACGCCATAGGACTCCACCAGGCCCAGGATCACATCGACCCCGGC
Organism: Pseudomonadota bacterium; assembly: GCA_051747025.1. Classification (GTDB taxonomy): domain Bacteria; phylum Pseudomonadota; class Gammaproteobacteria; order Ectothiorhodospirales; family Ectothiorhodospiraceae; genus Thioalkalivibrio. The sequence goes on from JBNJFQ010000031.1 coordinate 1,298, forward strand.
GAGCCCCGGCAGCGGCTGCGCCCCGGCCCCCTTGCGGCTCTTTCCCAGCCGCGCACGAAAGGCCCGGTCTTCAGCGTGAGCCGTCTGCCCTGCAGCGATCTGCTGCTGCACCATGCCGGCCGCCGGGGCAAGCGTTCCGGCTGGCGCCAGGCCCCGCATGCCGGCTGCCGTACCCGCCAGGCCGATCCCCAGCAGGCCGACGGCCAGGGGCAGCGGCACCCGCCGCGCCCCTGCAGAACGACTGCCCAGCGCATACAGACACCGAGCTGTTCCCCAGATCACGGCGATCAGCCCGGCGATCACGGCGATGCCCAGCAACAGCGTGGCCAGCGCGCCGAGATTGCCGGTCACCAGCCGGTACACTGCATCCAGCAGTACCCAGTCCTGGATCACGTTCAGCGGTCGGGTCAGGCTGGCCCGGGTCAGGGCATCGAACAACGCCAGAACCACCAGCACCAGCAGGAGCGCGCCGACCAGCCAGGCCAGCCCCCGCGCCAGACGTCCTCCCGGCAGGAGCGCGAACAACCCCGCCACCAGCACGGCCTCCCAGGCCAGCCAGTACGGAGCAAGCCCCGCGTAGCGCGGGATCTCCAGACCCAGCAGGACAGCATTCAGTGCAACAAGGATCAGCAGCAATCGCAGCATCGGCACCCCGGAATCAGCGCCGGGCAGAACCGAATGTCATCCGCTGCATCACGCCATCCCGACGCACGCGCCAGTGGAAGAACGCCGCCGAAATATGGCCGAGCGCCAGGATCAGGATGGCCATCCCCAGCGCCAGGTGCCAGCCGAACAGGATCTCCGAAAGGGCTTCGTTTTCCGGGAACAAGCCGGGCAGGACCCACGGCCCCAGTTGCACCGGATAGCCACCGGCCGCGGTCGCCCACCATCCGATCACCGGCATCACGATCAACAGCACATAGAGCAGCCCGTGCACTCCCTCGGAGGCGATCCGCTGCCACCGGGCGAGGGCCACCGCGTAGGGCGGCTTGCCGTAACGCAGCCGCAACCCGACCCGCACCAGCATGAGGAACAGCGTCAGCACCCCGAAGCTCTTGTGCCAGGTGTAGATGGCGTTCGTCGCAGCCTCGCCGAAGCGCGCCTGCAAACCCTCGAAACCGAACCAGCCGATCATCCCGCCAGGAACCAGGGCTCCCAGTACCAGGACCGCAACCATCCAGTGCAGTGCGCGCTGGGGCACGGAATAGCGTGACCATGCCACGGGTGTTGTCGGGTGCTGCATCTCGGGCTCCGTCAAGCTGGCTGGGTGGATACAAACGAGGTTCGGCCATCGCGCCCCGCCCGCCCATTGCGCCATAACCTGGCAGTCTGTCGGACGCGCGACTGAACAGCCGGGCGGGCGGGAGAGCGGCCCCGTTTCCCGCTCTCTCTCGTTTCATGGTACCCATATGCGCTTCGAGACACCCAAAAAATGCCCCCCCTCCCACCATCCTCGCGACGATCGCCCAGAACCGACAAACCGCTGCCGCGATGAACACGTGGACTGCTCCGGGCATGCGGTCGCCTCCCCAAGGCAGAATCGCCCGGAGATTCAATGCTCCGGATAGGCAAGCCTCCTGCACTCGCGAACACCGAACAACACCCGATTCTTCGCCTGCAGGGCAGGTGTCCGCCGGGGCTACGCCCCCCCTGGAGCGCGCCTTGCAAGCACGACGGCCCACATGGACCCGTCCGGCAAATCCAGTCCACGCTGACGCCACACCCGGGTTGCACGATCCGGCGTCGTTGAATACCCATGAGTTTGGTATCACTATTGGAAGGGGCTTCCCGCTGAGACCGCGAGGGATTTCCCACGGGGCCCGGATCCCGGGACCAGGCCCCGGTTGAAGGTCTCTCCTCGCCAACCGGCACAAAGGACATCCGAGTCACTGCATGACCGATCCGCATACCAGTCCCACGCCACCGCCCCGTTCGCTGGACCAGGTCGAGCGACGCCTGCAGGCGATCCATACCCAGTTCCGGCGCCTGGATCCGCAGGCCTGGGCTCCGGTCGAGCTGGAGATCCTCTACCGCCTGATCCACGAGATGAACGTGGCGGCCCGCAACCTGTCCCTGTCCGGCGTAGCCAGTGCCGCACACCGGATGGAGCAGCGCGTGGCCACACTGATGGACGGTGGACCGCCCGACACCCCGGACTGGCAGGCCCTGTTGCAGGCCAAGGAGGCGCTTGATCAGGCCGGGCGCATGACCACAACCGTGGACGACCCGGAGGAGCAGGCGGCATCCGCCCCGCCGCACGACGTACACACCCGCGTGGTGATCGTCGATGCCGATGCGCAACTGCGCGACCGGCTGGCGGCGGTCCTTGTGGATGCCGGCTACACGGCAGTCGCACTTCCCGACCTGGACGCATTGCACGACCATCTGGCGGCCCCCGAATCGGAACCGCCGGGAGCACTGATCCTGGACATCGACTGCCTGGGCAGTGGAGCCGAAGGTCTGATCGAGGACTCCGCTCTGGGGCGGGACGGTCACGTCCCGATGATCGTCACCGCTTCGCGCGATGATCTGAACCAGCGCCTGCGCGCCCACCGGCTGGGTGCCCGCCATTACCTGCTCAAGCCGGTCGATTCGGCACACCTGCGCGAGATCCTGGGGCCCTTGACCGGGCGCCAGCCCGCCCGACCCTATCGCGTGCTGATGGCGGAACGCGGCACGCCGCATCTGGACAGCCACTCGAGCCCGTTGCGCGCGGCGGGGATGGAGGTCCGGACCCTGAACCAGCCGGACCGCCTGCTGGACACCCTGGACGCATTCTGCCCGGATGTCGTGGTGCTGGGCCAGCGCATCGCGGCCACCGAGGGAACGGACCTGGTCACGGTCCTGCGTCAGCGCGACCCGCAGGCCGCACTGCCGATCGTCTGCCTGGCATCTCCGCAACCCGACGAAGCCGGGCACCCCGCGACCGCACTGCCGGGCGTGGAACACCAGCCTCCATCCGATGGCACCGGCCAGTTCATCACCCGCATCGCGGACCTGGCGGAACAGACGCGTCGCAGCCGCTGCCTGCACCAGCGCCTGCAGCACGTGCTGTACGAGCGCCAGCGCGAACACCATGCACTCGATCACCATGCGATTGTCAGCGTCGCCGATGCCAGCGGCCGGATCATCGAGGTCAACGACCACTTCTGCACCGCCAGTGGCTACAGCCGCCACGAATTGCTGGGGCAGAACCATCGCATCGTGAAATCCGGGGAGCACCCCCCCGAATTCTACCGCCGCCTGTGGGAGACGATCTCGCGCGGCGAGGTCTGGCAGGGCGAGATCTGCAACCGGCGCAAGGACGGCTCGCTGTACTGGGTGGAATCCACCATTACCCCGTTCCTGGACGATCAGGGCCTGCCGTACCAGTACGTGTCGATCCGCACCGAGACCACCCACGTCAAGGCGGCCGCGACCGAGCTGCGTCGGCGGCATGCGATGCAGCAGACCATCACCCGGGTTGCAACCGGCTTCCTCGGGGTCCGCACCCCGGACGCCGACGCGGCATTCCAGCGCGCGCTGAAGACCATCGGCCGGCACATGGAGGCCGATCGCGCCTACCTGTTCCTGTACGACCTCGACCGCCGCACCATGACCAATACCCATGAATGGTGCGCGCCAGGCGTTGACGCCCAGCGGGAGCACCTCCACGACGTGCCACTGGAACGCATGGGCTGGAGCACCCCGCTCCTCGAACAGCACACCGAAGTGGTGGTGCCGGACATCGAGCAGATCCCCGATCCCGTCGAACGCGAGTTCCTGCGCAGTCAGGAGATCCGCTCGATGCTGTTGATCCCGCTGCAGCGGCGCGGCAAGACCATCGGCCTGCTCGGATTCGACGCAGTCACCGAGCCGCGCGCCTGGCGTGGCGACGAGATCGCCGGGCTGCGGGTCCTGGCGCAGATGCTCTCCAACACCCTGATCCGCCACCAGTCCGAGCAGGAACTGCACCAGCGGGAGACGGACCTTCGCCTGCGCAACGAGGCCCTGGAATCCGCCCCCAGCGGCATCCTGATCGTGGACGCTGTCGCTCCGGACATGCCGATCATCCATGCCAACCAGAGCTTCGAGCGCATCACCGGCTACCCGATCGAGGACTCCACCGGACACAACTGCCGTTTCCTGCAGCGCGACGACCTCGACCAGCCCGGGCTGCGCGAGGTTAGTCGGGCGATCCGCGAGGAACGTTCCGCGCATGTACTGGTACGCAACTACCGCAAGGACGGCGAGCTGTTCTGGAACGAACTGCGCCTGTCGCCCGTGCACAGCAAGGAGGGCCGGCTGACGCATTACATCGGTATTATCGACGACGTCACCGAACGCATCCGGACCACGCATGCGCTGGAATTGAGCGAACAGCGCCTGCGACGCAGCCAGCTTTACGCCAACATCGGTTCCTGGGAATGGGACATCGACAGCGGCGAAATCCTGTGGACCGAACAAGTCGCACCGCTGTTCGGTCTGCCCGAGGGGCAGCACGCTGTCGCCTTCGACGAATTCCTGAAACGTGTCCATCCGTCCGACCGCTCCGCCCTCGTGGAGGCGGTCGACGCAAGTATCGAGCAAGATGCCCCCTACTCGATCGAGCACCGCGTGGTCTGGCCGGACGGCCAGGTGCGCTGGGTGCAGGAACGCGGCGCGGTGGTGCGCGACGAACAGGCCCGCGCGCTGCAGATGCTCGGCGTGATACTGGACATCGACGAGCGCAAACGCACCGAACTGGCGCTGGCCGAACGTGAGCGCGAACTGCGCGAGGCCCAGTCCCTGGCCGGGGTCGGAAACTGGTCGCTGAGCTTCCGCAACAAGGTCATGACCTGGTCCGATCAGACGTACCGGATTTTCGGCTACGCCCCGGGGGCAATCCAGCCCTCGGCGGAACTCGCCTACAAGGCCATCCATCCCGAAGACCTTTCCCGGGTACTGTGCAGCCAGGAAGAACTCAAGCAAACGGGTGAACAGGACATCACCCACCGCCTGGTGCAACCGGACGGAAGCGTACGTCACGTCCATACCCGGGCACGTGGCATCCAGGACTCCGAGGGGCGGATCTGCGCTCTGGTCGGCACCTTGCAGGACGTCACCGAGCAGGTCGAGGCGGAACAGGCGCTGATCCGGGCACGCGACGCAGCCAGCCGGGCCAGCCGGGCCAAATCCGTGTTCCTGTCGAGCATGAGCCATGAACTGCGCACCCCGATGAACGCCATCCTCGGCTTCGGCCAGTTGCTGGACTACGACGACAGCCTGGGCCCGGAACAGCGCGAGCATGTCGGCGAGATCCTGCGCGCCGGACAGCACTTGCTGGACCTGATCAACGAGGTCCTGGACCTCGCGCGGGTGGAATCCGGGCGCATCGAACTCGACATCGGCCCGGTTGCGATCGCCGCGGTGGCCACGGAGTGCCTGGGCCTGGTCGCCTCCCAGGCCCGGCAGCGCGAGATCACACTGTACAACCACGTCCCGGAGGATCTGGAGGTGCATGCCGACCGCCTGCGCCTGAAACAGGTGCTGCTCAACCTCGTCTCCAACGCAGTCAAGTACAACCACAGCGGGGGCGAGGTGCGATTGCGTGCCGAGATGGTCGACTCCAAGGTGCGGATCAGCGTCAGCGACACCGGCCCGGGGATCGGCTCCGAGCGCATCGAACAACTGTTCCAGCCATTCGAGCGCCTGGGCGCAGAACATTCCGGCGCCGAAGGCACCGGCATCGGACTGACCATCTCCCGCCGCCTGATCGAGATGATGGACGGCCGGATCGAGGTCGACAGCGAACCGGGCCAGGGCAGCCGGTTCTGGATCGATCTCCCGCGCGTACCGGGTTCTGACCGGGACGCCCCGGAACCGGCCCGCCGCCACAGCACGGAACCCGGGTAATGACCCGCCGCGCGGCCGCCCTTGTTTGCATTCGGGCCCGCCGCGCGGCAGCCTCCTGCATAAGTGCTGCCTGTGCTCGGGGCGTTGTTGCCGCACCGTCGGGAGGGAGATGCGCATGAATCCGCCCCACTTCGACCCCGGCTGGTTCCGTCAGCTGGCCGCCCGCACTACCCATCCGGTGGGCGTCGCATTGCCGTCCGACCGGCGTCTGCTGTACGCCAACGACGCACTGCGTGCACTGATCGGGATCACCCCCGACACCCTGCTGGACGCCTGGACCCTGGACGATTTCCTGCCGGCGCACGAGGCCGAGCGCCTGCGCGACACGGTCCTGCCACAGGTGCTCGCGGAGGGCACCTGGGACGGGGAATTCGTGGTGACCGGTGCCGGCGGCCAGCCGCGCCAGACGCTGCGCAACATTTTCACCCTGCGCGACGACCACGGTGCGGCCGTTGCGATCGCCTGCATCTTCACCGACGTGAGCGTACAGAAGGCCCACACGCTGGAACTGTCCCGGGCCAACCAGCTGCTGGGTGCGATATTCGAGTTTACCCACCTGCTGGTGGCCTACCTCGACCCGGAGATGAACTTCCTGATGGTCAACCGCGCCTACGCGCAGGCGGACGGCCGCCAGCCGGAGGATTTCATCGGACGCAACCATTTCGATCTCTACCCGGATGCCGAAAACGAGGCGATCTTTCGCGAGGTCGCGCACACCGGTCGCCCCTACCATGCCATGGCACGGCCATTCGAATCCGCCCTCAGCCCGGAACGCGGAATCTCCTGGTGGGACTGAAGCCTGATCCCGACCCTCGATCCGGACGGCCGGGTCACCGGACTGGTGCTGACCCTGCTGAACGTTACCGAACGCCAGCAGATGGAGACCGCACTGCGCGAACGCGACGCGCGCCTGGAGCGCTTCAAGACCACGCTGGACCTGACCCTGGACTGCGTGTTCATGTTCGATGCCGATGACCTGCGCATCTTCTACGCCAACCAGGGCGCCTGCGACCATGTCGGCCTGGATGCCGACCAACTGCGCGGCATGCACGTCTACGACCTGAAACCGGACTACCCGGAGGCGCGCTTCCGTGAGTTGATCGAGCCCCTGCAGCAGGGGCAGCAGACCTCGCTGACCCTCGAGACTGTGCACCAGCGCAGCGACGGTGACACCATCCCGGTGGAGGTCTTTCTGCAGCGCATCGCACCCGACGGTGAGCCCGCGCGATTCGTGGCCATCGTCCGCGATATCCGCGAGCGCGTGGCCGCCCGCGAGACGCTGCAGCGCAACGAGCAGGAACTGCAGCGCCTCAACCAGTCGCTGGAGGCCGAGGTCGCGGCGCGCACCCGCGAGCTGGAACACGAAAACCGGCGCAACCAGGCGATCCTGCAAAGCACGCCGGAAGGTTTCTTTGCGGTCGATGCCGACGGCGCGATGCATGACGTGAATCCCGCGTTCTGCCGCATGCTGGGCTACCACGCGACAGAGCTGCTGGAGATGAGCCTGGTCGACATCGAGGCCAGCGAGACCCCGGACGAAATCGCTGCCCATATAGAACGCGTGGCCGCCCGCGGTCACGACCGCTTCGACAGCCGCCACCGGCGGCGCGACGGCCGCGTGATCGACGTCGAGGTCAGCGTCACCCGGGTCGACTTCGACCACCAGCCGATGTTCTACGCCTTCACCCGCGACATCACCTGGCGCAAGGAACTGGAGACCGCGCTGGTCCGCTCGCGCGATCAGGCGGAACAGGCCAGTGCGGCCAAATCGGAATTCCTGTCGCGGATGAGCCACGAGCTGCGTACACCCCTGAACGCAATCCTGGGCTTCAGCCAGCTGCTCGAGCAGGACGCGCGGGAACCGCCCTCGCCCACCCAGCGTGACGAGATCCGGGAGATCCATTCCGCGGGCGAGCACCTGCTCGAACTGGTCAACGAGGTACTGGATCTCGCGCGCATCGAGAGCGGGCGGCTAGAGGTGCGGCTGGAGCCGGTGGAACTCGAACCGATGGTGCACACCTGCCTGGTACAACTGCAAACCATCCTGAGCGAGCGCAACCTGAATACGCAGGTGGACCTGACCGGGGCCGGTGCCCTCCAGGCCGACCCGCTTCGTCTGCGCCAGATCCTCACCAACCTGCTGACCAATGCTGCCAAGTACAACCACGCCGGCGGCACGATACGCATCGACTGCGCGCCGGACCGCGAGCGCGTACTGTCGGTCCGGGTGCACGACACCGGCCCGGGGATTGCCCCCGAGGACACAGTGCGGGTATTCCAGCCGTTCGAGCGCCTGGACGCCAGCGCAGACAACAGCGAGGGCACCGGTATCGGCCTGGCCCTGACCCGGCGCCTGGTCGAAGCGATGGGCGGACGGATTGGCGTGGAAAGCACTCCTGGGGAGGGTTCAAGCTTCTGGTTCGAGCTGCCTCTGGCCGACACCGTGGCGCAAACGCCGGGGCCCGATCGCGCCGATCCGGCACCGGATTCCGGCCTTCCTGCTGCGCAAAGAACCGTGCTGTACGTGGAAGACAATCCGGCGAACCTGCGTCTGGTTGAGCGTATCCTTGAGGCACGCCCGGGCTTTCACCTGCTGCAGGCAACCGACGGCGAGACCGGCCTGCAGATCGCCCGGACGCAGCGGCCCGATCTGATCCTGATGGATCTCCACCTGCCTGGCATGGACGGCATCCAGGCCCTGCGCGAGCTGCGCGCCGACCCCGGCACCCGCGACATCACGGTGATCGCCGTCAGCGCCAACGCGATGCCACGGGATCTCGAGATGGGGCGCTCGGCGGGTTTCGCCGACTACGTGACAAAACCCATTCAGATCGGCATATTTCTGGAGTTACTGGAACGCCATTTGTCCGATTCGGAACCGACGCCATGAACGAATACGAGCGCCCCGTTCGTCAGGAGCAGATCCTGGTGGTCGACGACGAACCGTCGAACCTGAAGTTGCTGGACTACATGCTGCGCGGGGAAGGCTATACCCGGGTCGAGTTGGTCCGTGACCCCCGGGAGGTCTTGGAGCACTACCGCTCCGGGCGCCCGGACGTGATCCTCCTCGACCTGAACATGCCGCACCTCGACGGCTTCCAGGTCCTTGCCCAGTTGCAGGCGCTGGAAGATCCGCTGTCGCCACCCGTCCTGGTCCTGACCGCCCAGCACGGCAGGGAGGACCTGCTCCGGGCGCTGGAGGCCGGCGCGCGCGACTATGTGACCAAGCCCTTCGACCGCAACGAACTGCTGATGCGGGTGCGCAACCTGCTGGATGCCCAGCGCGCCCACCGCCTGCTGCACGACCAGAAATCCATGCTGGAAGAAATGGTGCATGCGCGCACCCAGGAGCTGGAGAACACCCGCAAGCAGATCGTGCGGCGTCTGGGACGTGCCTCCGAATACCGCGACGAGGAGACCGGCAACCATATCCTGCGCATGAGCCACATCTGCGAGGTACTGGCCCGTGCCAGCGGCTGGGACGAGGTTGCCTGCGAACAGATCCTGCTGGCCAGTCCGATGCACGATCTCGGCAAGATCGGCATCCCGGACGCCATCCTGCTCAAGCCCGGTCATCTGGACCCCGAGGAATGGGCGGTGATGCAGACCCACGCGGAGATTGGTGCCCGCCTGCTGGAAGGCGATGACTCCGATCTGTTGCGAATGGCCCACGAGATCGCCCTGACCCATCATGAGAAGTGGGACGGGAGTGGCTATCCCAATGGCCTGGCCGGCGACGCGATCCCGCACGCCGGCCGGATCGCGGCGCTGGCCGACGTGTTCGACGCCCTGACCTCGGAGCGCCCGTACAAGAAAGCCTGGACGGTCGACGAGGCGCTGGAGCTGATCCGGGCCAATCGCGATGTCCACTTCGATCCCGCCCTGGTCGATATCTTTCTCGAACAACTCCCGGCCATCCTCGATATCCGCGAGCGCTTCGCAGAGCCCCCGGGCACGGCTTCCTGATCCCATTCAGACACCCGCCCGGGGGAAACAGGCGCGACCCTGCCGAACGGGCTAAGCTGCACCCATGCCCGTCCGTCCCGAGAACCACCCGCTTGACCCGACCCGCATCCGCTGCCTGACGTTCGATCTCGACGACACCCTGTGGCCGGTGATGCCGGTCATCCAGCACGCCGAGGCACGCTTCTATGCCTGGCTGCGCCAGGAGGCCCCCGCGGTCTGCGAACGCTTCGACCCCGATGCCCTGATCCGGGCGCGCACGACCTTCATGCGCGCCGCCCCCGATCACGAACGCCACGACCTGACCCGCCTGCGCAAGCGCTGGCTGCGCGAACTGGCAGAGACCTGTGGCTGCTGCCCGGATCATCTCTCGGGGGAAGGTTTCCAGGTGTTCTGGGAGGCGCGCAACGAGGTCACACCCTATCCCGAGGCCGAAAGCGTGCTGGTGACCCTGGCCAGCCACTTCCGACTGGGGGCAATCAGCAACGGCAACGCCGATGTCTTCCGCACACCCCTCGGGCGACACTTCGACTTCGCCATCGCCGCCGGCGAGGCGGGTGCGGCCAAGCCCCACCCGCGTATCTTCGAGCGGGCCCGCGAGCATGCCGGGGTAAGGCACGACGCCATCCTGCACGTCGGCGACGACAGCACCGCGGACGTCCTGGGCGCGTTGCAGGCCGGCTTTCGCGCCGCCTGGTTCAACCCGGATTCGCTGCCCTGGGAACACGGACCGCCGCGCCCCTGCCTGACCCTCGGTCGCCTCGGCAAGCTGCCCCGCCACCTCGGCATCGACACCTGACCCTGCGCCGTCCCCCTGCAGGAGGCCATCGACCGCGACGCATGTCCGCGCTCCGGGATTGGCTTTGGTCCGCGATTCTTCCAAACTGCGCCCATGATCCCGACCGCCTCCCCCCGTCCATGAAGCTACTGTGCGTGGGCGACATCCATCTGGGCCGACAGCCGTCGCGCATCCCGCCCGCAGTGGACGAGGCGCTCGGCATCGCAAACCTCGGCCCGGCCGCTGCGTGGCGCCGGAGTGTCGACTACGCCGTGGAACAGGGCATCGACGCGGTGCTACTGGCCGGCGACGTGGTCGAACAGGAGGACGACTTCTACGAGGCCTACCGCGACCTGAGGGCGGGTGTCGAGCGCCTGACCGAGGCGGGCATCCGGGTACTCGGCGTCGCCGGCAACCATGACGTCCAGGTCCTGCCACGGCTGGCCGAATCCCTGCCGGCCTTCGAGCTGCTGGGGGCCGGCGGGCAGTGGGAAACCCGCGAGCTGCGCAGCCATGATGATCAGCGCCTGCGGATTGCGGGCTGGTCGTTCCCCGAATCGCGCGTAACCACCAGTCCGCTGGATGGCGATTTTCCCGCCCCCGCAGACTGCCCCACCGTCGGGCTGCTGCACTGCGATCGTGACCAGTCCCGGAGCCCGCACGCCCCGGTGCGCAGCAGCGACCTCGAGGCCGCCCCGGTCGAGGCCTGGCTGCTGGGCCACATCCACCGCCCCGATCCGCTCGCCGCGCCCCGACCGATGGGCTATCTGGGCTCCCTGAGCGGGATGGATCCGGGCGAGCCCGGCCGCCATGGCCCCTGGTGTCTCGAGATCACCCCGGGCGGCGACCTCGCGATCGAGCAGATTCCGTTGGCACCGCTGTACTGGCATACCCTCGAGATCGCCGTGGATGGCCTGCAGCAAGCGGCCGATATCCACCGCCGCGTGACCGAGGCACTGGGAGCCCTCCATGCCGAACTGGAGACCTGGAGCCACAGGCCTGCGGCCGTCGGCTGCCGCCTGCGCTTGACCGGACGCAGCGATCAGCGCCACGCGCTGGAGCGCAGCCTGTACGCCGACGACCCGCGCGCCACACCGCAGGACCTCGGCGGCCGTCTGTATTTCGTCCACGACTGGCGCCTGGAGGCCCTGCCCGCCCTGGACCTGGCGGAACTCGCCGCGGGCAGCGATCCCGCCGCATTGCTGGCCCGCAAGCTCCAGTTGCTGCAAGGTCCGGACAACGCGGCCCGCCGCGAACTCCTGGAGAAGGCCCGCGATCCGCTCGTCCAGGTGATTCATGACCCGCGCTATCGCGCCCTCGCCCCCGACGTCCCGGATGACGAGGCGATCGCCCGCCACCTGGAAGCGGCCGCCCTGCACGCCCTTGACCGGCTGCTGCTCCAGCGCGAGAGCGAAGCGTGAGGGCCGCATGAGACTGGACTCACTGGAAATCGTCCGTCTGCCGGGCATCCATCCTGGGTTCCGCCTGGACGCCCTGAGGCCGGGCGTGAACGTGGCCATCGGGCCCAACGCGTCCGGAAAATCGAGCCTGGTGCGCGCCTTGCGAGCCGCCCTGTATACCCAGGAACTGCGCCAGACCGGAGTCCACATCGAGGCGACCTTCGTCGATGCCCAGGGCCCGTTACAGGCCCATCGGCTGGGGACCGATCTGTCCTGGTCCCGCAATGGCGAACGCGTCGAGGCGCCACCGCTGCCGGACCATCGCTTCATCGACTGCTACACCCTGCGCATCGAGGATCTGCTGAACGCCGACCACGGCACCGAGCAGGAGATCGGCCTGCGCCTGGCCCGCGAACTGGCCGGTGGCTACGACCTGCCCGCCCTGCGCGACGATCCCGCGTTGGCCCTGAAGACGACCCACGCCCGTAGCGAGTCTCAGGCGCTGACGGTCGCGGAACAGGAACTGCGCGAACGCCGCCAGCAGCAACGCGGCCTGCAACACGACGAACAGCGCCTGACCGACCTGAAGGCGCAACGCCAGCAGGCCCAGCGCGCCGCCCACGAGGCGGATCAGTACGCACGCGCCCTGGACCTGCTGGGGGCCCGACGCGAACACCGGGATCTGGAGACCCGGATGGCGTCCTTGCCTGCCGGTCTGGACCGGCTCCGCGGCGACGAGCTGCAACGCCTCGCCCCACTCCAGGACGAGTTGCGGCGCCTGGAACACGAACAACAACAGGCCCGTGAACGCCTGGAGGACGCCCGCCAGCGCCGCGAGGCAGCCGGACTGGCGGATCCCGAGCTGGATGCGGATCGCGTGGACGATCAACGCCCCGTGGTTCGCAGGCTGCTGGAGCTGGAGAGGGGGCTGGAGCAGACGACAAGGGAGCTGCACGCGGCCCAGGCGACACTGCGCCAGGCAACCGACGAACTGGGGGGCACGCCAGAGGCGATTCCGGACCTGGACCCCGCCACGCTCCACTCGGTGGAACAGTCCCTGGAGACCCTGCGTGGGCTGCAGGCCGGCATCGCACAACGAGAAGACGAACTCGCCTCCCTGCCTCCGACTGAGGACACCCTGCCCACCCCCGACACACTGCGCCGCGGCCGCGACGAGCTGCTGCACTGGCTGGGGTCCCCGCGCCCCACCCCCTGGACCGGCCTGCGCCGGGTCGCCGCCGGGATCGCTCTGCTCGCGGCGGGCGGCGCCATTGGCGCCGCGGCGGTGCTGATACACCCCGCCTTCGCCGTCCTCGCGCTCCCGGTCGCCTGGGGCGCCTACATCGCCGCTCGCCCGGCGACCGACAACAAACCCCGCGAGACTGCAAAGACACGCTTCCGCGATACCGGTCTGGCGCTGCCCGCGGACTGGGAGACCGACGCGGTCCGCAAGCGCCTGGCCCATCTGGATCGCGACCTGGAAACCGCGGAGGCCGCGCGGCGAACGGCGGAGCGCCGCGCTCGACTCGAACGGGAACTGCAAGAGCGGCGCGCCGCCCGCGACCGGGAAGAGGGGCGCCTGAAGGGTATTGCCGAGCAGGTCGGCTTCGACCCCGCCTGCATCGATGCCTCACTGCAGCGCTGGATCCACCTGACCGCGAACCATGACCGTTCCCGCCAGGCCGTGAACGCGGCCCGGGCGGAGCAGGAACGCCTGACAGCCGATCTGGAGGCGACCCGGGCACCCGTCATGGCCTTTCTCACCCAGTATGCCGTGGCCCCTCCGGATCCCGACCCTTCGGCGGATGCCCTGGCCCAGCGCCTGGACCGTCTCGCCGCCCGGCTGCTGACGCGGGACACCGCGCAGCGGGAGGAGAAGGCCGCCCAGCGCGAACTCGAACGCCTGCAAGCCGACGCGGATCGCGCGCGGGAGCAGATCGCCGCCCTGTACGCAGCGGCCGGGCTGGAGAATGACGATGAAACGACCCTGCGCGAGAGGCTGCGCCTGTGGCCCGACTGGCAGGAACTGAGCGAGCAACTGGGTAATGTGCGCGAACGCGAGCGCGAACGCCGCCGCCACCTCGAAGACCGCCCGGACCTGCTCGAGGCGGTCGAGGCCGATGCCGCGGAACCCCTGGAATCGCAACTTCAGACCCTGCGCGACCAGGCGGCGGAACGCGACCGGCTGAGCGAGGAGATCGCCCGCATCGAAGCGGCGATCGACCGCGCCGGCCATGAACGCCAGCTGGAAACCGCCCGCGCCCGCCGCGAACTCGCCCGCGACGCCCTGACCCAGCAACTCGACCAGGCCCTGTTTGCCACGGCCGGAAACTTCCTGCTGGACCAGGTCGAGATGGAACACGAACAGGCGGTGCAGCCTGCGGCCCTGCGCCAGGCCCGCGAATGGTTCCGGCGCTTCACACGGCATCACTACGAACTTCAGTTCTCGCCCCATGCCTCGGCCCGGTTCAGCGCCCGCGAGACCGCCAGCGGGGCCAACCGCTCGCTCACCGAACTCTCCAGCGGGACGCGGATGCAGCTTCTGCTCGCCGTACGCATCGCCTTTGCGCTGGAGGCCGAACGCGGGCGCAGCGCGCTCCCGCTCATCCTCGACGAGGCGCTGGGCACGGCGGACCCGGACCGCTTCCGGGCAGTGGCCGAAAGCCTGCAGGCACTGGCCCACGAGGCCGGCCGCCAGGTCTTCTACCTGACCGCCCAGCCCGAAGACGCGCGTTACTGGCAGGCACAGGAGTCCAGCGTCGAGATCATCGACCTGGCCGCACGCCGCTGGGGACAGCAAGCGCTCGGTAGCCACGAGCAGCTGAGCCTTCCGGAACCCGAAGCGGTACCCGCCCCCGGGAGCGACGCACCCGAGGACTACGCGCAGCGGATTGGGGGCATTCCCCTGATCGACCCCTGGCAGGATCCGGCCGGTATCCATCTGTTTCACCTGCTGCGGGACCGTCTGGAACTGTTGCAGCGCCTGCTGGAGCTGGGGGTAAATCGCCTGGGCGCGCTGGAATCCCTGCTACAAGGCCCCGCCGACTCCCTGCTGGACCACGCGGAATGCAAGATGCTGCAGGCCCGTAGTGAGGCCGCCCGCGCCTGGACTCACGCTTGGCGCCAGGGTCGCGGCCGCCCGGTAGACCGCGCGGCCCTGGAGGCCTCCGAGGCCGTCAGTGCGACCTTCATCGACGCCGTCTCCGACCTGGCGACCCAGCTGAATGGCGACGGCGAACAGCTCCTGCGCGAACTGGAGAACGGTACCGTCAAGCGCTTCCAGAGCAGTGCCCGCGAACGGCTGTCCGAATGGCTCACCAACAACGGCTATATCGACCCGGGCCCGGTCCTGACCGAGACCGAGCTCGAACACCACGTGATCGCGACCCTCAAACCGCAGCACTCCACACCGGAGCGAGCCCTCAGCGAAGGCCAGGCCCTGGCCCGCGCCCTGCAAGCCGGCTTGCACCCGCCCGCCTGAACGGCACGGGCTCGGCGCCCCTTGCCCTGCTTCGTGCGCTCGCCCCCACGACAATGTTTCGGTGCTATTGTGGAGACACTACGCTTCGTGAACCCGCCTCGCTGGCGACACCCCGATGGAGACCCTGCTGCCCTATGGCCAAACCGAACTACCAATACGAAAAGCGCCAGCGCGAGCTGAAGAAGGCCGCCAAGCAGGAAGAAAAACGCCAGCAGAAACGGGCACGCAATCAGCCGGATGACCCGTCCGGCGCCCCAGAGGACCCATCCCATGAAGACCATGGATCGTAAGCGCGACAGCAAGAAGAAGGCCGAAAAGACACTGATGGAGAAACGCGCCGCCAAGGCGGAGAAGCGCAAGCCCAAGGTCTTTCTGCCCTGACCCAGCCGTTTTGGAACGCACGACGCCGGCCTCCGGGGTTCTCCCCAGGCCGGCGTCTTGCGTTTCGCCAACCCCGTACGCGCTTATGAAAATCCCCAAGATCCTCCAGCCGCTGGTCGAAGACGGTGTCATCGATACCGTCCTCGGGCAGCTGCAAAGCGGCAAGGAGGCCAACATCTACCTCGTCCGCAGCGGGGGTGCGACACGCTGTGCCAAGGCGTACAAGGAAGCCAAGCATCGCG
Source organism: Pseudomonadota bacterium (assembly GCA_051747025.1). Taxonomy (GTDB): domain Bacteria; phylum Pseudomonadota; class Gammaproteobacteria; order Ectothiorhodospirales; family Ectothiorhodospiraceae; genus Thioalkalivibrio. Next base: position 17,417 of record JBNJFQ010000031.1, read on the forward strand.
GCTTCCACAAACTGGCCGAGTATCAGGAAGGTCGGAAGGTCCGCGGCAGCCGCGACGGGCGGGCCATGGCCCGACGTGGGCGTCACGGCCGCGAGGTCGAGGAGACGCAGTGGAAGAACGCAGAAGTCGAGGCGCTCTACCGCCTTGCCGACGCGGGCGTTCGAGTGCCAGTCCCCTACGGCGTATTCGACCGCGTCCTGTTGATGGAACTGGTGCTGGACGCCGAAGGCAACACCGCACCCCAGCTGCACGAAGTCGAGCTGGACCTCGAGACGGCTCGCGCGTGGTTCGCATTCATGATCCGCCAGATCCAGCGCATGCTGTGCGCCGGCCTGATCCATGGGGACCTGTCCGAGTACAACGTGCTGGTGGACGCGCACGGGCCCGTCATCATCGACCTTCCCCAGGCCGTCAACGCCGCCGACAACAACAGCGCATTCCGCATGCTGCAGCGGGACGTGAACAACATGCGCACAACCTTCGGCCGCGTGGACCCCACGCTGCTGGAAACGCAGTACGCCCACGAGATGTGGGACCTGTTCGCCAACGGTGACCTGGCTCCGGAAACACCCCTGACCGGGCACTTTGTGCACAGCGAAGAGACCCCCGATGTGGATGGCGTGCTCGACGAGATCGAGGATGCGCGCCTGGAGCACGAGGCCTTGCTGGCCGCCCTCGACCCGACCCACCCCGACAACCAATAGACGACTGGGCGCGACCCCCAACCCCGACGCTGATCGGAACGGAAGCGCCGCAACGGCCCCTTTGTCTCAACGAAGGCAAGGGCAAGACCGGCGGGAGTCGGTTTGCGCGTTACGCGCGGGCGGTACCAGAGAGAAACACGTCCACGCGGTCCAGGTCCTCGGGCGTGTCAACGCCGGGCGGGTGCGCCTCGGCGCGGCGGCCAACCTGGATCCAGGCACCCATATCCAGGGCGCGCAGTTGTTCCAGGTGCTCCAGCCGCTCCAGCGCCGACGCCGGCTCGGCACTCATGCGCCGCAGGAAACCGGCGCGGTAGGCATACAGTCCAAGGTGACGGGTAGCCTGCTCCAGCGCCGGCGCCTGTCCGGCCCGATGGGCCTCGCGGTCCCAGGGGATGGGGGCACGGGAGAAGTACAGGGCCCGCCCATTGCGGTCGGTCACCAGCTTGACCTGGTTGGGGTCGGTTAGATCCTCCACGCAACGGACCGGCACGCCCAGGGTGGCCATATCTGCCTGCGGGGTCTGCTCCAGCAGCGCTGCCAGGTCGTTCAGCAGCGGCCCGGGGGTCAGCGGCTCGTCGCCCTGCAGGTTGACCACGATGGACTCGTCGCCCCAGCCCTCGGCCGCGGCCACGGCGGCGATGCGGTCGGTGCCCGAGGGCAGCGCAGGGTCGGTGAGGAAGGCCTCGGCCCCGCACTGGCGCGCTACGTCCAGGATGCGTTCGTCATCTGCGGCGACGATCACACGGTTGGCGGCGCTCTCCTGCGCACGACTGATCACGTGCGCGATCAGCGGCCGCCCGGCCACCGCGGCCAGCGGCTTTTCCGGCAGCCGGCTGGAGGCCATGCGGGCCGGGATCACCACGACGAAGCCCGTCATGCGGACGCTCAGGCCTCGCGCCAGCGTTCCTTCTCGTCCTCGGAGAGGACCCGCGCCTCGTCCTCGAGCATCACCGGAATGTCATCGTGGATCGGGTAGGCGAGACCGGCGGAGACCGAAATCAGCTCCTGATTCTCGCGATCGTACTTGAGCGGACCCTTGGTGACCGGGCAGACCAGAATATCGAGCAGACGCTTGTCCATGCATTACCCCAAACGAATTTATTCGGAAATTCCGAGCGGCCCCAGGCCGTTCGGTTCGGTGGCGGTGCAAACCCGGTCTGCACCCTGTGTGCCACAGGCTCGCCGCAGCGGCAACAACCCTGCAACCGCTTCAGATCAAGGCCTGCTTGAGAGCGCTCACGGTCTCCAGACGCTCCAGCAGTGCCGCCTCGAACGGCCCCGATACCCGTGCCGCAACGGGCCAGTACCAGTGGTTCTCCTGCGCGAACGACCGGCATTTTACGGCATCCTTCTCGGTCATCAGAACCGGCAGGTCGTCATCGAAGCGAATCTGATGGGGCAGAAAACGGTGATGATCGGGAAACGGATGGCGAATGATATCGATCTTCGCCTGTTCCAGCGCAAGGAAGAAGCGTTCGGGATCGGCAATCCCGGCGATCGCATGCGCGTCGCGTCGCGCGAAACGCCGTGGCCGCCGCGCCTCGCCCCGGCCATCGACGCGCTGCAGACGACTCGCAGGGACCAACTCCATCGGGATCTCGCCGGGACCCGCTTCGCCACCGGTCACCACCACGAAATCGGCGCGTTCGCGCGCACTGCGGGGCTCGCGCAGCGGCCCCGCGGGCAGGCACAGGCCGTTACCGAAGCGCCGGCGACCATCCACCATCAGGATCGTGATATCGCGTGGCAGGCGATGATGCTGCATGCCGTCATCCGCAATCACCACGTCCACACCGCGGTCGCCGAGCGCCCGGGCCCCGCGTACCCGATCGCGATCCACCTGCACCGGGACCCCGGTACGCTGTGCGATCAGCAGTGGTTCATCCCCGACCACGACCGGATCCGAGTCGGGCGTCACCTCGATCCCCGCCACATCGCCGCGTCCGCCGTAGCCGCGGCTCACCACCCCGGGCCGATAGCCGGCAGCGGCCAGGCGACGTGCAAGCCACACGGTCATCGGTGTCTTGCCGCTGCCGCCCACGGTCAGATTGCCGACCACGATCACCGCCTTGACGGGAATGACCACACCGCGCCGGGCCTGCTCCTGACGTCCCCGGTTCCACTCCACCAGCCCGGCATAAAGCAGAGACAGCGGGAACATCGCTGCCGCCAGCGGCCCGCGGTAACTCCACTGCTTCCACAGCTGGGCGCTCAGCCAGGCCCGCAGGGTGCCCATGGTTACCAGTCCCAAACCTGACGCAGCACGGCGTCGAAATTGGCATCCACCCGGCGTCGCTCGTCCCAGAACCGCCGCCGCGCGGCGTCCCCCTGACGGCGGCGTTGCGCGACATCGTCGCGCAGTGCCCGCCAGGCATCCAGTACCACACCTGGTTCCGGATAGACCGGACACGGCAGGTCAAAGGCGGGGGCCACACCCAGGCTCACCGCCGCGCCCCCTGCCAGGCCCTGCCACAGAGCCTGGCGCTGCGGGGCGGCCAGATGCACCGCGTGGGCGGCACTGGCCGCTGCCGCAAACCAGCGCGAATCGTCCAGATGCAGCACAGTCCCGGCCGGCAATGCGTTACGGTCCCAGGCCGATACCGCACGATCACAGCCTTCGGGAATCGGACTCGCGCCCTCGCTCTGGTCCGCCAGGCTGACCAGCAGGATATCGCTGTGCGCCCAGCCAGTGGCCTGCCAGGCTACCCGCCAGGCACGCCACTGGGCGGACGTACCATGCCACCACCACAGGCGCTCGACCTGCCCCCCGACCAGTGTCCGCAACACCACATCGGCCTGGGCCTCGACAAACCGGGCCTGCGGATCCGCGGGTTCCAGCATCTCGCCGCCCGGCGCCGCCGACCACCGGCGGGCCGCATCCGGGTCCAGCGGCCACACGCCCGCCAGCGGCGTGGCCGGCAATCCCGCCTCCGGCGGGGCTGCATTCACCGCAAACAGCGGTGCCGTGGTGGCGCGGGCCAGATTGCGCGGTACCACACCACCGGCCTGGATGATCCCGTGCGGATCAAAACGCCGCAGCACCCGCCGCATCACGCGCGGACGGTCACAGGGGCCATAACCGACCCCGACCTTGCGAAAAGGCTGCATGTGGCGTTCGAACAGCTTCGGGTAGTCCTGTTCGAAGGTCAGCACGATGCGGACATCCTGGCGCTTGTCGCGTACCGCCCCCAGCAGCTCGATGCCCAGACGCAGGTCCTCCGGGGCCCTGCCCGCGCGGATCCAGATCAGGCGACCCCGATCCGCCGGCGGGGTCAGAAAACCGAGCCGGGCCCGTGCACGGGCCCCGTCGCCGCGCCGATAATCGCGGAGCACTGCCCGCCATACCGATCCGAAGCGCGCGCCGTAGCCCCCGGCGTCATTCGGCATCGCCCGGCTCCTCGCGGAACTGCAGGCGATGGAGGTGGGTATAGACACCACCCTGTGCAAGCAGCTCGGCATGCCGACCCTGCTCCACGATACGCCCCTGGTCCATCACCAGGATGCGATCGGCCCCCTCTACCGTGGACAGACGATGCGCGATCACCAGGGTGGTACGCGTGCGTACCAGGGCATCCAGTGCGGCCTGCACCTGGCGCTCGGATTCGTTGTCGAGTGCGGAGGTGGCCTCGTCAAGGATCAGGATCGGGGCATCGCGCAGCAACGCGCGGGCGATCGCCAGACGCTGGCGCTGACCACCGGACAGGCGAGTGCCGTTCTCGCCCACCAGGGTCTGCATGCCCTGCGGGAGCCGCTCGATGAACTCCAGCGCATGCGCGGCACGCGCCGCCTCGCGAATCGCTTCGTCGGTCGCCTCCGGACGACCGTAGGCGATGTTGGCGGCGACCGTGTCCGCGAACAGGGTGACGTTCTGCCCCACGTAGGCGATCTGCCGGCGCAGATCGCGCAGGCGAATGGTCTCGAGGTCGTGGCCATCCAGCAGGATGCGTCCCTCGGTCGGGTGATAGAACCGCGGCAGCAGATTGACCAGCGTGGTCTTGCCACTGCCCGAGCGGCCGACCAGCGCGAGATTCTCGCCGGGCTCGACCTCGAAGGAGATGGCCTTCAGCACATCCCCACCCTCCGGGTGGTAGCGAAATGCCACATCCTTGAACACTAGGTGTCCCTCGGCACGCTCCAGCGGCACATGCCCGGTATCGCGCTCCGACGACTCGTCCAGCACCGCAAAGATATTCTGCCCGGCGGCAATCCCGCGCTGCAGGGTCGCATTCACCATCGACAGGCGCCGGATGGGACTCAGCAGCAGCAGCATCGCGGTCAGGAACGAGACGAAGGTACCCGCGGTGACGGTGTCGCCCCCGAAATCCGAGGTGGCCATCCAGATCACGAATGCCAGCACCGCCGCCACCAGGAACTGAATTGTCGGGGTATATGACGCCTTGATGCCCTCCATGCGCATGTGCAGACGCCGGTTGCGCTCGTTGATGGACTCGAAGCGCCCGCGTTCGTAGGCCTCGCCGCCGAAGATACGCACCACCCGGTGGCCCTCGATCACCTCCTGGGTCACGTGGGTGACATCGCCCATATTGTGCTGCAACCGGTGCGAGATACGCCGGAAGTGCCGGGTTACCACCCGTACCAGCAACGCCAGTATCGGGGTAATGACGAGGATGGTCAGCGTCAGGCTCGGGGTCAGCCAGAACATCCAGGCCAGCAGGGCGATCACGGTCAGGGTATCGCGCACCAGGGTGCTGAAACCGTCGGTCGCTGCCTTGGCGACCTGCTCCACATTGTAGGTCACCCGCGAGATGAGTTCGCCGCTGCCCTGTTCCTGGAAACGCTGCACCGGCATGTGCAGCAGACGCTCGAACAGCTCCTCGCGCAGGCGCTTGACCACCTGGCGCCCGACGTAGCGCATGGAGTATGTCGAACCGAACTCGGCCACCCCACGCACCAGGAACAGCCCGATCAGTGCTACCGGGATCCACGGTACCAGCGGGTGCGGATCGCCCTCGGCAAAGGACTCGTCCATCAGCGGCTTCATCAGCGCGGCGAACCCGGCCTCGGTCGCAGCCATGCCGACCATGGCCACGGTCGCGATCACCAGTAGCGGCCAGTACACAAAGGCATAGCTCAGCAGGCGGCGATAGACCGCCCACCCGGAATCGGAGTACTGCGTGCCCTGGACATCAGTCTTCATCGGCGGCCTCGCCCAGCGTGGCAATCGAGACCGAGGTGATACCCAGCCGCCCGACCACATCCAGCGCGCGCACCACCGACTGGTGGCTGGCATTGGCGTCCGCCCGGATCAGCACCGGATCGCCTGCGCGTTGTTCGAGGGTCTCCTCCAGCACGCGCTCCAGGGTCTCGGCGCGGCGGTTCACCAGCTCGCGCCCGTCAACGAAATAGTTGCCGTGTGCATCGACGATGATGTCCACCCAGGCACGCTCCACCGCCTCGGCCTCGCGGTCCGCGGACGGCAGGGTCAGTTCGATATCCGCCTGCCGGTCAAACGTGGTCGAAACCATAAAGAAGATCAGCAGCAGAAACACCACATCGATCAGCGGTGTCAGGCTGACACTGGGCTCGTCCTGACGCGGCCGCCGAAAATTCACGCCGTGGCCCCCTCGCTGACCGGTTTGGCATCGCGCTCGCCGTGAATCACCTCGACCAGCTTGGTCGCCTCCTGCTCCATCTCCAGTACCAGCTCGTCGATCCGGCCACGGAAGTAGCGATGGAAGATCAGGGCCGGAATGGCCACCCCGATACCGGTCGCCGTGGTAATCAGGGCCTGAGAGATGCCGCCGGCCAGATCCCGCGGGCTGCCGACACCGATCTCGGTAATCACCGTGAACACTTCGATCATCCCCACCACGGTACCCAGCAGGCCCAGCAGCGGGGTGATCATCGAGATCGTTCCCAGGGTATTCATGTAACGCTCGAGTTCATGCGCGACCAGCCGCCCGGCCTCTTCGATACTCTCCTGCGTAATCTGGCGGGCACGGTCATGGGTCGCCAGACCCGCGGCCAGGATCGCCCCCAGCGGCGAACCGGCGCGCAGCCGCTGCAGATCCTCGCGCGTCAGCCCCTGGGTGCGCATCTGTTCCCACACCGAGGTCAGCAAACGCGCCGGCACCACGCGCGCGCGCCGCAGCGTCCACAGCCGCTCGAGCACGATAGCCACGGCCAATACCGAACACAGCAGGATCGGCAGCATCAGCCAGCCGCCGGCCTTCACGATTTCCAGCATGCGATCTTCCCCCTCGTCTCAGTCGCGCCGGAACACCGCCATGGATTCCACATGCGCAGTATGCGGGAACATGTCCATGATCCCCGCCCGCTCCAGACGATAGCCATGATGATGCACCAGGCGCTCCGCGTCACGGGCGAGCGTGGCCGGGTTGCAGGACACATAGACCATGCGCTCGATGCGCTGCGGTGCCAGGGCCTCGATCACCGCGGCCGCGCCGGTGCGCGGCGGGTCCAGCAGCACCCGGTCGAAGTGCTCGCCCAGCCATGCGGCGTTCTTCAACGCCTCCACGTCGTCCAGGTCGGCGCGCTCGTAGCGGGTATTGGCGATCCCCTGGTCGCGCGCATTCGCACGCGCCCGCTCCAGCATCGCGTCGTCCACCTCGACACCGACCACCTCGCCCTCGGTCACGGTCCGTGCCAGCGGCAGGGTGAAGTTGCCCAGCCCGCAGAACAGATCCAGCACGCGCTGCGCCGGCTGCAGGTCCAGGGCCGCCAGCGCCTGCGGCACCATTTTCCGGTTGATATCAGCATGCACCTGGATGAAATCGGTCGGCATGAAGGGCACCGACACACCATACTCCGGGTGCCGGTAGACCAGTGGTTCGATCGGCCCGGCCAGCGGCTCCACCGACGCCGGACCACCCGGCTGCAGATACACCTGGATGCCCTCGGCCTCGGCCCAATCGGACAGGCGCTGGGTATCCGCCTGCGACAACGGATCGAGGTTGCGGAAGACCAGCGCCACGCGTTCGTCGTCATCCACCGCGACCTCGATCTGCGGCAGGCGATCGCGCGCCTCGAGCCCGTCCATCAGTTCGCGCAGCGCCCGGATCCGCTGGCCAACCGCCGGGTGCAGCACCTCGCAGTGGGTCATCTCGGCGAGATACGGGCTGCCGCGCTCGCGAAAGCCGACCAGCACCCCGCCCTTCTTCGGCACGTACTTCGCGCCCAACCGTGCGGTGCGGCGATAACCCAGGGTGTCGGCGGTCAGCGGCTCGAAGCGCGCCTCCGGCGTCACGTGGCCGATGCGTTCGAGTGCATCGAACAGGGCCTGTTCCTTGATTTCGCGCTGGGTCTCGATCGAGGCGTGCTGCAGCTTGCAGCCGCCGCACAGGCCGAAGAACTCGCAGGGCGGCTCGACCCGACCCGCGGTCGGCTCCAGCACCTCGTCCACCTCGGCCGTATCAAAACGGCGCTTGCGCCCGGTCTGCACCGCCATCACCCGCTCGCCCTTCAGCGCGCCATGGATGAAGCAGGCCTTGCCCTCGCGCCGGATCACGCCCTGGCCGTCCAGGGTGACCTCCTCGATGCACGCCTCGAACGGGGTCTTGTCGATGCGTGCCATCAGTCCGTGCGGCCGGCCGGCTGCCAGGCGTCGAGGAATTCCCGGTGGTGCGCCGCGCCGCTGGCCTCCAGGTACTCGGCCAGTTGCTGTTGCCGGCTGGCCAGGGCGACGTCGGTCAGGTTGCCACGCATGTACTCGAAACGCAGCCAGACCAGATAGGTATTCAGCACGTCGTGCTCGACGTAGTCGTGGATCTCGGCCTGGCGCCCGTCGCGCCAGGCTGGCCAGACCTTCGAGCCATCCATGCCCAGCTTGCCGGGAAAGCCGAGCAGGCTGGCCATCATGTCGAGGCTGGTCACCGCGCGGCCCTGGAAGCCCGCCAGCACGTCCATCAGATCCACGTGGCGCCAGTGGAAGCGCGACAGGTAGTTGTTGTAACGAAACTCGCGGTCGTCATCGCCCTGCTCCCAGTAGCGCGGGGCCTGCACGCCGTTGACCAGCGCGCGGTAGTGCAGCACCGGCAGGTCGAAGCCGCCGCCGTTCCAACTGACAAGCGTCGGAGTGCGCTTGTCGATCACGTCGAAGAACTGGCGCAGAAGCTCCGCCTCCGAAGGCGCCTGACCGTCCTCGCCCTCGCGGCCGAAGGCGGAGAGCTTCAGCGCATCGCCGCCCTGGTAGAGCACGCCAATGGATACAATGCGATGCAGCGGATGCTTGAGAAACTCGGAGCCGGTCTGGGCACGGCGCAGCGCGAACAGCGCCTCGGCGACTTCGTGATCGGCAAGGCCATCGAAGTCGTGCAGGCGGCGGGCGCCCTCGATATCCGGGACGGTCTCGAGGTCGAAAATCAGGACCGGGGCACTCATGCGGGGAACACGCCGGTGGAGATGTAGCGGTCACCGCGGTCACAGATGATCGCGACGAAGGTGCCACCCTCGGTCTGCGCCGCCAGTTTCAACGCCGCGGCTACCGAACCACCGGAAGAGACCCCGGCGAAGATGCCCTCCTCGGTGGCCAATCGATGCATGGTCTCCTCGGCCTCCTCCTGGGTCACATCCACGGTCTGATCCACCCGCGAGGCCTCGAAGATGGAAGGAAGATAGGCCTCCGGCCAGCGCCGGATTCCGGGGATGGACGCCCCCTCGGCCGGCTGCACGCCCACGATCTGCACCTCCGCGTCGCGTTCCTTGAGGTAGCGCGACACACCCATGATGGTGCCGGTGGTCCCCATCGCGGAGACGAAATGGGTCACCGTACCCTCGGTATCGCGCCAGATTTCCGGCCCGGTGCCGATGTAGTGCGCATCCGGATTGTCCGGGTTGCCGAACTGGTTCAGCACCCGGCCCTTGCCCTCGGCCTCCATGCGGTCGGCCAGGTCGCGCGCGCCCTCCATGCTCTCCTCGCGCGAGACCAGCACCAGCTCGGCACCGAAGGCCTTCATCGAGGCGCGGCGCTCGGCCGACATGTTGTCCGGCATCACCAGAATCATGCGATAGCCCTTCATCGCCGCGACCATCGCCAGCGCAATGCCGGTGTTGCCGCTGGTCGCTTCGATCAGGGTGTCGCCGGGCTGGATGTCGCCGCGGCGCTCGGCCGCCTGGATCATGTTCAGCGCGGGCCGGTCCTTGACCGAACCGGCGGGGTTGTTGCCTTCGAGCTTGACCAGCACGGTGGACGGCAGGTCGGCCGCCATACGCTGCAGGCGCACCAGCGGCGTGTTGCCGACGAAGTGCTCGAGGGTCGGGAAGGATTCCGGATGCAGTCGTTTCTTCATGCGCGCAGAGTATAACGACCGGGCCCCGTCCCTGCCCACGCACGCCACGGTCCAGCGCCCGCGCCATCCATGGAGATTGCTTCGTTGCTTTGCTCTTCGCAATGACGCAAGGGGGCACCGTCATCGCGAGAAGCGCAGCAACGTGGCGATCCCCATGAGCCGCCCCGGCGCCGGTACCGACACCTGTCAACGCCATCGATGTGGTTTACACTTCGGGGAAGCCTGTTCTCCGACGGTGACCGCCTGCCGGGTCGCCGCTCCGAGATCCGCGCCTTTGGATCAACAAGGGAATACGCTGGTCAGGCGTAGCCATCGCCAACCATGAGCAACCAGGAAATCCGCATGGCCACCCTCTTCCGGTCGGCATGGCACTGAACGCCACCCTCAATGGCGCCTTCCTGGCGCGGATGCTGGACGCCTTCCATCATCCCCTCTACGTCATCGATGTGCGCGACTACGCCATCGTCTACGCCAACGCGGCGACGCGCGTCCACGGCGACGTGCAACCGGGGACCACGACCTGCTACGCCCTGACCCACGCCCGGGACACGCCCTGCGACGGTCGGCACCCCTGCCCGCTGCAGAGCGTGCTGGAAACCGGCAGACCCGCCATGACCGAGCACGTCCACTTTGACGCCGACAGGCAGCCCTTCCCGGTGGAGGTCCACGGCGAACCGATGTTCGACGAGGCCGGCGAGCTCCGGTACATGATGGAATACAGCCTGGAAATCAGTGATCGCCGCGACCTGGAACAGAAACTCCGGCGCGCGGCCATGGTCATCGACCAGTCGGCCGAGGGAATCCTGATCACCGATCCGGACCAGTCCATCCTCGAGGTCAATCCGTCCTTCACCGCCATAACCGGCTACCCGGCCGCGGAGGTCATCGGCAGGACCCCTCGGCTATTGCGTTCGGGCGAACACGACGAGGCCTTCTACGCCACCCTGTGGGACACCCTGAACCGGGACGGCTACTGGAAGGGGGAGATCTGGAACCGGTATCGGGACGGTCGCATCGTGCCCCAGTGGGAAAGCATCTTTGCGATCCGCAACACCGAAGGCGACATCGCAAACTACGTCGCCATCTTCCACGAGATCAGCGAACAGAAACGAATGGAGGACGAGCTCCGGCACCAGGCGCTGCGGGACCCGCTGACCGGGGTCTGGAACCGGCTCGGCCTGTACGACTTCATCGAGGAGGCCCGCGCCGACTGCCGCCGCCACGGCACGCCTTACGCCCTGCTGATGTTCGACATCGACCACTTCAAGGCGATCAATGATCGACACGGCCATCAAGCCGGCGATCAGGTACTTTGCGAACTTGCCCGGCGGGTCAACAGGAAGCTTCGCGAGAACGACCATCTGGGCCGCTGGGGAGGCGAGGAATTCATGCTTCTGCTGCGCAACACGTCCACCTCGGATGCCAGGCGGATCGCCGAGCGACTGCTTGGGTCCATTGCCGAGACCCCCTTCCCGCAGGTCGGCCCGGTTACGGTCAGTATCGGCGTCGCCAGCGGGAGCGCGGAGGAAGGCATCGCGCAACTGGAGGGGCGGGCCGATGAGGCGATGTACCAGGCCAAGAAGGAGGGACGCGCCCGGGTCCGCCTGCATCATGAGGACCACCCAGCGGACCCATCCTGAGGGGGACACGAGGGGCCTTTCAGCCACTACGTCTGCTCTCGCACCGAAGCGATGAGACCCGGGCGCCGCTCCGGTCGGTGCTGGATGACTCGTTTTCCCCGGCACCAACGATGAGCGGAACCCCGCGCTCGGGCTTGTCGAGCCACTCGTAACCCTGGAGTCGACGCCAGCGCTTCCGGGCGCTCTGGCCGAGCTTGAACGTCAGGCTCAGGCAGTGCAGCGGGTCACGCAATCGCGGGCCCTGGCGGTGCGCAGGCGCACGGTGGCGAACGTCGATTCGATCGGGTTGGTCGTCCGGGTCGATGGCTAGGAGCCTGTCGGATTTGGGCGATCATCGCGAGCGTGAGGCAGGAGAGTGAGGCGATTTTTTCGGTCCTTCGATGCGCATAGTGGGAACCATGTAACGAGAGAGAGCGCGGAAAAAGGGCCCACTCTCCTGTCCACGCGCAGCAGATCAGTCCCCAGTCCGACAGGCTCCTGGTGCACGGCCGGGAAGCCATGGAACGCCGGCAGAGCCTCGCGTCGGCTTCGCCAGTCGGCGTGCTTGACGAGCCACCGCTGCCTGAGCCGACCCGGCCTGGACAAGGCTGCCTCTCGCAAGCTCGCGGGTTCCGGCCTAAGATTCAGGCATGCTCGTATTGCTCGAATACCTGATCGTTACCTTCCTCGCGGTGTTCGTGATCGTGAACCCGCTGACCACCGCGTTCATCTTCACCGCAATGCTGCCGCGCGCCTCCGAGGAGAAGCGCCGGATGACCGCGCTGCGCTCGGTCAAGGTCGCGACCTCGCTGCTGTTCGCCTTCGCCCTGCTGGGCGGGGTGATCTTCCAGCTGTTCGGGATCACCCTGGCGGCGTTTCGTATCGCGGGCGGCATCATCCTGTTCGGCATCGCGATCGGCATGATCCGTCAGAGGGCAGCCAGCGAGCGCGAGACCGCCGAGGAGGTAAAGGCCGACAAGGGGCAGGTGACCGAGGACATCTCGGTCATCCCGCTGGCAATCCCGTTCATGAGCGGGCCGGGGGCGATCGCCACGGTAATGATCCTGACCAGCGAGGCCCCCACGATCTACCACCTGGTCCTGGTATTCCTGGCGGTGCTGGCCTGCATGGTGGCGTGCTACTACGCGATGATCCATTCGCGCTATCTGGTCAAATTCCTGGGGGATACCGGCAAGGACATCCTGACCAAGGTATTCGGCCTGATCCTCGCGGTCCTGGCCGTGCAGTTCGTGATCAACGGGGTCAGCGACGCCGCCGTCGGCTTCCTGCTGGATACCCGGATGCTCGACGGAACCGAGATCGAGGACCCGCGACTGCCACCACGCGATCACGAATAACGTCCCGCTTGATACAGCGGCGAAACGCTGATGAATCCGATCGCGGTCTACCAAACTGCGCCGCAGTGCTCCGCCTATAGCCGCGCAGCGGCTTAGGGGGCGGTGAAGCGGCGCATGGCGCGAAGCGCCAGAATTTGCATGGATGAATGCTCGGAG
>JBNJFQ010000032.1:0-29185 GCA_051747025.1 Pseudomonadota bacterium
GGATGACTTGGAGGTGCAAGTCCTCTACCGGCCCGGCAAAGGGAACGGTTAGCCGAACGGCAAGGGTGTCCATCGTGAGATGGAATCTGAAGGAAGCCGAAGGCAAAGCACTGGCCCGACGAACAGGAATCGCATACGAGGCGAAGGCAGTGGGTGAGAAGGCCATTATCTTCGAAGCCCGGTACTTGCACGGGAGCTGTCGGCGTAGATGCGGCGGGCATAAGTGTGAATGTCGCGCGCATTACCCTGGGAGGCCTGCACGCCTTCCACAGGCTGGCGCTCCTGCGAGGTGGCGCGATGGGTGTGCAGAAGTCAGCCGAGGCCATAGTAGGTGGGGTTTACCGCCCACTGAACGGAACCGTATGCCCGGTGGTGTGAGAGGATGGGCGTGGTAACACCCCGTCCTACTCGATCCAACGAAGCGGCATGGAGTGCGGAGGGATGTTTGATGCGGCGAAAGAAGACTGACGGCGGCCTCGTTATCGTGGGACTGGTTCTCATCGGTATTGGTTCGTATGCGCTGGTGGGGGGCGAGTTGTTCTTCAGCCCGATCGCACCACGCGAAGGACAGGGATGGGGCGGGGTGCCCGCGCTGATGATCGGCGCCGCGTTCGTTGCCGGGGGTGTCTACTTCCTGTTGCAGTCGCGGAAATGAGCTCTTCGGAGATCGTGGCAGCGTCGGCGGGGGTTAAAGGCGAGGCCTGTTGCAGATCGGGGACGTGTCCGGCGAGATGTCGAAACCAGTTGAGACTGGGCGTTTGGAAATGCCGCGCGGACCGTGTGTGGTGACATTATCCCTAACGGATTTCGCGCCAGCCGAAGCCGTGGTCCTGGGTGGCAATTTCCGGATCGTTGGCCGTTGCGCCAACACCGGCGGCGAGAGCTGCGCGTGCAAGGTCCGGGTGGTTGTTGTCCGACGACAGATGCATTCCGATGAGATGAGATAGCCGCGAGCAGTCGGCCTGCTGCAGGAGCGTGGTGGCCTGGTGGTTGGGCAGGTGGCCGTAGCCGCCACCGACGCGCTGCTTTAGGGGCTCGGGATAGCGGCCGGTACGGAGCATCTGTGGGTCGTGATTGCATTCCAGGAGGAGGGCATTGGCTGCGTCCGCCTGGCGGATCATGTGCGGCGTGACGTGGCCCGCATCGGTCATCAGGACGAGGCGAGTGGCACCGTCGCCGAATACGAACTGCGTGGGTTCACGGGCGTCATGGGGGACGGTGAAGGGTGTGATCTCGAGGTCGCCGATGGTGATCGGCTGGTCCGGCTGCAGTTCGACCAGTGCGGCAAAGTTCGGGTCGCGCGCGTTCGTGCGCGTGCCGTGGCTGAGATGGACCGGCAGGCGGTAGCGCCGCGAGAATGGTCCAGCTGCGCCGATGTGGTCTGCGTGTTCGTGGGTGATCAGCAGCGCATCGAGGTCCGCGGGAAGTACCCCGGCACGTGCGAGTCGGCGTTCGGTTTCCTGCATGGAGAAGCCGCAGTCGACTAGCACACGGGTCCGGCCCGACTCGACCAGCAGGGCGTTACCCCCGCTGCCACTTCCGAGTGAACAGAAACGGATCATCAGGCGAGGGTCGGTGGACCGGGATCCTGGGTGCTAGCGGCGCAGTTGTTGTTCGAGCAGTTCCAGCACGAAGCGTGCGTCGCCTTCGCGCAACTCGTTGCCGTCGATGTCGTAGGCCTGGATGCGAAGTTGGTGATCACCGGTGTCGGCAAGATGTATCTGGAACCGTTCGTTGGCCCGCAGGTCGTCGCCACGCCCGAACAGGCGGGCGAAGAAGCCACCGCCGGATTCGCGATCGTGGCCGACTTCGGGCCGATAGGTCACGTGATACGTACCGTTCCCGCGATCGTGCTCGTCAACCAGCAGGCCGGCGTGATCCAGGGTTTGGCCGAGGCGCCGCCAGGTGGCGTTGAACTCGCCAGACAAGAGAAGCACGGGACGTCCGTCATGTTCGCCGAGCTGGATATCCCGGGGTCGCTCAGTAATGGTCTCCGGTGCTCGTAGTCCTGAATCGTCGACCTCGCCGGTGGTGAGGTAAACCCGGAGGCGGTTGAGCATCTCGGCTTCCAGTTCGGGGTCCGAGGGGCGTGTGGCCCACCGCCACATGTCGCCTTCGGGCTCCTCGGTGGCGCCGCGATGGGTAATGTAGACCAGCGAGCCGCCATCGTCGGTGCGCTCCAGACGGAGACGGTACATGTCGCGGGTCGTGGCATCGTAGACGTTGCTGAGAATCCCGGCGAGGAAGCCCTGCGTACCGCGAATCGGAATGCCGGCTTGATCCTCGGCCCATTCGGTTTCCATGATGCCGATCCTGGGCTCGCTGCGTGCTAGCGGGAGGTTCTGCGCATCCCAGAAGGCGCGCAGGCGGTCCCAAAGTTCTCCGGGCGGTGTATCGATGCGCAGCCAGCGCGTGTTGCCATCCCGCTCCAGGCCCACCTGCGCCGATTCCGGCAGGACCTCGGCCTGCTCGGTCGCGCGGCCGCCAAGCGGCGCGCGGGCGGAGGATTGTTCTTCGGCCTGCAGTTCCCGTGCACTGACACGTTCTCCGGGGTCGTCCGGGATGCGGTAGGCGCGTTCGGTATCCGGACGGATCATGTCCGGCGGGACCTCGAGGGTGTCGGTGTGCCGGACAGTCTCGTATTCCGGTCCGGGCTGCCGATCGCCGCCGCCCCAGCCCGAGCAGCCGCCAACGGCCAGGCCGGTGGCAACCAGGATCGCGGTGCGCGTGACGGGACGGCAGGATTTGCGGGGAAGTTTCATGACAGGATTCAAACCTCGATACCGGCCTGGCGCATCGCGTCCAGGACCGGTGCATGGAAGGGTTCGGACAGGGGCGTCAGCGGGAGGCGGATGCCTTCCTCGATCATGCCCATGCGGTACAGGGCCCATTTTACCGGGATCGGGTTGGCTTCCAGAAACAGTGCAGAATGAAGTCCGTCCAGTTTGCGATTGATCTCGCGGGCCTCGTCGGGGCGCCCCTCGCGCACCGCGCGGCACATCTCAGCCATCAGGCGCGGGACCACGTTCGCCGTGACCGAAATGATGCCCTGGCCGCCAGCCAGCAGAAAGGCCAGTCCGTTGCCGTCATCGCCACTGTACAGATCGAGGCGCCCCCCCACGCGCTGAACGAGTTCAGCAGTGCGCTCGTTGCTCGCGGAGGCCTCCTTGATGCCGACAATCTGCGGGATCTCTGCCAGGCGCTCGGCGGTTTCCGGCAGCAGGTCGACCGCCGTGCGTCCCGGGACGTTATACAGGATCTGCGGGATGTCGACCGCATCGGCGATCGCCTTGTGGTGCAGATAGAGGCCTTCCTGAGTGGGCTTGTTGTAGTAGGGGGCAACGAGCAGACAGGCATCCGCGCCGGCCTGCTTGGCGCAGTGTGTCAGCGCGATCGCCTCGCGGGTGGAATTGGCCCCGGTGCCGGCAATCACCGGTAACCGGCCATCCACGGTCTTGACCACGTGGGCGATGGCATTGCAGTGCTCGTCGAAGTCCAGCGTGGCCGACTCGCCGGTGGTCCCGATCGCCACGATCGCATCTGTCCCGGCCTCGATATGGAATTCGAGGAGGCGGTCCAGTGCCGGCCAGTCGATGCTGCCGTCCGCGTGCATCGGAGTCGCCAGTGCGACCATGCTGCCTTGAAACATCGCCTCCTCCAGTGCAGGGAATGGTGCAGTCTAACGGCCCGGTGTCCGGGCATTCAAGAAGTCTTGTGCGGCGCCGCGACCGGCCTAGCGCCGGGCCGTTGGCCCGCGGCGCCCGAGGTGGTATGTTGCCAGCCATCATGCGCGCCGCTCCTGCCAGGAAATACCCCTCGGGCACGCCGGCCGCGCGCGCCGACGGGTACCGCTCCGGACCGCGGCTGCGAGCCGCTGCCGCGGGGGGGCATTATGGCTGAGGTCGTCGGTGCCGGATCCCATACGCACCTGATCCTGAACCTGATCGGGCCGGACCAGCCGGGGCTGGTGGCCGGGGTGACTCGCCTGGTCGCGGATACCGGGTGCAATCTCGAGGCCAGCCGAATTGCGGTGCTTGAAGGCTACTGCTGCATGGCCCTGAGTGCCAGCGGGAACTGGAAGACCCTGGCCACCCTCGAAACCCGCCTCGAGCGCATGGAAGACGAGGTCGGGTTGGTCGTGGTTGCCCGTCGCGGGCCGCTGACGGAATCCAGCCAGCCCGCAATGGCCTATGCGGTGGACGCGATCGCGCTGGATGCGCCGGGGCTGCTCAATGCGCTGGCGGATTTCTTTACCAGTCGCGGGGTCAACCTGAGAGACGTGCAGACCCGCGTCTACACCTCTCAGCAAACCGGTGCGCGGATGTTCGCCGCCAACATGGTGGTCGAGATCCCGGCCAGTCAGCACCTGGCCAGTCTGCGTGGCGAGTTCATGGACTTTTGTGACGAACTGAACCTGGACGGCGTGCTTGACCCGATCAAGGGCTGAGCGCCTTCTGGCTGTCCGGTTCACCTGCCGATGGAGAAACCCGAATGACCATTGCGATCGACCAGACCGTACCGGAAGACCTGCGCGTTCCGGCCACCGGTGACCAGACCCTTGGCCCGGGAGATTTCCGCGGGCGTATCGTGGTGCTGTACTTCTACCCCAAGGACAACACCCCGGGATGCACCAACGAGAGCCGCGACTTCGCCGCCAGCAAGGCGGCCTTCGACAAGGCCGGGACGGTCATCCTCGGCGTTTCGCGCGACAGCGTGAAGAGCCACGAGGGCTTTCGCGAGAAGCAGGGCCTGCCGTTCGATCTGCTCAGCGATGCCGACGAGGCCCTTTGCCAGGCCTTCGATGTCATCAAAATGAAGAATATGTATGGCAAACAGGTGCGTGGGATCGAACGCTCCACATTCCTGATCGACGCCGACGGTGTGCTGCGCCGGGAATGGCGCAAGGTCAAGGTGCCGGGGCATGTGGACGAGGTCCTCGCTGCGGTGCGCGAGCTGGCCGACCGCTGAACGCGTTCGCTTGCACAGCATCCACTTGCCCGGCCGGGAGGGCCCATGACCGAGTCCGTTAGCGAGACCCGCCGGTTGTTCGTGCTCGACACCAATGTGTTGATGCACGACCCGACGGCCCTGTTCCGGTTCAAGGAGCATGACATCTTTCTGCCGATGGTCGTGCTGGAAGAACTGGACCGGGGCAAGAAAGGGGTTTCGGAGGTGGCGCGCAATGTGCGCCAGGTCTCGCGCTTTGTCGACGAGTTGATGAGTGGCGCGAGCCATGCGCAGATCGAGTCCGGTCTGCCGTTGCGGGCCGCCTCGCTGCGGGATTCCGATCTGTCCGGCAGCGGCCGGTTGTTCTTCCAGACCCGCCATCTGGCCGCGGGTCTGCCGGATTCGCTGCCGGGTTCCACGCCGGACAACGACATCCTGGCCACGGCCCGTGCGCTGATGGAGCAGCAGCCGGATACGCCGGTGACGTTGGTCTCCAAGGACATCAACCTGCGCATCAAGGCCGCGGTGATCGGCCTGCACGCCGAGGACTACTACAACGATCAGGTCCTCGATGATGTCAATCTGCTCTATTCCGGGATGGGCGAACTGCCGGTCGATTTCTGGGAGACCCACGGTGCCGGGATGGAGTCGTGGCAGGAAGCCGGGCGCACCTATTACCGGGTATACGGGCCCCTGGTGGTCGACTGGCAGCCGAACCAGTTCGTGTATCGCGATGGCGAGAATCCGCTCAGTGCCATCGTGCTGGAGATCGACCAGCCGGCGGAGTCCGCGGTGATCGAACTGGTGGATGACTACATGACTCCGCGGCACAGCGTGTGGGGAATCAATGCGCGCAACCGTGAACAGAACTTCGCCCTGAACCTGCTGATGGATCCGGAGGTGGATTTTGTGTCGCTGGTAGGCGCCGCGGGGACCGGCAAGACGCTGCTGACGCTGGCTGCGGGGCTCGCGCAGACACTCGAGGACAGCACCTACAAGGAGATCATCATGACCCGGGTTACGGTCCCGGTGGGCGAGGACATCGGCTTCCTGCCCGGGACCGAAGAGGAGAAGATGACCCCGTGGATGGGCGCGTTGATGGACAACCTCGAGGTCCTGACCAAGTCCGAGGGTGCAGGTGACTGGGGGCGTGCGGCCACCAATGACGTGATCACGAGCCGCATCAAAATCCGCTCGCTGAATTTCATGCGCGGACGCACCTTCCTGAACCGCTACATTATCCTCGACGAGGCGCAAAACCTGACCTCCAAACAGATGAAGACCCTGATCACCCGTGCCGGGCCGGGCACCAAGGTGGTGGCGCTGGGGAACATCGCGCAGATCGACACTCCCTACCTGACCGAGACCTCAAGCGGGCTGACCTACGTGGTGGATCGCTTTCGCAACTGGACCCACAGCGGGCACATCACCCTGACCCGCGGCGAGCGCTCGCGGCTGGCGGACTACGCCTCGAATCAGCTGTAGGCGGTGGGGAAGGCCCGCGCAGGTCTGATAGCGCAGCGGGCAATGGCCACCGTCATTGCGAAGGCCCCGCAGGGGCCGGACTTGGGTTATCGCGCACATCGTCATCGCGAGGAGTGAAGCGACGTGGTGATCTCCGTCCGGGACCATTTGAGTCCGCATCTGGCTCAGCGCCAGCTTCGGGGGGTTGCCACGGCCCCTGCGGGGGCCTCGCAATGCCGGTGGCGAGGTGTGGGGGCGTCAGTCGTCCTCGCTGTAGCGCACGCAGGCGCGGTCGGTCTCCCACAGGGTCAGCGCGTGCATGCGCAGGCCCGGGCGGTTCAGGCGCCCCGCCATCTCGCGGAAGAACCACTGGGCGATGTTCTCTGCGGTGGGGTTGACCGAGTCGAATGGCGGGACGTCGTTCAGGTAGCGGTGGTCCAGCTGCCCGGCGATCTCGCGGGCGGCGGCCTTGATCACCTTGAAGTCCACCGCCATGCCGGTGTCGTCCAGCGTTTCGGTCTGGACCTCGGCCTCCACCTTCCAGTTGTGCCCGTGCATGTTCGCGCACTGCCCCGGGTAGTCGCGCAGGGTATGTGCGGAGGCAAAGTCGGTCAGGACGCGGAGGGTATAACGGGCACTCATGGGACGATTCCGGCTAGCGACCATCGCGGTCACGGAGAGATTCAGCCCGCGAAGCCTAGCCGGCCGCCGTCATCCGCGCAATTCTCCTGCCCGAAGGCGTGGCGAATCGCGGCCAGCACCCCGGCGGTATCGAGGCCGCAGTCGGCCAGGATCTGCTCGCGAGAGCCATGCTCGGTGAAGACGTCCGGGATACCCAGCACCTGGCAGGGAAGGGTCAGGCCCTCGGCGGAGAGCCATTCCAGCACGGCGCTGCCGGCGCCACCGGCGCGGGCGTGGTCCTCCAGGGTCACGAAGCCTTGGTGGCGGGCGGCCAGTTGCGCCAGCAGTTCGGTGTCCAGTGGCTTTATGAAGCGCATGTTGACCACGGTGGCGTCCAACGCCTGGCCGGCCTCCAAGGCGGTCTCCAGCAGTGCGCCAAAGCTGAGGATCGCCAGGCCCCGGCCCTCGCGAACGACCTCGGCGCGGCCAATTGGCAGGGTCTCCAGGTCTGCGGGGCCTCCCTCCGGCAGCGCGCCGGGGCCGGTCCCGCGCGGATAGCGCACCGCCGCCGGCCTGTCGTGGGCGTAGCCGGTGGACAGCATCTGGCGGCACTCGCGCTCGCTGGCCGGTGCCATCAGCAGCATGTTCGGGACCGTGCGCAGCAGCGCGGTATCGAAGGTGCCGGCATGGGTCGGGCCGTCGGCACCCACGATCCCGGCGCGGTCCACCGCGAACAGCACGGGCAGATTCTGCAGCGCGACGTCGTGGATCACCTGGTCCATCGCTCGTTGCAAAAAGGTCGAGTAGATCGCCACCACCGGCTTCTGGCCCTCACAGGCCATGCCCGCGGCCAGGGTGACTGCGTGCTGCTCGGCGATGCCGACGTCGAAATAGCGCTCGGGGAACTGCTCGGAGAACGCGACCAGGCCCGATCCCTCGCGCATCGCGGGGGTGATGCCCAGCAGACGCTCGTCGGCCGCGGCTTGGTCGCACAGCCACTGGCTGAAGATGTCGGTGTAGGTCGGCGCCTTCGGGGCCGATCGCGTCAGGCCGTTCGCCGGCTCGAACTTGGACACGCCGTGGTAGCGGCAGGGGTCTTCCTCCGCCGGCGCGTAGCCCTGGCCCTTGCGCGTGACCACGTGCAGCAGCTGCGGCCCCTGGGTGCCGCGCAGGTTCTTCAGGATCGAGACCAGCCCGTTTACGTCGTGGCCGTCCACCGGCCCGAAGTAGCGAAAGCCCAGTTCCTCGAACAGGGTGCCGGGCACGAACATGCCCTTCATGTGTTCCTCGGCACGCTGGGCAAAGGCCTTCATCGGCGGCACGAACTCCAGCATGCGCTTGGACCCCTCGCGTACCGAGCTGTACAGAGGGCCGGACAGCAGCCGGGTGAAGTACTGGTTGAGCGCGCCGACATTGGGCGAGATCGACATGTCGTTGTCGTTCAGGATCACCAGCAGGTTACAGTCGAGATCGCCGATATGGTTCAGCGCCTCGAAGGCCATGCCCGCGGTCATTGCCCCGTCGCCGATTACCGCCACGTGGCGGCGGTCCAGCCCGGCGTGTCTGGCGGCCAGGGCCATGCCGGCCGCGGCGCTGATCGAGGTGCTGGAATGGCCGGCCCCGAAGGCGTCGTATTCGCTCTCCGAACGCTTGGGGAAGCCCGCCAGGCCGCCGTACTGACGCAGACCGGTCATCCCTTCCCGGCGCCCGGTCAGGATCTTGTGGGCATAGGCCTGGTGGCCGACGTCCCAGACGATGCGGTCTTCCGGGGTGTCGAAGGCGTAGTGCAGCGCGATCGCCAGTTCCACGGTGCCCAGGTTTGCCGCCAGGTGGCCGCCGGTGCGCGAGACGCTCTCGATCAGAAACGCACGCAGCTCGGCCGCCAGATCCGGCAGCTCCGGGGTTCGGCGCGCGCGCAGGTCGTCGGGCGAGCGGATCGCGTCCAGCAACGGGGTCGAGGTCATCGGGAAGGCCCGGTTCAATTCATGCGGTCAACGATGTAGCGCGCGAGGTATCGAAGCAAATCCGCCTCGTCGCTACAGGGTTGGAGCGCCTCCAGGGCCTCGTCCACCAGGGCCACGGCGCGTTCGCGCGAGGCCTCGAGGCCCATCAGTGACGGGAAGGTCGCTTTGTCCAGGCGGGCGTCGGCGCCGCAGGCCTTGCCCAAAACCTCGGGATCGCCTTCCACGTCGAGTACGTCGTCGCGGATCTGGAACGCCAGACCGATGCATTCGGCATAGCGGGTCAGTCGATCGAGCACCTCCGGTGACTCCTGCCCGGCATGCGCGGCCAGGCGCACCGAAGCGCGGATCAGGGCCCCGGTTTTCAACCGGTGCATGCGTTCCAGTTCAGGCAGATCGATCGGTTGGCCACAGGCCCCCAGGTCGATCGCCTGACCGCCCGCCATGCCGTGCAGTCCGGCTGCGAGGGCGAGTTCGTGCAGTGCCGCGAGGCCGGCCTCTGCGGGCAAGGGCGCGATCCCCTGCGCCAGGGTCAGGAAGGCCTGAGCCTGCAGGGCGTCACCGGCCAGGATCGCGGTGGCCTCATCAAAGGCCTTGTGGCAGGTCGGTCTGCCCCGACGCAGGTCGTCATCGTCCATCGCGGGCAGGTCGTCGTGGATCAGCGAATAGACGTGGATCATCTCCACTGCGGCCGCCATGGCGTCCAGCACTTCTGCGGGAGCATCGCTGGTGCGCCCGGTGGCGTAGACCAGCAGGGGGCGCAGGCGCTTGCCTCCCGACAGGGTGGCATAGCGCATCGCCTCGATCAGCCGTGCATCCGGTGCGCCGGAGGTCGTCAGCTCGTGCTCCAGCACGCCCTCGATACGCTGCTGGTATTCACCCAGCAGGCGGGATAGTTCGGTGGCTTCCCGTGGGCTGCCCTGGTCCGTTGCGGTCGTCACTAGAACGGCACGTCGGGATCGGTCGCGTCCGATGGGCCTGTCGAAGGAACGTTTGGCTCTCCTGGCGGGTCATCGGAATCAGGAGAGGAGTCACCCGTCAACGCCTCCATTCGGCGCTGGGCATCGTCCAGGGCCTTCTGGCACCGGCGGGCCAGTTCGATTCCCTGCTGGAATTCGCCAAGCGACTGCTCCAGGCCGAGCTCGCCGGATTCCATGCGCGCGACCAGGGCCTCCAGGGCCTCGAGGTTGGCTTCGAATTCGGCGGGGGTATCGGGCTCAGTGTCCGTCATGATGGATTACCGGGGGCAAAAGGTGAGAAAGTATCCGATCCGCCCCGGTGTGAAAAGGCACCCGTGTCGCCAAACGGCCCTGGCGGTGGTTCTCCGGGCCGCATTATTGACAACCAGACCGGTGCAATCTAGAGTTTTGACACGGTTTAGACCCAGTCTAAAACGCCGTCTGCACATGCTGGCAGTCGTTGTGTAGAACCCAACCAGAGAGTAAGGAGTGAGCTATGGAACTGAAAGGCAGCAAGACCGAAGAAGCCCTGAAGGAGGCCTTTGGCGGTGAATCGATGGCGAACCGTCGCTATCTGTATTTCGCCTCCAAGGCCGACGTCGAAGGCTACAACGATGTGGCTACTGTGTTCCGCTCCACTGCGGAAGGCGAAACCGGTCATGCCCACGGCCATCTCGAGTACCTCGAGAGCTGCGGCGATCCGGCCACCGGGCTGGAGTTCGGCTCCACTGCCGCCAACCTGAAGACCGCGGTTGCCGGCGAGACCCACGAGTACACCGACATGTACCCGGGCATGGCCAAGACCGCCCGCGACGAGGGTTTTGACGAGATTGCCGACTGGTTCGAAACCCTGGCCAAGGCGGAGCGTTCCCACGCCAACCGCTTCCAGAAGGCGCTGGATCAGCTCGACGACTGATCGCCTTCCGGCGGTACTGGAAGTATGCGGGGCCGGTTCACCGGCCCCGTTTCCCGGGAGGCACGGAACAGCCTGTGGCACAGTCGTTTCGCACGCTGTTCCGTGTTTCCCCCGAAGCATCGTGACTGATACGGACACCGGAGGGATGCATGTCTGCGCCGACGCACCAACGTGAAGGAAGCCTCGAGGCCCCGACCCGTCATCCTCTGGACTGGAAGAACCCCGAGTTCTACAACGAGGAATCGCTGTTTGCCGAGCTCGAGCGGGTTTACGATATCTGCCACGGCTGCCGGCGCTGCGTCAGCCTGTGCAACTCCTTCCCGACGCTGTTCGACCTGGTCGACGAATCCGAGACCATGGAGGTCGACGGGGTCGACAAGCAGGACTACTGGAAGGTAGTCGATCACTGCTACCTTTGCGATCTGTGCTACCTGACCAAGTGCCCCTACGTGCCGCCGCACGAGTGGAATGTGGACTTCCCGCACCTGATGCTCCGGGCCAAGGCGGTCCGCTACCAGAAGGAAGGCGCCAGGACCTCGCACAAGCTGATGTCCAGCACCGACACCGTCGGCAAGCTGGCTGGCATACCGGTGGTGGCCGGCGCGGTGAATGCCGTGAACCGGAATGGCGCAATGCGCAAGTTGCTGGACAAGACCATGGGCGTGCATCCGGATGCCCCGATCCCCGAATACCATTCCAGTAAGGGGCGGTCACGCCTCGCCGGGGCCGCGAAGGGCGTCAGCCATCCCGAGCCGGCCGGCGCGACCCAGGGCAAGGTGGCCCTCTACGCGACCTGCTATGGCAATTACAACGAGCCGCACCTGGTCGAGGATCTGGTCAAGGTCTTCGAGCACAACGGCATCGAGGTCACCCTGGTCGAGAAGGAACAGTGCTGCGGCATGCCGAAGCTCGAGCTCGGCGATCTAAAGTCGGTCGAGGCCTCCAAGGACGCCAACATCCCGGCGATGAAGCGCATGATCGACCAGGGCTACGACATCGTCGCGCCGGTCCCGTCCTGCGTGCTGATGTTCAAGCAGGAACTGCCGCTGATGTTCCCGGACGACACCGACGTGACCACGGTGCGCGACCGGATCTTTGATCCGTTCGAGTACCTGATGGAGCGGCACAAGGAAGGCAAGCTGAACACCGATTTTCCTGAAAAGCTCGGCAAGATCGCCTACCACGCGGCCTGCCACCTGCGGGTGCAGAACATGGGGCTCAAGACCCGCGACCTGCTCAAGCTGGTACCGGATACCGAGATTGATGTCATCGAGCGTTGTTCGGGGCACGACGGGACCTACGGCGTGAAGAGCGAGTTCTACGAGACGGCCAGCAAGATCTGCCGTCCGGTGGTCAGCCGCGTGCAGAAGGCTGAGTCGGATCACTACTCGAGCGACTGCCCGATGGCCGGCCACATGATCGAGAACGGGCTGCAGGGCAAGGGCGAGGACAAGGCGCCCGAACACCCGCTGACCCTGCTGCGCCAGGCCTACGGGCTTTGATTCGAGGATGGCCGCAGTTCAGAAGGCTTGAAAACGGGCGGTCGTGCCGCCACTGAAGGAGAGCAGAACGATGGCGAGTGACAACTACCATGAACCGGTTGAGGAGTTGAGCGACGAGTCGCGCGAGATGCATCGCGCGATCGTCTCGCTGATGGAGGAGCTCGAAGCGTTCGACTGGTACCAACAGCGCATTGACGCCTGCAAGGATGCCGAGCTGAAGGCCATCCTTGCGCACAATCGTGACGAGGAGATCGAGCACGCGGCGATGGTTCTGGAGTGGATCCGGCGCCACAACGAAGTGTTCGACCACGAACTGAAAGACAACCTCTGGTCCGACAAGGACTACACAAAGACGGGGCATCACCACGATCACTGAGTCGACCCCGTACTGCCGGGCCAGTCCCATGCGACGGAGGTATCGAGATGCTAGTGGAGGCAAATGTGAACAAGCTGAGTCGTGACGACCTGTATTCGCTCGAACAGTATTCCGAGGTGAGGCTGAAGTTCCGCAGCGAGGTGATGCAGCACAAGCGCAATCGCGTCCTGCAGGTGGGTCCGGCAGTGACCCTCCATTTTGAGGATCGCCTGACCATGCAGTACCAGGTCCAGGAGATGCTCCGGGTCGAAAAGATCTTCGACGCCGGGGGCATCGAGGACGAGTTGGGCGCCTACAACCCGCTGATTCCGGACGGTGCCAACTGGAAGGCCACCATGATGGTGGAGTTCCCGGACAAAGACGAGCGCAAGGTCGCCCTGTCGCAACTGATCGGGATCGAACGCAAGACCTATGTGGAGGTCGACGGCTTCGACCGGGTCTATCCGATCGCCAACGAGGATCTTGATCGCGAGACCGAGGACAAGACCTCGTCGGTGCACTTCCTGAGATTCGAACTGAGCCCGGAGATGGTGTCTGCGGTGAAGTCCGGGGCGGCGATTGCTGCCGGCGTGGAGCACGAGAATTACCGGCATCGCGTGGATGCGGTGCCGGAGGCGATGCGCGAATCGCTGGCGGCGGATCTCGACGCCGTCAACTGAGCCGGTCGCGCTGCGTTCACACAGAAAAAGGCGCCTGCGGGCGCCTTTTTCGTCTGCCCTCGCTCCGGCCGTCAGCCTCGCGTTGGCTAGGCCTGGAGTTAGCGCTCGTGTTTCCGGTAGTGGTGTTCGGGCGTCTGCCGGGGGGCTGGCCTTGGTTCGTACTCTGGTGTTTACGGTGGCTTCGTCCTGGCTGCCTACCAGGCGCTGACTCGCCGCGCGCTGGCGAGTCAGCGCCTGGCAGTATGTGGACCAAAGGCACCGTAAACACGAAGGCCAACTCCAGGGCTAGCCAATACGTGGCAGGCGGCCGGGGCGAAGCCACCGGAGACGTCGGCGGACAAACGAGGCCCGGCCGCGCGGACAGCGCAATGCGCTACAGCGCGTCGAGAACCTCGGCAAGGCGCGAGACGGGGATGACCTCCATCCCCTTGATCGGTTTGCGCGGGGCGTTGGCGGCCGGCGCGATGGCGCGGGTGTAGCCATGCTTGGCCGCCTCGCGCAGGCGTTCCTCGCCGTTCGGGACCGGGCGGATCTCACCGGCCAGGCCGACCTCGCCGAACGCCAGCAGCTCCTGCGGTAGGGCGCGATCACGGAAGCTGGACAGGGCGGCGGCCAGCATCGGCAGGTCGGCGGCGGTCTCGGTCACGCGCACCCCGCCGACGACATTGATAAAGACGTCCTGATCGAACAGGGCCACACCCCCGTGGCGATGCAGCACGGCCAGCAGCATGGTCAGGCGGTTCTGCTCCAGCCCGACGGTGATCCGTCGCGGCTGCGAGGCATGGCTCTCGGCGACCAGCGCCTGAACCTCGACCAGCAGGGGGCGCGTACCCTCGCGGGTAACCATGACGATGCTGCCGGGGACCGGCCCCTGATGGCGTGACAGGAAGATCGCGGAGGGGTTGGAGACCGCCTTCAATCCGTTCTCCAGCATGGCGAACACGCCCAGTTCGTTGACCGCGCCGAAGCGGTTCTTCACCGCGCGCAGCATGCGGTAGCGCCCGTCCGGGTCGCCCTCGAAATAGAGGACGGTGTCAACCATGTGCTCCAGCACGCGCGGCCCGGCGAGCTGGCCGTCCTTGGTCACGTGGCCGACCAGGATCACGGTGATGCCGCGCTGCTTGGCCAGGCGCACCAGGGCCGCGGCACTGTCGCGCACCTGGCCGACCGAGCCGGGCGCGGACTGCAGCGCGGCGGTGTAGAGGGTCTGGATGGAGTCGATCACCAGTACCCGTGGGCGTTCGCGCTCGCAGGTGGCGATCACGTTTTCCACCTGGGTCTCGGTCAGCAGGCGCAGCCCGTCGACTTCCAGCCCGAGCCGCCGGGCGCGCATGCCGATCTGCTGGGCTGACTCCTCGCCGGTCACGTAGAGCGTGTCGCCGACGGGCAGCATGGCCAGGGTCTGCAGCAGCAGGGTGGATTTGCCGATCCCCGGGTCGCCACCCAGCAGCACGACCGACCCGTGGACCAGTCCGCCCCCCAGGGCGCGGTCCAACTCCGACAGGCCGGTGCCGGTACGCGGGACCTCGGCCAGCTCGACTTCCCCCAGCCGGGTAATGCCGGCCGCCTCGCCGGCGTACCCGCCGCGCGGCCCGGCGCTGGCCGCCGGAGCGGTCTCTTCCAGGGTGTTCCAGGCACCGCAGTCGCCGCACTGGCCGGCCCACTTGGGGCTGATCGCGCCGCAGGACTGGCAGACGTACTGGGTCCGGACCTTCGCCATCAGGAGGTGTCCTCCGGGTGCCGCGGGAGGTTCGGAGCGACGACCCGAACGGTACGGATGGTGTGGTTCTTGATCTGGGCGATATCCATGACCACGTCGTTGATCTTCACGCTGACCGGCGCCTCGGGGATGCTCTCCAGGTGCTCGACAATCAGTCCGCTGAGGGTTTTCGGTCCATCCTGAGGCAGATCCAGACCCAGGGCGCGGTTAAGCTCGCGAAGGTGGATGCCGCCGTCGACCATTGCCGAGCCGTCGTCCTGGCGCAGCACGTCGTCGGTCATGGTGGGTGAATCGGTGGTGAATTCGCCGACGATCTCCTCCAGCAGATCCTCCAGGGTGATCAGGCCCTCGATATCACCGTACTCGTCCACTACCAGCCCGACCCGGCGGCGCTGCTGCTGGAAGTTGATCAGTTGCTGGTTCAGCGCGGTACCCTCCGGGATGAAATACGGCGGGGTAACTACCTGGCGCAGATCGTCGGCGGCGAATTCTTCGCGCTCGACCAGCGGCAGGATGTCGCGCAGGTGAACGAAGCCGAGGACCCGGTCCAGTTCGCCCTCGACCACCGGAAGGCGGGTAAAACTGCTGTGCAGGATCTGGTCGACGACCTCGTTCCAGGGTTCGTCGAGGTCCAGTACCACGATCTCGTTGCGCGGGATCATGATGTCTTCGACAGTCGCGCGTTCCAGGTCCAGCAGGTTCAACAGCATCCGCTGGTGATTGGCCGGGATCAGCGAGCCGGCCTCGGAGACCACGCTGCGCAGTTCGTCGGTATTCAGGGCAGCACGCTGGCCGGCATTCATATGGACGCCGAATACCCGCAGCACCCCGTTGGCCAGCAGGTTGATCAGCCAGACCACCGGCCACAGCGCCCTGATCAGCCCGGAGTACACCCAGGCGGCGGGGTAGGCCACACGCTCGCTGTGCAGTGCCGCCAGGGTCTTGGGCGCGGTCTCGGCGAAGATCAGCAGGGTCAGGGTGAGCACGCCGGTGGCGATCGCCACGCCGGTATCGCCAAACAGGCGCCAGCCGATAAAGGTGGCGATCTGTGCGATCAGGATGTTCACGAAATTGTTGCCCAGCAGGATCAGCCCGATCAGGCGATCCGGCTTGTCCAGCAGTCGCGCGGCCCGCTGCGCGCCGCGGTGCCCGGTCTGGGCGCGGTGGCGCATGCGATAGCGGTTCAGCGCCATCAGCGCGGTCTCCGACCCGGAGAAAAACGCGGACAGCAGGAACAGGACGAGCAGGGCGCCAAACAGGAAGGGCAGCGGGATTTCTTGCACGAATGCGACCTGCGGTCAGGGATAGGGGGGCAGCGGGGCGCTGTCGCCACCGGGCACGCATTTCATTTCAGGCAAGGGGGACCGGTGTGTCAAGCGTGCCGGCGTCCGCAGTTGCCCGATGCTGGTGTCAGACCCGCCCGAGAATGATCTCGAGCACCAGCTTGGAGCCGAAATAGGCCAGCACCAGCACCACGAAGCCGCCGGTGGTCCAGGCCAGCGCGCGGGTGCCACGCCAGCCCAGCCGCCAGCGACCCAGCAGCAGGATGGAGAAGATCAGCCAGGCGAGGAGCGACAGGATCGTCTTGTGGACCAGGTGCTGTGCGAACAGGTCATCCACGAACAGCAGGCCGGACAGCAGGCTGAGCCCCAGGAACAGCCAGCCAATAAAGATCATCCGGAACAGCCAGACCTCCATCGAGAACAGTGGCGGGAGGTAGCGCACGAAGCCGGAGGTGTGATGGTTGTGCAGCGCGCGGTGCTGCGCGGCCATTACCCCGGCCTGCGCGGTGGACAGCGCGAGAAATGCCCAGCCCAGCGCGGAGAACAGGATGTGCAGGTCGATCCCGGCGGAGGTCGCAAAGCGCGTGTCGCCGTCACACAGCAGCGCGACAAGGGCCGCCAGCGCGGTCAGTGGCAGGACCACTACGCCCAGAATTGCCAGTGGGTGTCGCAGGGCGGTCAGCCACAGCAGCGCCGCGACCAGCCATAATGAGGCCGACAGGGCATTGCCCAGGCACAGGTTAAGCCCGCTGTCGGTCACGACCAGCGGCAGCAGTGCCGCCAGGTGGGCCAGCAGGCCCAGCAGCCACAGGGCCAGTGGTACGCGTGGATGCCCGGGCGCCAGTGGCCGGGAGCGCGCGGACAGGGCCAGGTGAGCCACCGTGACCAGATACAGCACGATGGCGAGGATTCCGAAGGTGGTACTCATGCCGCGATTATCCCTGCTCCGCGGCGTGAATGCACACCGGGGCCGCGAATACCTCGGTGGTGTCCGGGGCGCTGCAGTGTGGAGCGCGGCGGCGTTATACTGCTTGATCCTGCCGACCCACGCATGGTCGGCCTCGAGATGACTGATTAGCGGGGACCCCCAGATGTTCGACGGCCTCTCCAGCCGCCTGCAGGACACGATGAAGCGCCTGAAGGGCCAGGCGCGACTTACCGAGGACAATATCCAGGAGGCGTTGCGCGAGGTGCGCATGGCGCTGCTGGAGGCCGATGTCGCGCTGCCGGTGGTGCGCGAATTCGTCGCCGACGTGAAGGAAAAGGCCCTCGGCAAGGAAGTGATCGGCAGCCTGACCCCGGGGCAGGCGCTGATCAAGGTCGTGCACGACGAACTGGTCGCGACCATGGGCGGCGAGAATGCCTCCCTGAACCTCGCGCATCAGCCGCCGGCCGTGGTGCTGGTCGCGGGTCTGCAGGGCTCGGGCAAGACCACCAGCATCGGCAAGCTCGCGCGGCTGCTGCGCGAGCGCGAAAAGAAGAAGGTCGCGGTGGTCAGCTGCGACATCTACCGCCCGGCGGCGATCCAGCAGCTGGAGACTCTGGCCGGCCAGGTCGAGGTGACGTTCTATCCAAGCGATGTCACCCAGCAGCCGGAGACGATCGCCAGCGAGGCAGTGGCCCGGGCGCGCCGCGAAGGCGTCGAGGTGCTGCTGGTGGATACCGCCGGGCGCCTGCACGTCGACGAAGCGATGATGGCCGAGGTGCAGGCGCTGCATCGGGCGATCGAGCCGATCGAGACCCTGTTCGTGGTCGATGCGATGACCGGCCAGGATGCCGCGAATACCGCGCGGGCGTTCGGCGAGGCGCTGCCGCTGACGGGGGTGATCCTGACCAAGGCGGACGGGGATGCGCGCGGCGGGGCAGCGCTGTCGGTGCGCAAGATCACCGGTGTGCCGATCAAGTTCATCGGTATGGGCGAGCGCCCGGATGCGCTGGAGCCGTTTTATCCCGAACGTATCGCCTCGCGCATCCTCGGCAAGGGCGATGTGCTGTCGCTGGTCGAGGAGGCCGGGCGACAGGTAGACCAGGACCAGGCGGCCCGACTGACGCGCAAGCTGAAAAAGGGGCGCGGGTTTGACCTCAACGACCTGCGCGAGCAGCTGGGCCAGATGCAGAAGATGGGCGGCATGAGTTCGATGCTGGAAAAGCTCCCCGGGGGAGGCAAGCTGCCCGACGCAGTCAAGAATCAGGCCGGGGACAAGGAGATCGGCCGCATGCTGGCGGTCATCTCGTCGATGACGGACTATGAGCGGCGGCATCCCGATGCGATCAAGGGGTCGCGCAAGCGCCGCATCGCCGCCGGTTCCGGTACCCAGATCCAGGACGTCAACCGCCTGCTCAAGCAGCACACGCAAATGAGCAAGGCGATGAAGAAATTCTCCAAGGGTGGCGCGTCCAAAATGATGCGCGCCCTGGGGGGGAAAATGGGCGGCATGGGTGGCCCCGGCGGGGGTATGCCGTTCCGCTGATTGCCGGTACACGGGCGCGAACGGGCGGTTGCGGCAGAGGGGGTGTCCTTGTGCTGTCGGCCGGATTCGTTATAATCGCGCGTTTTCTCGAGAAAACGGACTCAAACGGGGTTCAACGGAATATATGGTTACGATTCGCCTGCTGCGCCGCGGCGCCAAGAAGCGCCCGTTCTATTCGATTGTGGTGACCGACTCGCGCAAGCGTCGGGACAGTGGCTACAAGGAACAGGTCGGTTTTTTCAATCCGGTGGCCCGCGGTCAGGAAGAACCGCTGCGCATCGACCTGGAACGCGTGGATTACTGGCTGGGGCACGGTGCCGCCATGTCCGAGCGCGTGAACCATCTGGTCAAGGGTTACCGCAAGCAGCAGTCCGCCGCGGCCTGAGGGCTGCGCGGCGGCTTTGCTGCACTGACGCTTGGCTGCGGTCATGAACGAGGCGGGTGAGCGCATCCGCGTCGGGCGTGTATCCGGGGTATACGGCGTCAAGGGCTGGGTCCGGGTCTTTTCCGAGACCGAACCGCGCGCGGCGATCGCCGAGTTCCCGCAGTTGTGGATGCACTACGGGGATGCCTGGCGGCTGGTGGACGTGGAGGATGGTCGCGCGCATGGTGCGGGCGTGGTCATGAAGTTCCGCGAGGCCGCCGATCGCGATGCGGCCTATGGTCTGATCGGCGCCGAGCTCGCGATCGAGCGGGACTGGCTGCCACCGGCCGAGGACGGTGCCTACTACTGGGCCGATCTGCTGGGGATGACAGTCGAGCACCGCGACGGCACAGAACTGGGTACCATCTCCGGCTTCATCGAGACGGGTGCCAACGATGTGCTGGTGGTTCGGGGGGAGCGGGAACGCCTGATCCCCTGGGTGCGCGAACAGTACGTGCTGGATGTGGACCTGGAGGCCCGCCGCATGCGGGTCGACTGGGATCCCGAATACTGATCCGGGCCAGCGGATGCGTTTCGACGTGATCACGCTATTCCCGGAGCTGGTCGCTGCGGTCGGCGAATCCGGGGTGACCGGACGTGCCGTGGAGCAGGGGCGGCTGGAGCTGAAATGCTGGAATCCGCGCACTTGGGGTGCCGGGTTCCACCAGGCGGTCGACGACCGGCCGTATGGCGGTGGTCCCGGCATGGTGATGCAGGTGTTGCCGCTCGCCGCCGCGCTGGACGCGGCGCGCGCGGATGCCGGGTCGCCACCGCATGTGATCGCGTTGACGCCACAGGGCCGACCGGTGCGCCAGGCGATGCTGCGCGAACTGGCCGGCAGGCCGCGAGTGGCGCTGGTCTGCGGACGTTACGAGGGGATCGACGAGCGTTTGATCGAGGCGCAGGTCGACGAAGAATGGTCACTGGGCGACTTCGTGCTCTCCGGAGGCGAGCTTGCGGCGATGGCGGTAGTCGACGGCTGCGCCCGTCTGCTCCCGGGGGTCCTGGGACACGCGGACTCCGCGGAGCAGGACTCGTTCAGCGAGGGCTTGCTGGATTGTCCGCATTACACGCGCCCGGAGTGCATTGACGGGCGGCGGGTGCCGCCGGTACTGCTCGCGGGCGACCATGGCGCGATCCGCCGCTGGCGCCGCCGCGAGGCGCTGGGCAGGACCTGGAGCCGACGCCCGGATATGCTGGCGCGGCTGGAACTCGGGGCCGAGGATGCGGCCCTGCTGGACGAATACCGTACGGGTGGCCGGAAAGGCGACCCGTGCACCGAAAGCGATGATTGAGGTCGAGCAATGAATAACGTCATTCAGGAACTGGAAGCCGAGCAGATGAAGTCGGATGTCCCCGCCTTCGGTCCCGGCGACACCGTGGTGGTACAGGTCAAGGTGCGCGAGGGTGATCGTGAACGCCTCCAGGCGTTCGAGGGTGTGGTGATCGGCATGCGCAGCCGGGGCCTGAATTCGGCCTTTACCCTGCGCAAGGTCTCGTACGGCAACGGCGTGGAGCGGACCTTCCAGACCCACAGCCCGCAGATCGCCGAGATCAAGGTCAAGCGCCGCGGCAAGGTGCGCCGTTCCAAGCTCTACTATCTGCGTGATCGCACCGGCAAGGCCGCGCGCATCAAGGAAGACGTCAAGGCCGCGAAGCCGCGCGCCTGAAGCGCCCGTACTGCTGCCCCGTCCTGCGGGGCGCCAGACCGGACCGCGTGGATTACGAAATGCCCAGCCAGCGCTGCATGATTCCCCATGCGCCGCTGGCTTTCGTGTGGCTGGAGTCCGGGCAGGGCGACCTGCTGGCTGCCGCCTGGCAGGACCCGGACGCCGATCCGTCCGCGCTCGAGCCGTCACGCAACCTCCCCGAGTTGCGCCCGCCCGCCTTCGAGGTGGTGGCCTACGCCCGCGATCCACGGGCGTGGCGCCCGCCTGCGGTGCTGCCCGCCGGAAGCCTGCATGCCCGACGGGTCTGGGCGGCCCTCGCCGCGATCCCGCCGGGCGAGGTGCGCAGCTATGCCGAGATTGCGCGGGCAATCGGTTCAGCGCCGCGCGCGGTCGGGCATGCCTGCCGCGCGAATCCCTGGCCGCTGTTCATTCCCTGTCACCGTGTTGTCCCCGCCGGTTTCGAGCGCAAGCGCGATGCGGGCGGCTACGCCGGCGACGTCGATGGCCCGCTGGCCGCGGTCAAGCAGGCCTTGCTGCGCCATGAGGGCTGGGCGTTTCCCTCCATCTGAGTGACCTCCCCTTGGGGCCTGTCTGATTCGGTCGGTTTCCGGTTTCCGGTTTCCGGTTTCCGGTTTCCGGTTTCCGGTTTCCGGTTTCCGGTTTCCGGTTTCCGTCGCCATCTGTAGCGGTCGTATCCGGCGTTCTGGATGGTGTGTCATCGCCGCGACGCAAAAAAGTTCCCGAGATTCCGGAATAGAACCGTCTTGTGGTGCGTCTGCCCCTCGGTGCTAAACCCAAGAATCCTTGAAAAACAGACTGTTAGAAAACGCTAATATTGTCTTTCTTGTTGACAGGGCATGTGCGGGTTAAGCACTCTTCATACAGGTCCGGGCCGGAACTGCCCCGGGCTCAATCGAATAAAACCGTGTGATGGAGGTTTCCATGTTCAAGAAAGCATTGCTTGCGTTGCCCGTAGCAATGGCTGTTGGGGCGACGGCTCAGGCCGGCGAGTGGCAGGACCCCAATGACGTCCTGCAGGGCCTGTTGAAGGCCAATCCCGATTCCACCTACCTGCATCAGAGTGAAATGAACGTCATGATGATGCCGGACAACCCCGCCCTGTGGCTGGTTGATGAGGGCGAGGAGCTGTTCCACGCTCGCCGCGGCCCGAACAACGCTTCGCTGGAAGGTTGCGACTTCGGCAAGGGTCCGGGTGTGCTGGAAGGCGCCTATGTCGAGCTGCCGCGTTATTTCGAGGACACCGACAAGGTGATGGATTTCGAAAGCCGTCTGGTCCACTGCATGAAGGAACTGCAGGGCTTTACCGATGACGACCCCGAGGTCGGGCGTCGTCACGGCAGCGGCTCCGACATTATGAAGCTGACCACCTACATCGCGCACCAGTCCAGTGGCATGGCCTGGAACCCGCCGCTGGATCATCCGCTGGAAAAGGCCATGCGTGATGCGGGCGAGGTGATGTTCTACCGTCGCGCCGGCGCGATGGACTTCAACTGTGCCTCCTGCCACGGGCAAGCCGACAAGCAGATCCGCGCCTCCGTGCTTCCCTATGTCGATGCCGGTCCCGAGTGGACCAAGGCCGTCTCCTGGCCCGCCCACCGCGCCGGTCATGACAACGTCCGCAGCCAGTACCACCGCATCCGCGGTTGCGTGTGGCAGATGCGCCATGCCGGTATCAAGGGCGACAGTACCGCCAATACCGCGCTGATTTCCTACTGGAATGACGCGGCGCGAGGCGAACCGGCCATCCTGCCCGACCTGAAGCGGTAAACACGGACGCAATAGGAGACACAAGCATGTTTAACAAGAACACTGTTGCGGCCGGTGTGGCCGCGTTTGCATCCGTTGCGCTGACCGCCGGCTGCGCGGTCGCCGACGGCAACAAGAGCGGTGAAGCCGATCTCGCCGCGATGACGCCGGAAGAGGCGGCCAACCACATCATCTTCGAGACGGACAGCTTCCGCGATCAGGAGATGCCCGAAGGTGGCAACTGGGCCGATCGCATGACCCAGGATGACCTGCAGAAGGCCTGCTCGGGCAAGGGCGAGCCGGACGGCGAGACCGCCGGTCAGGTGGTGGCGATGGCGCGGGCCTCCTATGAGGCGCCGGAGGGCGACATCCCGCTGGGCGACTGGCGCAAGGGTGCCGAGCTGGCGGACTCCGGCTACGGCTACCGCATCGGTCACAAGAACGATGACCACAGCCAGCGTGAGCCGGGTGGCAACTGCTACAACTGCCACGTATTCGACCCGCGAGTCTCCGACCAGGGCACTATTGGCCCGAGCCTCCAGAACTACGGGGCGACCCGGGGCGATGGCCAGGCGATCCGCCAGTACGTGCATGCGGTGATTTCCAATCCGCATCAGTACTTCCCCTGCACTCAGATGCCGCGCTTTAACGACAAGCACGAGCTCCTGACGCAGGAGCAGATCAGCCACATCATGGCCTATCTGCTGGATCCGGAGTCCCCGGTCAACAACCAGTAAGTTACGGCTTGTAAAGCAGTTGCCGGGGCCCTGGCCCCGGCCGGGAGCCACCGGGGCTTGCCCCGGTGGCTGTCGTTTCCGTAACCCTGATCCCTGTGCATATCCCCACGCGGGGTTCCTGTGTACAGGGATCAGTGTTTCCGGCCCGGTGTTTGGAACGCGGGCCATGAACGCTTCGAGATGTGCCACTGGGCGGCACCGGAGGGGCAGGGATGCGTACGGCATCACGCATGGCGACAGGGTTGTCGGCAACGGCCGCTGTCGTGATCATGGCGGGTTGCGGTGGGGCTGGTCTGGCGCCCGAACGCGACCTTGCCGCGTTGAGCCCCGAAGAACTCGCCGAACACATCATCTTCGAGAGCGACAGCTACCGTCTGGACCAGGAGGTGCCGGAGGGCGGGGTGGCCCTCCAGCGCATGGTCCAGGACGAGATCCAGGCCCTGTGCTCGCTGAAGGGGGAGCCGGATGCCGGGACGGCCGGGCAGGTGGTGGCCGCGGCCCGCAACGTTTATCAGTCCCCAGAGGGCGGGCCGCGCCTGGGTGACTGGCGGCGAGGTGCCGAACTGGCGCGCTCGGGCTACGGCTATCGTGTCGGCCATCGCCCGGACGACCACAGTCAGCACGAGCCCGGTGCGAACTGCTACGCCTGCCACCGCCTGGACCCGGCCGAGGACAACTACGGGACCCTGGGTCCCAGCCTGATGCACTTCGGGCGCACCCACGGGACCGGGCCTGTGGCGCTGGATTACACGCACCGCGTGATCAGCGATCCCCATCAGTTCTTCCCGTGTACTCACATGCCGCGGTTTGGCGGGAATCGATTCCTGTCCGAGGAGCAGATCCGGCACGTGATGGCCTATCTTCTGGACCCGGAGTCTCCGGTCAATCGGTAACCGTCCCGCATGGGCGAGGGTCTTCACGGCTCTTTTCGAGCCATCGCGGGACATCCTGCGATGGCTTTTTGCTGGGGGAGAATGATGCTCGGCTATCAGCATGACTATCACGCGGGCAATTTCGCCGATGTCCACAAGCACCTAGTGCTGTGGCTGGTGCTGGAGGCACTGCGCGGGCGCGACAAGCCGTTCGCGGCCCTGGATCTGCATGCCGGTTCGGGGCGCTATGCACTGGGTGGCGGGCGTGCGCGCAAGACCGGTGAATCTGCCGACGGGATCGGGCGCCTGTGGGAGGCATCCGGACTGCCCTGGCCGGCACCGGTCGCGGACTACTTGCAGGCGGTCGCGGCACTGCAACGGGAGCCGGGTCGACTCGACACCTATCCGGGTTCGCCGCTGCTGATGCAGTCGCGTTTGCGTGCAGGGGATACCCTGATGGCCTGCGAGATGCATCCACAGGCGCTGGCGGCATTGCGCGAGACGCTTGCCGGCGATGCCCGTTGTCATGTGCATGGGCGTGACGCCCGCGAGGCCGCCCGCGGGCTGTTCCCGCCGCGCCCGCGTCGCGGCCTGGTGCTGCTGGATCCGGCCTACGAGCGTGCGGCCGAATACGACGAGGTCGCGGACATGGTGATGACCATCCGGCGGCGCTGGAATACCGGGATCATCCTGATCTGGTATCCGGTTCTGAAGGGGCGTCCGGATCACGCGCTGCGCGAGCGCCTGCGCACGGAGCTGGACGATCCCTGGCTGCTGAGCGAGCTGCGCATCGCCGCCGACCCCGAACGGCACCTGGGGCTGGCCGGTTCCGGCATGCTGGTACTGCGCCCGCCGTGGCAACTGGAACAACGACTGGTGGAAACCCTGCCGACGGTCTGGCAGGCGCTCGACCCAGAGGGACGGGGCGGGCTGTTTCGCGCCGAATCCCTTGAAAACGGAACCGGTGACCCCACCTTGCGTCCCGTCAAATCCATTCAAGCCGGACGAGCAACGCCATGACGGATACGCAGACCGAACACGCCACGGATTCCCGTACCGAGACCCGCCGCTTCGAGACCGAGGTCAGCCAGCTTCTGCAGTTGATGATCCATTCGCTGTATTCCAACCGTGAGATCTTTCTGCGCGAGCTGATCTCGAACGGGGCGGACGCCTGCGACAAGCTGCGCTTCGAGGCGCTGGCCCAACCAGAGGCGATCCCGCAGCCGGCCGAACTGGCAATCGATGTGGACGTGGACAAGGAAGCGCGCACAGTCACAGTGCGTGACAACGGGATCGGCATGACCCGCGACGAGGTGGTCGAGCATATCGGCACCATCGCCCATTCCGGGACCCGGGCATTCCTCGAGAAGCTGACCGGGGACCAGCAGAAGGACTCGCAGCTGATCGGCCAGTTCGGGGTCGGGTTCTATTCGTCCTTTATCGTGGCGGATCACGTGCGCCTGGAGACACGGCGCGCGGGAACGCCGGAAGATGCCGGGACACGCTGGGATTCTGCCGGGGACGGTGAGTACACCCTGACCCCCTGCGAGCGCACCGAAGCGGGGACCGAGATCACTCTGACCCTGAAGGGAGACGGCGACGAATTTCTCGAACCGTTCCGGCTGCGCCACATCATCAGCCGGTACTCCGATCACATCGGTTTCCCGATCCGCATGCGCAAGCAGGATGACGAGGGCAAACCGACCGACGAGTGGGAGACAGTCAACCGCGCCAGCGCCCTGTGGACCCGTTCGAAGAGCGAGGTCAGCGACGAGGAGTATCGCGAGTTCTACAAGCACGTCGCCCACGACTTCGAGGATCCGATCGCCTGGACCCACAACCACGTGGAAGGCCGGCAGGAGTACACCACGCTGTTCTACATTCCGAAGCGGGCCCCGTTCGATCTCTGGGATCGCGACGCCCGTCACGGAGTAAAGCTCTACGTGAAGCGCGTGTTCATCATGGACGACGCGGACAAGCTGCTGCCGAACTATCTGCGCTTTGTGCGCGGGGTGGTGGATTCGGCCGACCTGCCACTGAACGTCTCGCGCGAGATCCTGCAGGACAACCGGCTGGTAGACTCGATCCGCTCCGGTTCGGTGAAAAAGATCCTCGGGCTGTTGCAGTCGATCGCGGACAACGAACCCGAGAAGTATGCCGAGATCTGGAAGAACTTCGGGCGGGTGCTGAAGGAAGGCCCGGGCGAGGACTTTGCCAACCAGGAGGCGATCGCGAAGCTGCTGCGCTTCGCCAGTACCCATAACAGCGATGACACCCAGAACGTCGCGCTGGCGGACTATGTCGAGCGCATGAAGGAAGGGCAGGAGGCGATCTACGTGATCACCGCCGACAACCCCTCCGCTGCGCGCAACAGCCCGCATCTGGAGGTGTTCCGCAAGCATGGAATCGAGGTCCTGCTGTTGTCCGACCGGGTCGACGAATGGCTGCTGTCGCACTTGCGCGAGTTCGACGGCAAGCCGATCAAGAACGTCGCCAAGGGTGATCTGGATCTGGACAAGATCATCGGTGAGGACACCGATGCCGATACCGAGGCCGCTGGCGACGACAAGGAGAAGGCCCTGGGCGACCTCCCCGAGCGTATCCAGGCGGCCCTCGGCGACCGCGTCGAGTCAGTACGAGCGTCGCGCCGCCTGGTGGAATCACCCGCCTGTATCGTGCTGGGCGAGCACGAGATGGCGCTGTATCTGCAGGAGTTGCTGAAGCAGGCTGGCCAGGAGACTTTCGGCGGCAAGCCGGTGTTGGAGATCAACCCGGGACACCCGTTGGTCGAACGCCTGAAGAGTGCCGAAGGGGACGACTTCAATGACCTGGCGTCGTTGCTGTTCGAGCAGTCACTGCTGGCCGAGGGTGGACAGCTGGAAGACCCCTCCGGCTTTGTCTCGCGCCTGAACCGCCTGCTTCTGCAGGACGCCTGAGTGGCCGCCGGCCCGGCCAGCGCGCCGGGCTGGCGCGGACGGGTATACCCGACGGGCGCGGTGGAGGACCTGACGTCGCGGCACGAGCGCGTTACCCTATGCGGTTCATATATCGAGAGGGCCAAGCCCATGCAAGTAGCGCCGAAGACCGTGGTATCCATCCACTACACCCTGACCAACGACGCGGGCGAGACCATTGACAGTTCCGCAGGCCGCGAGCCGCTCGACTATCTGCACGGAGCGGGCCAGATCGTTCCCGGGCTGGAACAGGAGCTGGAAGGCAAGACTGCCGGCGACAAGCTCCAGGCCAGCATTCCGCCGGAGCTGGGCTATGGCCAGCAGATCGAGGCGATGGTTCAGGAAGTGCCGATCGACGCCTTTCAGGGGGTTGAATCCGTACAGCCGGGGATGCAGTTCCAGGCCCAGACCGAGAGCGGTCCGCTGACCGTGACCGTGACCAAGGTCGAGAATGATACCGCCACTGTGGATGGCAACCATCCGCTGGCTGGTCAGACCCTCAACTTCGACGTCGAGGTCGTGGACGTGCGTGAGCCTACCGCCGAAGAGCTGGAACACGGTCACGCCCATGGCGAAGGCGGTCATCAGCACTGAGCGCGACTGGCCGGCGATGGCGCCGGTCTGCCCGTCAGACTGACATGCCTGCTCTACCGACCCGTCCCGGTGCCACCGGGGCGGGTTTTTGTCGTTCAGGGGCTGACGTCCGGCCCCATCCTCCGGAGCGACAACCATTTTTATATTGGGAATGGGATTGCAAACGATTCGCGTTCAGGGTATCGTCCGGTCCGTCGATGGGACATGAGGCATGGCGATGATTGTCTGCGTGTGCAGGGCGGTTCGGGAGCAGGAAATCCTGGAACTTTTGGAAAACAGCGAGCGCGGGCTGCGTATGCGTGATCTGCGTGAGCGCCTGGGCGTAAGCTCGGAATGCGGGAAGTGTGCTCGCAAGGCGCAGTGTCTGCTGCGTCAACGGCATGCAGGATGCGCCGTGGCCGGTAGCGCACTGGCCAGATCCACAACCCCGCGCGACCCATTGGTCCCGATGGTATCCGCGGTGACGACCTGAACGCCCTATCAGGCGTAATCCTGAAGGCAAGAAGAGGAGTCCGAACATGAAAGGCGACGAAGATGTTATTCGGTACCTCAACAAGGCCCTGAAAAACGAACTGACTGCAATCAATCAGTATTTTCTCCACGCACGCATGTTCCGTGACTGGGGTTTGCACAAGCTGGATGAGTACGAATACAAAGAGTCGATCGACGAAATGAAGCATGCCGATCAACTCATCAACCGAATCCTGTTCCTGGACGGCCTTCCGAACCTGCAGGACCTGGGGGCCCTGCGGATTGGCGAAGACACGCGCGAGATCCTGGAGGCCGACCTTGCAATGGAGCTCGAAGCCATCCCCCTTTACCGCGAGGCCATCGCCCACTGCGAGTCGGTGCGCGACTTCGTGACCCGGGACCTCCTACAGACGATCCTCGACAGCGAAGAGGAGCACGTGGACTGGCTTGAAACGAACATCGCGCTTATTGACCGCGTGGGGCTCGCGAACTACGAACAAAGCCAAATGGGTGCGATCAGCAGCTGAGGTCAGCTGTGATTCTCGTCGATGTCGACACCCTCCGGATCCATCATCGCCGATCGCTGGTCAAGGTCCCTGGCACTCGGCATCGCGGTCAGTGTTGCGCTGCATGGCGCGGTGCTGGCAGGGCTTTGGCTCGCGCGTGACAGCGAGCCACGGTTGCTGGACGCTGGAGGTGGTGGTGGCATACAGGCTCACTGGGTGGATCTGGATGCGGTTCGACCGGAGAAGTTGAACGCTGCTCCCCCGCCTCAGGATCTGGTCGAGCCCGTTTCAGAGCCGGAACCAGAGCCGGA
>JBNJFQ010000033.1:0-27248 GCA_051747025.1 Pseudomonadota bacterium
GGGTCTTGATGGCCTGGGCCGAGCAGCAGCTATCCGGTCGGGAACGGGGCCGATGCGTGAAGGGAGGTCAGACCGGGTCATCTCCGGATGATCCGGCACGCCTGTTGAAGCGCGAAACTCACGCCATAGCCTGAATGGCTTGGCGGGAGTAGTTCATGATCCTGCGTTTTGCCTGGAGACGACGGTGCGCAAGATTCGCTCGCTGCCCCCGGGGGGTGGGCCCGACGGCTTTGTGTTCGAGGTAATCGAGAGCGATCACGTGCACGACCTCGATCATCTGTCGAAGATTGTCGAACGCTATCGGCATGCCGGTTTCCAGGTCGCGCTGGATGACCTGGGCGCCGGCTATGCCTCGCTC
The DNA here is from genome assembly GCA_051747025.1 of Pseudomonadota bacterium. Classification (GTDB taxonomy): domain Bacteria; phylum Pseudomonadota; class Gammaproteobacteria; order Ectothiorhodospirales; family Ectothiorhodospiraceae; genus Thioalkalivibrio. Next base: position 359 of record JBNJFQ010000033.1, read on the forward strand.
AACATGCTGTCGCAGTTGCGCCCGGATTTTGTGAAGATCGATCGCGAGCTGGTCAGCGGCATCCACCGCGACGAGTATCAGCAGAAGATCCTGGGCAAGATCCTGGAACTGGCGCGGGACCTCGGCGTGCGCACCGTCGCCGAGGGGTTGGAGCACGCCGACGAGTGGCGCTGGCTGAAGGATCGGGTCGACTATTGCCAGGGCTACCTGTTTGCGCGTCCCGCGGCCGAGCCCCCGTTGCCGCGGCACCCGGAACACGCCTGAGCGCCCCCGCGACCCCTGTGGCGAACGTCGGGGTTTCGTCCGGAGGTTGCCACGGCCCCTGACGGGGCCTCGCAATGACGGGGGCAGCAAGCACCGTCATCGCGAGGAGCGAAGCGACGTGGCGAACTCCGTGGGCGGCCCCGGCCGGCTTGTGTACGAACGTGCACATTGGCCGGTGTTTCCCTAGACTTGATCCGCATGAACCAGCTTCCACCCGATGCCCGTAATCCGACCCTGGAGTCGGCCTATCAGTTGCTGCGCGATGCCGAAGTGCGTTATCGCGGGCGCACCGTGGGGACCGTTGCCTCCCTGGACGAGCGGGCGCCGGCGGAGAACTATTCGGATTGCTTTATCCGCGATTTTGTCCCCTCCGGGCTGGTGTATCTGCTGAACGACGAGCCGGAGGTGGTGCGCGACTTTCTCGCGCTGATCCTGCAGATCCGCGATACGCAGGAAGAGATCGAGGGCCACCGCCGCTTGCCGCGGGTGATGCCGGCCAGCTTCCGCGTGTTCACTGACGAGAACGGCAGGGAAGGTCTGGCCGCCGATTTTGGTGATCGTGCGATCGGACGGGTCGCGCCGGTGGATTCGATGATGTGGTGGGTACTGTTGTTGCGCGCCTACCAGAATCGCACCGGGGACAACGAATTCATCAAGAGTGCCGACGTTCAGCGCGGCGTTCGCCTGATCCTGAGCATCTGTCTGCAGGACCGTTTCGAGGTCTTCCCGACGCTACTGGTGCCGGACGGCAGCTTCATGATCGACCGCCGGATGGGGGTATTCGGCCACCCGCTGGAAATTCAGGCCCTGTTCTACGGGATGCTGAAGGCCTCGCTGGCGATGCTGGAGCCCTGCGATGCCGACGCGGAACAGCTGTGCGAGCAATCGGCGATCCGAACCCGCCAGCTGTCGGATTACATCCGGCACTATTACTGGCTGGATCTGGAACGATTGAACCATATCCATCGTTACCGCACCGAGCACTTCGGCCACGAGTCCGAGAACGCGCTGAACATCTATCCCGAGAGCATCCCCGACTGGCTGGTGGACTGGATCCCTTCGGAGAGCGGCTATCTGGTTGGCAACCTGGGGCCGGGCCGCATGGATTTCCGCTTCTTCAGCTTTGGCAATCTGCTGGCGGTGCTGTTCGGCCTGGCCGACGAACATCAGTCGCGGCTGATTATGCAGACCTTCGAGCAGCGCTTCGAGGACCTGATCGGGACCATGCCGGTCAAGATCTGCTACCCGGCCATGACGGGCGAGGAATGGCGTCTGCTGACCGGATCGGATCCCAAGAATACGCCCTGGTCCTATCACAACGGGGGCAACTGGCCGGCCCTGCTGTGGGCGTTTACCGGGGCGGCGCTGCGGGTCGGACGTCCCGATCTGGCGCGCAGCGTGCACGCGGTTGCGGCCGAACGCCTGCATCGCGATGACTGGCCGGAGTACTACGACGGCCGCCATGGTCGTCTGGTCGGGCGCCGCGCCAACTATCGCCAGACCTGGTCGGCGACCGCCGTGCTGGTCTCGCAGGGGCTGATCGACAACCCCGAGAGCATGAACCTGTTCGACAGTCCGGAACCCGAGGTGCCATGAAAAAGACCCAGAGCAAGGCGACAGCAGGAGAGGGGCTTTATCTCGTCCTGATCAGCGTGCACGGCCTGATCCGGGGCGAACATCTGGAGCTGGGACGGGATGCCGATACCGGTGGCCAGACCCTTTATGTCGTGGAACTGGCGCGGGCTCTGGCGCGCCATCCGGAGGTGGGCCGGGTCGATCTGCTGACGCGCCGGGTGGTGGACAGCCGCGTGGACGACAGCTATGCGGTGGCCGAGGAAGACCTGGGCGACGGGGCCTGGATCGTCCGCCTGGACTGCGGCCCCAAGCGCTATCTGCGCAAGGAAAAGCTCTGGCCGCATCTGGACTGTTTTGCCGACAACGCCCTGGGGCATATCCGCAAGGTCGGGCTGCGGCCGGACGTGATCCATGGCCACTATGCCGACGCCGGGTATGTCGCCGTGCGCCTGTCCAACCTGCTCGGTGCGCCGATGCTGCAGACCGGGCATTCGCTGGGACGGGTCAAGCGCGAACGTCTGCGCGAGGGCGGGATGTCGGATGACGACATCGAGGCCCGCTACAACATCTCCACGCGTATCCACGCGGAAGAGGAGGCCCTGGCGCATGCGCACCGGGTGATCGCGAGCACGCGCCAGGAGATCGGCGAGCAGTACGCGACCTACGACAACTATCAGCCCGAGCGCATGGAGGTGATCCCGCCCGGGACCGACCTGGAGCGTTTTCATCCGCCCAAGCGCGGGGATCGCAAGCCGGGCATCTGGCCCGAGATCCGCCGGTTCCTGCGCAACCCCGACAGGCCGCTGATCATGGCCCTGTCGCGCGCCGATCAGCGCAAGAATATCCATGCCCTGGTCGACGCCTACGCCGGCAACGAATACCTGCAGGAGCATGCCAACCTGCTGATCGTGGCCGGCAATCGCGATGACATCCGCGATCTCGACAAGGGGGCACGCGAGGTCCTCACCGACCTGTTGCTGCGCATTGACCGCTACGACCTGTACGGCCGGGTCGCGTATCCCAAGCATCATGACAGTGACGATGTCCCCGATCTGTATCGTCTGGTGGCCTCGAGCAAGGGTGTGTTCGTGAACCCGGCGCTGACCGAGCCGTTCGGGCTCACCCTGATCGAGGCTGCGGCCAGCGGGGCCCCGATCGTTGCGACCAATGACGGCGGGCCGGAGGAGATCATCTCCCGTTGCCACAACGGGCTGCTGATCGACCCGCTGGACCCGGAAGGGATCGCCGACGCGATCCAGGCGATCCTGGCCGACAGGCCGCGCTGGCAGCGTTATTCGCGCGCCGGTCTGAAGGGCGTTCGCCAGCACTACTCCTGGGACGGGCACGCGCAGAAATACGTAAAGCTGGTCAAGACCCTGACACGCGAGGTGCGCCAGGATCGACGCGAACAGCGCTCCGTGTCCGGGCGCCTGGCGCAGGCCGACCGCGCGGTCATCACCGATATCGACAACACCCTGCTGGGCGACGACAAGGCCACCCGGGCCTTTGTGGCCTGGCTGCGACGCAACCGCAAGCGGGTGGTGTTCGGAGTGGCCACTGGCCGCCGTATCGATTCTGCCGCCCGGGTGCTGGAGAACAACGGAGTGCCGCTCCCGGATGTCTGGATCACGTCGGTGGGCAGCGAGATCCACTACGGTGTCGATCAGACCCCGGATCGCGGTTGGAGCCGGCACATCAGCCATCGCTGGGAACCGGGACGCCTGCGTCAGTGCCTGCTGGAGGAGCAGGGGCTGGTGCTGCAGCCGGACGAGGACCAGCGCACGCACAAGGTGAGCTTCTTTGTGGATCCGCCGGGCAGTCTGGATCCGGAACACATCGAGACCCGCCTGTACCGAGAGGACCTGCACGCACGGGTGATCTACTCGCACGATCGCTATCTGGATCTGCTGCCGGTACGCGCGTCCAAGGGGCTTGCGGTGCGCTATCTCTCGGACAAGTGGGGGATCCCGCTGGAACATGTGCTGGTGGCCGGTGATTCCGGTAACGACGAGGACATGCTGCGTGGCCGCCTGCTGGGCGTGATCGTCGGCAACCACCAGCCGGAACTGGAGAGCCTGCGCGGATTCGAGCGCATCTACTTCGCCGAGGCCACCTACGCCCGCGGCGTCCTCGAGGGCATCGATCACTTCGACCTGATGAATCGCTGCGACGTCCCCGGAGACACCGCGCCCCCTGCGGGGCCGCAATGACGGGGGTAGGGAGAAGCACCGTCATCGCGAGGAGCGCAGCGACGTGGCGATCTCCGTGGCGGCCCCGGCGCTGGCCAGGACGAACGTCAGGGGTTTCGTTAGGAGGTTGCCACGGCCCCTGCGGGGCCTCGCAATGACGGGGGTAGGGAGAAGCACCGTCATCGCGAGGAGCGCAGCGACGTGGCGATCTCCTTGGGTGCCCCGGCGCGGGCCAGGGCGGACGTCGGGGGTTCCGTCGGGAGGTTGCCACGGCCCCTGCGGGGCCTCGCAATGACGGGGGGCAGGGAGAAGCACCGTCATCGCGAGGAGTGCAGCGACGCGGCGATCTCCGTGGGCAGCCCCGACGCCGGCCCGGGCGAGCGTCGAGGGTTCCGTCGAGAGGTTGCCATGGCCCCTTGGAGGGCTTCGCAATGACGGGCGCGGGGCCTGCACCGCGCTTGCGGTCCGTATTGCTGCCCGGCAAGCTTCGGACGAACATGCCGCGAACCACAGGGAGGTGGGTATGGCGATCACGGACTGGCCGGCCGCCGAACGGCCGCGCGAGAAGTTGCTGGAGCGCGGTCCGGCGGCTCTTTCGGATGCGGAGTTGCTGGCGATCTTTCTGCGCACTGGCGTCAAAGGGCGCAGTGCGGTCGATGTCGCGCGTGACCTGCTGAGCCGCTTTGGCGGGTTGCGCCCGTTGTTGCAGGCGGAGCAGACGGCATTCTGTCAAGCGCCTGGACTGGGGGCGGCCAAGTATGCCCAGCTTCAGGCGGTACTGGAGATGGGGCGCAGGCATCTCGCGGCGAGTCTGGAGCGCGGTGATGCCCTGACCTCTCCGGCGGCGACCCGGGCGTTTCTGGCAGCACGCCTGCGCGATTACCCCTTCGAAGTGTTTGCGGTGCTGTTTCTCGACAACCGCCACCGCGTGATCGCATTCGAGGAGCTGTTTCGCGGCACTATCGACGGTGCCTCGGTTCACCCGCGCGAGGTGGTGCGGCGTGTCCTCCATCACAATGCGGCGGCGGTCATTCTGGCGCACAACCATCCCTCTGGTATAGCCGAGCCGTCGCGTTCGGATGTGTCGATCACGCGGCGTTTGATCGAGGCTCTGGGCCTGGTCGATGTCCGGCTGCTGGATCATCTGATCGTGGCCGACGAGATTGTTTCCCTCGCCGAGCGCGGCGAGTTGTAGCGGGCAGGCCGCCGCCGCGACAGGGGCACCGTAAGGACTGACGCCAGGTGCAGGACCCGCCCGCTACGTGCGGGGCAGGGCGGTGTGGCTCAGTCCCGCAGCGCGTCGGCCAGTGCGTTCAGCAGAGCGTCGATTTGGGCCGTGGTGTGCGCGGCGGAGAGAGTGATCCGCAGGCGTGCTTCGCCCTCGGGGACGGTCGGGGGACGAATCGCGGGGACCAGGAACCCCGCGATGAACAGGCGCTCGGCAACGGCTGCGGCGCGAGAGGCGTCACCCAGGGTGACCGGCTGGATCGGCGTGACCGGGGGCGGGTGCGGCAGGCCGAGACGATCCAGGCCCTCGCCCAGACGCCGGATCAGCTGCTGCAGATGCGTGCGGCGATCCCGGGCCGCCTCGGCGATCTGCAGCGAGGCGAGGGTGGCCGCGGCCAGCGCGGCCGGCATGGCGGTGGTGTAGATGTACGGGCGGGCGGTCTGGATCAGGTTCTCGATCAGTGCGTCGGATCCCGCAACGAAGGCCCCGGCCGTGCCGAAACCCTTGCCCAGGGTGCCCATCAGGATCGGCACGTCGTCGCCGTCGAGGCCGAAATGCTGGCAGCTCCCGCCGCCGGTCTCCCCCAGCACCGACAGGCCATGGGCGTCATCGACCATCAGCCAGGCGTCGAACTCCTGCGCCAGTGCGGCGAGTTCGGGCAGCGGGGCAAGATCGCCATCCATCGAGAACACGCCGTCGGTGACGATCAGGCGGTGGCCGGCAGCCGGCGCTCGGCTCAGGCGTTCGCGCAGGTGGCCGGGATCGGCATGGCGGTAGCGCTGGCTGCGCGCGCCGGACAGGCGAACCGCGTCGATCAGCGAGGCATGATTCAGGCGGTCCTCGAACACCGTATCGTGCCGGCCTGCAAGGGTCTGCACCAGGGCCAGGTTGGCCATATAGCCGGTGGAGAACAGCAGCGCGCGGTCACGTCCCGTGAAGCGAGCCAGTGCGGCCTCCAGCTCCGCGTGGGCGCGCGTGTGGCCGTTGATCAGGTGCGCGGCACCGGCGCCAACACCGTAGATGCCGAGCGCCTCGCGGGCGGCGTCCGCGACTGCGGGGGCTGCGGCCAGACCGAGATAATCATTGGAACAGAATGCGACCACCGTGCGGCCGTCGATGACCTGTTGCGGGCGCTGCGGTCCGTCCAGGATACGGGTCTGGCGCCAGCGCCCCGCCGTGCGCACTTGGTCCAGCCGTCGTTCCAGGAATTCGTCCAGCGAGCGGCTCACGGGCGGTACCCGGCACGCAGGAAGATCGACCAGTGGACTCGTGCCGGGATGTGCGGATGCGGCCACAGGGCTTGCAGGGCCGGCGCGAGGGCGGCCAGCGGGTCGTGCCCATTCGCGCGGGCACGCTGGATCGCCGACCAGGTACCGAGGTAGCCGAGCAGGGTGTCCTGGTCCCATTCGCGCTCAATCCGGACTTCGGGCGTTGCGATTTCCGGCCACGGGAACGGCAGCTCGCGGTAGCGCGAGCGGATGTGGTGGCGTTGTTCGGGCCACCACGGTGCCAGGGCGCTGTCGTGGAAATCGCGCAGCAGATGATCCAGCGCCGGATCCGCAGCGCGCAGCACACCATAGCCCCAGATCGCGAGCAGTCCGCCCGGGCGCAGTATGCGTGCGACCTCGCGATGGAAGGCGGCGTGGCGAAACCAGTGTGCGGCCTGGGCCACGCAGGCCAGATCCATCGAGGCCTCCGCGAGGGCGCAGGCCTCGGCGGTGCAGGCGATCGGCTGGACGCGGATGTCGGACGGCAGGGTCGCAAGCAAGGCCGGTGATGCGTCGGTGGCGATGACGTGATCAAAGTGCGGCGCGAGTCCGCTCGCAGCCTGTCCGCCGCCGCTGGCACAGTCCCAGGCGTATTCGTGGCGCGCACTGCGGGCGGCCAGCCAGTCGAAAAGCTCGGCAGGGTAGTCCGGGCGGTGGCGGGTGTAGTCCGGCGCCACCGCCGAGAAGTGGTCGGGGAAGCTGCCGCTCACCGCCGACCCGGATCAGGCCGGCGCGGAGGCCGGCTGGTCGGGTTGCGCCGGGGCCTCCTGGCCGGTTTCCGGGCGCAGGCCCAGGCGCTCGAACAGGGCGAGGTCGTGGTTCTCGCCGGGGTTCGGCGTGGTCAGCAGGGTGTCGCCGTAGAACAGGGAGTTGGCGCCAGCCAGGAAGCACAGCGCCTGCATCTCGTCGGACATTTCGGTGCGCCCGGCGGACAGACGAACGTAGGAGGCCGGCATCAGGATGCGCGCCACGGCAATGGTACGCACGAACTCCAGCGGGTCCAGGTGCTCGATGCCGTGCAGCGGCGTTCCCTCGACCTGGATCAGCTGGTTGATCGGCACCGACTCCGGGTGCTTCGGCAGGTTGGCCATTTGTTGCAGCATGCGCGCACGGTCATGGCGCGACTCGCCCATGCCCAGGATTCCGCCGCAGCAGACGTTCATGCCCGCCGCGCGCACATGCTCCAGGGTCTCCAGCCGGTCCTGATAGGTGCGCGTGGAGATGATGTGGCCGTAGAACTCCGGCGAGGTGTCGAGGTTGTGGTTGTAGTAGTCCAGGCCCGCCTCGGACAGGCGCCGGGCCTGTTCGGCCTTCAGCATGCCGAGGGTCATGCAGGTCTCCAGGCCCTCGTCCTTGACCGCGCGGACCATCTCGATTACACGCTCCAGGTTCTTGTCGGTGGGGTTGCGCCAGGCCGCGCCCATGCAGAAGCGTGTCGCGCCCTGGGCGCGGGCATTGCGTGCCGCCTCCAGCACTTCCTCCAGTGGCAGCAGGCGCTCGCGTTCGATCTCGACCTCGTGGTGCGCACTTTGCGGGCAGTAGGCGCAGTCCTCGGGGCAGGCCCCGGTCTTGATCGACAGCAGTGTGCTCACCTGCACTGCGTTGGGGTTGAAATGCTCGCGATGGATCGTCTGCGCGCGAAAGATCAGGTCGTTGAGCGGCAGGTCGAGCAGGGCCTCGACCTCGTCGGTGTTCCAGTCGTGGCGCGGAGTGCTCATAGATGGTGCTCCTGGTCGGCCTCGGCCGGGATTTCGATGTCGGCCCAGGGCTCGCGGAAGATCGCGAACAGCGCGTAGACCGTCCATGGCAGCAGGATTGCGGCGGCGACCGTCCAGTACGCCCGGTAGTAGTTCAGATCCGGCGGGAAAAAGGTGGCGACCACGATCAGGGCCCCCATCAGGGCGTAGTAGCGGTACGCGGCCCATTGGGTGTGGTGGCCGACCCGTGGATCCGGGTGATGCCGGTTCAGGGCATATACCAGCATCGAACCGCCAAACCACAGAATCAGCGGCACGATGCCGATGATCGCCGCGATGATCGTGCCGACCCCGACGGTCTCGCTGCTGACCACGAACAGCGGGATACCGGCCATTGACACGCTGATCAGGTTGCCGATATCGAAGATGGAGGCGGCGCGGCGCGAACTGCGCCCGGAGACGGTCTTGGTCGCCATGGGCTAATCTGCATGTAAAAGCCTGATGATAGCATCATGCCGTTTTCCCCTTCATCGCGCCCGGCATCGGCAAGGGAATCCGGGTTGAACGCGCAGGCTCGCCGGATCCGGGAGGTTCTGGCGGAGGCGCTTTATCCCGCGCATTGCGAACTGTGTCTGGCGCCGGCCCCCGCGGGCGACGCCCTTTGTGCCCCCTGCCTGGACGATCTGCAGCGGGTGGCGCATCCCTGCGCGCGCTGCGCCAGCCCGCTGCCAGTGGCCGGGGAGTGCCCCGCTTGTGCACGCCGCCCGCCGGTGCTCGAGCGGATCCATGCGCCGTGGGTCTACACCTGGCCGCTGGACCGGCTGGTACTGGGTTGCAAGCACACCGGGGACGTGCGCTCCGAACGGGTACTGGTGTCGCTGGCCCGGGTCGTGGCAGCGGGACGCGGGCGTGCGGAGTGTGGCGAGCGGCCCGACGTCGTGGTGCCGGTGCCGCTGCATCCGGTCCGCCTGCGCCAGCGCGGATTCAATCAGGCGCAGCCGCTGGCACGTGCGGCGGCCGATGTCCTGGGGCTTCCGGTGGCCCCGCGTCTGGCCCGGCGTATCCGGGCGACGGAATCGCAGCAGGGGCTGGGAGCACAGGCACGGCGCCGGAATGTCCGTGATGCCTTCGCAGTGGATGCCTCTGCATTTGCCGGGCTGGAGGGGGCACGAGTGCTCCTGGTGGATGATGTGGTGACCACCGGGGCGACCCTTAACTCGCTGGCCGCGACGCTGCGTGCGGCGGGGGCCAGGGCGGTGGAGGCCCTGGCGCTGGCGCGCGCCTGAGCCTGTGGCTCTGGCCTGGCGCTCTGCCTGGCAATGGCTGGGCCTGGAGCTGGAGCTGTTGTTTGTGGTGGTTCCGGCCTGGACGCCTGCCCCGGTAGTGGCTGGCCATGGTTCGTCTTCTGGTGTTTACGTTCCTTCGTCGGGCCGCCTGCCCGGCGCTGGCGAGTGCGCGCACGGTAGGGCGCAAGGCCGGAACCGCCGTAAACACCCACGCAGGACCCAGGCCTGGCCATCACCAAGGAAGCCGGCCAGCCAAAGGCACGTAAACACCAGAACCGGATCCAGGTCCAGCCATTGCAGGGCAGGGTGGCCGGCCGCAGCCCCCGGAAACAGCAGAGTCTTCCCCGGGGCCGCTGGCATGGGTGGGCAAATACCTGTGTGTTTCCCTAGCCCGGATGTTTCATGAATTGCACGCGCAACTCAGCTGGTCTCTTGTCCGCACAGGGGATTTTCCTCCGTCGGCCGTATCGCCCCATACGCCACTCCTTCGGAAAATCCCCTGTGCGGCCAATATCCTGCGCGATCATCACGCGAATTCATGAAACATCCGGGCTAGGAGCCTGTCGGATCTGGGGCTGATCTGCTGCGCGTGGGCAGGAGAGTGGACCTTTTTCCGCTCTCTCTCGTTACATAGTTTCCACCATGCGCCTCGAGAGACCGAAAAAATGGTCTCACTCTCCCACCACGCTCGCGACGATCGCCCAAATCCGACAGGCTCCTAGCCGAACACGTGATCGGCCACCAGGGCCAGCATGACGACGGCCCCGAGGTAGTGGTTGTTCCGGAAGGCGCGCAGGCAGTCGGCGGGATCGCGTTCCGCGATCAGGAACTGCTGGTAGAACATCAGCAGGGCCACGACGACCAGCCCCGCCAGATAGCCCCCCCCGAGCTCCGCGTGCTGGCCGACCAGGTACAGCCCGACCCATACCAGGACCTGCAGGATTCCGGTGATCAGCCGGTCGAGTTCGCCGAAGGCGATCGCGGTGGACTTGACCCCGATCTTCAGGTCGTCCTCCCGGTCCACCATCCCGTAGAAGGTGTCGTAGACCACGGTCCAGGCGAGGGTGGTCACGAACAGCAACCAGGCGTAGGTCGGCGGGTGGGTGTCGTGCACCGCCGTAAAGGCCATCGGGACCGCCCAGGCGAAGGCCGCGCCCAGGTGGACCTGGGGGAAGTGATGGAAGCGCTTCATGAACGGGTAGGTCGCGGCCAGTGCGATCGCGGCCACGGCATAGGCAATGGTCAGCGGATTGGTAAACAGCACGAGTACGAAGGCGGTCAGGCTCAGTACCGTGAATACACCCAGTGCCTCGCGTGGCGTGATGCTGCCGATCGCCAGTGGCCGGTCGCGGGTACGTGCGACGTGCGCATCGATGTGGCGGTCAGCGTAGTCGTTGATGGCGCAGCCCGCCGAACGCATCAGCACCACGCCGGCTACAAAGATGAAGATCAGATGAGCCGGGGGCAGTCCGTCCGCAGCCAGCCACAGGGCCCAGAGGGTGGGCCACAGCAGCAGGTAGATGCCGACCGGGCGATCGAGCCGGACCAGCCGGGCATATTCCTGCAGGCGCTCGCGGGGAGTCATCGTGGGGCAAGGTGGGCGCCCGGGGCGCTCAGGCCTTCGTGGCGCCGTTACCATGCTCCGTGACCAGGTTGTGCGCGCGCAGCTTCTTGCGCAGGGTGGCGCGGTTCAGCCCGAGCAGCGCAGCGGCGCGGCTCTGGTTGCCGCCGCAGCGCTCCAGCACGCAGGCCAGCAACGGGCGCTCCACCTCGTTCATGACCAGTGCGTACAGGTTGTGACTGCTCTGCCCATCAAGGGTGTCGAAATACTGGTTCATCGCCTCGCGTACCGATTCCGCCAGTACGCAGTCCGAAGCTATGGCATGGGGTGTGTCGGCCTCGCCGCGATCCGTTTCCGGCTGCAACTCCATGATCATGCCGCCTCCCTGGTGTATCCGGTCATGATGGCGCGCAGGCGGCGCCGTTGTTCGCTGGCCGTGGGTGCGGCGAGTAGATCGGCCCGTGCCGCCCGGGTGTCGACCTCCCCGAGGTCCAGGCGTTCAAGATACCAGCCCAGATGCTTGCGTGCGATACGTACGCCCTGAGGTTCGCCGTACTGGGCATACAGGGCGCCGATGTGTTCCTCGATCAGGGCCAGGCGTGTCGCCCGGTCCGGGACCGGCGGAAGCGCCTCCCCGGCGAGTGCGGCGCGGATGTGGCCCGGCAGCCAGGGTTGCCCCCGGGCGGCACGCCCGATCATGACGCCGGCTGCCCCGGTCTGCTTCAGTACCTCGCGGGCGCGGTCGATTCCGTCGATGTCGCCGTTGGCCAGCACCGGGATGGTAACGGTCTGCACGATACGCCGGATTGCCGGGTAGTCGACCGTCCCCCGGTAGCCGTCGGCGCGGGTTCGGCCGTGCACGGCGAGCATCGCGATACCTGTTTCCTCGGCGAGTGCGGCGATCGCCTCCGCATTCATGCGCTCGTGGTCCAGACCCAGACGCATCTTCAGGGTGACGGGCACCGTGACCGTCCCGGTCAGAGCCTGCAACAGCTCGCGTACCAGCCCGGGATCGCCGAGCAGCGCGGATCCGGCTGCCCTGCTGCAGACCTTCTTGGCCGGGCAGCCCAGGTTCAGGTCGATCACGTCGGCGCCGCGCGCGACATTCTCGCGCGCGGCGCGGGCCAGCATCTCCGGAGCATTGCCCAGCAGCTGCACGATGCGCGGGCGCGGTTCTGCGCGATGATCCAGACGATGGCGGCTCTTGGCGCTGTCCCACAGGCGCGTATCGGAGGTAACCATCTCGGACACCGCCGCGCTGGCCCCCCAGCGGCGCGCCAGTAGCCGGAACGGGCGGTCGCTGACGCCTGCCATCGGAGCGAGGAACACGACGGGTTCAGGGAGGGTGTGAGGGCCGAGCTGCATGCGAGCGGAGAACCGGGTGTGGATATTCGGACAATGAACAAGTCTAGCAGGGCGTCGGAATGTCTGCCCCGGGGCGGTCCGGATGCCTCGGGATCCTTACCGTGCGGTCACCTGCACGCCGCTGATCTGCGGGTGTGGAGGTTCGAGGGTCAGCGATACCGTCCAGATGCGACCGGGCTCCAGACGCGGGGGTGTCGACGGGCGGTACGCCTCGGGAGGCAGCCAGAGCTGCCCGTGCTCGGTACCCAGGGCATCGGACAGTACCACCTCCAGGCCGGGCCAGGGCTGGGGCACTGCGCTTTGCAGCTCGAAGTCCACCCGCAGGCGCATGCGGACCGGGTCCTCGGTCCATTGCGGGGGCGACACCCGGATCGCCGACGGGGCGCTCCAGTGGGGGCAGGGCCACGCGTCGCACAACAGGCCGCGCAGGTGATCGACCCGGGCGGACGTGCCCGGTGCGAAAGGCGGCACCAGCAGCATCTGCAGGATCAGTGTTGCGGTCAGGCCGAGGCCGGCCAGGGCCGTCGGCCAGCGCCGGGTTCCGGCGGCAGTCAACGGCGGCAGCGTTGCAGGGCCGGTCTCGATGTCCAGGGCCGCGTGTGCCGCGTGGACAGTACTGGCGATACGCGGGCGCCCATGGGCGACGACCGGCGTGAATCCGGGGCCTTCGGCGGGTACGCCGGCCCCGCCGATTTCCAGCGCCGCGAAAAGCTCGAAGGTTCCGCCGCAGGCATTGCAGCGCACCCGCCCGTGGTGGAGGTCGGGGCTGCGCGCCACGGCATGGGCAATACCACAGTGCGGACAGCGCGCGAGCATCGGTGGGAACTCCGGTTACACCGGGGGGCGGGGATGCGCCCCGCGATTGCCGGCATGCCTGCGCGCGATGTCGACGGGTTTCATCGGGCAGGTTTGCGCCGCCCGCCGAGCAGGGCCCAGCCCTCGCGGGTGTCTTCGACCCCGATATCGAACGCGTCGGCATAGGCGGCAATGACCTCGTCGGCCTGCCGTTCCAGCAGGCCTGCCAGCAGGATGCGTGCGCCGGGGCGCGCGGCACGGGCAAGCAGCGGCGCGAGTTCGATCAGGGGCTTGGCCAGGATATTCGCGAGTACCAGATCGAATGCGGCCTCCGGTACCGGGTGGTCGGTCTGCCCGACCTCCAGGGCTGCGGGCGGGATGCCGTTGGCATCCGCGTTGTCACGGGTCGCCTGAATGGCCTGGGAATCGATGTCGATGCCCAGGGCATCGCGTGCCCCGAGCTTCAGGGCCGCGATCGCCAGGATGCCGGAACCGCAGCCATAGTCGAGCACGCGCAGGTCGCGTGGCGGCTGCAGTGCCAGGCTGTTCAGGCACATGGCGGTGGTGGGATGATTGCCGGTGCCAAAGGCGAGGCCCGGATCCAGGTGCACAAAGACCCCGTTGTCGACCTCCGGCTCGTCTTCCCAGGAGGGCACGATCCAGAGCGGGCCGCCGCAGTGGATTGCGTGCAGGCCGTCGAGACCCGCGCGCACCCAGTCCTGGTCCTCGATCGCGTGGACCCGGATGGTCTCGGGCGGGGGCGATTGCCGTTCCAGCGCGGCGGCGGCCAGGTCCGCCTGGGTGGGGTCGGCGAACACCGCCTTCAGCCGGATCGACGACCATAGCGGATGGGTGCCCGGGGGTGGTTCGAACAGGGGTTCGTCGGCGGCGTCGAACAGCTCCACGCTGACGGCCCCCAGTTCGAACAGGGCATCCTCCAGCGGGTCGGCCTGCTCGGGGGTGATACGGCACTCGAGTTCGGAAAGGCTCATGGGCGGGCTCGCGGGGCGGTTCAGCCCTGGGATTTCAGTTTCTTTTCGAGGTAGTGGATGTCCGGTCCGCCGCGCTGGAAGTTGGCGTCGTTCATCAGCTCGCTGTGCAGCGAGATGTTGGTCTTGATGCCGTCAACCACGATCTCGCCCAGGGCGCCACGCATGCGCGCGATGGCAATGTCGCGGCTAGGTCCGTGTGCGATCAGCTTGCCGACCATGGAGTCGTAGTACGGGGGTACGGCATAGCCGTTGTAGATGTGGGTATCCATGCGGATCCCGGGACCTCCGGGGGCGTGGTACTGCTGGATGGTCCCGGGGCTGGGCATGAAGGTGGCGGGGTCCTCGGCATTGATGCGGCACTCGATCGCGTGACCATTGATATGCACATCGTCCTGGGTAATGCTCAGGGGCTCGCCCGCGGCGATCTGGATCTGTTCGCGCACCAGGTCGATGCCGGTCACCTCCTCGGTGACGGTATGTTCGACCTGCAGCCGGGTGTTCATCTCGATGAAATAGAACGCGTCGTTCTCAAACAGGAACTCGAAGGTACCCGCGCCGCGGTAGCCGATCTCCTGACAGGCCCGGACCAGGCGTTCGCTCATGCGCTGGCGGTGTTCTTCGGTGATGCCGGGCGCCGGGGCCTCCTCGATCACCTTCTGGTGGCGGCGCTGCATGGAACAGTCGCGCTCGCCCAGACAGACGGCGTTACCCTGGCCATCCGCCAGGATCTGGAATTCGACATGGCGCGGGTGCTCCAGGTATTTCTCCATGTACAGGGTGCTGTCGCCGAAGCCCTGCTGGGCCTCGTTGCGGGTCAGCGAGATCGCGCTCAGCAGGGCGCCCTCGGTGTGTACCACGCGCATCCCGCGCCCGCCGCCACCGGCCGCTGCCTTGATGATGATCGGGTAGCCGATCTGGCGCGCCAGTGCCAGGTTGGTGTCGGCGTCGTCGCCCAGCGCCCCCCCGGAGCCGGGAACGCAGGGCACGTCGGCGGCCAGCATGGCCTGCTTGGCCGAGACCTTGTCGCCCATCAGACGGATGGTTTCCGCGCGCGGGCCGATAAACGCAAAACCGCTGGATTCGACCCGTTCGGCGAAGTCGGCGTTCTCCGACAGGAAGCCGTAGCCCGGGTGGATCGCACCGGCATCGGTGACCTCGGCGGCGGCGATCAGCGCGGGGATATTCAGGTAGCTCTCGCCCGAGGCGGCGGGGCCGATGCAGACCGACTCGTCCGCAAGGCGGACATGCTTCAGGTCGCGGTCCGCCTCGGAATGGGCGGCCACAGTGGCGATGCCCATCTCGCGGCAGGTGCGCAGGACCCGCAGGGCGATCTCGCCGCGATTGGCGATCAGGATCTTTTCAAACATGCTCGGACCTGTGTTCGACAAAAACGGGAAGGTGCGGCGCGCCGGACGGCTTCATCCGATGATGAACAGCGGCTGTCCGTATTCCACCGGATTCCCGTTCTCGACCAGGATGTCGCGGATGGTACCGGCCTGCTCGGCCTCGATCGGGTTGAGCATCTTCATGGCTTCGATGATGCAAAGTGTCTCGCCCACCTCCACCGTCTGTCCCACCTCCACAAACGGTTTGCCCCCGGGGTTGGGGGCACGGTAGAAGGTACCGACCATCGGCGCCGTGACGCGGTGGCCGTCGGGTTCCGGCGGTGTCTCGGCGGCGGGCTCCGGCGCACTCGGCGCAGGACCCTGGACGGGCGGGGCTGGTGCCGGTGCCGGGGCAGCCGCGATCGCCGCGGCGGAACCCCCGGGGGAACGCGTGATGCGGACGGATTCCTCGCCCTCGTGAATCTCGATCTCGTGGATCCCGCTCTCGTCGAGCAGGTCGATCAGTTTCTTGACCTTGCGAATGTCCATGGATGCCTATGACTCCTTGATGGCGGCAAGTGCCGCATCCAGCGCGAGCCGGTAGCCGATGACCCCGAAACCGCTGATGGTTCCGGCGGCGACATCGGCCAGGCGCGAGGTCTGCCGGAAGTCCTCGCGGGCGTGGATGTTGCTGACATGAATCTCGTAGAAGGGGATTGCGACGCCGAGCAGGGCATCGCGCAGGCTCACGCTGGTATGGGTGAGCCCGCCCGGGTTGATCAGGATGCGCTGTACGCCCTCGTCGGGTGCGGCATGGATGCGGTCGATCAGGGCACCTTCGTGGTTGCTCTGAAAGCAGGCCAGCGACGCCCCGGCCTGTTCCGCCCGTGTCGCGAGTTCGTGCTCGATGTCCGCCAGTCGGCGCTGGCCGTAGCGTTCCGGCTCCCGTTGTCCCAGGAGGTTCAGGTTGGGGCCGTTCAGCAGCAGGATGGACGCCATGGCGGGGTAATCGGTTGCGATCCTGTCGGGATTGGACGCGAATGCACCGAAAATGGAAGGTGCGATGAATGTCGCGATTCTGCCGCAGGCGGGGTGCGGGTGTCCAGCGAGCGGCGCGCCCGCCCCGCGGCGGCAGGCCCCGGTCGCCGCCGGGCGGGCTACAGGTAGGTGTTCAGCCAGGCCTCGAGGTGTTCCGGTTCTACCTCGCCACGATGGGTGTCGACAATGGTCCCGTCGCGATCGATCAGCACGGTGTAGGGCAGTGCCCCGATGCGGTTGCCGTACTGGTTGCCCACATCCATAGCCTCGTCCTGGCCGATCAGGACCGGAAATTCGATGCCGAAGTCGTCGATGAAGTGCTGGGTGGCGGTCTGTTCGTCGATTGCCACCGCCACGATCGTGAAGCCGTCGTCGCGATGCGCCTCGAAGGCGTCCTGGAACAGCGGCATCTCTTCCTTGCACGGCGGGCACCAGGTCGCCCAGAAGTTCAGCACGATCAGATCTCCGTCCCACTGGCTCAGGGTCTGCGGGGTGCCCTCGAGGTTCGGGAGGGTGAAGTCGATGCGTTCCTCCCCTGCGGTGTCCGAGCTGTCACCGCCGGTATCGGTGGCCTCGCTTGTGGAGGTGCCGGCCTCGCCGCAGGCGGCCAGACTCAGGGCGAAGGCGAGTACCCCCGCGAGGGTCAGTGGCTGCAGTGCACGACGATTCATGGGCGGACCTCGATGGCGTTTTCGATGTGGGCAAGGAAGCGGTCGGCATCCAGGTAGCCGACCTGGCGGTAGTTGCGCAGTTCGTTGCCGTCGCGGCTGTAGAAGATCATCGCCGGCGGCCCGAACAGGTTGAATTGACGCATCAGGTCGCGGTGCTCGGAGGTGTTGTCGGTGACATCGGCCTTCAGCAGGTGCACATCGCTCATGGCTTGGAGTACGCGCGGGTCCTGGAAGGTGGTACGGTCCAGGCGTACGCAGTCCACGCACCAGTCGGCGTAGAAGTCGAGCAAGACGGGTTGCCCGTTCTCGCGGGCCCGGGCGACCTCCCGCTCCACGTCCGCGAGGTTGTCGACGTTGGTGAACTGCAGCTCCGTTGGCCCGGCCCGGTCGCCCGTGGCCGTCACCGCGGGCTGATTGAGCGTGGCCAGCGGGCGGAAGATGTCCTTGCCGCCGGTGGCCGCGCCCAGCATCAGCAGTACGCCGTAGATCAGGAGCACCACGCCCAGGCCCTTCCACAGGGTGTACCAGCCGGAGGTGCCTTCCGGCAGGGTTCGCAGGGCACCCATGTAGACGGCGGTCACGATCAGCAGGATGGCCCACAGGAACATCGCGAGCTCGCCCGGGATGACCCGTTCGAGCAGCCAGATGCCGATCGCCAGCAGGCCGACTCCGAACGCCGCCTTGATGGTATCCATCCACGGTCCGGCCTTCGGTAGCAGACGCCCGGCGGAGGTACCGATCACCAGCAGCGGGGCGCCCATGCCCATGCTCAGCGCGAACAGGGCCATGCCGCCCAGCACCGCGTCGCCGGTATGGCTGATGTAGAGCAGCGCACCGATCAGCGGCGCGGTCACGCAGGGACCGACGATCAGGGCGGAGAGGAAGCCCATGATCCCGGCGCCGATGTAGGTGCCGCCTTCCTGCTTGTTGCTGATTTGCGACAGCCTGCTCTGCACGCCGGCCGGCATCTGCAGGTCGTAGAAGCCGAACATCGACATCGCCAGCGCGATGAAGATGATTACGAAGGTGCCGATGATCCAGGGGTTCTGGAATGCCGCCTGCAGATTGGCACCCGCCAGGCCCGCGAACACCCCGGCTACGGTGTAGGTCACTGCCATGGCCAGCACGAACACCAGCGAGATCAGGAATGCCTTGCGCGTGGTCAGGTTCTTCTGCCCGATGATGATGTTCGACAGGATCGGGATCATCGGGAACACGCAGGGGGTGAAGGTCAGCAGCAGCCCGAAGCCGAAGAATGCCAGGGCCACCAGCCAGACCTGGCCGTCCGCCAGCTGGGCCGCGATACGGTCCTGCTGGGTGACGGGTTCCGCCGCGTCGTCGTCATCCTCGCGGGCCTCGTCGCCGCTGTCTGGCAGTGCATCGTTGTCGGCCTCGGCGGCCAGCTCGGAGGCGAAGGTGACCGGGACCTCCTGGGTCAGCGGTGGGTAGCACACGCCGGCGTCGGCGCAGCCCTGGTAGTCGATTGCCAGGGTGATGTCGGCGACGTCGTCCGCGTCGCGCAGCACCGGGACGAGGATCTCCACCTCGCCGCGGTAGACCTGGCTCTCGCCGAAGAATTCGTCCTCCTGTAACTCGCCGTCCGGCGGGTTGACCGGGCCCAGTTCGATGCCGTCGCCCTCCGCCACGCGCACATCCAGCTTGTCGCGGTAGAGGTAGTAGCCCTCGGCAATGTCGAAGCGCAGGATCGCCGCGTTCTGGCTGATCGCCTCCAGCGAGGCGGCAAACGCCACTTCCGGTTCCAGCAGATCATCATCGACGGCGCCGAAGTCCTGCGACAGGTCGCCGAGTTCGTCCAGTGCGCCACTTTCGGCGTCCGTCTCGGCGGTGTCCGCGTTGCCGGGGAGTCCGGGAAGGGACAGCGAGACCGTCTGGAAATGCGGCGGATAGCAGACCCCGAGATCCGCGCAGCCCTGCGAACGTGCGGTCAGTTCGACAGTGGTACTGTCCGCTGCCTGAATCGGCACTTCGATGCTGACCTGCCCGCGGTAGGTCTCTACCTGGCCGAAGAATTCGTCTTCCTTGACCTCGCCATCCGGTGTCCGGGGTTCGCCCAGCTCCAGGCCCTCGCTTTCGGGCTCGAAGCGGAATTGTTCGCGGTACATGTAGTACGCGTCCGCGATGTCCCAGGTCAGGCGCAGGGTTTCGGCATCGATCGCCTCGGCACTCAGGCTGAAGGCGTCGTCCGGATCCAGCAGGTCGTCTTCGATGGCGCTGGCCAGGCCGGGGATGAGCGTCAGGGCGACCAGCAGGGCAGACAGCCAGTGGCGCAGGGTCATGAGGTGCATTGCGTTATCCAGTTCAGGTAGTCGGGCAGCCCGGCCTCGATCGGCAGGGCGATGATTTCCGGGGTTTCGTATGGATGTTGGTCCGCGAGTTTTGTCTGGAGTTCGTCCAGGCGATTCGTGGAGGTCTTGAGCAGCAGAGTCACCTCGCTGTCGACCTCGATGCGGCCCTGCCACTGATAGACCGAGCGGCCCGGTGGCAGGATGTGCACACAGGCCGCAAGACCCTGTTCGACCAGGGCCCCGGCCAGGCTCTCGGCGGACTGTGGGTCGTCCAGGGTCGTGATCACCAGCCAGGCGGCCGGAGATTGTTCCGGCCGGGAGTGCGGCGCATTCATGCGTCCTCCGGTCAGTTGCGGTGGTCGAATTCGATGCGGGCCGGCAGGCCGGCGCGCAGGCTGGCCCCGGCCTGCGGTTCAAAGGTGACCTCGATGCGGTATCCGGTTCCGGACTCCGCTTCGACCCGCTCCCACCCCAGCGCGGTAATCTCGCCGGAATGGCGGGTGTCGTTGACCACCACCGTGGCGTCCTGGCCGATGTCCAACTCGCTGAGGCGGGTGGCGGGGACCAGCGCGGTGGCACGCATCGGGTCGGTCGTGCCCAGTTCGGCCAGCACCGGTGGCACCAGCGCAGGATTCACGTATTCACCGGACTGCACATGTACCCGGGTAACCCGGCCGCTGGCCGGCGCGCGCAGGGTAGCGTCGTCGTGGTCGGCCCGCGCCTGGTCGTAGCGCGCCCGGGCCTCGGTCAGGCGTGCCGCGACGGTGGCCTGCTCGATCCGGGCAAGTTCCAGTTCGCGGGCCGCGATCAGGGTCTGGTCGTACAGGTCCTGGGCCTTGCTGACCTCGCGATCGGCCTCGGCCAGTTCCAATTCCAGCCGTTCCACGGCGGCTTCGGCCGCGCGCAGATCGGCATCAATGCGCCGGGTATCCAGGCGGAACAGGGTTGCGCCCGCCTCGACATGGGCACCGGGCCGGATCTCGACCTTGCGTACGATGCCGGCCACCGGAGCGGTCACACGGTAACGTTCGCCCCAGTCGAGCTGGGCCTCCAGGCCCTCCTGGGCGGGGAGCGGGCCCGCCAGCAGGGCTAGTGTGGCGGCCAGGGCGGTGGCCGAAAACAAAGCAGTGGGGCGGATGGTACGGGACATGGGCAATTCTCCTGTCCGGGCGCCGGCATGCGGCGCACCTGGTAGCTATTCGGTGTTTTCGGCGATCTGGCGGAACGGGCTCAGTTCGGGTTGGCCGGTCAACAGCGCCAGGCGTTCGTAGATCATGGCCAGCCGGAACTCGGTCTCGGCATTGAAATGCGCCGACGCGCTTTGTTGAACCATCGAGTCGCCGAGATCGGCCTGGTCCTCGATGTCATAGAGATAGCGGGCGCGGTCGATGTAGAGTTCGCGGTAGTCCATCCGCCATACGGCCTCGTCACGCTGGACCTGCAGGGTCTGCGCCTCGTAGTAGAGCTCGCGCAGGCGATTGCGCGCGTCGATGCGTGCCTCGGACAGCTCGGCTTCGGCACGCTGGCGTTCGGCCACCGCCTGTCCGACTCGGGCACTGCCACGACGCCCCTCGTACAGAGGGACCTCCAGTACCAGCCCGGCGGCGAACGGGTTGCGATTGCCGCCGCCCAGCTCGCGGTGCCACCAGCCGCTCTCGGCTTCGGCATACAGGCGTGGCCGCCGTTCGCTGCGTGCGGCCTCGACACCCCGTGCCGCCGCTTCCACTCGGTGGCGCTCCACAGCCAGTTGCGGGTTGCCCTGGTCGAGGGCCTCCAACAGTTCGTCGAGTTCGGGCAGTTCGGGCAGCTCCAGCGGGAGGGACGGCGGCAGCGGGTCGCGCACACGCTCGTCCGGACGATTCAGGGCCTCGGCCAGGGCCGCGCGCGTGCGGCGCTGTTCCAGCAGGGCTCGCTGGCGTTGTACCCGCTTGGTCTGGTATTCGGACTCCAGGCGGAACAATTCGATGTCCGAGACCTGGCCGAGTTCGTTGCGCTCCTCGGCGCGTTCCTTGGAGACGTAGGCGGAGGCCATGTCCTCGGTGTCACGGGCAAAGGCGAGGTCTGCGAGCACGACGTCGAAGTAGCGCTCCAGCGCTTCGATCCGCTGGCGGGCGTGCGCCAGGGCCTCGCGCTCGCGCGCCGCCTCCAGCTGCCGCCCCCCGGCCGCTTCGCGCGCCCCGGAGCGGCCGAAATCGCTAAGCAGCTTGCGTGCCACGATGGAGGCGCGCGAATCATTGCGACTGCGGTCGTCGATCAGGTCGTTGGGTTCGATCCAGCGGGCCTCGAGGCGTGCGTCCAGGCGAAGATCGCGTTCGGCGCGCGTGGCCTCCAGCGCCTGCGCGGCGCGTTCGCGCTCCGCGCGCGCCTGTTGTACCCGCGGGTGCCGGGCGTCGACTGCTGCAAGCACGTCGTCCAGGCGCAAAAAACGCGGCAGGCTGTCGTCCTCCTCTTGCGCAGCGGATTCATCCTGGGCGCTCGTCCAGACCGGCAGTCCGGCCAGCGGCAGGGCGAGGGCAGCGGCCAGCACCAGGGCGCCCGCGCGGGGGCGGCATGGGTGTAATGGCGTCATGCGTTGTTCCTTACGATCCGTCCGGGGGACACCGTTTCCGGATGCCCCCCGTGCCTCTTTGTTATTTGTCAGGTCGCGGCGAGCCTGCACCTAGCGCCCGTCCTGTTCGCGTTTGAAGCGGGTGAAGTTCTGATCCCGGTAGTGCCCCTCGGCCACGAACTCGCCCAGCTGCATGAACTCGCGGGTATTGCGTGTGGCGCCGGTGAAGCGGGCGATCGGCTCGCCGTCCAGGTCGAAGAACTGGAATACCGGGGTGGCCCGCACCCGGAAGTCGCGGGTGGCAAACTCCATCATTGTCTTTTGTTCGCCGTCGAAGGTCACTACCTCGATCGCGCCCTCGATATCCACCGCGAACACCGCAAAATGCTCGCCGAAATACTCCTGAACCTCCGGCTGGTTCAGCACCTGATTCTTCATGCGATGACAGAACGGGCAGTCGGCCATCTCGAAGAACAGCAGGATCCCCTTCTTGCCGTCCGCGCGCGCCACCTCCAGCTCCTCCGGGAAATCACCGAAGGTCGGATCAAAGAAGTGATGATCCGGATCGCGTGGGTCCTCCACGCCGGCCTGGGTCAGGGCGGGGATCAATAGGGTTGCAAGCAGTGCAAGCATGGGAAGTCGGATCTGGATGCGCATTGCGAGTTATGCCTCCTGGTTATATATCGCGGGCCATATACACGCACTAGACGCGCGCAGGGATGGAGAAATTCCCGTATTGGCCCGGGTCGATCGACAGTCATGGGGGTGCGTGTTCCAATGGGTCGGGACGTCCCGTGGAAATCCGAAATGCGCAACCCCTTTTTCCCTTTCTTTGTCTTTCTGGGCCTGGTGCTGCTCGAGATCTTCGGTTTCGCCTGGGTTGGCGATGCCGTGGGGGCCCTGGCCACGGTCGCCCTGGTGATCGGGACGGCGGCTGCCGGCTTGCTGCTCTTCCGGCTGCAGGGGTTTTACCATTGGCGGCGGCTGCAGCATAGTCTGGCGCGCGGCGAGGTGCCGGCGCGGGGTCTGGTCGAAGGCTGGCTGCTGATGGCGGCCGCTGTCTTGCTGTTGCTGCCGGGGTTCTTTACCGATGCCGCCGGGTTTGTCCTGCTGGTCCCGCCACTGCGACGCTGGGCGGCGAATGGTGTCCTGCGACGCGGCATGGTTCGCGCGCGCACCGCCAGCCCTGGCGGCACGCAGGGCAGCGATACCATCGAGGGCGAGTTTCGACGCCACGACGACGGGTCCGAGACGCCCGACGAACGCCTGGATCGCGACGATCGCCGCTGAGCGCGCCGCCCTTCCGGGGGCCTCGCCCTGCAAGCTGTGCCCGATTTGTAACGCGCGCCCTTGACTCGCCTTTGTGTGCCCCTATTATTGGCACTCGTACGGGGCGGGTGCTAACAGGGTGCCCGTCCGACATTCCCCACTTTTCCTGTTGCAGACAGTTTAATAAGGAGTTCGCACCATGAACCTGCGGCCTTTGCACGATCGAGTCATCGTGAAGCGTATGGAAGAAGAACGCACCACCCCCGGCGGCATCGTGATCCCGGATTCCGCGGCCGAGAAGCCGATCCGTGGCGAAGTGGTCGCGGTGGGCAACGGCAAGATCCTGGACAACGGCGAGGTCCGCGCGCTGGACGTGAAGGCCGGCGACAAGGTCCTGTTCGGCAAGTACTCCGGCACCGAGGTCAAGGTCGATGGCGACGAAGTCCTCGTGATGCGCGAAGACGACATCATGGCCGTCATCGAGGGCTGAGATCCCGAACCGCGTCCGTCTAACACGAATTTTCAGGAGTAGAACGAATCATGAGCGCTAAAGAAGTCCGCTTTGGTACCGACGCCCGTACCCGCATGGCCAAGGGTGTGAACACCCTGGCCAACGCCGTGAAGGTCACCCTCGGTCCGAAGGGCCGCAACGTGGTCCTGGACAAGGCCTTCGGGGCCCCGACCGTGACCAAGGACGGCGTCTCCGTGGCCAAGGAAATCGAACTGGAAGACAAGTTCGAGAATATGGGCGCCCAGCTGGTCAAGGAAGTCTCCTCGCAGACCTCCGACGCCGCCGGCGATGGCACCACTACCGCGACCGTGCTGGCCCAGTCGATCGTCCGCGAGGGCATGAAGGCGGTTACCGCCGGCATGAACCCGATGGATCTCAAGCGCGGCATCGACAAGGCCGTGAAGTCCGCCACCGAAGAGCTGAAGAAACTGTCCAAGCCGTGCACCGAGCACAAGGCGATCGCCCAGGTGGGCTCGATCTCCGCGAATTCCGACCTCGCGATTGGCGAGATCATCGCGGATGCGATGGACAAGGTCGGCAAGGAAGGCGTGATCACCGTCGAGGAAGGTTCCTCGCTGGATAACGAGCTGGATGTCGTGGAAGGCATGCAGTTCGATCGCGGCTACCTGTCGCCGTACTTCATCAACAATCA
The DNA here is from genome assembly GCA_051747025.1 of Pseudomonadota bacterium. Taxonomy (GTDB): domain Bacteria; phylum Pseudomonadota; class Gammaproteobacteria; order Ectothiorhodospirales; family Ectothiorhodospiraceae; genus Thioalkalivibrio. The sequence goes on from JBNJFQ010000033.1 coordinate 24,899, forward strand.
GCAGAACATGAGCGCCGAGCTGGATGATGCCTACATCCTGCTGGTCGATAAGAAGATCTCCAACATCCGCGAACTGCTGCCGGTACTGGAGGGCGTGGCTCAGAACAGCAAGCCGCTGCTGATCATCGCCGAGGATATCGAGGGCGAAGCCCTGGCGACCCTGGTGGTCAACTCCATGCGCGGTATCGTGAAGGTCGCCGCCGTGAAGGCCCCGGGCTTTGGCGACCGTCGCAAGGCCATGCTGCAGGACATCGCCGTGCTGACTGGCGGCCAGGTGATCTCGGAAGAGGTCGGCCTGTCGCTGGAGAAGGCCTCGGTGGAAGACCTGGGGCGTGCCAAGAAGGTGCAGGTGACCAAGGAAAACACCACGATCATCGACGGCGTGGGGTCCAACAAGGACATCAAGGGCCGGGTCGACCAGATCCGCGCGCAGATCGAGGAAGCCACCTCCGACTACGACAAGGAAAAGCTGCAAGAACGCGTGGCCAAGCTGGCCGGCGGTGTGGCCGTGATCAAGGTCGGTGCCGCGACCGAGGTCGAGATGAAGGAGAAGAAGGCCCGCGTCGAGGACGCCCTGCACGCCACGCGTGCGGCGGTGGAAGAAGGCGTGGTGCCCGGTGGTGGCGTGGCCCTGCTGCGTGCCTGCGCCGCGATCAGCAAGCTCAAGGGCGACAACGACGAGCAGACCGCAGGCATCAACATCTGCCGTCGTGCGATGGAAGAGCCGCTGCGCCAGATCGTCTACAACTCCGGTGACGAGCCGTCCGTGGTCCTGAATCAGGTCCTGGAAGGCAAGGGCAACTATGGCTACAACGCCGCGTCCGGCGAGTTCGGCGACATGATCGATATGGGCATCCTGGACCCGACCAAGGTGACCCGTTCCGCGCTGCAGAACGCCGCATCGGTCGCCGCCCTGCTGATTACCACCGAGGCCATGGTCGCCGACATCCCGAAGAAGGATGACGGTGGCGGCGCCGGTGGCGACGACATGGGTGGCATGGGTGGCATGGGCGGTATGGGAGGCATGGGCGGCATGATGTAAGCCGCTTGTGTACCCCGTACATCGTCGATGTACCCCGGGACCCCGCTTCGGCGGGGTCTTTTTGGTTGGGGGTCGGGCGTTGCCGAGTGTCCTGCATTGAACTCGAGGCCGCGTCCGGGACTCCCTGTGATATGGACCTGGTCCTCCCGGTGCCCGGTCCGACGGTGTCGCTGCGGTCGCGTGGGAAAATTTCCGGAATGGCAGGGAATTTCACCCGGTTTCAGCGGTGTGACCACGTGCCGGTTTTGCGGAAAATCACGTGCAAAACCGGAACATGTGTGCCACTATCATTTAACTGTAGTGGGTTTGGCACATACGCCCCGATACCCTGTTGTCAGGGGTGCCCGGCAAACCGGTTTGGCAACGTGTTTTCCCAGGAACAGTCGTAATGAATTTTTTCAAGGAGGCTATGCAATGAATCACAAACTGGTTAAGAATCTCCTGGCCGCGTCCGTGGCCTCGCTGATGCTGGGTGGCGTCGGTCAGGCCCTGGCGGATCAGCACGCGAGTCCGCCTGCGGCCAACGTGACCGATGGCAGTGGGGATGTGGTCGTCGACGGTTCCGGGGAATGCGTGCGCACCAGCTCATGGGCCGCGGAGAACGTAGAGTTCTCGCAGTGCGCGGGCTACATCGAGGAAACCGCCGAGGCCCCGGCCCCCGAACCGCCGGCGTCCCCGGCGCCGGAACCCGAGCCGGAATTTACTACCACGACCCTGAGTGCCATGGCCCTGTTTGATTTCGACAGCGCCGACCTGCGCCAGGAAGGTCGCACCGAACTGCGCGAGCTGGCCAGTGAGCTCACCGCCGACGATGCCACCTACAGCTCGGTACTGGTCGAGGGGCATACCTGCACCATCGGCCCGTCCGCCTACAACCAAGGGCTGTCCGAGCGGCGTGCCCAGAGTGTGACGGACTACCTGGTCGAACAGGGTGTTCGCGAATCCGATATTCGCACCGTGGGTTATGGCGAAGACCGTCCCACGGCGGATAACTCGACCCGCGAAGGCCGCGAGGCCAACCGCCGCGTGGAGGTGACCTCCGACGTGCGCAAGCGCGTCGACTAGGACCCGTGCGCTCATACCGGCGACCGGTTCGCCGGTCGGCCGGATCAGGGCCCCGCCTCGGCGGGGCTTTTTTGTCGGTGGTTTGTGCGCCGGCAGGCGGCCAATCTACCAAACCGCGCCGCAGTGCTCCGCCTATAGCCGCGTAGCGGCTTAGGGGGCGGTGAAGCGGCGCATGGCGCGTCGCGCCAGAATTTGCATGGATGAATGCTCGGAGTATCTTGGAATCACGATGGTGCAGCGCAA
>JBNJFQ010000034.1:0-6679 GCA_051747025.1 Pseudomonadota bacterium
GTAGAAGGCCCCCTGCCGGTCGTGTAACCGTTCGAGGCTCACCCCGAAGGCAGACCGAGTACATCCTGGTGACTGACCGTCACCGTCACTTCCCCCGCATCAAGCGCCTGGATGCGGCGCTCGCCCCAGGCCCGCAGTACCATCGACCGTTCCGGCTCCAGGGCAGTCGCAGCATCCACCCAGCCGCGCACCAGTTGCTGCCCCAGCGCGGCCTGTCGACTGTCGATAACCCACGGGCTCGCCGCCTGCAACACGCGATAACCGCGCGTCTGCAAGCCCTGGACGCAGGCAGTGGTCGCATCGGGCCCCAGCGCCGGACCCCAGCCCTTGTCACTGCGTTGATGCCGATTCACCGCCTCCCGTACCCGTTCATCCTCCGAATCGGGGACCGACCAGCGCACCCGGCCATCGTAGCTCAGGGCAAACAGCACCGCGGCACCCGTGTTGCGACAGGACTCCAGCAGGCCCTCCAGCCACTCCCGGGACACCAGGTCCAGCAGCGCAGAACCGGTGACCAGGTCGCACTCCGGAGGCAGCGGGAGATCCCCGGCGGCGAGGTCGGCCCGGACGACCCGCACCCCGGCCCCCGCACAAGGGGCTCGGGCCTGCGCCAGCAGCGCCGCATCGTGATCCACCAGCGTCCATTCCTGCTCTCCGCACCTGGCCAGTCGCGGCGCTAGATAACGCAGATTGGAGCCCGTGCCGCTGCCGAGATCAACGATCCGGTACCGCTGTTGACCAGCGGTCGTCCATTCGTCGCACAGGGGCTGTACCAAGCGGCCCGGCCGCGCCCCATGATCCGCGGATTCCCGCAACGCCAGCCACGCCGCGTCGAAGTGCTCGCTCATACTTTGAGCGCGCGGGCGAAGCCATCGATCGCCCCCTCCCAGTCGGCCAACGCGCGCGCATGCGCGCGCGCCGCCCGGCCCCGCGCCCACCGGCGCTCCGGATCGTCCAGCGCATCGGCTATGGCCTCCGCCAGCGCATCGGCGTCCCCGGGTGCAACCCGCCAGCCAGCCTCGGCCGGGACCGTGAACGGGATCGCGCCCCCGGTGGTCCCGATCACCGGCAGGCCATGCGCCATGGCCTCGGAGAACGCCATGCCGAAACCCTCGTACCAGCTCGGCAGCACGAACAGCGAGGCACGATGATAGAGCCGCTCCAGCTCCGCGCCCGTGCACTCGCCCAGCAGCCGGATCCGGTCATCCAGTCCGGCAGCGACGATCCGCGCCACCACCTGCCGTGCAAAACCCGGATCGCGCGAACGGTCGCTGGCCAGCACGGCCTGCCATTCGCGGTCGCACAGCCCCTGCAGGGCCTCGACCAGAATATCCTGACCCTTGCGCGGAACCATGGCGCCGACCGTCAACAGCATCGGGGGCTCCCCGATCGGCGGCCCCTCGGCCGACTCCGCCGGGCCCACGCCCGGCGGCACGCAGTGCACCCGCGTGTGTGCGATACCCCAGTCTGCGAGCACCGATTGGGTATAGCCACTGGTCACGATGATGCCCGCTGCATGTTCCAGCGCCGCACGTTCCCGGTCCAGCAGCCAGGCACTGCGCCTCGCGTCCTGCCCGGTCTCGTGGCCCAGCGGATGATGCAGTAGATAGATCAGGCGCAGGCGCTCGGCATGCCGCGCAACGATCTCCGGGAACGCACCCCCGGCCAGGCCATCAATCACCACCGTGGCGTGCGCCGGAAATCCGTCCAGTGCGCGATCCAGGGCTGCCTCGGCGGTGGCATCGGGACCGGGAAAGGTACCGGGCAGCTCGCCCACCTCGACCCGCCAGCCCCGCTCCCGCAGGCCCCGCACCATGCGGGCGTCGTACAGATAACCGCCGGTACGCTGCGCCAATGCGCCCGGGACGAGGAAACCGAGAACGGAAGGCGCCATCAGGTCGCGGGGACGGGCGGTGCCTCGAAGCTGGCCCAGGCCACATGCGATTCGTGCAGGGTTACACAGACGGCATCCAGGCTGCGGGCGGAATCCCCCAGGTCCCCGGCATCAATCGCCCCCGCCATGCGTCGGTGCAGTTCACGGGCAAGGAATTCCGTGGTGGTGTTGTGGCCGGCGAACTCGGGCCGCTCATCCAGATTCTGGTAGTCGAGATCCGCCAGCACCGCGCTCAGGACCTCGCCCGCACGGCCGATGTCCACCACCAGTCCGTCGGCGTCCAGTTCCGCCCGCCGGAAGGTGACATCCACCACATAGGTGGCCCCGTGCAGATTCTGCGCCGGGCCGAAGGTCTCGCCACGAAAGCTATGGGCAATCATGAAATGGTTGCGAACGTTCAGGCTATACATGGGGTACTCCGGCGAGGGTTATTCCGCAGCGGGATAGCGGATCCGGTGACATAGGGTAGCGCCCGCCTCCGGCCCGGTCACCCGCGCCATCGCCACCGGCAGGTCCGCAAACCGGTCCTCGCCACTGATCAGCACGTCTAGCGCCGGGTCGCGCAGGAGCGACAGTGCCAGTGCCAGACGCCGTCGAACATCCCAGCGCGCTGCGCGTTCCGGCGGCACCCGTCCGACCTGGCTGCTGCGCAGGGTCAGGCGCCGTGAATGAAACCCCTCGCCCAGCGGCAGCTCTACCTTGCGATCGCCGTACCAGCTCAGCTCGACCACCCGGGCCTCGACCCCGGCCAGGGCCAGCCCCAGTTGCAGCCCCTCGGGCTGACCACTCGCATGCACGACCCCGTCGACATCGCGCAGCGACGGCTCTGCGGCGGCCGCCTCGGGGTGGCAGAGGCTCAGGCCCAGGGCCGTCGCCACCGAACCCCGGTCGGGATTGGGGTCAATGACTGTCACCCGGGTTCCGGGGATCGCACGGATCAGCCACGCGGCCAGCAACCCGACTACCCCGGCACCGATCACCGTGACCCGGTCCCCCGGTCCGGTCTGCGCATCCCAGACGGCGTTGATCGCGGTCTCCAGATTGGCGGCCAGCACCGCGCGCTCCACGGGTACCTCTGCGGGAAGGGCAGTAACCGCCGCGCGCGGCACCTGGTAGCGATCCTGATGCGGGTAGAGGCAGAACACCCGCGTCCCGGCCTCGGGGCCGTCCTCGATCTCGCCCACGCTGATGTAGCCGTACTTGACCGGGGCGGGAAACTCGCCCGCCTGGAATGGCACGCGCATGGCCGCGTACTGGCTCGCCGGAACGCGTCCGTGGAATACCAGAGCCTCGGTCCCCCGACTGATCGCGGAATACAGGGTGCGTACCCGCACGCTCCCGGTGTCCGCGGCCGGCAGAGCCTCGTCACGTAGTTCGCCCCGGCCCGGCCCCGTCACCCAGAAAGCCCGCGCGGTCTTGTTCTGCCGGTTCAGGCCCGGCCCCAACTCTCGCTGCATCCGCGCATCCTGGGCGAAGGCCGGGCGGCACGGCAACTCCGGAAACTTGCTACGGTCACAGTTTGCGGACTCGTCAAGCGAATCACCCATGGCACAGGCATCGACACAGCCCCGGCGCGCGGCGCGGATCCGGGTGGGCATGCAAACCTGGGCCACCGACCTGCTGGTGTTCGGTCTGGCGGGGCTCGTGCTCGGCGCACTGCTGGTCATTGCAGACCTGGCGCCCGCCGGTCTGCTCGCCGTTCAGTTCGGGCTGTGGCTGGTACTCGGGAGCATGCTGATGCTCGCGACGCCCGGCGACCGACCCCTGATCCCCGGGCGCCCCCGCGACTGCCCCGGCCCGGCCAACCGCATCACCCTCGCGCGGGCCGCGTTGACGCTGCCGCTCGCCGGCCTTGCCGTGACACCAGGCCTGAGCAGCGAGACCAGCCTGCTGTTCGCGATCCTCGGTCTGGCCGTCATCGCCCTGATCCTGGACGGCGTGGATGGCGCCGTGGCACGGCGCACCGGCACCGTGTCCGCGTTCGGTGCACGTTTCGACATGGAACTGGACGCCGCCATGATCCTGGCGCTGGCGGCACTGGCCTGGCTGCTCGCGCCGGTCGGGTCCTGGGTCCTGCTGATCGGGGTCCTTCGCTACCTGTTCCTGGCCGCCGCGTATCCGGCCCCCTGGCTCGCCGCCCCGCTGCCGCCCCGCCGGCGGCGCCAGACCATCTGCGTGCTGCAGACCCTGGCCCTGCTGGTGGTGCTGTTCCCGGGCATACCGGACCCGGCCGCCAATCTGGTGGCAGGCCTCGCCCTGGCAACCCTGACGGGCTCGTTTGCGCTCGATATCCGCTGGCTCTACCGCCAGGGTCCGGGTGCGGCCGCCCGTCGCAATACGCGAACGCGTACAGTGAAAAGGCCCTGACACACCATGCCCCGGGAGACCCGTCATGCTCGCATCCCTGCCCCGTTTTCCGATACCCCGAACCGGACGGCTTGCGCTGGCCGCCCTACTGGTCGCGGCATTGCCTGCTCCCGCAACGGCCGAAGCGGATCGCTGGGTGATCGATCCCGAACACTTCGCAGTCGGATTCCTGGTCGAGCATGCCGGCTATGCCCGGGTCCTCGGCATGTTTCTGGAGGCCGAGGGTGAGTTCGTGTTCGACCCGGACCGGCGCCATCTGGAGGGCGGCCATTTCGTGGTCCACACCGCCAGCGTGTTCACCAACCATGACGAGCGTGACAACCACCTGCGCAGCGACGACTTCCTGAATGTCGAGGAATTTCCCCGAATGCGGTTCACCGCCACCGGCTACCAACCCACCGGCGGCAATACCGGCCGCCTGTCGGGGAACCTGGAGCTGCTCGGGGAAACCCGTCCGCTACGCCTGGATGTCACCATCAACAAGGTAGGCCGCTACCCCTTCCCGCTGGGCGGGTTGTTCGGGCGCCCGTATGTCCTCGGCGCGTCGATGCGCGGTCGCTTCCACCGCTCCGACTTCGGGATGACCTACGGCCTCACCCGCGACATCGTCGGCGACGAAGTCGAGCTGATCATCGAGTTCGAGGCGCAGCGCCAATAGATACCGTGTCTCTCTCACTGGGTGCAACCGGTGCTACAGCGAGGCTGATAGGGCTGCTGTGACTTCAGCACACCGAAGGCGATATGGAGCAGCTTGCGCATCGCGGCGCCGAGCGCGGTCATCTTCGCCTTGCCGCGGCGCAACAGCCGCTGGTACTGCGCCCGGACGTCGGCATTGTGATGTGCGGCCGTGACTGCTGCCATGTAGAGCTGGCGCCGCAGCCGACTGGAGCCGGCCTTCGCCAGCCGCGGGGGCCGCTGGACCGAGGTCCCGGACTCCTGCAGGATCGGCACCAGCCCATGGAGCCCAGCCCTCTGGGCGATTGCGGCGCTGACCCGATCCGGACCCACGAAAGGGCTCCCCCTCCTGCCGTCGTGGCCCCGGCCGCCCAGGAGCCCAGCCCCTTTGGACAATAGGGCGCTGGCCAGGCCCGATCGGCGAGAAGGCTCGTCTCCTGCGGTTTTGTGGCCCCCGCCGCCCAGAAGCCGCCCCCTGATGGGGCGCCGGTCAGGCCCGGGTGTTGATGTTCTGGCCCACGTGCTCCGGAAGGCCCTGGGTGGCCTGCATCTCGCCGAGATCCGGCAGGGCCTCGAGCAGCGACTGCGCGGCCATCTCCTGGGATTCCATCGCCTTCTTCTGCACGGCGACATCCTTCTGCATTGCGACCTGTTGCTGGCTGCCCTGCGTGGCCATGGCAGCGATTGTGCCTGCATCCATCGTGTGACTCCCGGAAGCGATCTGAATGTCACAGGGGTCCAATCGGACCCCCTCTTACAGGGTAACGACCGTGTGCTTCAAGACTTGAGGGGCATCACGAACATTTAACTTCCGCATGGGTCTATCCGGCACCCTCCACCCTCCACGCCGGAACCCGCAGGGCTGCGTGTAACACGGGGTTCAGCGGGTGTCTGTGCGCTCGCCGGCAGGGCGACACACGCGTGCCGCGAAGCGCCGCATGACCCCGCGCGCCACCCGGTCCTCCGGATCGATACAGAATCCCGCCCGCTCGACCTCGGCCTCGGTATCGCGGTTCGGGTGGCAGCCGCCGGTTACACAGGTCCAGACCGGCTGTACGCCATCCTGCAATCGCGCCAGGACAGAGCGCGTGTGCCGTACATGCTCGAGCATGCGCAGTTGTCCCTCCAGTACCAGCACCCGGCGCACCTCGCCCAGTGCACGTGGTGGGTCTACGACGCTGCAAAACACCAGACCAGACACCACCGTGTCGAATGCCGCATCGGGAAACGGCAGCGCCTCGGCGCGTGCGACCACGAACAGGGCCTGCGGTGCCCGACGCCGCGCCCGACGCAACGCCGCCAGATCCGGATCGACCCCGACCACCCGGGCCGGTTCCGGGTAACAGGGCAGGTCCCGGCCGGTCCCGCAACCAATCTCCAGGACCCGACCACCGGCACCACGTACCAGGCGTTCGCGCCAGCGCCGAAAACCCAGCCCGTCTGCCATGCCCATCAGGGCATCGTAGAGCCAGGGAATCTGTTCCAGTCCGCGCATGGGTACCTCCGTGATCGCCTGGACCCGCGCGTGTGTCGCGCCCTCGCTTCGTCCCGTCTCCCGGAAGGTGACGGAAATCACACTTTTTCTGCCCGCGAGCGGAACCTGCCACAGGGATCGCGGTCCATCGGGGTAAGCAGGGCGAGAGGGAAATGGCAACGGTTTCCTATCCCTTGTGTTCAGACACACGAAACCCCCATCACAGTGATCTGAACCTTCATGGCCCGGCACTTCGCCGGGCTTTTTTT
>JBNJFQ010000034.1:6779-26172 GCA_051747025.1 Pseudomonadota bacterium
GAAATGGCAACGGTTTCCTATCCCTTGTGTTCAGACACACGAAACCCCCATCACAGTGATCTGAACCTTCATGGCCCGGCACTTCGCCGGGCTTTTTTTTGGTTCTTCGCCCCCGCCGTCGGTTGCCGGTTCAGAGGCGGTCGGTCACATGGATCAGGGCGCGCATCTGTTCCGCCCGTACGTCGGGGACCTGTTCCCAGGCAAAGCGCCAGCCCCAGTTGCCCTCCACCGTCCCCGGCCGGTTCATGCGGTGCTGGCCGTCGAGTTCGAGTACATCCTGCATCGGCAGGATCGCCAGACGCGCCGGCGAGCGCAGGGCGGCCCGGATCATCGGCCAGGGCATGCTTTCGGCCGGGCCCTCGTTCAGGGTCGCGATCACGTGTTGCTGCATCTCTGGATCGAGCTCCCGGAACCAGCCAAGGGTCGTGTCGTTGTCGTGTGTGCCGGTATAGACAGCGCTCAGTTCGTCATGGTTGACGGGCAGATAGGGATTATCTTCTCCGCCCTCGAATGCGAACTGCAGGATGCGCATCCCGGGCAGGTCGAAGCGATGGCGCAGCGCCGTCACCTCCGGGGTAATCACGCCCAGGTCCTCGGCCAGCAACGGCAGCGCACCCAGGCGCTCCTCCAGGCATTCGAAGAATGCCGCCCCCGGCCCTTCCACCCAGTGCCCGCGCGTGGCGTCCGGTTCGGACGCCGGGATCGCCCAGCTCGATTCAAAGCCCCGGAAGTGGTCGATGCGCACCGCGTCGACGGTCTCCAGGGTCCAGCGCAGGCGCTCCACCCACCACGCATAGCCGGTCTCCCGCAGCACCTCCCAACGATACTGGGGATTGCCCCAGCGCTGCCCGGTGGCGGAGAAATAGTCGGGGGGCACCCCGGCCACCGTATGCGGCTGCCCGTCGGCATCCAGATCGAACAACGCACGGTGGCCCCAGACATCCGCCGAGTCGTGCGCTACGAAAATCGGCATATCGCCCAGGATCTGAATATCCAGTTCGCGGGCGCGCTCGCACAGATCCTGCCACTGGTCGAAAAACACGAACTGCGCAAACCGGATACGCTCCAGGGCATCCGCGGCATCGGCATCCAGCACCTCCAGCGCCCCGGGTTCGCGATCGCGCAACGCCTCGGGCCACAGCCACCAGGGCTGACCATCACGTTGCTCGCGGATCACCACGAAGCGGGCGAAGTCGTCCAGCCACACGGGCCCCTGGGCGTCACAGAAGGCGCCGAATGCCTGCTGCCATTCCGGCGGGGTCGCCCCCAGGCGCTGGCGCACTTGCTCCAGGGCCTCGACCGCGGTACCAGCAACTCCGTCCAGACCGCTGCGCGACGCGAGCCGCTCGGCGTCGATCAGCCGCGCATCGCCGGCGAACGCCGAGATACTCGCGTAGGGCGAGCCGTCTTCCTGTGGCGGATGCAGCGGCAGGATCTGCCACAGCGAAAACCCGGCAGCCCCGGCCCAGTCGAGAAAACGGAATGCTTCCTTGCCGAGGGTGCCCACCGCCGTTGGTCCGGGCAGCGAGGTCGGGTGCAACAACAGACCAGCCCGCCGACGCTGCATCAACGGGTTGCTGTGCCCGGCTTCCAGTTCCATCGGTCAGGCCTGCCCCGGGCGCATCGCACCCCCCATCGCAGGGTCGCCACCCCCCACCGAAAGCACCTCGCCCAACGCCTCCGGCACCTCCAGCGCGGCGAGCAGGTAAAGCCGGGCAAGGTGCATGCGATAGAGCTGTTCGAAATCGCTGACCGAGCCGGCGGGGTTGTAGGCGCCGAACCACCAGCACCAGTCCGAGCCTTCGCAGATCGCGAGTTGTTCCCGCAGCTCCGGGGTATCCAGCGCCGGGTTCGCGGCGATCGCCGCGTCCACGGCCAGGCGCGCCTCGATCAGCCGGTCCCAGCCACGGTTCTTGTCGGCATCCCCGATCCAGGTCGAGAACGTCCCGTATACCCAGGATCCGGCCACCAGACCGGGCAGGGCCTCCGGCTCCGGCAGGCACTCATGGCGGTCAACGATATCCGCGAACGTACACAGATTCAGCCCTTGATGATCGGCCAGACGGGCATACAGCGCGGTCAGGAAATGGAAGCCGTTGTCCGGAAAATACTCCCAGGCGTTCTCGCCATCCAGGATGACCGAGACCACACTCCCGTGCGGTGCCACCGCCGCGATGTTCTCCAGGTGATGGACGAAGTCCCCCACCGCGTCGTCTGCATGCCAGTCGGCATAGCGAAACCCGATACTGTCGGACAGGCCATCGTCACGGAAGAATAACTGGATCCCGCAATCGGAGAGGCGGTAGGGACAGTGCACCCAAACCTCGGACCGCGCGGCTGCCAGCTCAGCGTTGCCGCTGTCCTCGTCCCCGATCGTCCCGCCCTTCGCACTGGCGTCCCCGTCTTCGGACGCCGCTTCGCGCGTCGCCGCCAGGGTGTTGCCGAGGACCGCCTGGCCACTGGCGGTCCATTCCAGGCCATATTCGTCCAGCAGACGTACCGTGGCATCGCTGACGCTGCCCTCCGAGGGCCAGCAGCCCCGCGGACGCAGGCCGAAGTGCCGTTCGAACACCTCCAGACCGCGCTCGATGTGCCAGCGCACCCGCTGCTCGCCGTCCGGATACCGGGGCGCCTGTGGCAACTCGATATCCGGTATGGCCTCGCGGGCACTGTGCAGATCAATCAGCAGCGGCATGATCGGGTGGGCATACGGGGTGAATGACAGCTCGGCCCGGCCCTGCTCCGCCAGCTCCCGATAGCGCGGCAGGATCGCTCGAATCTCGTCGCGCATGATCACTAGCAGACGTGCGCGAACATCCGGCGAGAAACCTTGCTCGGCCTTCAGCCAGACCTGCACCGCCGGGTATTTCCGGCGTACGGTCTCGCCCAGCCACGCCAGGTGATAGCAGGTCGCCAGGTCGAGAAAGAAACGAGCATTCAGGTGCCCCACCAGCAGCGGTTCCTCGTCCAGCGCCTGGCGGGCAATCGCCGCCAGGCGTCGAAACAGTGGGAACGGTTCGATCATGCGCGGCGCGTGCGCGCGCAGACAGGCCCGCAGGATCTCGCGGCGCTGGTCGGGATCGGCCGGCACGATCTCCATCTGCAGCAGGTCCAGCACCGGATCGCCAAAGCATTCGTGGTGCTCGATCCCGCGCTGCAGGCGCTCGCCATAATCGACGATCTGCTCCAGCAGGATGGGCGCGAAATTCACCACCGCCCGCGCCCGCGGACAGGCCTCCAGATGGGCGGCCATGTCGGTGTAGTCCTTCAGTGCATGCAGGTAGGTCCAGGGCAGGATGTACTCGCCACGCCCGGAATCGAGGTACTGCGGCTGATGCATGTGCCAGCACAGCACCACATCCAGGGCCGTGCCTTCGCTGTCAGCGGACATGGTGCGTGGCCTGTCCCAGCATCTCCGGCGTAACTACCCGTACCCCTTCCGGCGACACGGAATAGTCGCGGGCGTCGGCCTCGTCGTCGACTCCGATCCGGGTCCCCGGCGGGATCCGACAGCCCTTGTCGATCACGGCGTTACGGATCACGCAGTCCTCCCCGATCTGCACGCTCGGCAGGATCACCGAGTCGTCCACCGTGGCGCAGGCGTTGACCTGCACATTGGAGAACAGCAGCGAATGGCGCACCTGGCTGCCGGAAATGATGCAGCCGCCGGATACCATCGAATCGATCGCCATGCCGCGCCGGTCATCGTCGTCAAACACGAACTTCGCCGGCGGCAGCTGCTCCTGGTAAGTCCAGATCGGCCAGCCGCTGTCGTACAGATTGAGCTCGGGGGTCACCCCGATCAGTTCCAGGTTCGAGCTCCAGTAGGAATCGATGGTGCCGACATCGCGCCAGTAGCCCTGGCGCTGGCCCTGCTCGTCCCGGAACGGGTAAGACATCACACGGTGCTTCTCGATGATGCCGGGGATAATGTCCTTGCCGAAATCGTGACTGGAGAAGGTGTTGTCCGCGTCCTCGATCAGGCGCTGAAACAGGAACTCGCGGTTGAAGACATAGATCCCCATGGAGGCGAGCGAATGGGTCTTGCTGCCGGGGATCGTCGGCGGCTCGTCGGGCTTCTCGGTGAACGAGATCACCCGTCCGCTGGCATCCACCCCCATCACGCCGAAGCCCTTGGCCTGCTCCCGCGGGACTTCGAGACAGCCGACTGTCATGTCCGCGCCGCTCTCGACATGCTGGGCGATCATCTGCCCGTAGTCCATCTTGTAGATGTGATCACCGGCCAGGATCAGGACGTAACTCGGATCATGCTGACGGATGATGTCGATGTTCTGATAGACGGCATCGGCCGTGCCGGAATACCAGGAGGTCTCGATACGCTGCTGTGCCGGCAACAGTTCAATGAACTCGCCAAACTCGCCGCGCAGGAAGCTCCAGCCACGCTGCAAGTGCTGGATCAGCGAATGCGCCTTGTACTGCGTGACGATACCGACCTGGCGGATGCCGGAATTGATACAGTTGGATAGTGGAAAATCGATAATGCGGAACTTGCCGCCAAACGGAACCGCGGGTTTGGCGCGCCACAGTGTAAGCTGTTTCAGACGCGACCCGCGGCCACCGGCCAGGATCAGGGCCAGGGTTTCCCGGGTCAGCCGGCTGACAAAGCGTTGCGGTTGAGGACTCATGCACCCATCCTTGCGAAGTTTCTGCCCGTCGCCACGCGATCCGATTTCGTCCCCGGGACACCGGGAACCCCCACCGCGCAACGCGAGTCCGTTTCGAGTATGACAACAGCCCCCGACAAATGCATCACCAGTCTCGGCGACGCGATCACTCGCCTGCCCGAGGCCCGGCACCACCACCCGCATACGGTCCTCGGACGCCACGCCCTGAACCGGCAGACGGTCTGTTATCGCGCCTGGCTGCCGCATGCCGGGCAGGTCCGGATCGAACTGGCGGACACCGATTCGCCGGCGCCGATGACGCCGGTCGCCGACTGTCCCGGCCTGTTCCTCTGGAAGGGGCCCGGTTCACAGCTCCCGGCCCACCCGACACTTCACTGGACACCAGAGGCTACCACGGGTTCATTACAACAGATCGATCCGTGGAGCTTCGCGCCCGACATCCCGGATTTCGACCGCCACCTGTTTGCCGAGGGACGCCACTGGCACGCGCATCGCGTGCTGGGCGCGCACCTGCAGACCCGGGACTCGGTACCCGGGGTGCGCTTCGCGATCTGGGCCCCGAATGCCGAGCGGGTCTCGGTGGTCGGCGATTTCAACCGCTGGGACGGGCGCTGCCATCCGATGAGCGCGCATGGTGCCAGCGGTATCTGGGAACTGTTCATCCCCGAGCTGGATGCGGAAACCCTGTACAAGTTCGAAATCCGCAACCGCGACCACGGCACCCTGCACCTGAAGAGCGACCCCTATGCCGCCGCCTACCAGGTGCGTCCCGAAACCGCCAGCCGGGTCCAGCCCGAATCCCGGTACTCGTGGGGCGACGGGGAGTGGATGCGCGGGCGGGGGCCGGAAGACTGGAAACACCAGGCGATGAGCATCTACGAAGTGCATCTGGGCTCCTGGCAACGCAGCCCCGAGGGCGCATGGCCGAGCTACCTCGAACTGGCGGAGCGGCTGATCCCCTACGCCCGCGACCTGGGCTTCACTCACCTGGAGCTGCTGCCGATCACCGAGCATCCGTTCGACGGTTCCTGGGGCTACCAGAGCACCGGGTTCTTCGCCCCGACTTCGCGGTTTGGCAACCCGGACGACTTTCGCTATTTCGTCGATCAGGCGCATCAGGCCGGCCTCGGGGTCATCCTCGACTGGGTTCCCGGACACTTCCCGCGCGACGACTTTGCACTGGCGCGCTTCGACGGCACGGCCCTGTACGAGCACGAGGATCCGCGGATCGGCGAACACCGCGGCTGGGGCACGCTGATCTTCAACTATTCACGTCCCGAGGTGCGCAATTTCCTGCTTTCCAGCGCCCTTTGCTGGGTCGAGGACTTCCACCTGGACGGCCTGCGCGTGGATGCCGTGGCCTCCATGCTGTATCGCGATTACGACCGCGAACCGCACGACTGGCTGCCCAATATCCATGGCGGTAACGAAAACCTGGAGGCCATCGACTTCCTGCGGCATGTCAACGAGACGGTGCAGTCGTCGCATCCCGGCGTGGTGATGATCGCCGAGGAATCCACCGCCTGGCCGGGGGTCAGCCGGCCGCCGTCCATGGGCGGGCTGGGCTTCACCATGAAATGGAACATGGGCTGGATGCACGACACCCTCACCTACTTCGGGATGGACCCGCTGTACCGCCACCATCACCACAACCAGCTCACCTTTGGTCAACTCTACGCCTACAGCGAGAACTTCGTACTGCCGTTCTCGCACGACGAGGTGGTGCACGGAAAACGCAGCCTGCGCGGCCGCATGCCGGGCAACGAATGGGAACAGCATGCGAACCTGCGCCTGCTGTATGCCTGGCAATGGCTCTACCCGGGCAAGAAACTGCTGTTCATGGGCCAGGAATTCGGCCAGGGCACGGAATGGTCGGAAACCCGGGAACTGGACTGGTACGTGCGGGAGTATCCCCTGCACCAGGGCCTGCCCAGCCTGGTGCGCGACCTGAACCGGGTCTACCGCGAGGACCCGGCCCTGCACGCCCGCGATTTCGAGCCCGACGGTTTTGCCTGGCTCGACTGCGACGATGCCGAGCACTCCACCCTGAGCTTCCTGCGCCGCGACACGCGCGGGCGCGAGGTGATGGTGGTGCTTAACCTGACACCGGTCGAACGCCCCGGCCACCCGGTACCGGCCCCGCACGCCGGACGCTGGCGCGTTTGTCTGAACACCGACGCGCATTTCTATGGTGGCGGATCGCGTGGCCCCAGCGAGGTCGTGGCGACCCCCGAGCCGTACAATGGCCAGCCTGCCACCGCGCACATCGACCTGCCGCCCCTGACGGCCCTGCTCCTGGAGCCGTTCACCGAGTGAACCGAAAAACTGCGGGCTCGATTCAGCCTGCAGGTCGGCGGCAATGGCGCCTACTGGATGCCCAGACGTTTCGTCTTGCGCCACAGCGACACACGGTCGATCCCCAGGAGTTGCGCGGCCCGAGTGCGGTTGCCGCCAGTCTGCTCCAGGGCCTGGCGAATCTGCACCGCCTCCTGCTCCTCCAGGGTCCGCACCGGGGCCGTGCCCTCGTCCACCACGCCTGCGCTGGCTTCACGCAGCGCCCGAGGCAGATCTCCCAGGGTCAGGTTGGTCGTGCGCGCCAGGGCCACGCCCCGTTCGATGATGTTGGACAGTTCGCGCACGTTCCCGGGGTAGTCGTACTCGACCAGGTGTTCCAGTGCCTCCGGCTCGATGTCGTCGATCCGCTTGCCCGTCGCCAGGGCATGGCGCTTGAGGAAGTAGTAGGCCAGAAGCGGGATGTCGCCGCGCCGGTCACGCAGCGGCGGCAGCACCAGGTTCACCACGTTCAAGCGGAAGTACAGATCCTCGTGCATGTCGCCGCGATCCACCGCCCGATCCAGGCGCCGATTACTGGCGGCGATCACCCGTACATTCGCAGGGATCGGCGTGCGCCCGCCCACCCGCAACACCTCGCGCTCCTGCAGCACACGCAGCAGGTTCACCTGCATCGCCAGGCTGGTCTCGGCGATCTCGTCCAGGAACAGCGTGCCGCCCTCGGCGGCCTCGAACAGACCCTTCTTCTGCTGGGTGGCGCCGGTGAACGCGTCCTTCTCGTGCCCGAGCAGCTCGCTGGCCAGCAACTCGTCCTGCAAGGCCCCACAGTTCACCGCCAGAAACGGCCCCTCCGCACGGCCGCTGTGGTTGTGGATATAGCGGGCCAGCAACTCCTTGCCGGTCCCGCTCTCGCCGGTCAGGACCACATTGCAGTCGGTGGGCGCAATCTGGCGCCCGGTCTCCAGCAACCGCTGCATGTCGGCATCCTGCGCTACCAGGGTCGCCTTGCGCCCGCCCTGTTCCACCTGATCGCGCAGCGCGCGGTTGTCGCGGCGCAGCCGGGTAAACTCCACCGCCTTGGCCACCACCTCGCGCACCTCGTCGATGCGAAACGGCTTGGCAATGTAGTGGAAGGCCCCGGCCTTCATCGCCTCCACCGCCGAATCGAGCGTCGCGTGACCGGTAATCATGATCACGGCCAGGTCCGGGTCCCGTTCGCGAGCGCGGCGCAGGATCTCCATGCCATCCACCCCGGCCATGCGCAGGTCCGTCAGCACCGCGTCGAACAGTTCCTGTTCCAACTCCTGCAGGCCCGCGGCACCGTCCTCGCGCGTCATCACTGTGTAGGGGAAGTGCCGAAACACCTGCTCCAGCTGGCGACAGGCGATCGCCTCGTCATCAATCACCAGCACACGCGCCTCCGGCGGCTCGATCTGACGGGTCCCCCCCTCGCTCATGACCGATCCTCGCATTCGCAGGGCAGCCAGACCTGGAAGCGCGTTCCGCCCAGCGGACAGCGGATGACGCCGACCGCACCCCCGGGGTCCTGCACAATCTCCTGGGCTACAAACAGGCCCAGGCCGGAACCGCTCCCCTCCTCGTGTCCGCGATAGAAGGGCTCGAACACATGATCCAGGGCCACGCCCGATACCAGCACGCCCAGCGCTGCCAGGCGTTCGGAGCGGCGCAGATCGCCCTGGCGAGTATCCTGTTCATCCAGCATCCCGTTGAAGGCCCCGACAAACGAGGCCAGCTCCCGATCCCGGGTGGGTGCGGACAACCGGTTGCGGGCCCCGGACCCGATCGCCCGCAACTGGTCCTCCATCGAACGCAACGGCGCGAGGATTCGGCGTGTCAGCCACCAGCCACCCAGCAGGACCAGGAACAGCGCGATGCCGGTCGCCACGAGCAGCACGGTGCGCGATACCTGCACCGCCATGCCCAGGTTCTCGCACGCGCGCTGGCTCAGGACCTTGGTCAACGCCGACGCCTCGCTACCGGCATTGCGAATGGACTCAACCAGTTCCTCGCGCTGGTTACCCGCCAGTCCGGGGTACTGACCCAACCCCGTGCGATAGCGCACTGGCGCCGAGTGCAACTCGCCCAGTTCGCCCGAACCGGCATGCTGGGAGAGCGCCCCCGCATTTCCCCGCCCCCCTTCCAGCGCCACCTCCGCACCATCCCGCACGGCGACCAGATCGCCATGTTCTCCGGAGGCGTAGAACTTCTTCTCGAAACGGCGCATCTCGAGGCCGTCCTGCAACAACTCCGCCACCACATCCCCTTGTCGCAGACGCGTCTTGATGGTCCACAGGGCCACGTACTGCGCCACCACCAGACCCGGCACAAGGGGGAGGACCCCGGCATACACCCAGCGGACCTTGCTGCGCAGACTGCGCCCCATCACGTTACCCATTGCAATAGAGGGTTGTTACACTGTGCAACAGTCATAGCCCTGCAGCAACGCCCTGGTCGGTCTGCCACTCCGCCCTACGTTGCATTCAGCAACACCCCTGTGATCAGCAGCACCCGGAGGACCCACAAGTAGTTATTTTTATTTGGTGGCACAATACCTGCTTGTGTAGATGGCGAACCACCGTACAGAGGAGCTCCACATGCCAGCCCTGACCCGCGCCGTGAAACAGATGCCCGAAGGCCTGGCCTACGCCCACCTCGCCGAGATGCAGCTGGTGGGCGACAAGCATCGTTCGCGCGCAGGCGACACGCCACCTGCAAATCCGCCCTCCATGGACGCGCAGGAACCCACCGCACCCACTGCGGCGCGTCGGCGCATCGGCCTGTTCCTCGGTCCGTTCGCTTCGCGTCACATGTTCGACTACGCCGCCGACAGCTGCGAACACCTGGATGCCGACCTGGTGGTCCTGACATTCCTGCGCAAGGCCGAAGCGCAGGCTTTGATCGAAGGCTTGACCCGCGACGCCACCCCCCTGCCCCACGGCCTCCACATCGAGACGCTGACCGGCGACCCGGAACGCGCACTGCGCAGGGTGCTGGAACGCGGCATCCGTCTGGACTTCCTCGTCTGTGACGAACAAGGCTGCCTCGATCATCACAACCTCGGGACCGAAATGGCCGCCGAACTGCCTGTGGTGATGTTTGCCGCAACCCGCACTCCCGCACGCGACGACAACGCCCGGACAGCCCGCTTCGACGATGCGCTACCCGCGACGGGGTAGCCCATCCCCGACTCGTCCACGTCGACCCGGCCACGGCAACCCGCGGCCGGTTCCATACACAACGCACAAACTCGAGACAAGAAAGGCCCCGCCCGCATGAATAACGACTGGATCCAGCGCCTTTTCCCCTTCATCAACTGGTTCCCGATGTCCGGGAATTCCATTCGCGCCGACATCATTGCCGGCCTCAGCGTCGCCATGATCCTGGTACCCCAGGGCATGGCCTACGCGACGCTCGCCGGCCTGCCCGTGGTCTACGGCCTGTATGCGTCGGCGCTCCCGGCCGTCATCGGTTCGCTGTGGGGTTCATCGCGCTTTCTGCATACCGGGCCGGTCGCGATGCTGTCACTGCTGTCGGCGGCGTCCCTGGCACCCTTCGCGGTGGCCGGAACGGAATACTTTATCCAGCTCTCGATCCTCCTGGCACTGATGGTGGGGATCATGCGCCTGCTACTGGGCGCGTTCCGCCTCGGCATCCTGATGAACTTCGTGTCCCAGCCGGTAATCGTCGGCTTCACCAACGCGGCAGCCCTCATCATCGGCCTTTCACTGATCAACACCTTTTTCAATGTGCCCAAACCCGACACCGGCACCTTCCTGACCGACTTTGCCGGCGTGGTCACCCAGCTGGGCCACGCACACTGGCCGACTGTCGCCTTCGGCGCCGGCACACTGGTCACCCTGGTCGTGCTCCGCCGGATCATGCCACGGCTGCCCGGCGTGCTGGTGGTGGTGGTGCTGGGCACACTGATCAGCGCCCTGACCGGCTTCGAGAACAACAAGACCATCACGCTGGACCGGATTCAGGCCACCGATGTGCGCAACCTGTACCAGGAACTCGCCGATACCCGCGCCGAACTCAACACGACCACGGAGGACCTGAGCGAGGCCAGCCGGGCACTGAAGGAGGCGGAAAAGGCCGGCAACGAATCCCCCGACCTGGCGGTGCGCGTTGCCCGCCTGGAGGTGCACGAATCGCAACTCAAGCGCGAGCTGAGCGATCTGCGGGTGGCCGCCCACAAGGAACGCCTCGAACGCACGGAAACAGCGGAAGGCGAAGCGCAGTTCCGGGCCTGGCACGCCGATGCCGAGGGCCATCCCTGGCGGCTGTCCAGCTTCGACGGGGAGCGCATCATTGTCGCCTCCGGTGGCCAGGTCGTCGGGACCATCCCGCAGGGCCTGCCCAGCCTGCAGCTGCCAGTACTCGACTGGGAGGTCATCCCGGCCCTGTTGCCGGCCGCGTTCGTGATGGCCCTGATCGGCTTCATGGAGGCCACTTCCATTTCGCGCGCCCTCGCAGCCCAGCGCCGCGAGAAACTCAACCCCAACCAGGAGCTGATCGGCCAGGGCCTGGCCAACATTGTCGGCAGCTTCTTTCAGTCGTATGCGGTCAGCGGCTCGTTCTCGCGCTCTGCGGTCGCCGCCCGCTCCGGCGCGCAAAGCGGCCTGTTTGCGGTGGTCAGCGCGATCGGCGTGCTCATCACCATGCTGTTCCTCACGCCGTACCTCTATCACCTGCCGCAGGCGGTACTGGCGGCGATCGTGATGTCCGCGGTCTTCGGTCTGCTGGACTTCCGGACCCTCGCGCGCTCCTGGACCATCAACCACGCCGACGGACTGGCCGGGTTCCTGACCTTCTTCGTCACGCTTTACATGGCCCCGGATCTGGCCAATGGCGTGATCGTCGGTGTCATCCTGTCGTCCCTGCTGTTCCTGGTCGGAACGGTGCGCCCGCGCTCCGAGATCCAGGGGCTACGTCCCGACGGATCGCTGGCCGGCGCCGTCAGTAACGACCTGCGCCCGGTCGGTGAACACTTCACCGTGCTACGCTTCGATGCCTCGCTGGTGTTCATGAACGTCGCCCACTTCGAGGATGCGGTGATGGACGCGGTTGCCCGCAACCCGAACGCGCGCGCCGTGCTGATACTCGGCAACAGCATCAACCGCATAGACGCCTCCGGCGTAGAGAAGGTGCGCGCCCTGATTGGCGATCTCGCGGCCGCCGACTGCAAGCTGATGTTCAGCGGCCTGAAGAAGCCCGTGCGCGAGGCTATGGACCGCGCGGGCCTGCTCGATGAGATCGGCCACGAAAACATCTTTCCCAACAAGGGCGTCGCCCTGGCCGAACTGCAACAGCGCGCCCCTGGCACCCCCGGGGGGGCAGAGTCCGACAGTTCGGCACAAAGCACCGACGCAACCGGCGATGTCCGGTCGTAACCACGCCGATCGAACCGCCTGATGCGGATCCGCCTGCGAGCATGTCACACGCTTGCGAAAGGGTCCCTCAATGCCACCGACACTGCGTTCCAGCGTGGCAAGCGCTGGGTTCCCTGGCCTGGTAGCCGTATCGGCACACATGCGGACACGTTGCCGCTGGGGCGTGTCGAACGACTCCTCGAGGTGGGTTAGCAGTACGACTTTGGAAGCTACGAGGAGACCGAGACCGAAGATGATTGCCACTTCGAGCGGGAAGGCTGGAAGGCAGGAGCGCCAGCGAGCGGCGCCTCGAGGTGGAATTCGACCTCGAGGGGCGCGTGCTGAGGGAGGCGATCAGACGCGGCTCCGGCCACAAGCCGACGCAGAGCTCCTGCGGGCAGTCGCCATCGCCGAAGGTCAGGGTATGACACGTTTTGAGGCGATCGAACCGGACGGCCACGATCGGATCCAGGCCAAAGACAGAGGCAAGAGCAGCAGTGCACTGAGCTTCACCCTCCAGCGTGGCACCAACGACAGAATCGGATGCAGGCGCAAGGATTGAGTCCCGATACACACCCGTCTCCGGGAACCACAGTAGCGGCTCCCTTCAGGATTCGCCCGGAAGGCAGCACCCCCCTGCTTTTGCCCACCTGCTTTTGCCCACAAAAAAGGGCCGGCGCAACCGCAGGCCCTTTTTTGTCAATCTTGGTGGAGCGGAGGAGGATCGAACTCCCGACCTTCGCATTGCGAACGCGACGCTCTCCCAGCTGAGCTACCGCCCCTTCTCGAGGCTGCGCATTCTAGCAACTCCAAAGGCGATCGGGAAGGCCTTGCCGTATCCGTCGTGCTGCCGCGGGCGAAACCGTCAGCGCGTCTGAGTTTACCATTTCGCGGGATATTTCACGGAACCCCGGTCAGACTCGGTCTAGGATCGCGTTTATGAATGGCATACAGGACTTCACGGGGTGGCCTACGCCGCGGTCCGCTCGGCTGGCGAACCCCGTGGCAGCGGGACAGTGGTTGCCGGCATGAGCCTGAGCGTACGCATTCTCGGTGCCAGCGGCGGGATCGGACCCGGCCACCGCACCACATCGATCCTCATCGATGACGACATCCTGATCGATGCCGGCAGTGGCCTTGGCGATCTCGAACTCGACGCGTTGCGCGCCATCCGGCATGTATTTCTGACGCACTCCCACCTGGATCACGTCGCCTTTCTTCCGCTGCTTGCGGACACCGTATTCACCGATACGGCCCATCCAATCGGCGTGTACGGGTTGCCCGAGACGTTGCAGGCACTGCGCGATCATGTATTCAACTGGGTCATCTGGCCGGATTTCACCAGCCTGCCCTCGGTCGAACGTCCATTGCTGGAACTGCGCCCGCTGGCACCCGGCAGCACCTGCAGCATCGGGCATTGCCACATTCATGCCCTGCCCGCGGTGCACTCGGTCCCCGCGGTAGGCTACTGCGTGGAGCACGATTGCGGCGCGAGCTTCGCCTTTAGTGGCGACACCACCTCCAGTGAGCGCCTGTGGCCGGCCCTGAATGCCCTCCCGCGGCTGGATCTCCTGATGATCGAGGCCGGACTACCGGACGAGATGGAGACCATGGCCGGACTGGCACGCCATTACACACCCCGACATCTCGGCGAGGACCTGGCGCGCCTGCGCCACCGACCACGTATCGCCATCACCCATCTCAAACCCTCCCACCAAGAGGCGATCCGGGAGCAACTCGCCCGTTCACCCCATCACGACGGCATGATCTTCCTGCACGGCAACGAACGCTTCGAACTGGGCGCGCACTTCTGAGGCATCATCGAGAGGCCTGTATGGTCACGGCGATCCAAGTCGCCCCATCGTCAAGACAGAAATGAGCCAGGTTCCAGCCAACGCTTCAGCCATGACCGTTGCGGCAAAGCCCTACTCTGACTCATCCCTTGTGATGCGCGACAGCGGCCACCGAAGTGCCCGGGGATCGTGGCACCGCCCCCAAAGCCGGTCCGGTACACTGCATCAGGCATCTTGACCATGGGTCTAGATTAGAAGACCCGGTACCCGCACCACTGGAGCCGGGAAACCCGAGACTGGAACCCCGTCGGGGTCGTCCATCTCAAACCGGAGAAGGAGCCCCGGAAGTCAGGGCTGGCCAGGGCGGCCTAAACGGGTTGCGGCGACCACCTTGTTGGCAGACACCATTCGCCTCGTCAGCCGTAGCGGCCAGTGATGTAGTCCTCGGTCTTCTGATGATACGGTTTCGAGAACATGGTGGACGTGTCGTTATATTCGATCACTTCCCCCAGGTGGAAAAAGGCAGTGTAGTCCGCGACGCGGGCGGCCTGTTGCATATTATGGGTGACCACCACCAGCGTGTAGTTGCTCTTGAGCTCATACATCAGTTCCTCGATGGTGGCCGTGGAGATCGGATCGAGGGCAGAGGTGGGCTCGTCCATGAGAATGACGCTCGGCTGAACGGCGATCGCCCGAGCGACGCACAAGCGCTGCTGCTGACCGCCGGAAAGCGAGGTCCCTGGCTGGTCTAACTGGTCCTTGACTTCTTCCCAAAGACCGGCGGCACGCAATGACTTTTCGACTAGTTCATCCTCATCCCTGCCCCTGGAGACGATGTCGTGCATGCGGGGGGCGTAGGCCACGTTTTCGTGAATGCTCTTCGGAAACGGATTGGGCTTTTGAAACACCATACCCACTTTCTTGCGCAGGGCGATCTCGTCGACCTCCTTCGAGAGCACATTCTTGTCCTCCAGACGGATCTCGCCCTCCGCGCGCACCGATGGAATCAGATCGTTCATGCGGTTCAGGCAACGCAGAAATGTCGACTTACCACAACCGGATGGACCGATCAGAGCGGTAATGTTGTTCTCGTAGATATCAAGATCGATGTTGTGCAACGCCTGCTTGTCGCCATACCACAAGTTGAGCGCACGTACGGCCAGTGCCGTCTCACGACTTGTATGCGGGTTGAAGCTGACCGGCGCACCGGAAGATCCGAGTTTGGTTGTCATGCTCGCCGTACCTGACGTTGATGGGCATTCATTGAAGGATGTGCCATGGGTTCTGCGCTTTTTACCAGCGATGCTCGAACTTCTTCCGCAGATAGACCGCCGTCGCGTTGAGCGAGATCAAGACCGTCAGCAGTACCAGGATGCCTGCCGCAGTGCGCTCGACGTAGGCCGATTCCGGCATGCCCGCCCACGTAAAAATCTGCGCCGGCAGCACGGTAGCCGCATCCGTCAGTCCCGTCGGGGCGTCCGGAATGTAGGCGATCATGCCAATGATGATCAGGGGCGCGGTCTCGCCCAGCGCCTGGGCCAGGCCGATGATCGAACCGGTAAAAATCCCGGGCATCGCCAATGGCAACACGTGGTCGCGCACGGTCTGCCAGCGCGTGGCCCCGACCCCCAACGCCGCGTGACGAATCGAGTCGGGAACTGCGCTCAGCGCGGCCCGCGAGCTGATGATGATAATCGGCAGGGTCATCAGACCCAGCGTCAGACCACCGGCCAGCGCCGAGGAGCGCGGCGCACCAAAGAAGTTGATAAAGACCGCCAGCCCCAGCAGGCCGAAGAGAATCGACGGGATTGCGGCAAGGTTATTGATGTTGACCTCGAGAAAACGCGTGAAGCGGTTATCCGGGGCGAACTCCTCGAGATAGACCGCTGTCATCACACCCACCGGAAAGGCGAAGGCCAGCGTCACGATCAGCACCAATACCGAGCCGATGGCTGCGGAGGCCAGGCCGGCCATCTCCGGCAACTTGGAGTCGCCGTTGGTGAAGAAGCCGGTGTTGAACCGCAACTCGGCGCGTTCTTCCTCGACCAGTCGGTCGACCGTATCGACCTGCTTATCATCGAGCCGGGACTTGCGCCCCTTGAGATATTGGTCGACCGCGTCGTCGGCCAGCACCCACTCGGTCCGCCTGGTGTCCAGCAGTGACTCGTCGTCGGCCATGCGACGCGGGATCACGCGCAGATAACCGCGGCTGACCAGTTCCCGGTAGTCCGCTTCAACCGCTGCCAGTGGCAACTCGGCAGCCCGTTCACTGTAGTCCACCTCGATCTCGATGTAACCCTGCTGGAAGGCTGGCATTCCCTTGACCAGCATGTCGCCAAGGAAGAACAGCAGGAAGGCACCGGCCGCAATCAGCGCGGCCATCGACAGCCACCTCATGCGGGCCGTTTTGCGATGGCGCTTTTCCAGTTGACGGGAGATGTCGTCGAGCGACTGAGCCATGACAGGTTGCTTCCGATTGATCGAATTACAGGTTGCTGACCGCGTATTTCTCGCGGAAGCGGCGGATCATGAGAACCGAGACAGTATTGAGTGACAACGTGATCACGAACAACACCAAACCCAGGGCGAAGGCTGACAGGGTCGCGGCCGATTCGAACTCGTTGTCGCCGGTGAGTGCAGCGACGATGCTCACTGTAACCGTGGTCATGTCCTCAAGCGGGTTGGCGGTCAGGTTGGGGCGCATGCCCGCGGCCATGACCACGATCATGGTCTCGCCCAGCGCCCGCGAGACCCCCAGCAACGTCGCCGAGATGATGCCGGGCAACGCGGCAGGCAGGACCACGGATCGAATCGTCTCCGCCCGCGTGGTGCCCAGGGCCAGCGACCCCTCGCGCATGGAGTTGGGCACCGAGTTGATCACGTCGTCGGAGAGCGACGAGATGAACGGGATGATCATGATGCCCATGACGATCCCCGGCGCCAGCGCATTGTTGAACGAGGCGTCCAATCCGACCGAATCCGCCGCCGAGACGATCAGCGGCGCGACGGTGATCGCAGCAAAGAAGCCGTAGACCACGGTCGGGATGCCGGCGAGGATCTCCAGCAAGGGCTTGGCCACGTCGCGCACCTTCCACGGGGCGAACTCGGCCATGTAGATCGCCGCCGAGACACCGATGGGCACCGCCACCAGCATCGCGATGGCCGTGATCATGAACGTACCCGCGAACAGCGGTACGGCACCGAAGTTGTTCGAACCCTCCGCCTCGACATCGCCGGCATCCAACTCGCCACCAAGGCGCCCGGCGCCCTGGAGGAACGAATCGCCGGGCGCCCAGGTGGTGCCGGTAATGAAGTACCAGAAGCTCTCCATCTGGAAGAAGCGGATCGCCTCGAACACGACCGCGAACAGGATGCCGAAGGTGGCCAGGATTGAAATCGAGGCCGCGCCGACCAGCACCCACTTGACCGCCCCCTCCAGCGAGTCACGGGCGCGCAGTTCGGGTCGGACGCACCTCAGGCCGACGAACAGACCGAACGCCCCCAGACCCAACGCACCGACTACCGCCAGCCAGCCGGGGAAGATACCCTCGAACAAGCCAAGCACGATGGCGGCGATCGTCGCGACCAACACCGCCGGACCGGCAGCGCTCAAAACGGTGAACCAGGCGTACTGATCCGACTGCGAATGCATCTGAACCCCGCCCGCCCGAACCCGAGTGGCCTTGGAACGGCCGAGGAAGAACCCCAGCACCCCGAGGAGCAGCACCCCGGCAAAGAACGTCATCAGTATCTGGTCGGTCTGCATTTCCACGCTTTCCGTCTCGTTCGTGCAACGCCACGGCATCGCCGCGCAAGCCCGGACGATGGCCCAAAGCGGCCCATTATTGGGAACTACGCTCCTGTGGCAAGCATTCGGTCATCAATACACCAAAGGCTTGCGACAAGAGAAAGCCGGCAGGTGACCCACCGGCTTTCCCCATCCCTGGGGGGCATCCTTTCCCCATCCCTGAGAAAGCGGATCCTTCGCTTACTTGAGGTCGGACTTCTTAAGCTTGGTGCGCTCGGCAACGCGCTCCTGCCATTCCTCGAGCTCTGCCTGCGGCAGCGTGATCAGGCCGATCCCCTTGAGGTAGCCGAGATCACTGATCATCTTGTCACTCATAAACAGTTCGACATAGTCGTCCATTGCCGGGACATCGTCGGCATGGCTGTTCTTGATGTAGAACCACAGCGAACGGGAAACCGGGTAGTCACCCGAACCGATGGCTTCCGGCTCCGGCGCGACACCGTCGATGTCCGAACCGATCAGCTTGTCACTGTTCTCGTCGAGGAAGGAATAGCCGAAGATGCCGAAGGCGTCGGTGTCATTGTCGAGCTTCTGAACGATCAGATTGTCGTTCTCGCCCGCGTCGACGTAGGCACCGTCCTTGCGCAGATTGGCGTAGCCTTCGTTACCATAGGCTTCCATCTCTTCGGTCACGGCCTCGAGGACCAGTTCCTCGAAAGCGTCACGGGTACCCGAAGTGGTCGGCGGGCCGTAGACGCGGATCTCGCGGTCCGGCAGCGAGGAGTCGATATCGCTCCACTTCTTGTACGGGTTGTCGACCAGCTCACCGTCGACCGGCACCTTTTCGAGCAGCGCCATGGCGATCTGCTCACGGGTGAACGCAGCGCTGTCGTTCTTGTTGCTCTGAGCGAAGGCGATGCCGTCATAGCCGATCAGCGCTTCGGTGATGTCGGTAACGCCATTTTTCTGGCAGCGCTCGAACTCGGAGGGCTTCATGCGGCGCGAGGCGTTAGTGAAGTCCGGCGTGTTCAGGTCATTGCCTTCACAGAAGATTTTCATGCCACCGCCGGAACCGGTGGACTCGATGACCGGGGTCGGCCAATCGGTGGTCGCGCCCAGCTCTTCGGCGACGTAGCTCGAGAACGGGAAGACAGTAGACGAACCGACGATGCGGATCTGGTCACGGGCATGGGCGGTACCAACGGAGGCAGCCATGATGACGGCTAGGCCAATTGTGGATGCAGCAAACGGTTTCATCAGAGTAATTCCTCTTTTCGGATTCAACACAACGCTAGTGCGAGATCGGATTCTGGCACTAGCGTGTGACAGGAAGATGAAACCGTGACAACCGCTCGGCGATAGCGCAGTAGCCACCCTTCGCGCCAGCCTGCTCCCCGACAGTGCGACATGATCTACCAAACCGCGCCGCAGTGCTCCGCCTATAGCCGCGTAGCGGCTTAGGGGGCGGTGAAGCGGCGCATGGCGCGTCGCGCCAGAATTTGCATGGATGAATGCTCGGAG
>JBNJFQ010000035.1:0-25951 GCA_051747025.1 Pseudomonadota bacterium
TTTGCCCCACCCGCAAAAAGCCCCCCTTCCGTTCGAACCGAAGGGGGGTCTCGTCTGCGGCCGTCCCGCATCCATCAAGAAACGGTTACGGCAGCGCCGGCACCTCGAACTGCGGCATCTCGCCGGTCAGTGCATGCATGAAGGCCTCGAGATCGGCGATTTCCTCGTCGCTGAACTCCTGCCCCAGCATCTCCCGCCCCATGACCTGAATCGCCTCGGCCAGGGTCTCGGTCGCGCCATTATTGAAGTAGGGATAGGTCAGCGCGACGTTGCGCAGCGTGGGGGTCTTGAACGCGAAGCGGTCACCCTCATCCCCGGTGACCAGGAACCGGCCTTCGTCTTCCGAACCCGGCACCTGGATGCGGTGGAACTCGCTGTCGGTCAGCGCCGGACCACGATGGCAAGCGACACAACCGTTATCGGCAAACAACGCCATGCCGCGCTTCTGCTGCGCGGTCATCGCACCCTCGTCCCCCGCCAGCCAGCGGTCCAGTGGCGAATTTGGTGTATTCAGGGTCCGCTGGAAGGTCGCCAGGGCCTGAGCCACATTATCGGCATTGATCACGTTGTCGCCGTCATCATCGGGGTACGCCGCCGCGAACTTTTCCTGGTACTCGTTGAACTCCTCCAGACGCGCAATCGCATCGTCCAGCGCCATCGCCATCTCGATGTCGGCCTCGATCGGACCCAGCGCCTGCCCTTCCAGGTCATCCTCCCGACCATCCCAGAACTGTGCACCAAAGAAGCCGGAGTTCAGCACCGTGGGGGTATTGCGTTCGCCTACTTGGCCATCATGCCCCACCGCACGCGGGATACGATCCGACCAGCCCAGCGCCGGGTTGTGGCAAGTCGCGCAGGAGATCACGCCGGAACCCGAGATACGCGGCTCGAAGAACAGCATCTTGCCCAGCTCGATCTTCTCGTTCGTCATCGAGTTGTCGGCAGGGATCGGCGGCAGCGCCGGCAGCGGCTCGAACACGTCGCGATACTGGGCGTAGTCGCCATCGGCAAGCACCGGGGCCGTGACGCCCAGGGCGAGCGCCGTGCAGGCCGACAACACGACGTGCTTGAAGGTGGAAGGCTGTCTCATGATGGGTCTCCATTGGATGTATGGATGTTTGGAATACGCCGATATAGACTCGGTCCAGATCCCTGCACCCACCGTAAGCCTTCTCGTTGACCCCCGCTACCGCGATCGGATCGATCGTTGATCCAGATCAACCGGGTGCGTCACCGGCATACAAGCGCCATTGCGGGACAGACCGGGGCACACCGCTGGATTGGGCTCAGGCACCGAACAGGGCCGCCGTCGCCGCCGGATTCGACGGGAACCAGGCGTGCAGATAGCTCGCGGTCAGGCGTCCGTCCCGGTAGACCGCCTCCGGCGCCGTGCCGTCATCGCGCGCGCGGCGACAATGCACGAGCGGTTCCCGCTCCACCTCGGCACGGGTGTGATGGAAGGTGTGCCCGCGAAGCTCGCCTTCGGGAAGCGGGGCGCTCTGCAGCCCCAACCCCTGTAACTTCGGTTCCAAGCGTGCACGCCCCGGGATCAGGCCGACCATCGATGCGCAGTGCCCGTCCCGGTCGGCCAGTTCGTCCAGCAGATAGAGAAAGCCGCCACACTCGGCGAGCAACGGTCGCCCCACCGCCTGATGCTCGGCGAGGTCTTCCTTGAGCCCGGTATTGGCCGCCAGGGCATCCAGGTGCAGTTCCGGGTATCCACCGGGCAACCAAACCGCATCGACGTCTGGAAGCCGATCCCCCGCAACCGGAGAAAAGAACACCAATTGGGCCCCCATCGCGCGCAGCAGATCCAGGTTGCCGGGATAGGCAAACGCAAACACGGCATCCCGCGCGATCCCGATGCGGACGCCCTTGAGCTCATACGCGATCTCCGGGATCGGTTCGGGCTCGAACGAGACAGGAGCCGGAAGCTCCGTAACGCCGGCCTCTTCGATCGTGGTCGCCGCGGCTTGCAAGCGGGCATCAAGATCGTCGATCTCGCCAGCCTGTACCAGCCCCAGGTGGCGATCCGGCACGCTGAGCCCCTCATTGCGCGGAACGGCCCCATAGAAATGCACACCCTCGGGCGTACTCTCGGCCAGCATCTGCCCGTGGCGGGCACTACCCGTCCGATTGGCGATCACACCCGTGAGCGAGAGATCCGCGCGGTAGGTTGCCAGCCCATGCACAATCGCGCCAAAGGTCTGGGCCATGCCCCCGGCATCGATCAGCACCAGCACTGGCAGGCCAAAGCGGACCGCCAGATCCGCTCCGGACGGATCACCATCGAACAGACCCATCGAGCCCTCGACCAGAATAAGGTCCGACTCCTGGGCCGCCTCGTACAGCTTCGCCTTGCAGGCGGCTTCGCCGACCATCCACAGATGCAGCGGATCCACCGGATGGCCGGAAGCCTGCTCCAGAATCATTGGATCAAGGAAGTCGGGGCCGGTCTTGAACACGCGCACGCGGCGGCCCTGGTTGCGGTGGTAGCGGGCGATGGCGGCGGTGATCGTGGTCTTGCCCTGGCCCGAGGCCGGGGCCGCTACAAACGCCGCGGGGCAGCTTGCGGCCCCGGTCATTGCCGACCACCCACGTAGTTCGTCAGCGAGGTCAGGCCTCCGCCGGCGTCCCGTGCTCCGGGCCGGGGGCCGCGTCCTCGAAGATGCTTGTCCCCTCCAGCGTCAGGCTGACGCTGCGCAGGTCGACGGCATCCGGCGGGGCGTGGGTGTACAGCACCCAGTGGTTCTCCGGATCGCGCCGGTAGAGCTCGACCGCACCGCTTGCCGGGTCGATCAGCAGATACTCCTGCAGCGAGCCCAGGGCACGATACGCGGCAAACTTCGCGCCCCGATCGAAGGCCTCGGTCGACGGCGACAGCACCTCCACCACCAGCACCGGCGCCTCCTTGTACTGCTCGCGCCCGCGGTCGGCGGAATCGCAGGTCACCATCACGTCGGGATAGAAGAAGGCATCGGCCGCCTCCACCCGCAGCTTCATGTCGGCGATAAAGGTGCGACAGGGGCCCCCGCGCAGGTGTTCGCGCAGCGCTGAAAACACATTCCCGGCGATGGTCACATGCCGGTCCGAGGCACCGCCCATCGCGAAGACCTCGCCGGCCACAAACTGGTGCTTCTCCGGCTGCTCGGTCTCCCACGCCAGGAAGGCCTCGGCATCCATGCGCGCGGATTGGGGATTGGCCATGCGGGTGCCTCCGGTTCGCGGTCGCGTCACTTTCCCGATCATAGCGCAGCCCGGAGGCCAACCGCAGCGCACGGGCACTCACAGCTCGATCCCTTTCTGCGCCTTGATGCCGGCCTGGAAGGCGTGCTTGACCACGCCGATCTCGCTGACGGTGTCGGCGGCCTCGATCAGTGCCTTGGGTGCGGCGCGACCGGTGGTGATCACGTGCTGCATCGGCGGGCGGTTGGCGAGGTCCTCGAGCACCTCGTCCACGTCCAGGTACTGGTATTTCAGCGCGATGTGCAGCTCGTCGAGCAGCACCAGATCGACGTTCGGATCGCGCAGCATGTCGCGGGCATGCGCCCAGGCTTCGCGGGCCGCGGCCACATCCTTCTCGCGGTCCTGGGTCTCCCAGGTGTAGCCCTCGCCCATCACGTGGTACTGCACGTCATCCTGACTGCGGAAAAAGGCTTCCTCGCCCGTGGCGAACTGCCCCTTGATGAACTGGACGATGCCCACCTGCATGCCGTGCCCCAGGGCCCGGGCAACCATGCCGAAGCCGGAGGAGCTCTTGCCCTTGCCGTTGCCGGTCAGGATCAGGAACACGCCCTTTTCTTCCTGAGCCTCAGCGATCTTGCGATCCACGATCTCCTTCTTGCGTGCCATGCGCTGCGCGTGGCGCGCCACTCGGTCCTGCGCGGTATCCATGGAAACTCCCGACGATGGACTGATTGATTCGGCTTCCGCCCCGATCCCTGCCGGGCGGATGGGGACGACCACGACCGCGATACCCTGCCTGGGGTGCGGGAGTCGTTAGCGTCCCCGCTGGCTGGCAGGCTGCCAGAGGACTTCCTGTCCATTTTCGTGTCGCGCAAGCACACGACAAAGCACGAACAGGAGGTCCGAGAGGCGGTTGATGTAGGCCAATGAGGCCGGCCGCAGCGCCTCGTGGTGGTTGAGCGCGACCAACCGACGTTCGGCCCGCCGACAGACTGTGCGAGCGATATGGCAGTCAGCCGCGGCCGGGCCACCCCCCGGCAAAATGAACTCCTTCAGCGGCGGCAGATCCGCGTTGAAGCTATCGAGTTCGACATCCAGCCGCTCGACCGAGGCGTCCGGCAGGGCCTGGTGGCCCGGCACCGCCAGCTCCGCGCCCAGGTCGAACAGTTCGTGCTGGATCACGGCCAGACAGCGACGAACCTCCTCGGGCAGATCGTGGACCAGCACGCGGCCCACCACGCTGTTGAGTTCATCGACGTCACCGAAGGCCTCGACACGATGCGAGTCCTTGTCCACCCGCGAGCCGTCGCCAAGGCCGGTACGGCCCTCGTCACCGGTTCGGGTAGCGATCTTCGACAGTCGGTTTCCCATGGCCTACCTCTGCTGATAGCGCAATTTGACGAACGCGGCCCGCCCCGGCTGGTTATAGCCTCGCGCGGTCTCGTAGTCCTTGTCGAACACATTTGCGAGCGTGGCCTGGAGCTGCCATTCCGGCGCCAGGCGGTAGCTCGCGCGCAGATCCACAAGGGCATAGCCGGACAGGCGGTCGGTATTTTCGCGATCATCGAATCGGCGCGCCCTGGCAACCACCGAGCCCCCCAACGAGAAGTGCTGGAACTGGCGATCCAGGTCGAGGCGTGCAGTTACCGGCGAACGGCGGCGCAATTCGTTTCCGGTCTCGCGGTCCTCCGCGTCCATCAGGGTCAGCGACGCCCGCGCGTCCCAACGCGCGCTGTCGTACCCCCCTTCGAGCTCGATCCCCTGGATTCGCGCCTGATCGACATTCTCGGCCCGGAAGGTCTCCATGTCGAAGCTGATCATCCGGTCCAGCTCGGTGTGAAATACCGCCACATCGCCGTAATACCTTCCGGCGGAGTAGCGCGCCCCGAACTCGAGAGTACGGGAATCCTCGGGCTCCAGGTCCGTGTTGCCAAAGCCGGGGAAATACAGGTCGTTGAAGGTCGGGGCCTTGAACGCCGTGCCCCAGGAGGCGCGCAGACGGAGCGGTTCCCGGGCCTGCCAGCCCCAGGCGACCTGCCCGGTGACCTTGTCACCGAACTGCTCGTTGTCGTCATAGCGCAGGCTGCCTTCGAGATCGTGCCGACCCAAATCGAACCGGACCACCGAATAGGCCCCGACGTTGTAGCGCGAGTCCTCGTCGTAATCGGTCATGCTTGCGACCCGGTCCTCCTGGGCATCGATACCCGCGACCAGGTAGACGTGGTCGCCCACCTCGATGTCGTTGCGCCAGTCAATCAGGTCACGCCGGGTATCGAACTGCGAAAAGAATTCCCCCTGGAGGAAGCTGTCCGCATCGTCGCGACTGTGCCCGATGGCCAGTTCGGTCTGCCAGTGCCGAGTCACCGGGATCCGCACCCCGGAGCGCAACGCCGCATGCACGAAGTCGGTGGCGTCGGGCGAGAACTCCGAACCGCTGTCGAACTCGGTTGTGCCTTCCGAATACAGCAGGTTGCCGAACAGCACAATCCCGTTGTCGAGACGATGCTCGACCCGTGAGGACACCGAGGTATTGTCGTATCCGTCGCGATCGTCCTCCCCGACCTCGTCCTGCACATTGTTGCCATCGGTATCAAAATGGCTGAATGACAGGTTGTAGTCGGTGCTCTGCGTGCCGCCGGCCACGCCGGCGCCCAGCTCGCGGGTATTGAAACTGCCACCGCCGACGAAGGCATTGAGCTGCGGCGGACCCTGGCGGCCCTCGCGAGTGAACACCTGCACCACGCCGCCGATCGCGTCGGAACCATAGATACTGGTGCGCGGACCACGCACCACCTCGACGCGCTCGATCTCGGACGGCGGCAGGAACTGCCAGCTCGCACCACCGCTGGTAGCCGAACCCATGCGCACACCGTCGATCAGCAGCAGGGTGTGATCGGAACTGGTCCCGCGGGTATAGATCGAGGTGGTCTTGCCGAACGCACTGTTCTGCGAACTATCGAGGCCGGCGCGGCCTTCCAGCAGGTCGGTAAACTGCCGGGGCTGCAGCCGTTCGATCTCGTCGCGCTCGATCACAGTGACCGAGGACAGGGCCTCGTCCACGGTCTGGGCCAGGCGTGTCGCGGTGACCTGGATTACGTCCAGGGTCTCGGGCCCGCTGGATTTCGGGGCATCGGCCAGGACCGGGGTCGTGGCCAGCAGGATCGCTGCAGAAAGGGTCGTTCGCTTCATGTTCTCTTGTCTCCCGGCGAGCCGCCCGCACGCCGTTGATTCGTCGGGATCGCGCAAACAGGGGGAGACAGACAATACAAGAGGAGGGATTGGGCACAGCCGAAAAATGGCCGGGCCCGATCATCCGCCTCGCATGCCCGCCGCATGCCGCGCGATCATTCCCTGGCCGGTCTCCGGGCTGACGAGCGTCCGGTGCGGCGCCTTCCCGAACGTCTGTTCAGTGGCACTGGCCGCGACCATCAGAGACCGACTGGCGGTCTCTCGCTCGATCACCGTTGCGGGGGCAGCGTCGGAATCGTCTCCGGGCCTTGCGGCCGCAGGGAACTCACCGATCTTCCCGTTTAACCCAGCCAAGCTGCGCTTGGCCGGGCACCGAGGAACGGGGCGAACCCTACACAATTGGGCACAAAATTACCAGCGGCGCAGCCGCAGGTGCGCCGCTGGTTTCGCGCGAACCTGCCGGGGAAGGAATTGTCGACATCCAGGCCCCGTCAGGGGTCAGCGACGCCGGCGTTCCTCGGCGTGCAGGTAACGGATGCCACGCTTGAGCAGCAGCCCCCAGGTCTTGTCCTGCAACATCGCGTCGAACTCGGGCGAGCGCTCCGCGCGCAGCGCCACCGGATGCGATTCGTCGCCGGGGTGGGTCGCCAGCATCTCCAGGCGCTCGCTATTGGCTCCGTAGTGGCCGACCAGGAAATCGCGCATGGCATCGCTGAGCGGCAGGTGATAGATCCGCGTGAGGCGCAGCGCCAGCCACTCGGCCATGCGCCCGAGATCCTGACGGACCTTGCGCACCATCGCCGATCCCAGGCCCGCCTTGGCATCCGCGCTCATGCCCACATAGAGTCCGCCAAGATAGGCCGCGGGGTTGGCGTAAATCGCGCGCTGGATACTCGGGTTGGTGAGATCCACCAGCGGCTCCATGATCAGCGCGAGTTGAATGCCGATTCGCTTGGCGGTCTCCACATCCAGCGCCGAGCCACCGAAGTAGAACAGGTCACCCTGGCGCTGAATCTTCAATTCCTGAAGGAAATTGCAGAAGTCATTGGCCAGTTTCAGCTTCTGGTCGTCGGTCAGCTCGATCAGCTCCTCACTGACCCGTATACCGCGCACACTACGTTTGAACCAGCGCTTCTCGCCCCGCTTCTCGACCTGCGCCCGGCGCAATGCGTCCCAGCGTTCCACCGCGTTGGCATAGCGGCTTTGCGCTTGCATCAGCTGGTCACGGGCCTCGCGCAGGTCCTCGACCCGGCGCAGCGCAAGCCCCAGAAGCTGCCCATCCGGCGAATTCTCGTCGGGCTCTAGGTCCTCCAGCCGCTTCAGGGCCTCCAGCACCTGGCGTCCCAGACTGACGATCGGCTCGCGCAAGGCCTGCGGATCCAGCCCGGACGCCTCACGCTGCGACAACAGCATCCCAAGCGAGCGCAACCGGCTGACCACCCCGGCCTGGGCCACGCGAAAGCGATTGCCCTGGGATTCCAGCCGGTCGAGCGCGGTCCCGAGCTGCCAGCCACCGGACCATTCGAAACTCAGGCGCTTGATCTGGCGTCCGTTTACCAGCTCGAAGGCGAGCACGAAGATCGCTTGCACATCGTCGAGGGTACAGCGCACCAGGTCGTCAGCATCCGCGGCAGAGAACAATCGGTCCAGGAACTGGTCCACCCGCCTCACACCATCCTCCTGGGTCGGCGCCACGCCCCGCAGGCGGTCGCGCAGCAGGTCGGTGACCTCCGGGATCTCGTGGTGCAGCTTCTCCAGGGCCGCGAGCCGAGCGTCCTCGGTCGCATCCACCAGGTCGCCCACGCGCGCACGCAGCCCCAGACGGCGATAGATCTCGATCTGCTCCGCGGCCGCCGCCAGGCTGACATCGCCGGTCATCTCGCGCACCGCGACCGCCACGCCCTCGGGCGCGATATCCACCTCGTGCAACAGGACCTGGGCGGCCTTGCGCCGGCGCATGTCCGGGGTCATCTCCCCCATCGCCAGGTCGCGGGTCACGAACAACAGATCCGGCAGCAGGTCGATGGTGTTGCGCAGCTGATCGCGCGAGCGCTCCTGGCGCTTGCCCTGTGTGGCGTCCGCCACGAAGCGCGCGACCAGGCCGATGACCCCGAACAGCAGGGTGTACACGGCGAAAAAGATAAAGTTCTGCGCAGGGGCGGCGTGGCCGAAACCGAGGAAGTACCCGCCCTGCATCGCCAGGAACGTGACCGGCCCCGCGGCCCACAGCAACTGGAGAAAGTTCAGCGACCAGGGCACCCGCCGCGCGGTAGCGGCCACCTCGGTGATGCGGCTGCGCCCGGCCGCCTCGATCAGGACATGTTCCTGCGACTGCCCGGATGCCTCCGGGCTCTCCTGCTCCTGCTGCTCCCTGCGTTTGCGAAAGCGACCGAACACGCGCCCCTGCTCCATACCGAACCGCCACGGCCGGCATGGCCGCAGCGTCTTCCTTAGTGTAGGGAATGCGCACCGGGTTCACCCGTTGCGCGGGCGATCGGGCGATCCGGTTCAGGCCGCGTCAGGCCCCTCCGCCAATACCTCGCCTGGCGGCTTCAGGATCACCTCCGGCGCATCGGAGCGATAGAGATAGTCGCGAGTCAGCGGTACCGCATCCTGGGCACGCGCCATCTGGATCTGAAACACCACCTGTCTCCACCAGCGGAACGTGCCCTCGCAGCTGGCCAGATAGAACTCCCACATCCGGCAGAAACGTTCGTCAAAACGCTTGACCGCCTCTGGCCGTATCGCCTGGAAACGGCGGTACCACTCCGCCAGCGTCTCCGCATAATGCAGCCGCCAGAACTCGATATCGGTGGTATACAGAGGCGTTGCCTCCAGCGCCCCCATCACCTCGGACAGCGCCGGGGTGTACCCGCCGGGAAAGATGTACTTGTTCAGCCAGCGATTCGAGGTCGATGGCGGTTCCTGCCGACCAATGGTGTGCAGCACCGCCACGCCATCATCGGTCAGCAGGTCGTGCACACGCCGGAAGAATGTCTCGTAGTTCGGGGTCCCGACATGTTCGAACATGCCGACGCTGACAATACGATCGTAGCGGTCGTCGTGTTCGCGATAGTCCTGGTGCAGAAACCGCACCCGATCCTCGAGTTCGCGCCGTTTGGCCTCCTCGCGCGCGACCCGCAGCTGCTCCTTCGACAGTGTGACCCCATCCACCTGCACGTCCGCATGCTCCGCGAGATGAAAGGCCAGCCCGCCCCAGCCACAGCCGATGTCCAGTACCCGCATGCCGGGCTCGAGCACCAGCTTCTTGCGCAGCATCGCGCACTTGGCCTGCTGGGCCTCCTCGAGCGTCATGTCCGAGCGCTCGAAGTAGGCACAGCTGTAGAACATCCCGTCATCCAGGAAATGCCGGTACAGCCACTCATCCACGTCGTAGTGATGGGCAATGTTGCGGTAGCTGCTCGCGACCCGGTTGCCCTGCACCACCAGGGCCCCGAACATGCGCACCAAGGGGTTCACCCGTCTGTTGAACATCGGTGCGAAGTTGCGCATTGCGACGTCCAGAAACACCCGCAGGCCCTCGGGCCCCGCCGACCACAGGCCCTCCATGTAGGTCTGGCCGACCTCGAAGCCAGGATCGCGCGCGATCCTGCGCAGCGCGGACTTGTCGTGTACGTCCAGCGTGACCTCGGGCTCGCCCTGACCGAAACGGCGCTGCGAACCATCCGGCGCACGAATCACCAGCGTACCGTGACGCATGTACTGTTCCAGCAACCGCTCGATCATGCGCTCTCCCAAGCCCGCACCACGTTACCACCCCGAAT
This sequence comes from Pseudomonadota bacterium, assembly GCA_051747025.1. Lineage (GTDB taxonomy): Bacteria > Pseudomonadota > Gammaproteobacteria > Ectothiorhodospirales > Ectothiorhodospiraceae > Thioalkalivibrio. The sequence goes on from JBNJFQ010000035.1 coordinate 10,161, forward strand.
GTAGACGAAGTCTAATTGCTGGCCCGCGGAGATCCAACATCGCCCTCGCTGCTTCCTTCGAACCCCGTCTGGCACTGGGAGGATAGCGGATTCATCCATCGCCTGGCAGCCCGGCCTGCACGCATCTTTTCCCCGCGCTCCAAAGCGGATACCCTCGGACGCATGACGCTAAGAACCACCCAAGCCTGCGAGCAGTGCACCCTGCGCGAACTGTGCCTGCCGCTCGGTCTGCCCGACAACGAGCTGTGGCAGCTCGACGAGATCGTGCAGCAGCGGCGCCCGATCGCCAAGGGGGCAGCGCTGTTCACCATGGGGTCACCGTTCGAGCACCTGTATGCCGTGCGCACCGGCGCCCTGAAGATCGTCCTGATCGGGGACGACGGGACCGAGCAAATCACCGGCTTCGCGCTGTCGGGCGACCTGCTGGGGCTGGACGCGATTTACGACGGCACCCACCCGGTCAGCGCCGTGGCCCTGGAATCCACCAGTGTCTGTGCCGTCGCCTACTCGCATGTTGACGAACTGTCCGGGCGCCTGCCCACCTTCCGGCAGCACCTGATGTGCGTGATGAGCCGGGGCCTGGCACACGACGAGAGCCTGCACGCCCTGCTCGGCCAGCGCACCGCGGAACAGCGCCTCGCCACGTTCCTGATCACCCTGTCCGAACGCCATCGCGCCCGCGGCCTGGCGGCCGATCGCTTCCACCTGCCGATGTCGCGCGCCGACATCGCCAATCACCTGGGGCTGACCCAGGAGACCATCAGCCGTCTGCTCACCCAGTTTCGACGCCAGGGCGTGATCGCCCTGCACACCCGCGACCTGCAGATCCTCGAACCCGAAACCCTGCGCGGCACGGCCGGCGTCACCCTGGACCCCGCCGCCAGTAGTGCCTGACACTTCCCCGGAGGCCGCAGACTGCGCCGCCTTCTGGGGCTTCGCCAACGCGCGCTGGGAATCTCCGCATGCCCGCGATACCCTGCTGCGCTGGCAGGACCGTCACGCCGTGGACGTGATCCTCGCGCTGTTCGCCCTGTGGTATCCGCGCGCACTGCGTCGTCACCAGTGGCAGACGCTGCAGACCGCCGCCCGCCACTGGCAACAGACCCGCACCGGCCGCATCCGCACGCTGCGGCGGCGTCTGCACAGCCCGCCACGCCACGCCCTGTACCGCGCCCTGCTGGAACTGGAACTCCGGGCCGAGCGCGGGGCCGCCTGGACCCTCTGCACACAGGCACGCAATCTCGCACCCGCCAACGCCCCGCCCGATCCGGCGGCGCGTCTCAAGCTCCTGTTCCCGGACCTGCCGGACGACGAAATCCGCGACGCGCTGCCTAACCTGGGCCCCGGGCGACACGCATAAAGGCACGCCGGCTGCATGCACTGGCGGTTCCGGCTATCCTCCCCGACACACAGACCCTACACGGCAGGATTCATGTCCAACGATCTGCGCAGCCAGCTCCTGAAAACCGGGCTGGTGGACGAAAAACAGGTTCGCCAGGCCAAGGCCCAGAAGCACAAGGCCAAGAAGGGCCAGCAGAAGAAAAAGAAGGAGCGTGCCCAGGCCCCCGAACCGGGCCTGGCCGAGGCGCGCAAGGCAGAACAGGCCGAACGCTCGCGCCAGAAGAACCTCGAAAAGCAGCAAAAGGCCGAACGCCGTGCCCGCCTGGCTCAGATCCGCGAGCTGGTCGCCGGCAATCTGTGGCCGGTGCCCGGCGGCGAGGATGCCGTGGACTACCACTTCCAGTACGCCGACCAGGTCCGGCACATTCCGGTCACCGAAGAGACGCGCAAACGCCTGGCCGACGGACGTGCCGGGCTCGCCGCACTCGAGCTGCGGCCGGAGAAGGGCTTCCGCGTCATCCCGCGCGAGATCGCGGACCGAATCCGCGAACGCGACCCCGAATGGCCGGTGGTCATCCCCGCCGAGGCCGACCCCGAACCCGATCCGGCTCCCGACGACCCCTACAAGGACTATGTGATACCCGACGACCTGATGTGGTGAGCTGCCGCCGGGGAGACGCGGATCCAGCGGCGCTCCCCGCCATCCCGTGCCTGCCGGTGCCCGTTCGAGCCCTGGCTCACAGGAACAGGAATTCGACGAAGCCGTACACCGCGAGCGTCACCAGCACCACCGCGACCACCGACAGCGGCGCGCCGCCGCGCAGCATGTCCGGCACCCGCAGACGATTGCTCGCAAACACGATCGCATTGGGCGGCGTCGCCACCGGCAGCATGAAGGCCACCGAGGCCGCGAACGCCACCGGCAGGACCAGCAGCAGGACCGGAACCTCCATGCGCATCGCCAGCGCGGCCACCAGCGGCAGCAGGGTCGCCGCGGTCGCCGTATTGCTGGTCACATGGCTGAGGGTCATGGTCACCAGCACCGCGCCCCCGATCACCAGGATCAGCGGCCAGGCCTGGGCGGCGGCCAGCGCATCCGCCGCCAGCGCCGCAAGACCGCTGGACTCGATCGCCGAGCCCAGGCTCAGACCACCCCCGACCAGCAGCAGGACCCCCCAGGGCAGTTCGCGGGTGTTATCCCAGGCAAGCAAGCGGCGCTGCTCGCGCGAACCCGAGGGCACCAGGAACAGTAGCCCCGCGCCAAGGATCGCGATGCCCGCGTCGCTCAGCTCGACCGGCAGCCAGGCATTCAACAAGGGCCGGGTCAACCAGCAAAGCGCCACCAGCAGGAACACCGCCGCAACCCGCTGCTCGGCGGCCAACCAGGCCCCGAGCGAGGCGCGCTGTTCATCCAGCAGCTGCCTCAGTCCGTCCAGGCGCACCCGATGTACCGGGAACACCCAGCGCGTCAGCAGCCACCAGGCCAGCGCCAGCAGCACGATCGCCAGCGGCAGGCCCAGCGCCATCCATTCGACAAAGGTGATCTCGATCCCGTGCCGGTCGCCGAGATAGGCGACCGCCAGGGCATTCGGGGGCGACCCGATGATGGTCGCCATCCCGCCGATGTTCGCAGCAAACGCGATGCCCAGCAGCAGCGCCAGCGCCGGGCGACGCGACTCGGCGTCGAGTCCGGCCCCGGCACGTGCGTCGCCGCGCTCGAGCAGCGCCAGCACCGACAGCGCGATCGGCAGCATCAACGCCGCCGTCGCGGTATTGCTGACCCACATCGACAACCCGGCAGTGGCCACCATGAATGCCCCGACCAGCCGGTGCAGGCCATGCCCCGAGCGCCTCAGGATCATCAACGCCATACGGCGATGCAGGCCCCAACGCTGTACCGCCAGCGCAATCGCGAACCCGCCCATAAACAGGAAGATAATCGGGTTGGCGTACGGTTCGGTGGCCGCCGCCATCTCGACCACCCCGAGCAGTGGCAGTACCGCGATCGGCAACAGTGCGGTCACCGGCAGTGGCAGAGCCTCGCTGATCCACCAGGTTGCCATGAACAACGTCAGACCCAGCACCTGCCAGGCGGCCGGTTCGAACCCGTCCGGTGCCGGCACCACCAGAAACAGCAGGAAGATCAGCGGCCCCAGCAGCAGGCCGATGCGGGCCTGCCACTGCGCCGCGTCCGCACTGCCGCGCACGGGGGCTGCACCCGGTTGGTCATCCTGCTGGTCAGTCATCGTCGTGCTTCGTCCTGTCGCCTCGAGTTCGCTTCCTCGGCCGCCCTGACCGGCGCCGGGTGGCGCATACCACCCGTACCGGGGGCCTGCCGGGCGTGCGCAGGATAGCGCAGGACACCCGGATCCCGCCTGGCCGGAAATCCGAGCGCCGCCATCGGGAATTGCATCCCCTCCGCAAGGTGACTATCGTTGTCACGTTTCGGGACGCGCCCGCAGTGCGGCGCGTCCGCCGTCTCGGACCACACATTATTCAAGGAGTCATCAACATGGCCTACGAACTGCCCGATCTGCCCTACGCCAAGAACGCGCTGGAGCCGCACATCTCGGCCGAGACGCTGGAATACCATCACGACAAGCACCACGCGACCTACGTGACCAAGCTGAACGGCCTGCTCCCGGGCTCCGAGTTCGAGAACGCCTCGCTGGAAGACATCATCAAAAAGGCCCCCGCCGGCGGCATCTTCAACAACGGCGCCCAGGTCTGGAATCACACCTTCTACTTCAACTGCATGGGTCCGAACGCTGGCGACGCGCCGTCCGGCAAGCTGGGGGACGCGATCAACAGCGCGTTCGGTTCGTTCGACGCCTTCAAGGAAAAGTTCAACGAGGCCGCGGTCGGCAATTTCGGCTCCGGCTGGACCTGGCTGGTGCAGAACGCCGACGGCTCGCTGGAGATCGTCAATACCTCCAACGCCGCCAATCCGCTGCGTGACGGCAAGACCCCGCTGCTGACCTGCGACGTCTGGGAGCACGCCTACTACATCGACTACCGCAACGCGCGCCCGAAGTACCTCGAGAACTTCTGGAATGTAGTCAACTGGGATTTCGTCTCCCGGCAGATGCAATAAACCAACCCGGGCTATAATAGGCGCCGAGCCGCACATTGCGGCCCGGCGCTGTTACCGAGCCGGCGGCATTCCCGCCGGCTCGTTTGTTTCGGAGGAACCCATGAACGACGCCCTGCAGAACACCTACAAGCGCCTGCCGGTTGCCTTCGAGCGCGGCGAAGGGGTCTGGTTGTGGGATACCGAGGGCAACCGCTATCTGGATGCCCTGTCGGGCATCGCGGTCTGCGGCCTGGGCCATGCCCACCCGCGGGTCGCCAATGCCCTGTGCGAGCAGGCCCGCACCCTGATTCACACGTCCAACCTCTACCGCATTCCGCTGCAGGAGAAGCTGGCGCGCCGGCTGTGCTCGCTGGCCGGCATGGAGCGGGCGTTCTTCTGCAATTCCGGGGCCGAAGCCAACGAGGCCTCGCTCAAGCTGGCCCGTCTGCATGCCCGCCGCAAGGGTATCGACCGCCCGAAGGTGGTGGTCATGGAAGGCAGCTTCCACGGCCGCACCCTGGCCACCCTGTCGGCCACCGGCAACCCGAAGATCCAGCAGGGGTTCGAGCCGCTGGTGGAGGGCTTCGTGCAGGTCCCGTACGGCGACGCCGAGGCCGTTGAAGCGCTGGCCGGCGACCCCGACGTCGTCGCCATTCTGGTCGAGCCGATCACCGGGGAAGGCGGGGTTCATGTCCCGCCGCCCGGTTACCTCCAGCGGCTGCGCGATGTCGCCGACCGCCAGGGCTGGCTGCTGATGCTGGACGAGATCCAGGCCGGTATCGGCCGTACTGGCTCCTGGTTCGCATTCCAGCACGCCGGTATCACCCCGGATGTGATCAGCCTGGCCAAGGGCCTGGGCAACGGCGTACCGATCGGCGCCAACCTGGTGGCCGGCGCCGCTGTCGATCTGTTCACTCCCGGCACGCACGGCACCACGTTCGGCGGCAATCCGCTGGTCGCACGCGCCGCACTGGCGGTGCTGGACGTGATGCAGGAGGAGGCGCTTTGCGAGCAGGCCGCGCGGCAAGGCGACCTGCTCCTGCGCCGCCTGGACGAACGCCTGACCGACCTGCCAGGCGTGCGCGCGGTGCGCGGACGCGGCCTGATGATCGGCGTGGAACTGGACCGCCCCGCCGGCGAACTGGTCACCGCGGCACTGGAACGCGGCCTGATCCTGAACGTCACCGCCGAGCGGGTGGTTCGCCTGCTGCCTCCGCTGATCATCCACGACGACGAGGTAGAAATGATCGCCGACACCGTCTCCGACCTGGTGCGCGCGTTCCTCACCCCCGGCCAAATCCACGAGGTATCTGCATGAACCCGCGCCACTATCTCTCGTTTCTCGATCTCTCGGCCGAGGAGACCCGAGCGGTCCTGCAACGCGCGATCGAGCTCAAGCGGCAACAGCGCGAGGGCGAACACCACGACACCCTGCTGCGCGGCAAGACCCTGGGCATGATCTTCGAGAAGTCGTCCACCCGCACCCGGGTGTCGTTCGAGGTCGGCATGCAGCAACTCGGCGGCAACGCCCTGTTTCTGTCGCCGCGCGACACCCAGCTCGGGCGAGGCGAGCCGATCGAGGACACCGCACGGGTGCTGTCGCGGATGGTCGACTGCGTGATGATCCGCACCTACGAGCACGAGAAGATCGAACTGTTCGCGCGGCATTCCTCGGTCCCGGTCATCAACGGACTGACCGACCTGGAGCACCCGGCCCAGCTGCTGGCCGACTTGCAGACCTATATCGAACACCGCGGCGATATCGCCGGCAAGCGCGTGGCCTGGATCGGAGACGGCAACAACATGTGCCACAGCTACATGTACGCCGCCCGCAGCCTCGGCTTCCAGCTGGCGGCCGCCTGCCCCGAAGGCTACGACCCGGACCCGGCCGTGGTCGAAGCCACTCGCGATCACTTCGAGCTGACCCGTGACGCCCGTATCGCGGCCGAGGGCGCGGACCTGGTGGTCACTGACGTCTGGGCCAGCATGGGTCAGGAACAGGAAAAGAGTGCGCGCCGCCAGGCGTTCACCGGCTTCTTCGTGGATGGCGCATTGATGCAGATGGCCCGCCCGGACGCGCTGTTCATGCACTGCCTGCCGGCACACCGCGAGGAAGAGGTCTCCACCGAAGTCCTGGAGGGCCCGCAAAGCGTTGTGTGGGACGAGGCCGAGAACCGCCTGCACGCGCAGAAGGCCCTGCTCGAGTTCCTGATCCGGCCACACCTGTAGCCCCGGTGTGCTGCTGCTCCGGCCAGGGCACAGCCAGCGCCCGCGCGCATTCACGGAAATGACATAATAGCCCAATAGACTCGCGGTCCCACATCTGCCGCGAGTCGTGCATGCTGGATGCCGACGTGACCGATCCCGAACTGTTCCTGAACCGCGAACTGTCCCTGCTGGAGTTCAACCGCCGGGTGCTGGAGCTCGCCAGGGATCCCGGTTTTCCGCTGCTCGAACGCCTGCGCTACCTCAGCATCTCCTCCACCAACCTGGACGAATTCTTCGAGGTCCGGGTGGGCTCCCTGCGCCAGCAGGTCGAACTGAACGTGCATACCCCGGGGCCGGACGGGCTGTCGGCGGCCGAACAACTGCGTCAGATCAGCCCGCGCGCGCACGCGCTGGTAGATGAACAGTATCGCACCCTGAACGACGAGCTGATCCCGGCGCTCGCGGACGAGGGCATCCACTTCGTGCGGCGCACCCACTGGAACGAGGCCCAACGCGACTGGGTGCGGCGATTCTTCCACGAACAACTTCAGCCGGTACTGAGTCCGATCGGCCTGGACCCGGCGCACCCGTTCCCGCGCATCCTGAACAAGAGCCTGAACTTCATCGTCACCCTGAAAGGCAAGGACGCCTTCGGCCGCGAATCCGGGCGCGCGGTGGTCCAGGCCCCGCGTTCCCTGCCGCGCCTGGTGCGCCTGCCCGCAGAGGTCGCCAGTAGCGACAACGACTTCGTGCTGCTGTCCTCCATCCTGCACGCACATGTCGGCGACCTGTTCCGCGGAATGCAGGTCACCGGCTGCTACCAGTTCCGCCTTACCCGCAATTCCGACCTGTTCGTGCAGGAAGAAGAGATCGACGACCTGCTGAACGCGCTGGAGGGTGAACTGCCACAGCGCAACTATGGTGCCGGCGTGCGCCTGGAGGTTGCCGACAACTGTCCGCGCGAGGTCGCGGATTTCCTGCTGAGCGAATTCCACCTTGGACCCGACGACCTCTACCAGGTCACCGGACTGGTCAACCTGAACCGCCTGATGGCCGTGTACGACCTGGTCGATCGCGCCGACCTGAAATTCCCGCCGTTCGTCCCTGCCCTTCCACGCGCGGACGCCACAGGCGAGAGCATCTTCGCCAGCATCCGCGAACAGGACCTGCTGCTGCATCACCCCTACCAGTCGTTCATGCCGGTGGTGGAATTTCTGCGCCAGGCAGCGGCGGACCCGCGGGTGCTGGCCATCAAGCAGACCCTGTACCGCACCGGCACCCAGTCCCCGCTGGTGGAGACCCTGACCGAAGCGGCCCAGGCCGGCAAGGAAGTCACCGTGGTGATCGAACTGCGGGCGCGCTTCGACGAGGCCGACAACATCCAGCTTGCCAACCGCATGCAGGACGCCGGCGTGCATGTCACCTACGGTGTGGTCGGCTACAAGACCCACGCCAAACTCGCCCTGGTGGTGCGCCGCGATGGCAACGCGCTCACCCGCTACGCCCATCTAGGCACCGGTAACTACCACTCCGGCACCGCCAAGGCCTATACCGACTTTGGCCTCCTGACTGCCGATCCGGCCATCACCGACGAGGTCCATCACGTCTTTCAGCAACTAACCGGACTGGGCAAGGTCTCGCGCCTGAACCAGTTGCTGCAGGCGCCGTTCAATCTGCACCCGGCGATCATCGAGCGCATCGAGCGCGAGGCCGACAACGCACGGGCCGGTCGCCCGGCCCGCATCGTGGCGCGCATGAACTCGCTCAACGAAACCCGCGTGATCGAGGCCCTGTACGCCGCGTCGCAGGCCGGCGTGCAAATCCAGTTGATTGTGCGCGGGATCTGCTGCCTGCGCCCCGGCGTCCCCGGGCTCTCCGAGAACATCGAGGTCCGCTCGGTCCTCGGGCGCTTCCTCGAACACACCCGCGCGTTCTACTTCGAGAATACCGGCGACCCGGAACTGTATCTGTCCAGCGCCGACTGGATGCCGCGCAACTTCTTCCGCCGCGTCGAGGTCGCGTTCCCCCTGCGCGACCCGGCGCTGCGCGAACGCGTGGCCGAGGAATCCCTGTTCAACTATCTGCGCGACACCGCCACCGCCTGGATCCTGCAGGGCGACGGCCGCTACCTGCGTGTCCAGCCGCCCGCCGACCAGCCCGTATACTCCGCCCAGCAGGAACTCCTTGCCCAGCTCGCCGGCACCCCGACCGTGTAATGCCATGCCCCGGGGATCGGGGTACGCGTCTGCCGCCGATCCGCCTGGAACTTCGCCTGCCAGACAGGCTCCCACAGGGGCAAGGACCAGGGCGCATGGATCACCACGGGGCATGCCCGGCCCGGCCGATCAGGCGAACTCCAGCTCCAGGCCGTGACGCGCCCACTCGACCCGTTCCGCCTCGAGGTCGGCGCGGGTCAGCGGATGGCGATCCAGCCAGCCCGGGGCAAAGCTCAGGTGCAAGCCCCCTGGGTCGGCCTCGATCCGCTCCAGCGGCAACGAATCCGGTGAGCGCGGACGGTGCAGCACGACCGCCAGACGCAGCAGACAGGCCATGCGCAGCAGTACGCCGACCCGGGTCTGGCGCACGTCGTTCAGCAGCTTGGGCTTCAGCGCACGCCGGTGCAGGCGCACCAGCAGGGCCAGTTCGTGCTGCTCGGGCTGAGAGAAGCCCGGAAGGTCGGCCCAGTTGAGGATGTATTCGCCGTGCTTGTGGTACTTGCTGTGCGCCAGCGCCAGGCCAATCTCGTGCAGCTCGGCCGCCCAGTCGAGGCGCGCTGCATCATCCCCGGACAGGTCCCAGGGTTCGCCGGCCGCGGCCACCAGATGCGCCAGCGTAGCCTGCACCCGGGCGGCATGCTCGGCGTCCACCGCAAAGCGCCGCCGCAGGAGATGAATGGTCCGTGCACGCACGTCCTCGTGACGGAACCGCCCCAGCAGGTCGTGCACCACGCCCTCGCGCAACGCCCCGTCGGACGGATGCAGGCGATCGATCTTCAGGGCCTCGAAGATCCCTAGCAGTACCGCCAGCCCCCCGGCGATCACCGGTTGCCGATCCTCGGAAAGGTCCGGCAGGTTGAGGTCCCGGATCCGGCCCTGCGCAATCATGCGCTCGCGCAACTGCTCCAGCGCATCGCGGGAGATCCCCGGCGCCGCCTCGAGCCCCGCGGCGTGCACGATCCGGTCCAGCGCGAGGATAGTCCCGGAGGCGCCCAGCGCCTGCTGCCATCCGCGCGCACGGTACTCGGCCACCATCGGTTGCAGTTCCCGGCCCGCATGAATCCGCGCGGCCTCGAACGCCTTGCGGCTCAGGCGGCCGCGCGCGAAGTGCTCGCGGGTGAAGCGCACGCAGCCCATCTCCAGACTCTCGGCCAGTTCCGGCTCGAAACGCTCGCCGATGATCAGCTCGGTGGAACCCCCACCGATGTCGATGACCAGGCGGCGCCCGCCGTCGTCCGCCAGGGTATGCGCAACACCGAGATAGATCAGGCGCGCCTCCTCGCGCCCGGCGATGATCTCCACCGGGTGTCCCAGGGCCGCCTCGGCCTCGTCCAGAAAGCGGGTGCCGGCCCGCAACTGACGCAGCGTGTTGGTACCCACCGCGCGGACCTGCGCCTGTGGCAGCTCCCGCAGGCGCTGGCCGAAACGCTCCAGACACCCCAGCGCACGCTCGCGCACCGCGACGTCCAGATGCCCCCGTGCATCCAGGCCACTGGCCAGACGGACGGTCTCCTTCAGGCGGTCGAGGACAATCAGTTCGCCGGCCTGCCAGCGGGCCACGATCATGTGAAAGCTGTTGGACCCGAGGTCCACCGCCGCAACCACGCGCTCGCTCTCGGCGGGATTCATTGCGCGCGTTCCGGGCAGTCGGCGAGGCGTTCCAGAAGCGTGCGCGGCAGGTGCCAGACCATGCGCATCTGGCCGGGCAGTGCACCCTCCAGCCCCAGTGCATCACCCTTGCCCAAGCGCACCGGTGAGACACCGCTGGTCAGGCCCAGCAGTCGGCCTGCCAGGGTCGAAAGGTCCGGTTCATGCCCGACGATCACCAGCCGTCCGTCCGCAGGCAGGCGCCCGGCCAGCGCCTCCAGTTCCAGCCCGGCCAGCTGCCCCGGGGCCAGCCATTTCTTTTCGCGCAGCGGGACTCCCAGGGCCTCGGCCAGCGGCCCCGCGGTCTGGCGCGCACGCAGGTACGGGCTGCTGACCAGCAGGGTGGGTGGCGACAGGCACCCGGCCAGGGCGCGCGCGATTGCCTGCGCACTGGCCTCCCCGCCCGTGGTCAACGGACGGTCGCGATCCGGGCCGGCAAACCCGACTGCGTCACCCGCCTGGGCATGCCGCAGCAGGATCAGTCGTTCGCGCGCCATCGGCGGGCTCAGTCCGTATCCGGCCGCAACAGCAACAGCGAATACCAGGACTCCCCGGCCGACCACTCCTGTTCGCGGCGCAGGCCTGCCCCGGCCAGCAGACGGTCGATCGCGGCGTCATCAAACTTGCGCGAGATCTCGGTACGGATGACCTCGCCGGCCCCGATCTCCAGGGTCACGGCCGGTTCGCTCACCTCCACCACCTGCGGTGCACGCGCCACCAGATGCATCTCGATGCGCGACGCCTCGCTGACAAACGGCGCGCGGTGTTCAAACTGTGCCGGATCGAAATTCGCACCCAGCTCACGGTTGAGGACCGCGAGCAGATTCAGGTTGAACGCAGCGGTGACCCCGGCGGCATCGTTGTACGCACGTTCCAGCGCCGCCACCGGCTTGAGCCGGTCCAGCCCCAGCAGCAGGCGGTCCTGCGCGTGCATCGCCGAGCGGATCGCGCGCAGCACCGCAATCGCCTCGGCGTCCTCGAAATTGCCCAGGCTGCTGCCCAGAAACGCGTACAGGTGCGGCGTTGCCGGTTCTCGATCCACCGCGGCAAGCGCCGCCAGGGCCGCGGTGTAATCCCCGCACAGGGCATCCACGGTCAGCCGCGGAAAGCGCTCCAGCAGGCGCTGTGCGGACTCGTCCAGGACCTCCTCGCAGACATCGTTGGCCACGTAATGCACGGCCGCGTGCGCGCACAGCATGGCCGCCAGCAGGGTCTCCGTTTTGCGCGAGGTCCCGCTGCCCAGCTCCACCAGGGTCGCGGCGCCGGCACGTTCCGCGATCAGCGGGGCATTGGCCTCGAGCAGCTCGCGTTCCAGCCGGGTCGGGTAGTACTCGGGGGTATCGCAAATCGCGTCGAACAGCTGCGACCCGCGGTCGTCGTAGAAATACTTCGGCGGCAGGGAGCGCGGCGCCTCGAGCATCCCGGCGCGAAAGTCCGCCACCAGCTCGGCGTGCGGATCCCGCGTCTCGACGACATTCCGGGTATAACGATCGGGCAGACAAACAGCGGACGTATCACCGGACATGCAGGGTTCCGTGTCATGGAGCTTTCCGGCAAGCTACCATGAATCCTGGAGCATCCCAACCAAACCGACAACGCCACCCGCCATGTGCCGACATCTTGCCTATCTGGGCCCGCCCCTGCCCTTGCGCAGCCTGTTGCTGGATCCACCGCACAGCCTGGTGGAACAGGCAGTGGTTCCGCGCGAACTGGTCTATGCGCGAGTAAATGCGGACGGCTTCGGCTTTGGCTGGTTCGACACCACCGGCGAGGCCCGCCACTACCGGCGCGCCGACCCGATCTGGCAGGACCCGAATCTCGAGACCCTCGCCAGCCAGTTGGCCCAGCCCCTGTGGGTAGCGGCCGTGCGCAGCGCCACCCCCGGCTTCGGTGGCGACACCGCGAATGCCCAGCCGTTTGCCCAGGATGGCCTGGTGTACAGCCACAATGGTCTGATCAGCGACTTCCGCCCGAGGATCCGGCGCCAGATCCAGAACATCCTGGCGCCCGAGACCGAGGCCGGCATCCTCGGCACCACCGATTCCGAATACCTGTTCGCGCTGGTCCGCCAGTTCCTCGCCGACGACGAGAACGCAACCCTGGAGGGTGCCCTTGGCGAGGCCTTCTCCACCCTCGAATCGTGGCTGGAGCGCGAGACCGCGTTGCTCAACGTCATCCTGTCCGACGGACGCCGTGTGATCGCCAGCCGCCACGCGGTCAACACCAGTTGTCCCAGCCTCTACTACACCACCGACGACGAATTCTTCCCGGAGGGCTCGGTGACGGTTGCCTCCGAACCGCTCACCGACCCCGAACGCTGGCGCGCAGTCCCCTCCGGGCACATCCTGATCCTCGACCCCGACGAACCACCGGAACTCCTGGCCCTGTAACCGCCCGGGCATGTGCGACGCGACCTCGACAGCCAGTGCGACGAGTACCGCGCCATCCGACCTGCTGGAACGGCTGGCAACCCAGCACGCGCGCCTGAATGCCGCGCTGGAGACCACGCCGGCACACGCCTGGCGCAGCCAGTACCACCCCGACCTGAGCCCGATCGGCTGGCATTATGCCCATTGCCATTTCATCGAATCGGTGTGGCTGCACGAGCGCATCCGCGGCGCCCCTCCCGAGCGTACGCACGATTGGCATGACCTGTACTTCCCGGAGTGGAGCCCGAAATGGCGCCGCGGCGGCCGTCTGCCGCCACGCGACGAACTGCTCGCCTGGGGACGGGACTGCCAGCACCGCCATCGCGAATGGCTGGCATCGGCGGCGGACATCCGCGATCACCCCCTGCTGGCCCGCGATTATCTGACCGGGTTCCTCGCCCAGCACCACGCCATGCACCTGGAGTCGCTGGAACAGGTGCGCTGGTTCATGCGCCTGCGCGAGCCCACACCCGCAACGGAGTCCGCGCTGAAACCCTGCCCCCTCGCGCAGGACTGGGTCATGATACCCGGCGGTGCGACCGCGATCGGCTCCCGCGCCATCACCGCGTTCGACAACGAACAGGGCAAGCACCAGCAGGAGCTCTCGGCGTTCCGGATCGCCGCCCGCCCGGTCACCAATGGCGAATACCTCGCCTTCATGCAGGACGGTGGCTACCGCAGGCCGGACCTCTGGGAGCCGCAAGCTGCACAGTGGCTCCGGCACCAGCAGATCGAGGCACCACTGGGATGGCGGTGCAACCGGCATGGCCGCTGGGTACAGCAACGTCCGGACAGGGTTTCGTCACTGCCCCCCGATGCCCCGGTGCTGGGGCTGTCATGGCACGAGGCACACGCCTTTGCCCACTGGGCCGGCGCACGCCTGCCGCACGAGCACGAATGGGAATGCGCGGCGCGCGCGGGGCAACTTCACGACACCGGCCAGGTCTGGGAATGGTGTGCCAACACCCTCTACCCTTACCCCGGGTTCCGAGCGTTTCCCTACGCGGAATACTCCACGCCATGGTTCGACGGTAAACATCGCGTGCTGCGCGGTGGCTGTGCCTGGAGTGACCCGTTGCTGCGCCGCCCGACCCTGCGCAATTTCTTCACCCCGGAAAAGCGCCACGTATTTGCCGGTCTGCGACTGGCGCGTACGATGGACGACCGTGAACCCCATTCCGCCCCCGGCCGCGAGGACCGCCCATGACCACCCCGCATCCGATCCCCGGTTTCCGCCTTCTTCGCTCCGGGATCATATTGTCCGCCCTGTTGCTCGGTGCTTTGCCCGGGGTGACGATAGCCGCCACCGATGGCACCACGCTGAAGCTCTCGGCCAGCGCCGAACGCCAGGTCGAAAACGATCGCATGATCGCGGTACTCGCGATCGAGATCCGCGCCCCCGAGGCGCGTGACGCCGCCGCCGAAGTCAATCAACGCATGCAGGCCGCACTGCAACGCGTCGAAGCACATGCCGATGCGCTCGACTACCGGACCCTCGACTACTCCACCCAGGCGATCCAGGACCGCAACGATCGCAGCGAGACCGCCGCCTGGCGAGTCCAGCAAAGCCTGGAACTGGAGAGTAGTGACTTCGACCGCCTGACCGATCTGGTCGGTGACCTGCAGGACGACGGACTCGCGGTACGCCAGATTCGCTTCTCCGTCGCCCCGGAGACCCGCGAAATGCATCGGGAGGACCTGATCAACCAGGCCATGGACACCTGGAAGGAGCGCGCCCGGGTGATGGCGCGCGCCCTGGGGGCATCCCATCTGCGACCGCTGGAAATGGAACTGATCGACGACCGCTACAGCGGTCCGCAACCCATGGCCCTTCGCACGATGGGCGAGGCCGCGCCCGCCCCGGCGCTGGAGGCCGGGCATTCCACCCTGTCGGTCACCGTGCGCGGCCAGGCCCAGGCCATCGGCACCGAGACCCTGCGCATCCATACCCGCTGATCCCTCCCCCACGTCGGGAATGGCCCGGCGCCGATTCGCCGGCAAGGCCGGCTCCCACAGGGGCGAGGCTTGACGGGGGGCTGGGCCGGATTCTGCAGAAGCACGCCTCGCGCGCGAAGCGTCGGGATATGATCGCGTCGGCTGCTACCGGGCGAGGCGCAGGGTCAGTTCGCCGTCGGCGACCTCGATGGTCTCGATCCCGGCGCCCAGGTTGCGGAACGCATCCAGGCCCAGCAGGTCCTCGTCCTTCATCCCGCCGAGCCAGGCATCCGGCAGCGGGATACCGGCGACGCTGACCCCGACCAGGCGCGCGCTCAGCCCCTCCTCGCCGGTCTCGAACCGCACGCCGGACCGCACGTTCAGTACCCGGCCGCCCAGCAACGGGATGTCCGGCGGCACATCCACGCGCACGCGCGTGCTTACCTGCCCGGGGGTCAAGCGCACCGCCAGGCGTCCGGCCAGGTCCGGGTCACGCGCGATCAGGGCATTCAACTCACGTTCGCTGAACCGGATCTCGCGAGCCTCGTCCAGTTCCTCGTACAACTCGGGCACCAGCGGTTCGGCCTCCGCATCCAGGTCAATCAGCGGGTCGGCCGTCGCGGCGTCCGGGCGTGGCGCAGCCTCCGCCGGCGCCAAAGCCCGCAGCTTGGCCTCCAGATGGGCCTGTTCCCGAGCATCCAGCACCACCGGCTCGGGCTCGCCGGACTGCAGGTGCACCATGCCCCAGAACCCGGCCCAGATCGCGGCCAGGACCAGCAGCACGATCAGATAGCGCGGCGGGCGCCCGGTGGAGCGGTACTGGATGGGTGCGGAGGGTTCGTCGTGTTTCGCCATGCCGGACTCCCGGAAAATCGGACCACGTCATGGTCGCACAGAAGCTTCCGGCCGGGGTGCCGCCGCCCGGAGAGCCCCTGTCAGAGG
>JBNJFQ010000036.1:0-24525 GCA_051747025.1 Pseudomonadota bacterium
CCACACCCTCAACGCCGGCCCACATTCCCCGCCCCCCACAAACGCCTTGCGGCTGCCACTCATAGCGGCCAGGCAAACCGTCGTATCGAGCTGCTTAGATAGAAGAGAATAGAACCTGGTGGGCCAGGGCCTGGCCAACATGGCCGATGGCCTGACCCAGGCCCATCCGGCCAGCGGATCATTCTCGCGCTCGGCGGTCAATCTGAACGCGGGTGCCAAGACCGGCCTTTCGTCCGTATTTAAGGCGGCAATCATCGGACTGGCACTGTTGTTCCTGACCCCTCTGATCTACCACCTGCCGCATGCAATACTCGCCGCAATCATCACGATTGGCGGTTGCCGGGCTGGTAAATTTCAAGGTGATCAAGCACGGCTGGGTGGCGAACAAGCACGACGGCGTGGCCGCGATCGTAACGTTTGTGGCTACCCTCGCCATGGCACCCAACCTCGACTACGGGATTCTGACCGGCGCAGGTCTGGCAACCGTCCGCTACCTGTATCGCACACCATGAAGCCGCGAGTCGCGGAACTGCCTCGCTACGAGGACGGCACCCTGCGCGACGCAATGCGCTATGGCCTCGAGACCAGCGAAAAGGTCGGTCTGATGCGTTTCGAAGGGTCGCTCTACTTCGCCAATTTCCCCTATTTCGAAGACGCAGTACTCGATCTAGTGGCGAGGCATCCCCAGGTGAAGTACCTGATCATCGTCACCAAGGAAATCCACGAGACTGACGCTTCCGGCGAAGACGTAATCCCCCAGCTCGTACATCGACTCAAGGCTCGCCTGGTATTCGCGGGCGTCAAGGCGCAGGTCATGGAGCGCACCGGGCTGGACGAGATCATCGGCAAGGACAACATGCTCAAGTCCACGAATGAGGCCGTGAAGGTTCTCTCCGAACGGATGGGCGAACCGACTCGACAAGGTGGGAACATGTCCCCGGAAGTCTCCCGGAAATGACTGCATTGCACAGCCATTTACAGGTAGACTGGGGGCCATTCGAAAACCATCAGGAGTTGATCGTGTCCCGAGACCAGATCGTCCGTTCGAGTCGCAACCCGTCCGCGACCGGCTCCATCAGCGAGACCATCTCCACCAACAAGGTCATCCGACAGACCTACATTTTGCTGTCGCTGACCCTGGCCTTCAGCGCGGTCACGGCGTTCATCGCGATGGCGGTCAATGCCCCGCCGGTTCACTGGATCATCCTGCTGGCCGTGCTGATCGGTGGTCCGTTTGCCATCAATGCCGCCCGTAATTCGGCGCTTGGCCTGGTCCTGACGTTTGCGTTTACCGGGATGCTGGGCTTCTTCCTCGGCCCGATTCTCAGCATGTACCTGGGGCTCCCCAATGGTCCGCAGATCGTCGGCAATGCATTCGCGGCCACCGCCATCGCGTTTGTCACGCTGTCTGGCTATGCCCTGGCCACCAAAAAGGACTTCAGCTTCCTGGGGGGCTTCATCGTCGTGGGTCTGATCGTGGCCCTGCTGGCAATCGTCGCCAACCTGTTCCTGGCGATCCCGGCACTCTCACTCGCGATCTCGGCGGCGGTGGTCCTGCTGCTGTCGGCGGCCATCCTTTTCGACACCAGCCGCATGATCCACGATGCCGAAGCCAACTACATCGTGATGACCGTGTCGCTGTACGCGAACCTCTATGTGATGTTCCTGCACCTGCTCAACCTGTTCCATTTCTTCATGGGCGACAACTGACATCCTGCGGTAGCGCTTCAGCTGGACTCCGGGCCCCGTATTGCGGGGCCCTTTTCGCTTTGGGGGCCCGATGACCGACCTGCGAAGGGGCGTATTCCTGGATCTGGCGACGGTGGACCGCGAGGACCTCGATCTCGCACCTCTGCGCGAGGCCCTTCCCCACTGGGCCCTCCATCCCCGCACGCACGCTGCCCAGCGCGGCGAGCGGCTCGCCAGCGCCGATGTGGTGGTCACCAACAAGGTGTCCCTGGATGCCGAAACCCTGGCTGCAGCGCCGTCCCTGAAGCTGGTGTGTGCAGCCGCAACCGGGGTCAACAATATCGACCTCGACGCCGCCGCACAGCATGGCATCCGGGTTTGCAACGCGCGGGATTACGCCACCGACTCGGTGGTACAGCATGTGTTCGCGCTGCTCCTCGCACTGGTGACCCGAATGGACGACTATCGCGCGGACATCCGTGCGGGAGACTGGAGTGCCTCGCAGCAGTTCTGTCTGCTGGACCACCCCATCGACTGCCTGTCAGAGATGCGTCTGGGTATCATCGGCTGGGGGGTACTGGGCCAGGCCACCGCGCGCCTGGCCCGGGCGTTCGGCATGCAGGTGCAGATCGCCGAGAGTCTGCGGTGCCCGGACCCGGCGGACCCGGTCGAACGGGTTCCGTTCGACCAGCTCCTTGGCACCAGCGATGTCGTCAGCCTCCACTGCCCACTGACCCCGGGTACGCACCACCTGATCGACCGCGCCGCGCTCCAGCGCATGCCCCCGGGGGCCCGGCTGCTGAATACCGCACGCGGCGGCCTGGTGGACCCGGCCGCACTGGCCGAACAGTTGCGCAACGGGCGCCTCGGGGGTGCCGGTATCGATGTGCTCGAGCCTGAACCACCGCCCCCGGATCATCCACTGCTGGCCGATGACATCCCTAACCTGATTCTGACGCCACATACCGCGTGGGCTGCACGTTCCGCGCGCCAGCGCGTGATCGCAGAAGTGGCCGCGAATATCCGTGCATTTGCGGCCGGCCAGCCCCGCCATAGCGTGAACTGAGACCAGACGATGGACAGCGACGCAGTACAAAAACGCCTGGAGGAACTCGAAGTCCGGCTCGCCCACCAGGAATACATCCAGGACGAACAGGCCCGCGTTCAGCTCGAGCTGCAGCAGAGCAACCACGAGTTGCGGCGCCAGGTCGAATGGCTGCGGGAACGCCTGCGCGAGCTTGAAGGGCGCAACGCTCCCGACCCGAGCGGACACGAACCGCCACCGCATTACTGATCCCGGACCATGCACATCGCGATTCGTCCTGCATCCGGGTTCGAAGCGGCCGCCGAACAGCTGCGGCGTGAACTCGAGGCCAGCGGGTTTCGCTCCACCCCGGAAGCCACCCTGGCCCTTGAACTCGACGCCTCGGGCCTGACCCTGCTCCGCGATACACCGCATCCACCATTGCGCCTGCATCTGGATTTCACCACCGGGCGACAGGGCTACCGGCTGGCCCGCAGCGCGCAACAGCGCGAGGGATTGATCCGCGCGCTGGGTCCGTTGCCGCGTGGCGCGCTGATCGCGGATGCCTCGGCCGGGCTGGGTCGCGACACGCTGCTGCTCTCGGCGCGCGGATACCGTGTGATGGCCTGGGAGCGGCATCCGGTGGTGTATCAACTGCTCGCGGATGCCCTGCAACGCGCGGCACGGGATCCCGCACTCGTTGACACCATCGGCCGTATCCGCCTGCTCGCAGGCCCGTATGGCCCGCCATCCGCGGGCGAACGGCCGGCGGCCGGCATCTTCGATCCCATGTTTCCCGAACGCACCAAGCGGGCGGCGGTAAAGAAAGACATGCAGCTCCTGCAGGCGTTGATGCCCGGCCACCCGGCGGATGCCGACGCGGAACACACCCTCGCGCAACTGCGCGCGGGCGTGGAGCGCCGCGTGGTGGTCAAGCGGCCATTGCAGGCCCCGGCGCTGGGCTCGGATCCGCCCGATGGCAGCCTGCACGGCAAGAGTGTCCGCTTCGACATCTACCACGCCCGGACGGCAGCCGACCCCGAAGTCCCGCCAGAGTCTCCCGGCCGCGAAACTATTCCCCGCCCAGAATCAGCCGATCGCCGATGAAGCGATGGGGAGGTATCGCCAGGTTGCGACGGGCCTCCTGCCCGGCAAACACCCGGCCTGCCGCATCGTAGCGCCCGCCCCGGCAGCGATCCACGAACCCCCCGCTCCATCCCTCCGCGACGTCCGGGCGGATCAGATCCAGTTCACAACCCAGATCCGTACTCTCGCCAATCACCACCAGCCACGGGGGTCGCAGGCTGCGCAGCGGTTGCTGCAGGCCATCCGGTTGCCAGCCCCGACGCCCCTCCGGATCCACCAGCCGCTGATCGGGCCCCAGTGCCCCAAGCAGGGCTGCATCCCGGTGCACCACCAGCACATGCCGTCCGGACCAGTTCAGGCGCCGCATCTCCCCGGGGGCAATCGGGGTCAGGTCCACCACCTTCTGCTCCTCGGCCCCGCGGAACACCGACAGGGTATAACCGAGCAGAACGAACCCCAACACCAGCATCCCCGCCAGCGCCATCAGCTTGAGCAGCGCCCGGATGCGTATCCGGGTCACCGGTTCGCCGGAACCCTGCATGGCTCTCCTTCCCGATACCAGCCGCCGGGACTTCCCGGCAACCGTGCGGAAGCCTACACTACGTGCCATGAACCAGCCCAATCGCTCCGGCCGGCAGTACGTCGGCCTGTACAACGACATGTATGCGGGGATGACCCCGATCGGCAACATCATCCGGGATGCCTGGGTCTTCGGCCTGATCCCGGAGACCGAGACCTGTGAGGGCTGGGATGTCTCGCGCATCCAGCAGCTTCACGACCAGGTCAACCAGGAGTGGGACCAGTACGCCCTGCGGGTGAGCAACCTGCCAGCGGACCTTCGCGAACGTCATGCGCGCATCCACCAGGATGCGATTGATCGTGCGCGCGAACATGGCTGGGTAGCCGGCCAGGATATCGACAGCGAGATGGGCGACGACGCCTGATGGGGACCGGCGTCGAGACCGAACCCCTGCTGCGCGGCGTGATCGCGGCCGGCGCCCTGCTGGCCGCCCTTGCAGTGGTGCTGGGTGCGTTCGGCGCCCATGGTCTGGAAGAGCGACTGTCGGAGCGCGCGCTGGCCACCTGGAACACAGCGGTCCAGTACCATTTCATCCATGCCCTGGGGCTGCTGTTGCTCGCCGCCTTGTGGTCCCATCTCGCCGCGGGCTGGGCCCTGGCCAGCGCCATCGCCCTGGTGACCGGCGTACTGCTGTTCTCCGGCAGCCTGTACGCCCTGGCACTGGGGGCCCCGCGTGTGTTCGGTGCCGTGGCTCCGATCGGAGGCACGGCCTTCATCCTGGGCTGGGTAGGGCTGTCGATCGCCGTCTGGCGCGCCTGATCTATAATGGCCCGGCCCATCCCTCAACCCGTTGCGAGCCTCGCATGAGTCAGACCTCCTTTGCCCTGTTCGCCGAGCAGACCCTCGACGATATTCAGAACCGACTGAGCGATCAGGACGGCCTGGACGATGTCGATATCGACATGATCGACGGCGTGATGACCCTGGAGTTCGAAGACGGCTCGCAGCTCATCCTGAACCGCCAGGAGGCCGCGAAGCAGATCTGGCTGTCCTCACCGGAAGGTCCAGCGCATTTCGGGTATTCGGAAGACGACAGCGCCTGGATCGACGACCGCAATGGCGAGGACCTGCATCAGGTCCTCGCCCGCATCCTAACCGGCAAGCTCGGGGTTCGGGTCGAACTCTGACGGTTGCGAACCGCGTCCTCGGGAGACTCCCGAGCAGGGCGAATACCGGACGTTCCGGCGCTCGCCCTGCAAACTCAGGGCTTCCGGTCGCCGCGCGCATCCCGGCCGGCCTCGGCCGGGGTATCCGCTCCCGGTTCCGAAAGCGAAGCGCTGCCTTCCCCGGCGATCGGCGGGTCCTGTTCCAGCGCACGCAGATGGGCTTCCACCTCCGCGAGGACCGGATGCGGCTTGTCCTCTTCCAGCGCCCCATCGATCGCGCGCAGCGTCTCGACGGCCTCGGGGTCCCCGCGCAGGGGCATGCGCGCGATCCCCAGTGCCAGCATCCGGAACTGGCGAAACACCAGATAACTGGCGGTAGCCACCAGCAGGGCCCCCCACATGTTGTCCTGGAACCATAGCCACACCGCAGCGCCATAGCCCCCGAAGGTCAGCACGAAAATGCCCAGCGCCACCCGGTGCGAACGGGCCACTAGGCCCTCCAGTACCTCGCGGTTGCGGATCACAAAGTCACGTTCGAAATGCACGATCGGGCTTCCTCGGGTTCAGGGGCGCGGGGATCGCTGGGCCCGCCAGCGCTCGAAGGTCGGATAGTCCTCGTGGGCACCGGTAAGCACAAAATCCATGACGTTGCGCAGCCGGTTCAGGTGGACCACGGAATCGATGCGGATGATCTCCCCGCCCTGTTCGTCAAAGAAGATCAGGGTTGGGGCCCAGTGTACGTCCAGCTGTGCGGCCCACTCCCGCGGTGTGGTGCGCTGGCCATCCGGGGTCAGGACCGGCGTACTGTTGTCGTCCGCGTCGAGCTGGACCGCTTCCAGCTGGCGAATTCGCGCAAGCACCGCCTCCTCCTGCAGGGGTTCCGAATGCAGGATGTCACAGGCGTGGCAGGCCTTGCGCTCGAAAAACACGACCAGCGGACGATCCGCGGGCATCCGGCTGCGATCCAGCGCATACGGCGGATCACGGAAAAACGCCCGCTCGTTGATATCGTCCAGATCGAACTTGGGCGGCGGACTGGCGCGCTCGAGATATTCACGAAAACTCGTCTCCCGGTCGTGGCGCTCGATCACGTAGTCCAGCAGCGCCCGGAAGCGATACGGCGGATAGTAGCCGCGCATGTAGTGAATGCGCTCGCCGTGCTCGTCGTAGAACGCGATCGACGGCGTAAAGTTCAGGCGCTGCTCCTCTGCATAGGTACGCTCGATCCGTGTCTCCCCGTCCAGTCCGGTGACTTCGCGGGTCCCGAGCGCGTCGATCGCGACCACATTGAAATGGGACGAGAGATACTCGCGGATGTCGTCCTGGGCGAAGTTGACGTCGAACAGCGCCTCGCAATAAGGGCAGTCCTCCATCCCGAAGTACACCGCCAGCCCCATCTTGCCGTCGTCAAGGGCATCTTCCAGATCCTCGCGCAGATCCAGAAAGCTCGGCACGAACCAGTCCGGCGTGTGCAGTCCTATACTGCGCGGCGTATCGTCGAAGCGCAGACCGCGATCATCGACGTCACCCTGTGCGCCAAGCGGCATCCACGGCAGCAGCATGGCGATCGCCACCAGCACCACCAGCCGGCCGCTGCGTACGGGAAACAGGAACGGTTTCAGGAGCACGGCATCCTCGTACAGCCAGGTATCCGGGTCCGGATCTACTATTCGGACGGCGGTTCCAGCACAGAGGTTCCCCCCAGATACGGCCGCAGGCGCTCGGGGATGCGAATTGAACCATCGGCCTGCTGGTGGTTCTCCAGCAACGCCACCAGCGCCCGGCCCACCGCGACTCCGGAGCCATTGATGGTATGCACAAGCTCCGGCCGTTCGCCCGCCTTCGGCCGGAAGCGCGCCTGCATGCGCCGCGCCTGAAAGGCCTCGAAACTCGAGCAGGAGGAGATTTCGCGATACGCGTCCTGGCCCGGCAGCCAGACCTCCAGATCATAGGTGCGCGCGGCCGAGAAACCCATGTCTCCCGCGCTGAGCAGCATCACCCGATAGGGCAACTCCAGCGCCTGGAGCACCGCTTCGGCGTGCCCCAGCAGTTCTTCCAGCGCCGCGGGGGAGGCCTCCGGCCGAACGATCTGCACCAGTTCGACCTTCTCGAACTGATGTTGTCGGATCAGGCCGCGCACATCCCGGCCATAGCTGCCCGCTTCGGAGCGAAAACAGGGCGTATGGGCCACCATCTTCAGCGGCAGTGACTCCGCTTCCAGGATCTGTTCGCGAACCAGGTTGGTCAGCGGCACCTCGGCGGTCGGGATCAGCCGGAAACGCTGATCGCAATCCACCGAAAACAGGTCCTCGTCGAACTTCGGGAGCTGCCCGGTGCCCTCCAGCGACTCCGGGTTCGCCAGGTACGGGACATAGGTCTCCTGATACCCATGTTGCTCGATGTGCAGATCGAGCATGAACTGGATCAGGGCCCGATGCAGACGCGCCATTGCACCGCGCATGACCACAAACCGCGCTCCGGCCACCCGCACCGCCGCCTCGAAGTCCAGCCAGCCGCCGGGCAGGCCCAGATCGATGTGATCACGTGGTGTGAACTCGAACGCACGCGTAATCCCCTCGCGCCGCATTTCCACGTTAGCCGATTCGTCGAGCCCGTCGGGCACATCCGGATGCGGCAGGTTGGGGATCTGCATCAGCAGCGAATCGAGTTCTGCCTGCACCGCATGCAGATCGGTCTCGCACTGCTTGAGCTCCTCGCCCAGGCGCCCGACCTCCGCCTTCAGCGGTTCGATGTCCTCGCCGCGCGCCTTCGCCTGGCCGATGCCCTTGGAACGGGTGTTGCGTTCGGCCTGCAATTCCTGGGTGCGCACCTGCAACTCCTTGCGCCGCGCCTCCAGTTGTTCGAAGCGCGCGCGGTCCAGGGCGTAGCCACGGCGTGCCAGCGCCGTCTCGGTGGCATCGAGTTCCTGGCGCAGGCAACGGATATCAAGCATGGGTCGTCCAGTTTCCAGTCGTCATGGGGTCGGGAAATGCCCGGGAAGTCTACGTTTGACGCCGGCCTGCGTCCACGTCTGTCAGCCGGAGACCGGCCCGGCCCCAAGGACCGCGCGCGCGCCGTACAGACCAGCCGCCGCGGCCAGGATGCAGCCTGACAGGCTCGCGCCCATATAGCCCAGTGCACGCGCCCATGCCCCGCTGTCCAGCATGTGTACCACCTCCAGGGAGAAGGTGGAGAACGTGGTAAACCCGCCAAGCACTCCCACCACCAGTGCCAGGCGCCACGCCGGATGGAGTTCGAAGCGTTCCACCAGCACCACGGCCAGCACCCCGATCAGCAGAGACCCCAGAATGTTGATCCCAAGCGTACCCCACGGAAACCCACGCCCGAACTGCGCCACCATCCATTCCTGCATCCCGAGACGAAGGGCCGAGCCGACCCCGCCCCCGACCGCGACCGCGACATAGCTCCAGACCCCGATACTCACCCCGTGCTGCCCCTTGCGCCCGCGCGGACGATTGCAAAACACCTACAGTTTATGCGACCACCACGCTCCAGTTCAGCGAGCCCCTACCATCGGTGACATGAACACCGCTTCCGAGCCCAGTGCCTTTGCCGACCCCGTCGCGCTGCGGGATGCGATCGAGGCATTGCGCAGCCGCCTTCCCGCGGACGCCCTGATTCTGGACGAGGCGGAACGCCGCGCCTATGAATGCGACGGCCTGTCCGCCTATCGCCGGATCCCCGGCGCAGTCGCCCTTCCACGCACCCTCGAGGAGCTGCAGACCTGCCTGCGGATCTGCCGCGAGCATGGTATCCCGGTCATCCCCCGCGGGGCCGGCACGGGCCTGTCCGGCGGTGCCCTGCCCAACCCCGGGGGCCTGCTGCTGTCGATGGCGCGCTTCGACCGGATCCTCGAGATTGATGCCGACAACCGCTGCGCGGTCGTCGAGCCGGGGGTGCGCAACCTGGCCATCTCCGAGGCCGCTGCACCGGCCGGACTGTACTATGCACCGGACCCCTCCTCCCAGATCGCCTGCTCGATCGGCGGCAATGTCGCCGAGAACGCCGGTGGCGTGCACTGCCTGAAGTACGGCCTGACCGTCCACAACGTCCTCGGGCTAGAGTTCGTTACCCTCGACGGGGAGGTCATCCGCCTCGGGGGCAAGACCCTGGATACCGCGGGACTCGACCTGCTCGCGTTCCTGATCGGCTCCGAGGGAATGCTCGGCATCGTCACCGAGGTGACCGTCCGCCTGCTGCCCCGTCCCGAGCGCACCCAGGTCCTGCTGGCGGCGTTCTCGGATGTCGAAACCGCCGGACAGGCAGTCGCCGGCATCATCGCCGACGGCCTGATTCCCGCCGGCCTCGAGATGATGGACAACGCGGCGATCCGCGCGGCCGAAGACTTCGTGCACGCTGGCTATCCGGTAGAGGCCGCAGCGATCCTGCTGTGCGAGCTCGACGGCACCAACGCCGAGGTCTCGGAGGACGTCATGCGGGTGCGCCACAGACTGCTGCAACTGGGGGCCAGCGAGGTCCGCACCGCCCGCGACGACACCGAACGCGCGCTATTCTGGGCCGGTCGCAAGGCCGCTTTCCCTGCCGCCGGACGCATCTCGCCCGACTATTACTGCATGGACGGAACGATCCCGCGCCACCAGCTCGGCACGGTGCTGGAACGCATCAATGCCCTCTCCCGCGAGCACCGGCTGGGGGTGTGCAATGTCTTCCATGCCGGGGACGGCAACCTCCACCCGCTGATCCTGTACGACGCCAATCAGGCCGGGCAGCTGGAGGCGGCTGAACGATTCGGCCAGCAGATCCTCGAGCTGTGCGTGGAAGTGGGCGGTACCGTGACCGGCGAGCATGGCGTGGGCGTCGAGAAGCTGGACGGGATGTGCGTACAGTTCGCCCCGCTGGAACTCGAACAGTTTCACCGCCTGCGCCAGGCGTTCGATCCATGCGGTCTGCTGAACCCGGGCAAGGCCGTCCCGACACTGGCACGCTGCGCCGAATTCGGGCGCCAGCACGTCCACCAGGGAGAGATCACCCACCCGCACCTCCCGCGTTTCTAGGGAAACACTGATCAATGTACACACTCGCGTTGGTACCCCAGGTTTCCCGACACAAGGCGCGGTGCGCAGCCGGTAGTAGTTCTACCGGCAAGGGCCGCAACGCAGGATCGGGGAACCTGGGGTGCCAACCCCACAACCCATTGAAAGCAGGGGTTCGGCCGCCCGTTTTTGATCAACAACGGGCGTGGGAACGGCGTTGCGGCTCCCTTGTGCAGAATGACTGCACGGCAGTCACCGCGCCTTGTTCGCACGCAAAAGCGACTCGAGCGCGAGTGCGTGCATTGATCAGTGTTTCCCTTGGGGAACCCGACCCGGTCGGGGATCATGTTCGGCGCCCGGCAGCGGAAACGCCTTCCGCCCGCCCTCCTGGCCAGGCAGTGTCTCCGCGGCGCGCCGATGGTTTACCATTCGCTGAAAGAAACACTGGTCAATGTACACGTTCGCGTTGATCCCCCAGGTTTTCCGGAAGAAGGCGCGGTCCGCAGCCGGTAGTGGCTCTGCCGGCAAGGGGCGCAACGCAGGATCGGGGAACCTGGGGCATCAACCCCACACGTCATGGAATGAAAGGGCTCGTCCGCCCGTTGTTGATCAAAAACGGGCGCGCGCACGGCGTTGCGGCTCACCTGTAGCAGGATGACTGCACGGCAGTCACCGCGCCTTGTTCGCACGCAAAAGCGACTCGAGCGCGAACGTGTACATGGATCAGTGTTTCCTTTACGGAATGCGTACCCGCACGACCCTTCGAACCCACGAGGCCGCTACATGAGCAAGACCGTCACGCTGACCGACAATGCCACCGGCAAGAGCATCGAGCTCCCGGTGCAGGAAGGCTCGCATGGCCCCAACTGCATCGATATTCGGGGTCTGTACAAGGAGCTGGGATACTTCACCTACGATCCGGGATTCATGTCGACCGCGAGCTGCCGGTCGGATGTCACCTTCATTGATGGCGACAAAGGCACCCTGCTCTATCGTGGCTACCCGATCGAACAACTGGCGGAACAGAGCACCTATCTCGAGGTCTGCTACCTGCTGCTGAACGGCGACCTCCCGGCGTCCGACGAGCTGAACGACTTCTCGCGCATCATCAAGGAACACTCGATGCTGCACGAGGCGGTACGTCGTTTCTTCGACGGTTTCCGCCACGACGCCCATCCGATGGCAATCATGGTCGGCGTGGTCGGTGCGCTGTCCGCCTTCTACCACGACAACGTGGACGTGCATAACCCGGAGCACCGGCGCATCGCGGCGCACCGCCTGATCTCCAAGATGCCGACCATCGCCGCCTGGTCGTACAAGTACGCCCACGGGCAGCCGTTCATGTACCCCGACAACAAGCTGTCCTACACGGCGAACTTCCTGTCCATGATGTTCGGCGTGCCCAGCGAGCCGTACCAGCCGAACCCGCTGTTCGTGCGCGCGCTCGACCTGATCCTGATCCTGCATGCCGATCACGAACAAAACGCCTCGACCTCCACCGTGCGTCTGTCCGGCTCCTCCGAAGCCAACCCGTTCGCGGCGATCTCCGCCGGGATCGCCTCGCTGTGGGGCCCGCTGCATGGCGGCGCCAACGAAAAGGTCATCCGCATGCTGGAGGAGATCGTCCACAGCGAAAAGAGCGTCGAAGACTTCGTGGCCCGCGCCAAGGACAAGAACGACCCGTTCCGCCTGATGGGGTTCGGGCATCGCGTGTACAAGAACTACGACCCGCGCGCGAAGATCATCCGCAAGATGTGCCACGACCTGCTGGAGGAGATGGGCGGCGACAACCAGCCGCTGTTCGATGTCGCGATGGAACTCGAGCGCATCGCCATGGAGGACGACTACTTCATCGAGCGCAAGCTCTACCCCAACGTCGATTTCTATTCCGGCATCATCCTGCGCGCGATGGGCATTCCGCTGAACATGTTCACCGTTATCTTCGCGCTGGCGCGCACGGTGGGCTGGATCTCGCACTGGAACGAGATGATGCAGGACCCGGAATCGCGCATTGGCCGCCCGCGCCAGCTCTACACCGGCTACCCCTCGCGCCAGTACATCGCGATCGAGGACCGCTGATCCGCCCGATGCTTGCCGATTACCCCGACAGGTGCTATCTACCAGAGAGACAACGGACGCAAGGGAGGGAACGCCCATGTCCACCGATCGCTTCTTCATGGTATTTGCCGGGGTCGTTGTACTGGTCAGCGCACTGCTGACCTGGCTTTTCAGCCCGTGGTGGCTGTTACTTGCCGTGTTCATCGGCGTGCACCTGATCCAGGCCGCCTTTACCGGTTTCTGTCCGCTGATCATGGTGCTGAAGGCCATGGGCCTGAAACCCGGGGAAATCTTTCCCTGAACCCCGCGCGCGCGTGTGTCCGGTCCCCGCCCCGATAGCGGGGGGGACTTGTGCTGGCGCGCGCGGCGCTGCATATTAGTTCCGTCTAATAAACAATTTGGAGGAACTCCATGAGTATTGACCGCATCGTCCTCGCCTTTGCCGGCACCGTGATCATCATCAGCGCTGTCCTGGGCTGGCTGTTCACGCCGCTGTGGCTAATTCTCACCCTGTTTGTGGGCGCCAACCTCCTGCAGTCCGCCTTCACCGGTTTCTGCCCGCTGGCCATGATCCTCAAGGCGATGGGCGCCAAACCCGGCGAGGCGTTCCACTAAGCCTTGCCAGAAGGCCCCGCTTGCAGGGCCCCGGGCCCGGCCGCCTCGGTCGGGCCCTTTTTGTGTAACGATCGCCTATCGGTCACTGGTGCTTGACGGTGTCCTCCAGCGCCAGCGGCGGACGGCCTTCCACGATCTTCCGGATCTCGCTCGCGTCCAGGGTTTCCCGTTCCTCCAGCGCTGCCGCCAGGGCGTCCAGTTCCCTCCGATGCCCCTCCAGCGTCTCGCGCGCATGCTGCTCGATCTCTCCGAGCATATTGCGCACCTCCTCGTCGACCATTGCGGCGGTCGCCTCGCTGTGCTCGCGTGGCCGCGCGATCTCCCGCCCCAGGAAGACATGCTCCTCGCTTTGCGGCAGAGACACCGGCCCGAGGCGCTTGCTCATGCCCCATTGGGCCACCATCCGCCGCACCAGCCTGGTCGCCTCGCGGAGATCGTTTTCCGCCCCAGTGCTGACCTCGCCGAAGATCAGTGATTCGGCCAGACGCCCGCCGAACATCACCGCGGCCCGATCCCGCAGGTAGGCTTCGCCATGCGTGTGCTGATCCTCGTCCGGCACCTGCGAGGTCACCCCCAGGGCAGAACCCCGCGGGATGATTGTCACCTTCTCGAGCGCATCGGCGTGGGGCAACAGGTGCGCCAGCAGGGCATGCCCCGCCTCGTGGTAGGCAATCACATGGCGTTCGCGCGCGGACAGCTTCTCCTCGCGCTCCTCGCCGAGCATGATCCGGTCACGCGCATCCAGGAAGCAGGCGCGATCCACCTGCTTCTTCCGGCGGCGCCCGGCGAGCAGTGCCGCCTCGTTCACCAGGTTGGACAGATCCGCGCCGGAGAACCCGATGGTGGTGGCCGCCAGTTGGTCCAGATCGACATCGTCCGCCAGCGGCACCTTGCGGGTATGCACCGCCAGAATTGCCCGGCGCGCCTCGCGGTGCGGGTTTTCCAGGGTGATCTTGCGGTCGAAGCGCCCCGGCCGCAGGAGTGCCGCATCCAGTACATCCGGCCGGTTGGTGGCCGCCAACACCACCACCGACTCCTCTTGCTCGAAGCCGTCCATTTCCGACAGGATCTGGTTCAGCGTCTGTTCGCGCTCGTCATGCCCGCCACCCATGCCCGCCCCCCGCGACCGGCCGATGGCATCCAGCTCGTCGATGAAGATCACCGAGGGTGCACTCTCCTTGGCCTGGTGGAACAGGTCGCGCACCCGCGAGGCCCCCACACCGACAAACATCTCTATGAATTCCGACCCGGTCACGGAAAAGAACGGCACCCCGGCCTCGCCCGCCACCGCACGCGCCATCAGCGTCTTGCCGGTGCCGGGCGGCCCCATCATCAGGATCCCGCGAGGGATGGTCGCACCCAGCTCGTGGAACCGGTCCGGATCCTTCAGGAATTCGATGACCTCCTGAACTTCGCGCTTGGCGTTCTCGCATCCGGCTACGTCAGCCATGCGCACACGCGTCTCGGTCTGCATCACGCGTTTCGCGGTGGACTTGCCGAAACTGTATGCCCCGCCCCCCGAAAGCCCACGCGGCTGAACACGCGACCAGAACCAGACCAGCAGGGCAAAGATCAGCAGCAGCGGCAGGAACCCGACCAGCAACGCCTGCCACCAGGGCGGGTCGGCCGACTCCGCGGCAATCTCGACGCCCCGCTCCTCCAGGCGCCGCAGCAGTTCCTCGCCGGTCAGCTCGGGCGTGAACGTCCGAAAATGACCGGGTTCTTCGACTTCCAGGATCCGCCGCCCCCCCTCGGTCAGGGTCCCCTCCACCTCATGCCCGCGCAGGACCACGTCACGGACGTGACCCTCTTCCACCGCACGCACGAACTCGGAATAGTTCAGGCTGGCCCGCTCCGGCTCCTGGGCCAGATGTAATAGCTGGAACAACAACAGGAAACCGGCGGCAAACCACAACACCTGCAGCCAAGGCGGCGTGCCGGGGCCACCAGGGATACGGGGCGCCGGATCGTCTCCGGGGGCCGGCGGTTTCTCGGGCCCCGGGTTGCGCTCCGGCAGGTTGGTGCGTTGGTCAGTCATCGTCTCCACGCTCAGGCAAGGTCAACAACCGGCGCGAGCGGACCCAGTCGCGTGCGGGGAACGACCCCCTCATGTATCCGAGTCTAGGGAAACACGGCCCAATGTACACGCACGGTCGTACGGTCGTGAGGAACGCCGTGCGCTTCGTTATGCTCGTCCGAGGTGCGGGTTTGCCCGCGCCTCGAGCAGATGACTGTTGCATCCGGAGAATGCCATGCCGACAACCCGCTGGGCCAAGACCATCATGGCCGCTGGTCTCGCATTATTCGCGCTGATCGCCGCCCTCAACAACCTGATCGACTACGGCTCCAACTTCCAGTTCGTCAAGCACGTAATGAGCATGGACACCACGTTCGAGGGGAATGCCCTGAAGCACCGGGCCATCACCCACGAATGGGCCTGGCACCTCGCCTACGCGGCGATCATCTTCGCTCAGGCGCTCATGTTCGGTCTGCTGGCGGTGGGAAGCCTGCGCCTGTACCGCCACCGTCACAGCGCCGCAGGCACTTTCAATGCGGCGAAAGGACCCGCGATTGCCGGGGCGACCCTTGGCTTCCTGATCTGGTTCGTCGGCATGATGGTGATCGGGGGTGAGTGGTTCGCGATGTGGCAATCCGAGACCTGGAACGGACAGCCCGCCGCCGCGCGCTTCACCCTGGTGATCCTGGCGGTGTTGATCTTCCTGAATCAGGCAGACAGCGACTGACACGTTCCGGCTCGCCGGTAGCATCACGCCGGGGCCGGTCCCAACTGCTCCGGGCGCACCCGCGAACGGAAAAACTCGTCGGCGTCTTCCGGGTCCACCTCCCGGCCCTGCTCGTCCACCAGCGGCTGGCCATCGTCGTTCCAGCCCCGCAGCCCCAGTCCCAGCGAGGTTACGTCCGCGAAACCGAGCTGCTGCAGCGTCCTTGCCGCCAGTGCACTGCGCTGCCCCGAACGGCACACCACAATAACCGGCCGGGCCCGCGCCTGCACCAGCTCCGGGATCGTATCGTCATAGCCCCATTCACACGCGGACTCGAGCAGCCCGCGGGGGACATGCACCGAACCGCGGATATGCATCGTTCGGAATTCCTCGGGCTCGCGCACATCCACCAGCAACGGGGCCGGATCCGCCCGGAGACGTTCCGGAAGATCCCAGGGCATGACCTCCGGGACCGACCCGAGCGCCTCGTCGATCAGTTCACTCAGTGTCATCGTCACCTCCGTCAAAAAGCTCGCAGGATACACGCCGCCAGTAATGCCCGGAACGGGCCACGCCGGGGATTCCAGCGACCCTGGCGGTTTCGGGCTCATTGCTCCAATCTGCTAAATTCCACAGTGGAGCACCTTCACCCCGGACCACTGCATGCGGCCAACGAACGTGGCACGGCCCGGAAACCCGTACCACCGGGGATCATTGATGCTGTACAAGACGAACCGCAGCACGCCACGCAACGGAATGCGCCGACGCCTGGTCATGCTGACCACGGCCGGCTGGCTCCTGACACTGGCACTCCTCGGGGGCTGCGGGGGCGGCAGTTCATCCGCCAGCGACGACAACGACCCGTCCGAGTCGGAGCCGGCAGCGACCGGCATCTTCCTTAATGCCCCGGTCGCCAATCTGGGCTACCGCACCGACACGCTGGAAGGCTTCACCAGCCCCAACGGCGAATTCCGCTACCGCCCCGGCGAGACGGTGACCTTTTTTATCGGCGATCTGGAGTTCCCCTCGGTAACCGCGGCACCCATGCTGACCCCGCTCGACCTGGCCGATACCACGGACCTGCTGGAACCGATGGTCATCAACATCATCCGCCTGTTACAGACGCTCGACGCCGACCCCGATTCGCCGGACACCATCCGCATCAGCGACCTGGCGCACGCCAGCGCCGCGCCCGTCGACCTGGCCCAACCGGTCGACGTGTTCGAGGCCCTGACGGTCATCATCAACCTGATCGCCAACGCCCATCAGGATCCGCCCGTCGATGGCCTGGTCCCGGTCGACGAGGCCCTGGCACGTTTTAGCGAAAGCCTCCTCGAACACGGCCTGTTTCCCCTTGGAGACCTCGAAGACACACACTGACACCTTGCCGCGAGCGGGCCCGAAGCCGCACGCCCGCGAATACCCGCTATAGTCCAGTTCCTGCACAGATTGTCGAAGCCATGGAATCCGAACCCCCCACACAGTCCACCAACGTCGACCCTGGCACCCTCGACCGCGAATTCCTCGCCCAATTGCCGAAGACCATCGCAGACCTGGGAGACCGCTGGTACATCGTGCGCCAGCGCGGTTGCCGTCCGCAGGACCTCATGGAGATCCGCGGTATTACCCGTGCGCTGGTCAGCGGCCTGACCGGGTCGCCCCTGGAAGACTCGCTGACCACCGCACGCCGGATCGACGAGCGCCTGGCGCAGTATGCGAACACCACCTTACAGCCCAGCCCGGCCGAGCTCGAGACCATCGGAGCGCTGGTGCTGCGCCTGCGCGACAGCGTGCAAAACGAGCTGCCTCTGTTACCCGATGACGACGCCACCTCGGGGCACGATCGGATGACCGCACGCCCCCTCGTCTGGCTGTACGGGGACGGGGTATCGCCCGAAAGCGAAACGGCGCTGCTGCTGGGCATTCACGGACTTGCGGTGCGAGCCTGTGGGGACGAGGACGCCCTGGCGGATCCCGGCGAGAGCGTTGCCCCCGATGTGCTGATCGCCGAAAGCGCGGCCAACGACGAAGCCGCACTCGCCGGCCTCGTCGCCCTGCGTGACCGCTTGCTGCCCGAGGTGCCGCTCGTCATCCTGCTGGCCCCGGGCGAGAAACCGGAGCCGGCCCGCCTGCAAGCCCTGCGCGCCGGTGCAGACGCGGTGCTTCCCCGCCCGTTGACCGACCTCGACCTGATCGGCGCGATCCGCGCGCTGGCACACACCGACGACCGCGAACCCTACCGGGTACTGCTGATCGCCCCGGAGACCCCGCCGCCCGAGGCAACCCTGGATGCCCTGAACCGGACCGGCTGCGTGGTGACTTCCGAGGCGGATCCGGCAGCGCTCCCGGAGCAGGTCGCGGCCACCCGTCCGGATGCGATCCTGCTCGCCGGGGGTGGGGCCGATCTGCGACCGGAGGACATCCACCACCTGCTCCTTCCGCTCGATTTCGCATTCGATATCCCCGTTCTGGCGATCGACCCCGAAGCGGACCAGCCGCACACCACGCGAACCCGCGCGCCCGAGGGAATCCTCGAACGTCTGCCTTCTTCGAGTCCCGCAACACAGATCGTCCGACGCATCCGTGCACTGGCGGCCTGGCACCGGCGCGTCCGATCACCCGCGCATCCGCAGGCGCCCGGCAGCCTCTCGCCAGCGCTGGACCATCCCAAGCCATTCGAGCACCTGCTGACTGCCCATCTCGACCGCCTGGACCCGGCGAAAGGAACCGTGGCGATCCTGCAGCTTGCCTTCGACGATCCCGACAAGCTGCGCGAATCACTCGGAACGCTCGACCACCAGCAGGTCCGCGATCAGGCCGCCCGGAAGATCCATACGGCGCTGCAACCGGAGGACCTGCTGATCAGCCACGCAGACAGCAGCCTGATCGCCATCGTGCAGCGCGGGGATCCACATGCCGTCGCCGAGCTCGCCCGCGAACTCCACGAGATCCTGTGCCGGCCGAGCCCCACCACATTCGGGTCGACGGCGCTGGCGGCGAGCATCGGGGTCGCTCAGGCCACCCGGGGAAAACCGGACAAGTCGCTCGAACGCGCGAACGCGCTTTGCGCGGAGGCCCGCAACGGCGGCGGGAACCGCGTACAGCTTGATCCGGCATTGCTGACCCCAGACCTGGACAGCGAACAGCGCAGCCACTGGCGCCGTACCATCGCCCATGCCATCAAGGAAAAGCGCCTGTTCCTGGTCTACCAGCCGATCGCCAATATCAGTGGTTCGGACGCGATAGAACGCCACGAGGTGCTGCTCAGGATCCGCGAGCCGGATGGCCGAATCCAGCTCCCGGGCCAATTCGTGGAAATGGCCGAACGCCTCGAACTCGACCGCCACCTTGACCGCTGGGTCCTCAGCAATGTCCTGGCGATCCTGAGTGGCCGCACGGACACCCATCCCCGTTCCCGACTGTTCGTGAAGATCTCCCGGGGATCGCTGGCCGACCCGGGGTTTCTGCCCTGGCTGCGCAAGGGACTCGAACAGCACCCGGTGCGGCCGGGCAGTCTGGTGCTGGAGCTCCGCGAAGCCGATGTGCTGGCGCAACTCGACCAGATGCCGGCATTCCGAGACGCCCTGCACGACCTGGAACTCGGTATTGCGCTCGAGCACTTTGGCGCCAGCACCGATGCCGATACCCGGCGCATGCTTGCGGAACTGCGGCCCGATTACGTCAAGATCGCCCGCGAACTGACCATGGGTCTGCACCATGCCGCCACACCGTCCGCGCGCCTCGTCCCGCTACTGGTACAGGCCAAGGAAGTAGGGGCATACACCATGGCCGGCTATGTAGAGGATGCCGACGGCCTGGCGCTGCTGTGGCAGACCCAGATTGATCTTGTGCAGGGGAATTTCATTCGCGAGCCGGAGACGGAACTGCGCTACGAACTGGAATTCCCGGGCCAGCCCGAGGCCCCCTGAGACGGCCCCGCTCCGGCCTCGCCCGTTTCTTTGCTGCAAGGCAGGCTCCTGCGCGGGAGCACCTTGCGCGCGCAGCAAAAATCCGGGGAGCAATCGAGGCAAGGTGGTCCCGGAAACCAGCCGGGGGAGCTCGCTCGAACTCCCCCGACAACATGGCTTGTCGCAAACCCCGCAGCAGGCGCCCGTGCTCAGGCCATATTGCCCCACTCTGGGCGGCATTCCATCTTTTGCAGACGTTCGCGATCCTGCGGGAACGGCCCGAAATCGGAATGGGCCATGGCAACTTCCTTCAGGATAACGCTCGCCCATTCGGGCAAATCCGTCGCCATCCGGTAGTAGATCCAGTTCGCCTCCCGGCGCGTCATCACCACGCCGTTGTGGCGCAGGGCTGCCAGGTGCCGCGAGACCTTCGGCTGTGACATCTCCAGCGCATGAGTGAGCTCGCAAACGCAAAGCTCGCCTTCGGACTGCAACAGCACCAGTGCTCGCAGACGGGTGTCGTCGGCCAGAAGATTGAACAAGTTAGAGGGAGGTATTGTCATGGCGCTTCCTGCAGCAAGGGTACCCATTTCTAGACATGCCGGTGAACGGGGTATTGCCCATCCTGCCGGAAGGATTCCCGGGTCTCGTGATCATGTCCATGGCCTTGATGGTCGAACGGATTTACGGTGCCTCTTCGCAGACACTCGCCTTCAGACGATCTCGGCCTTCGCTCCAGCTAGCATAGCAACCTAACAGAAAAAAGACGCGCCCCATGCCCCTCTCATTCCCGTCGTAGTCGGCATTTCCGTTCCAGTTTCCGTCAGCGGGCCAGGTCCGGGCTCTGCACTTCGCGCACCGCTCGACGCCGGTTTCGTGTATGATCCGGGATTGGCATTTGCCATCCGATTTTCGCCGGGCCTTCGTTTCCGGCCTGTGTGAGTACCCCCCAATGTCCGATACCCCCTCCTTCTCCCAGCTCGGGCTTTCCGAGTCGCTGGTCCATGTCCTGTCGAATAAGGGCTTTTCCACCCCGACCCCGGTACAGACCGCGTGCATCCCCGCGCTGCTGGAAGGCCGCGACGTGCTGGGCGAGGCCCAGACCGGTACCGGCAAGACCGGCGCCTTCGGCCTGCCGCTGATCGACCTGATGGACGCCAGCCAGCGTGTGCCCCAGGCACTGGTCCTGGCCCCCACCCGCGAGCTGGCCAACCAGGTCGCCGGCGCCCTTACCGAATTCGCCCGTGGCTTCGATGGCATCGACGTCCTGCCGGTCTACGGCGGCCAGCCGATGGGCGAGCAGCTGCGTGCCCTGCGCAAGGGCCCGCAGATCATCGTCGGGACGCCCGGTCGCGTGGTCGACCACATCAAGCGCGGCACCCTCCGGCTCGACGCCCTGCGCGTCGTGGTGTTGGACGAAGCCGACGAGATGCTGCGCATGGGCTTTGTCGAAGAGATCGAGTGGATCCTGGAACAGACCCCGGAAACCCGTCAGACCACCCTGTTCTCCGCCACCATGCCGGCCCCCATCCGCCGCATCGCGCACCGCCACATGCGCGAGCCGGAAGAGATCCGCATCGGCGCCGGCAACGAAGCAGGCACCGACATCGACCAGAGCTACTGCCTGGTCGATCACCGCCACAAGCTGGAGGCCCTGACCCGCCTGATGGAGACCGAGGACGGCCTGGATGGCGCGGTCGTCTTCGCCCGCACCAAGGCCTCCACGGTCGAAATTGCCGATGCGCTCGGCCAGGCCGGCATCGCCGCCTCCGCGCTGAACGGTGACATGGAGCAGGGCGAGCGCGAGCGTGTCGTCAGTGACCTGCGCGATGGCCGCCTGGACGTGGTCGTCGCGACTGACGTCGCCGCCCGCGGCATCGATGTGCCGCGCATCAGTCACGTCTTCAACTTCGATGCCCCCGGCGATGCCGAGGTCTACGTTCACCGCATCGGCCGCACCGGCCGCGCCGGTCGCAAGGGCCGCGCCATCCTGTTCCTGGAGCCGCGCAAGCGCCGCATGCTGAAGGATATCGAACGCCTCACCGGCAAGCCGGTGCGCGAACAGCCGGTCCCCGACCGCCAGGCCGTACAGGCCCGCCGCGAGACGCGGTTCGCCGAACGCGTGCAGACCCTCCTGGGCAACGCACAAAATGCCGGACACGAAGCACTGGTCGACCGCCTGCTGGCCGACAGTGGGGTTTCCGAACGTGAACTGGCGACGGCACTGGTCGCGCTGGCTACCGCGGGCAGTCCACTGGATGCCAATGCCAGCCAGGGTGCCGACCCGCTGCAGGCCGCCGGCCGCGCCCCCTATTCCGAGCGCGACAACAACCGCCGGGACACCAAGCCCCGGAGCGAACGTCCGTCGCGCGGCAAGGATCGCGAGCCGGAAGCCGACATGGTGCGCTACTACATGCCGGTGGGCCGCAACAACGGCGTAGCGCCGGGGGCCATCGTAGGCGCCCTGGCCAACGAGGGTGGCCTGAACGGTCGCGAGATCGGTCGCATTGGCCTGCGCGACGACCACAGCCATGTGGATCTCCCGGCGTCACTGGACGAAGCCTCGATTCGTCGCCTGGGTAACATCCACGTCGCCAATCGCAAGCTCGAGCTGACCCTTCAGGCGCCGCGCCCGGGCCAGACAGAAAGCCAGGACGACACGCGCAAGACGACCAAGCCGCGGAGCGAGAAGCCGGCGGCAAGTGAAACCCCCAAGTCCTTCGGTAAGCCAACCGGGGCCAAGCGTGGCCCGGCACCGGGCAACCGCAAGCGCGCCGCCTATGCCGGCGCGCGCAGGAAGCCGACCGGCAAGCCGGGAGCGGCCAAGGGTACCACCAGCGCCAAAGCCGGCACCCTGGCCATCCGCCGCAAGGCCATCTGACCCCCTGCGGGGCGGCGGCAACGGCCCCCGCAGCCCCCAGCAGCACGCACTTACGAATCGCCCCGCGCTCGACTAATTCTGGATCGAGGTCACCACACCGCCTTCCATATGGATGTACTGGGCCCGCGACCGGTCCCGGCGGTAGACCCACTGCTCTCTGGTCCCCGCAGAACGCGTACTGCGATTGATCCGATCCGGATCACCCCACGACCGCCTCACAAACGCCTCCGGCATGCCGACCGCGACACGTCCGGACACCGCCATGTTGCGCCAGCGTGTACGCGCCTCGACCGGGTTCTCCCGCGGCTCGTCGCTGCGGGTCTCCTGGCGCAGGGCCGTTTCCTTCTCGCGCTGCTCCCGATGGCGCAATTGCTCGACCCGCAGGCGCTCGCCATGGGCTCGGGAGTGCACATCCCCCCGGTACCCTTCCTCGACCTCGAGTTCCTCCGCCGTCGGCGCACACACCGAATCCGAGAACACCATTACTCCATCCGGACCCTCGCACTGATACACCTGCGCCCCCGCGGGCATCACCGCCGCAACCAACCACAACAACGCGCCTCGTCCATAAGCCATCTCTCGAGCTCCTTCTCGCACACCGAGCCAGCTGCACAACATCCAATATGGATTGCATCGCAACTATCCATGCCAATCCGTTTCTTTCGCGCAGATATTGCTCCATTCCAAAGACTTAATGGATTGCGAACCACCCCACAAGCTCTGCACGTCCCGGTCCGCAAAACCGCGGGAATCAGCCCCCTCACCTATCTGCCCACGCTTACCTTCGCGCGGACCATGTTCTATCCTCGACCCATCCACCAACCGGGAGCCACCCCGTGCGCCGCATCCATGTATTCATCCTCACCGCATTCCTGTCCCTGCTGCTCGCCACCGGCCTCGCCAACGCGACCGACGACGCGCCGCTTACCGCCTCCGACATCCAGCGCTGGGCCGACACCATGCAGGGCATCCGCCAATGGGCCGAAGACCACTCGGACCGCGCCGATGAGATCGAGGACGGAGGCGATTTCATGGCCATGCAGTCCTTCTTCGCCGACATGCAGGCCGAAAACGAGGCCATCCTGCAACGTCATGGCTTCGAGTCCCAGCAGGAATGGAACGCCACTGGCAATCGCATCGGGCAGGCCTACACGGCCCTGGGCATGCGCGACATGCTGGAACAGATCGAGTCCTCGCTCGCGGAACAGCCCGCCGATCCCGACCACCCGCAGCAGCAGGTGATGCGCGAACAGATGGAACAGCAGATCACCCGCATGCGCGCCCAGATCGACGAGGTCCCCAAGGGGGACATAGAAGCGGTCGCCGCCGAACGCGAAACCCTCGAACGGGTGTTCAGCCTCGAGTGAACCCGTCCATCCGCCACCACGTCGGCGCGGCCGTTCGAGCGTTGCTCGAACCGTTCGGGTAGTCCCCGGAAACCGCCCCGGCCAGCGCCCGGGTCGCCCACGGAGATCGCCACGTCGCTGCGCTCCTCGCGATGACAGTGCATCTTGCCCCCCGTCATTGGGAGGCCCCGCCAGGGGCCTTGGCACACCGACGGCCGCAGGCCGGCCCGAAGGGCGAGCGCGGCGAGTACTCTCCCAACAAGAAATCATGGGTGTCCCTTTTCCAGAGGGGCTGGAAGAGGACGTGCGTCGTGCCGTCTCGGTACGGCGTCTTCAGCTGGTACCGG
Organism: Pseudomonadota bacterium; assembly: GCA_051747025.1. Lineage (GTDB taxonomy): Bacteria > Pseudomonadota > Gammaproteobacteria > Ectothiorhodospirales > Ectothiorhodospiraceae > Thioalkalivibrio. Next base: position 24,379 of record JBNJFQ010000036.1, read on the forward strand.
ACGTTGCCGTTCGGCGTCAGCGACAGACGCTTTTCCGCGATCGCAGGCCGGCTGATATACCGACACAGCCGCTCGAGCTTCTGGCGTTGATCCGCCCGCGCCGCGACACCGGCGTGCAGAGAGAACCCGGCGACCTTCCCGACCCCG
>JBNJFQ010000037.1:0-24469 GCA_051747025.1 Pseudomonadota bacterium
TGATGATCTGGTCCGGCGTGTGGACGAGGCGTTGTATGCTGCCAAGGCGGCGGGCCGGGACTGTGTGGTTTCCGCCGAGCCCGAATATGGACGCTAGCGGCCAGGTCGTCTGTTCGGTGGTGGCTGTTCCTGGATTGGGCGTTGGCGTTTACGGTGCCTCCGGCCTGGCCGCCTGCCGAGTGTTGGCCAGGCCGGAGGCATCGTAAAAGGCAATGCCTGCCCCAGGTCCGGCCACCACCAAGGCAGGTCGCTGGGCCACAGGTACCGGGAACACGAGCGCCCGGGATCAGCGCGACATGCGCACCACGCTACTTCACCATTTGAGGCACACAAGTGTCCCATGAGCGGCATTGCAGGGCGTGTGCCTCTGGCGGGGCGGTCGATCGGTCGTTAGGCTTGAGGCGCTTTCGCGAACCGGACAATAGCCGTGCCCATCGAGAAACTGCCCGAGCAACTGATCAACCAGATCGCCGCCGGCGAGGTCATCGAGCGCCCGGCCTCTGTGATCAAGGAACTCCTGGAAAATGCCCTGGATGCCGGTGCGACCCGTGTGGATATCCGCCTGGAGCAGGGCGGGACCCGGTTGATCCAGGTTGCGGATAACGGTTGCGGTATTCATCGCGAGGAACTGGGCCTGGCGCTGTCGCGGCATGCGACCAGCAAGATCCGCAGTCTGGGGGACCTCGAGGCGCTGCATACCCTGGGGTTCCGCGGCGAGGCCCTGCCGTCGATCGCATCGGTATCGCGGCTGTCGATGACCTCGGCGGTGGCCGGCGAGCGCAATGGCTGGCGCCTGACCGGGGACGGTTCCGACGTGATGCGCGAGCCGGCCCCGGCGGCGCACCCGACGGGGACGACGGTCGAGGTGCGCGACCTGTTTTTCAATGTCCCGGCGCGCCGCAAGTTTGTACGTACCGAGCGCACTGAATACGGGCATTGCGAAGCGGTGGTGCGCACCCAGGCCGCGGTGTGCCCGGAGGTCGCGTTCACCCTGCGGCACAATGATCGCGTGACCCTCGACCTGCCGGCCGCCGGGGATCCGGCTGCGCGGGTGGGGGCGCTGCTCGGCGAGGCCTTTCTGGAGCACGCCAGCCCGGTGGAGGAGCAGCGCGCGGGTCTGACCCTGAGCGGCTGGCTGGGTTCGCCGACTCAGTCGCGAGCCCAGCCGGACCAGCAGTATTTCTTTGTGAATGGCCGCGCGATCCGCGATCGTGTACTGACCGCGGCGGTGCGCAAGGCCTATCAGGACGTGCTCTACCACGGGCGGCACCCGCTGTTCGTGCTGGCGCTGGAGCTGGATCCGGCACAGGTCGACGCGAACGCCCACCCGACCAAGCAGGAAGTGCGCTTTCGTGAGTCGCGAATGGTGCACGACTTCATCTTCCATGCCCTGCACAAGGCCCTGGCGCAGGCGCGCCCCGGATCCGGGGGGGTGGCGAATACGACATCGCAGTCAGCGGCAGCACAGCCGGTCGCCCCTCCGTCGACGGGCGATACCGGGCAACCGCGTTCGCTGGCCGGGCTCGGGGTACCGGATGCCGCGGTCGGACCGTCGCCTGGATCCGGTGGCGGTGTGCGACCGACGGTGCGCACCGGCAGCGACGGGTTCGAGGCGGCCTGGGCAGCATTCCGTCCGCCACGGGTCGCGGACACGTCGGCCGCCGACTATCGAGCGGTCACGGCGGATGACGAGGAGGATCCGTCGATGCCGCCGCTGGGGTTTGCGCTGGGGCAGGTGGCGGAGACCTTTATCCTGGCGGAGAATGCGCGCGGGCTGGTGGTGGTGGACATGCATGCGGCGCATGAACGGATTACCTACGAGCGCCTGAAGCGCGAATGGGAGGGGGCGCGAGTGACCGCGCAGCCGCTGCTGGTGCCGGAGACCCTGGAGGTGAGCCCTGCGGAGGCGGATCTGGCCGAGGAACGCGGCGAGGTGCTGACGGGGCTGGGTTTCGAGCTGGACCGCGTCGGCCCGACGACCCTGCATCTGCGAGCCGCGCCGGCGGTGCTGCGGGGCCGGGATACGGCCCGGCTGGTGCGTGATGTGCTGGCGGACCTGGCCAGCACCGGATTCAGCTCGCGCGCCGAAGGTGCGATGAATGCCGTGCTGGGTACCATGGCCTGCCATGGGTCGGTGCGTTCCGGGCGCCGCCTGACACTGCCGGAGATGAATCAGCTGTTGCGCGACATGGAGGCCACCGAGCGCAGCGGTCAGTGCAATCATGGCCGCCCGACCTGGGTGGAGCTCGATCACAAGGCCCTCGACGGGCTGTTTCTGCGGGGCCGCTGATGACGCAGGGCGCGCCGCCGGTGGTGCTGCTGTCCGGGCCCACCGCGACCGGGAAGACCGCGCTGGCGCTGGCGCTGGCGGAACGCCTGGGGGCGGAAATCGTGAGCGTGGATTCCGCGCAGGTCTATCGCGGCATGGATATCGGCACTGCAAAGCCGGATGCTGCGGAACGCGCGCGGGTAGCGCATCACTTGCTGGATATTCGCGATCCCGAAGAAACCTACAGTGCCGCGGAGTTTGCCGACGATGCGCACACCTGTATCGATGCGATCCATGAGCGCGGGCGGGTGGCCCTGCTGGCCGGCGGAACGCTGCTGTACCTGCGCGCGCTGCTCGACGGTTTCGACCCCATACCCCCGGTGCCGGAAGAGGTGCGTCTGGCGGTGCGGGCGCGCCTGGCACGGGACGGGTCGGAGGCCCTGCACCGGGAGCTGTCCGGGGTGGATCCGGGGGCAGCCGCCCGCATTCACCCCAACGATCCGCAGCGTATCCTGCGGGCCCTGGAGGTGTTCGCAGCCACCGGCACACCGCTGTCGTCATTTCAGCGCGGCGCCGAGGCCGCGATCCCGCAGGGCTGGGTATCCCTCGCGTTGTGGCCGGAGGACCGCAGGGCCTTGCGCGCCCGTATCGCGGAGCGGTTCAACGCGATGCTGGAGGCCGGCTTTGTGGACGAGCTGGCGGCGCTGCGCGCGCGACCCGGACTGACTGCGGAACATCCCTCGCAACGCGCAGTCGGATATCGGCAGGGCTGGCAGTGGCTGGCCGGGGAATACGACTTCGCAACCTTCCGGGAGCGTGCGATCAATGCCACCCGGCAACTGGCCAAGCGCCAGATGACCGGATTGCGCCGATTCCCGCTGCATGCCCGGCTGCCGGTCGGGCGGGCCGGTGTGACGGAAGCCCTGGAAGTAATCCGCCGGGTCGGGGATGTGGCGTAACGCGCTGACGATATGCACTACACTAGTCTTTGAGGCGTCCGCGCGGTTGGCGGACGGGGCTCTCGAATAACGATAAAGGACCGCACAGATGGCCAAAGGGCAAATGCTGCAGGAACCGTTCCTGAACGCACTGCGTCGGGATCGGATTCCCGTCTCGATCTACCTGGTGAACGGTATCAAGCTTCAGGGGCAGATCGAGTCCTTCGACCAGTTCGTGGTGCTGCTGCGCAGCACCGTCTCGCAGATGGTCTACAAGCATGCGATCTCGACCATTGTGCCTGCCCGTCAGGTGCGCATGAACCTCGACGGGGAGACGCCGGCCGAGGTCGAGGCGGAGACGAATGCCGGGGCCTGAGTCCGTTCGAGGGTTCGCCTTCCTTGTTTGAGCGTCCCGATTCCACCGGCGACCGCGCCATCCTGGTGGCGCTGAGCATCGGCGAGAACCCCGATATCGAGGCGCAGGTCACGGAGTTCGAGGATCTCGTCCGTTCGGCCGGGGCCGAAGCCCTGGCGGTGATCCGCGGCAGTCGTGATCGTCCGCACCCGCGGCTGTTCGTCGGAGCCGGGAAGGCCGACGAGATCCGCGCGGCGGTAGAGGCCCATGCGGCCGACGTGGTGATCTTCAACCACGCCCTGTCTCCCAGCCAGGAACGCAATCTCGAACGCCACCTGCAGTGCCGGGTGCTCGACCGTTCGGGGCTGATTCTCGACATCTTTGCCCAGCGCGCGCGCTCCCACGAAGGCAAGCTCCAGGTCGAACTGGCGCAGTTGCGCCACATGTCCACGCGCCTGGTGCGCGGCTGGACCCACCTGGAGCGGCAGAAGGGCGGGATTGGTCTGCGCGGCCCGGGGGAGACCCAGCTCGAGACCGACCGCCGCCTGCTGGCGGCGCGCATCAAGCACATCGAGCGGCGTCTCGAGAAGGTCGAGCGGACCCGTGAACAGGGGCGTCAGGCGCGCCTGCGCAACCAGATCCCGACGGTGTCGTTGGTCGGCTACACCAATGCCGGCAAGTCCACCCTGTTCAATCGTCTGACGCATTCGGACGTGTACGAGGCCGACCAGCTGTTCGCGACCCTGGACCCGACCCTGCGGCGGGTGGATCTGGCCCCGCACCAGTCGGTAATCCTCGCAGACACCGTGGGGTTCGTGCGCGACCTGCCGCACGAACTGGTGGCAGCCTTCAAGGCCACGCTTACCGAGACCCGCGAGGCGGCGCTGTTGCTGCACGTCATCGATGCCGGTGATCCGGAGCGCGAGCGCCACATTGCACAGGTGGAGGATGTGCTCGCCGAGATCGGGGCCGAGGACGTGCCGTGCTGGCGGATCTACAACAAAATCGACACCCTGCCGGCGAGCGACGATCCGGAGGCCGTGCGCTTTGCCGGTGGTGACGCCGACGAGGCCTTCTGGTTGTCGGCGCATACTGGAGAGGGTGTGGGTCGGCTCTTTCAGCGCCTGTCCGAGGCCTTTACCGAGGCCATGCGCCGTGGCTGGGTGGAACTCCCGCCATCGGCCGGGCGTCTGCGCGCGCGGCTATACAGCGAAAACGCCGTGGAGGCCGAACAGACCGGCGAGCAAGGCGCCATCCGGCTGCGGGTGCAGCTCCCGGAGCGCCGTTTTCAGGATCTGTTCCGCGAGGCTGGGCTGGATCCGGAAACGGCCTTCATGGGGTGGGGGGATGAGTCCGGCGACGATGCCGGCGATCCTTCCGGTCCGCAGGCGGTGTCCGCCGACGCGGATGGCGCCGCCGGGCGCGCCGCTCGTGCGGGCGAGTCGGTCCCGGGGTCCGGCGCCTGACTGCGTCTCCGGTCGGCCCGGCTCCCGCGCAGCAGCGCAGCACGGGGGTTATCCAGTTACGTTTTCGATCAGAATCTCCTTTCAGGAACTTCCGCTCTAAATCTTGACCAAAATAGTCAAGAAATGGGCGACTCCTGCGCTCGCTGCAGAGAGAAAGGAGGTAGAACGATGATCTTTGAACGTTTCGTGGATTCCGGTCTGGCACAGCATTCCTTCGTGGTCGGCTGCCAGGGCAGTGGCGAGATCGCCGTGATCGACCCGCAGCGCGACGTGGATGTGTATCTGGACTATGCGCGGGACAACGGTTATCGCATCGCGTACGTCCTGGATACCCATATCCACGCCGACTTCGCCTCGGGCGCTCGCGAGCTGGCGTACAAGACCGGCGCGCGGCTGATGCTTTCGGGTTATGACGCTGGCGAGCACTTCCAGGTCCGGTTCCCGCACGAGGATCTGCACGAAGGCGACCGCATCGAGATCGGCAACGTGCGCATCGAGGTCCGGCATACCCCCGGGCATACCCCGGAGCATCTGATGTTCGTGGTGTTCGACGGGGTCCGGTCGCGCGCCGAGCCGATCGCGCTGCTCACCGGCGATTTTCTGTTCGTGGGCTCGCTGGGTCGTCCCGACCTGCTGGGCGAGGACGCCAAGCGTGCGCTGGGACGCCAGATGTTCGCCAGCGTGCGTGACAAGCTGGCCGACCTGCCGGACGGAGTGGAGCTCCATCCCGGTCACGGGGCCGGTTCGGCCTGTGGCGCGGGCATGGCCGGGCGTCCCGTTTCCACCCTGGGCTACGAGCGGGCAACCAACCCCTACCTGGATTCGTCGCTGAGCGAGGAGGCCTTCGTGGAGAAGCTGCTGCACGGACTGCCCGAGATCCCGGATTTCTACCCGCGTAACAAGGGCATCAACTCGGAGGGTCCGAAGGATGTCATCCCGCTCCCGGGCATGCAGGCGATCGAACCCGCCGAGGTGGCGCAGCGCGTGGAGGCCGGCGAGGTCACGGTGATTGACCTGCGCGACCCGTTGGCGTTCGGCGGTGGCCATGTGCCGGGGGCCCTGGGGATTGGCATCCGCGGCCCGTTCTCCAACTGGGCGGGCTGGGTTACGCCCGATGACCGTCCGGTGATCCTGGTCGACGAGACCGGTGATCCGGCGGTGATCGAGTCGGCCGTGCGCAGCATGGTCCGTACGGGCCGGGACTACATCGATGGCTACGTACGCGGTGGCATGGATGCCTGGGTCGGTGCCGGCTTGCTGCTGGATACCCTGGGGCAGATGGACGCGCAGCAGGCCCGGGCCGCTGTGGCGCGCGGCGATCTGACACTGGTGGATGTGCGCACCCCCGCGGAATACGCGGACGATCATGCCGAAGGGGCCATCCATTGCCCGGTCGCCGAGACCCGCGAGGGTGTACCCGGCGTGCGCGCCGACGACCCGGTAGCGGTGGTCTGTGGCAGCGGTTACCGTTCGACCGTCGCTGCCTCGATCCTCAAGCGCCAGGGTCATGGTCCGGTGAGTAACGTGGTCGGCGGAATGGCCGCATGGCATGCCGTTGGCGAGGGCCTCCGCCGCGACGCGGCCTGATCATGCGGCCCGGCGACGTGGCCGGGTCCGAAGATCCCCTGCAGGGGGGGTGTGTGTGCTGCCGGAGGGTGGCTCAACCCGGCCGGGTGCATGGATGCGCTTGCCCGGCCCCGGGTGCCCCCCTAGAATGGCCAACCTTATGCCTTCCTGCGATCGCGTGGTTGCCGGCGGGCGCACCCTGAGCGAGAGCGACTGGAGTCCAGTACATGCCCTGGAACGAACCGGGAAACAACAATCGCGACCCCTGGAGTGGCGGGGGTGGCGGCCAGCGCGGTGGCGGAGGCGGCAATCAGCCGCCCGATCTCGAGGAGATGATGCGCAAGCTGTCGCGGCAACTGAGTGGCATCTTCGGCGGTGGCAGTGGCAGCGGCGGTTCCGGGTTCGGTTCCGGCGGCATGGGTCGCGGCGCGCAGGCACTGGTGAGCCTGGGTCTGATCGTGGCGCTGGTGGTGTGGCTGGCCTCCGGGTTCCATATCATCTCGGAAGGCGAACGCGGCGTGGTCCTGCGCTTTGGCGCGTTCCAGCAGGTTTCCAGTCCGGGGCCCGGCTGGCATCTCCCCTATCCGATCGAGCGCATCGAGATCGAAAATGTCGACAATGTGCGTACCATTCAGCATCGCGCGCTGATGCTGACCGGTGACGAGAACATCATCGACGTCGACATCGCGGTGCAGTACCGCATTCTGGATCTGGTGGACTATCTGTTCAATGTGCGCCATCCCGATACTACCGTGAACCAGGTGATGGAATCGGCGATCCGCGAACGAGTGGGCAAGAGCGACCTGGACTTCATTCTCGGCGAGGGGCGGGGCGAGATCGCCCAGTCCTCGCGGGTGGTGATGCAGGAGAACCTGGACTCCTATGGGGCCGGCCTCATCGTGACCGCCGTATCCATGCAGCAGGCCCAGCCGCCGGAGCCGGTGCAGGAATCCTTCGCCGATGCCATTCGCGCGCGCGAGGACGAAGTCCGCTTCCGCAACGAGGCCGAGGCCTATGCCAACGGGGTGATCCCGCGGGCCCGCGGGGGCGCGGCGCGCATCATCGAGGAGGCCGAGGGCTACCGCGATCAGGTCATCGCGCGTGCCGAAGGGGATGCATCGCGCTTTGACCAGTTGCTGACCGAATATCGGCAGGCGCCAGGGGTCACCCGCGATCGTCTGTATCTGGAGGCGGTCGAGACCGTACTCGAGGGCTCGAACAAGATGGTGCTGGATATTGGCAGTAGCAACAATTTGATGATGCTGCCGCTGGACCAGTTGCTGGGTGGCCAGACTGGACGCGCGAACGCTGACGATATGCCGACCCCGCGTCCGCTGGATACCAGTCGCGATATCTTCCGCGATTCCGGCCCTGGCAATACGGGCGACACGTCGAGCCGTCCGAATCCCTCCGTTCAGCGTCAGCGGGAGGTGCGCTAATGTTGCGCATAGCAGGTATTGTTGTCGTCTTGATCGGCATCGTGGTCGCTCTGTCCACGTACACCGTCGACGAGCGCGAGCGGGTCATCAAGTTTGCTCTCGGGGAGATCCGCGAGGTGGACCCGGAGCCCGGGCTGCATTTCAAGTTTCCGCTGATCCAGAACGTTGAGAAGTTCGATGCCCGGATCATGACCCTGAACATCCCGCCGGACCGGTTCCTGACCTCCGAGGCGAAGAACATCATTGTCGATTTCTACGCCAAATGGCGGATCGACGATGTCGGCCAGTTCTATCGCGCTACCCGCGGGGATGAGCGCCTGGCCGAAGAGCGCCTGGGGCAGATCCTGCGCGACGGCATGCGTAACGAGTTCGCGCGTTACGAACTGCAGGACGTGGTGGCCGGCGAGCGCATTACCATCATGGGTGCTGTGCGCCAGAGCGCGCTGGAGACGGCGCTGGAACTGGGCATCTACCTGGTCGATGTGCGTATCCGGCGCATGGACCTTCCCGAGGAGGTCTCGGAGTCGGTGTACGAGCGCATGCGGGCCGAGCGCCAGCGCGTCGCCCAGGACTTCCGTGCGCGCGGTCAGGAAGAGGCCGAGCGCATCCGCTCGCGGGCCGACCGTGACCGCACGGTGATCCTCGCGAATGCCTATCGTGACTCCGAGGAGATTCGTGGTGTCGGGGATGCGCGGGCGACCGAGATCCTGGGGCGTTCGTTCGGCGAGGACGAGGAGTTCTTCCGCTTCTACCGCAGCCTGCTGGCTTACCGGGCGAGCATGACCGGCGATAGCACCACGTACGTCATGGAGCCGAGTTCGGAGTTCTTCCGGTTCTTCAATTCCCCCAAAGGCAGCGGGCCCGCTCCGACTGTTCGCCCCTGAGGGCGCCCCGGCCGGGGCGCGATGTCCGCGAGGGGCGGGCCCGGAGTCTCGGGGCCCCATTCGTGAGCGGAGGGGGGCGCGCGCACGGCGTTGCGGTGGATCCAGATACTGAATGCAGACAGGGACGAGATGACACAAGCGAACCGCTGGCTGTTGCCGGATGGACTGGACGAGGCGCTCCCGGATGCGGCGCGCCGACTCGAGGCCCTGCGGCGGCGTGTGCTCGACCAGTTCGATACATGGGGTTATGACCTGGTCATGCCGCCGCTGGCCGAGTATCTCGAGTCCCTGCTGACCGGCGCTGGCCATGCCCTGGATCTGCAGACCTTCAAGCTGACCGATCAGCAAACCGGGCGGTTGATGGGCGTGCGCGCTGATCTGACCCCCCAGGTCGCACGCATCGACGCCCATCGCATGCATGTCGAGGGGCCCAATCGTCTGTGTTATGTGGGGGCCACCCTGCGTACGCGTGCCGACGACTGGTCGGGCTCGCGCAGTCCGTTGCAGGCTGGTGCCGAACTGTTCGGGCATGACGGCCTGGACAGTGACCTGGAGATCATCCGCCTGATGCTGGCGACGCTGGCGGCCTGCGGGGTCGAGTCGCCCAGCATGGACCTCGGCCATGTGGGCATCTATCGCGCCCTGGCGCGGGACGCGGGACTCGATGTGACGCAGGAACAGACCTTCTTCGACCAGCTCCAGCGCAAGAGTGTCCCGGAGATCGAGGACACTCTGGCGTGCTGGGAGGCGTCGGGGCTGGATGCGGTCGCGGCCCGCCGGCTGCGCGCGCTGGTGGACCTGAATGGCGATGTGTCCGTGCTGGATGCCGCGCGCGAGGCTCTGGACGGGGCGCCGGCCGAGGTGGGCGCGGCGCTGGAGCATCTGCAGGCCATGGCCGCTGCCCTTGCGGAGACCGAGCACGACCTGGACCTGCACCTGGATCTGGCGGAACTGCGCGGCTACGCCTACCACACCGGGCTGGTGTTCGCGGCGTTCGTGCCGGCCTCCGGGCAGGCGATCGCGCGGGGCGGGCGCTACAATGATATCGGTCACGTGTTCGGCCGGGCACGTGCGGCCACCGGATTCAGCACCGATCTGCGCGAACTGGCGCGCCATGCGCTCGCCAGCGATGCGGCCGATGCGCGCCAGGTGATCGTGGCTCCGGCCGGAATCGACGCCGATCTGGAGGCCACGATCGCGGATCTGCGCGCGCGCGGTGCGCGCGTGGTGCGCGAATTCGGAGAGAGCGCGGGGAATGCAGCCCCGAACGCCCGCCTGGAACGGCGCGCGGGGGAATGGACGGTAGTGGAGTACTGAATCGATGGGACGTTTCGTAGTCGTACTGGGCAGTCAGTGGGGTGACGAGGGCAAGGGCAAGATTGTCGATCGCCTGACCGAGGACGCCGCTGCGGTGGTCCGTTTCCAGGGCGGGCACAACGCCGGACATACGCTGGTGATTGGCGGCGAGAAGACCGTGCTGCACCTGATCCCCTCGGGGATCCTGCGCGAGGGTGTGGAGTGCATGATCGGCAATGGCGTGGTGCTCTCGCCGGAGGCGCTGATTACCGAGATGGACGCCCTGGAGGCACGCGACGTGCCGGTGGCCGAGCGTCTGCGCCTGTCGGAGGCGGCCCAGTTGATCCTTCCGTATCATGTGGCACTGGATCATGCGCGCGAAAAGGCGCGCGGCAAGGCGGCGATCGGTACTACCGGACGCGGCATCGGTCCGGCCTACGAGGACAAGGTGGCACGCCGTGGCCTGCGCCTGGCAGACCTGTTCCATCGCGAGCGTCTGGCCGCCAAGCTCGGCGAGGTCATGGATTATCACAACTTCGCGCTGAAGCACTATTTCAAAGCCCCGACGGTCGACTTTCAAGAGGTCCTGGATCAGTGCCTGGAACAGGCCGCGCGCTTGCAGCCGATGGTGGCCGATGTCGCCGGGCGCCTGCACCAGTTGCGTGCCCAGGGTCGTGACGTGATGTTCGAGGGGGCGCAGGGCACCCTGCTGGACATTGATCACGGTACCTATCCGTTCGTGACCTCGTCGAATACCACGGCCGGCGGGGCCTCCACCGGTTCCGGGGTCGGGCCGCGCGATCTCGATTACGTGCTGGGTATTACCAAGGCCTACACCACCCGGGTCGGGGCCGGCCCGTTCCCGACCGAATTGTTCGACAATATGGGCGAGCATCTGGCCCGGCGGGGCAACGAGTTTGGCTCCACCACCGGCCGGGCGCGGCGTTGCGGCTGGTTCGATGCAGTGGCGCTGAAACGGGCGGTGGATATCAACAGTATCAGCGGCCTGTGCATGACCAAGCTGGACGTGCTCGACGGACTGGAGAACGTGCAGGTTTGCGTCGGCTACGAGTGCGATGGCCGCCCGGTAGAAGTGCCGCCATCGGGGGCCGAGGCCTACGAGGCCTGTACCCCGGTGTACGAGGAGCTGCCGGGCTGGCAGGAGTCGACCGTCGGAGTGCGCGACTACGACAAGCTGCCGGCCAACGCACGGCGCTATCTGGAACGCCTCGCGGAGGTGGTCGGGGTGCCGATCGACATGATCTCGACTGGGCCGGATCGCGACGAGACCCTGGTGCTGCGCGATCCCTTCGACAGCGAATGACGGCGCGGGCAAGCCGTGCGTGACCACCACGCACAGCACAGCACGGCGCCCGAATCGGTGGCGGCACGGAAGGTGTCGCGGTTGGCTTTTGGGTACTGCGGGAAGGAAAAAATGGTGCCGAGGAGAGGACTTGAACCTCCACGGGGTTACCCCCACTAGCACCTGAAGCTAGCGCGTCTACCAATTCCGCCACCTCGGCACGAGGTCGGACCATGAGGGTCCTGCGCTTCAGGAGCGCGCAATATAGTTCGCGGACCGGGGGCTGTCAACGCCTGTCCGCCTCCACAATTCATCGCGGCTTGCCCCATAATCGGGGGCCGCTCGCCGCCCGGGCCAGTTGACGTTACACCGATCCCGGGACGCGAACACGACTATTACACGAGTTCATTGAATGCCAAGAAACCGTCGCAGCAAGCCCGTAGACCCGAATTTCGAGCGCGAAGCGCAGAAATACGACAACCCCATTCCCAGCCGCGAGTTCATCCTCGAGATGCTCCAGGCGGCGGACAACCCGCTGTCCTACGAGGAGATCGCCGGGCGCCTGGAGATCGACGATGACGACCGCCTGGAGGCCCTGCGTCGCCGTCTGAAGGCGATGGAGCGTGACGGCCAGGCCCTTTGCAATCGCCGGGGTTCCTACCTGCCGGTCAATCAGGAAGACCTGATCCGTGGTCGCGTCATCGGTCATCCCGACGGTTTTGGCTTTCTGGTGCCGGACGAGCAGGACGACGACCTGTTCCTGTCACCCAGGCAGATGCGTGGGGTGTTCCATGGCGACCGGGTCCTGGCGCGGGTCATGGGCGTAGATCGCCGCGGCCGCCGCGAAGGCGGGATCGTCGAGGTCCTGGAGCACAACACCACCCAGGTGGTCGGGCGTCTGAAGATCGAGGACGGGGTCGGCATCCTGACCCCGGACAACAAGCGCATCACCCACGACATCCTGGTGCCGCCGGATGGTCTGGGCAAGGCGGAGGACGACCAGATCGTGGTCGTGCGCATCCGCGAATCCGCATCGCGCACCGCGCGTCTGCGCGGCGACGTGCTGGAGGTCCTCGGCGAACACATGGCCCCGGGCATGGAGATCGACATCGCGATCCGCGCCCACGGCCTGCCGCACGAGTGGCCGGAAGAGGTGACCGGGGCCGCCGATGCGCTGGGTGCCGAGGTGGCCGAGGACGACAAGAAGGGCCGCCTGGATCTGCGCGAGAAACCGTTTGTCACCATCGATGGCGACGACGCGCGCGACTTCGACGATGCCCTTTACTGCGAGCCAGAAGGCAAGGGCTGGCGCCTGTGGGTCGCGATTGCGGACGTGTCGCATTACGTCGAGCGAGATGCCGCGCTGGACCGTGAGGCGCGCACTCGCGGCACCTCGGTGTACTTCCCGGACAACGTGATCCCGATGCTGCCGGAGGCGCTGTCCAACGGCCTGTGCTCGCTGAACCCCGATGTCGACCGGTTGAGCATGATCTGCGAGATGGAGATCGGCGCGCGCGGGGCCCTGAAGAGCTATCGTTTCCACGAGGGTCTGATTCGTTCGCATGCGCGCCTGATCTACGAGGACGTGGCCGCGATGCTCGACGGCGATGCAGCCCTGCGCGAGAAGAACGCCCATGTGGTGCCGCATCTGGAGACCCTGCACAAGGTCTTCAAGGCCCTGCATGCGGCGCGCAACCGCCGTGGGGCGATCGACTTTGATACCACCGAGACAAAGATCGTCTTCGGCGAGGACCGCAAGATCGAGAAGATCGTGCCGACCGAACGCAATGACGCCCACCGCCTGGTCGAGGAATGCATGATCATGGCGAACGTCGCCGCGGCGCGCTTCCTGAAAAAGCACAAGGTGCCGGCGCTGTACCGCATCCATGACCAGCCACTGGCGGAAAAGGTCGAGGAACTGCGCGAATTCCTGAACGGCGCAGGTCTGAGCCTGGGCGGTGGTGCCGAGCCGAGCCCGGCGGACTATACCGCCGTACTGAAGGCGGCGCGTCAGCGTCCCGACCAGCAGCTGATCCAGACGGTCCTGCTGCGCTCGCTCAGTCAGGCGGTGTACGCCCCCGAGCTGGATGGCCACTTTGGCCTGGCGCTGGATGACTATGCGCACTTCACCTCGCCGATCCGGCGCTATCCCGACCTGCTGGTGCACCGGGGTATTCGCCATGTGCTGCGCAAGGGCAGCCGCAAGGGGTTCCCGTATTCGCACAGCGACATGGAACAGCTCGGCGAACACTGTTCGATGACCGAGCGCCGTGCCGACGATGCCACCCGCGATGCCGAGGCCTGGCTGAAGGCCGAGTACATGCAGGACAAGGTCGGCGAGACTTTCACCGGTGTGGTCTCCGGCGTGACCGGGTTCGGGTTGTTTGTGGAGATCAAGGATGTCTACATCGAGGGCTTGGTCCACGTGACCAGCCTGGACAACGACTTCTACCACTTTGATCCGACCCGCCATACCCTGACGGGCGAGCGTGGCGGTCGTGTATTCCGGATTGGCGACGAGTTGCAGGTGCAGGTGGTGCGGGTCAGCCTGGATGATCGCAAGATCGATCTCGCCCTGGCCGAAGAACCGGGCAAGCCCCGGCCTTCGGAACCGCCGCCGAAGAAGCGCAGCCGCCGCAGCAAGCGCAAGGACGCCGCCCCGGTCCCGCCGGAGCCGGAGGCCCCGGCCGAAGCCGTCCAGGAAGATGCCGCTCCGAAGAAGAAGTCCGGCCGCAGCCGGAAGCGCAAGGAGTCCGAGCCGGTTCAGCCGGAACCCACGCCCCCCGCCGATGTGGCGCAGGACGACGCTCCGCCAAAGAAGAAGCGCCGCCGCCGAGGTGGTCGCCGCCGCAGCGCGAGTGGTGGCGATGGCGGTGATGCTGCGGTATCCGCTGACAGTGTCCCGGAGCCCGGTAACGAGGCTGTTCCCGAGCCGGTCCCCGAGGCGGACCCGGATGGCAACACGATTGTCGACTCCGGCGAGGCCGAGACCGCACCCAACTCGGGGCGTCGTCGACCGCGGCGCCGGCGCCGCCCCGCGTCCTGAACCCGCAACCCGTGACCCGGCGTGGCAAGGGCCCGCGTGGCGAATGCTTCGGTGGCGTGCACGCGGTGGCGGCGGTCCTGCGGCATGCCCCCCACCGGGTACGCCGGCTGCAACTGATCACGGGCCCGCTGGAGCCGGTGCTGGCGGGCCTGCTGGAGCAGGCCGAGGCGTGCGGGATCTCGGTGGAACGGGTCGCCCGCGAGAAACTCGATCACCAGCACCCCGGGTTCCAGCACCAGGGCGTGATCGCCCACTGCACCCCGCGCCCACAGCTCGACGAGAAGGCCTTGCTGGCGCGGGTGCGTGACGGGCTTGATCTGGTGCTGGTCCTCGACGGCGTCACCGACCCGCATAACCTCGGTGCCTGTCTGCGCACCGGCGACGCCGCAGGCGCCGGTGCGATCGTGACCCCGCGCCACCACAGCGCGGCCCTGACCCCGGCGGCGATCAAGGTCGCCTCGGGCGCGGCCGAGACTGTGCCGGTCGTGGCGGTGGGCAATCTGGCACGCACCCTGGCGGGCCTGAAGGAGGCCGGTATGTGGATCGTGGGCCTGGACGGCGCTGCGGGCGAGGACCTGTATGCGGTGGACCTGCGTCCGCCTACCGCGATCGTGATGGGGGCCGAGGGCGAAGGACTGCGGCGCCTGACCCGCGATGCCTGTGATCATTGCGTGGCCATCCCGATGCGCGGCACGGTGGAGAGCCTCAATGTGTCGGTAGCCACTGGCGTGAGCCTGTTCGAGGTGGTGCGCCAGCGCCACGCCTGACTTGTTGTTCGTGCGCCCTTCGTATATGGTATGGCGCCTTTCGCCCGCGGCTTTCGCGGGCCGAACCCTTGCCGCACCGCGTGTCGGGCGGCTGTTACCCGGAAGGAGTTCCCAATGCGTCATTACGAGGTCGTTTTCCTGGTCCACCCGGACCAGAGCGAGCAGGTTTCGGCCATGATCGAACGCTACAAGGGCCTGGTCGAAGGCTACAGCGGCACGGTCCACCGTCTGGAAGACTGGGGTCGGCGGCAGCTCGCCTACCCGATCCAGAAGCTGGTGAAGGCTCACTATGTCCTGATGAATGTCGAGGCCACCGAAGAGGCCATGGAAGAACTCGCCAGTGCCTTCCGATTCAACGACGCGGTGCTGCGCCATCTGACGGTACGCATGGAAGAGGCGGTGACCGAGCCCTCTCCGCTGGCCAAGGGCCAGGAAGAAGAGGGCGCCAAGGGGCGCCGGCGCGAACGTTCCGACGACGATGGCGACGCCGAACCGGCGGAAGCCGCCGACGCCGCCGAATAATCCCGGCGCCCCCCGTTGACCGATATCTGAAGGAGATTCGACATGGCCCGTTTCCCGCGCCGTCGCAAGTACTGCAAGTTCACCGCCGAAGGCATCGACTACATCGATTACAAGGATCTGAACCTGCTGAAGGGTTTCATTACCGAGACCGGCAAGATCGTGCCCAGCCGCGTTACCGGCACCAGCGCCAAGTACCAGCGCCAATTGGCGACGGCGGTGAAGCGCGCACGCTACCTCGCCCTGCTGCCGTATAGCGACAACCACTAGACCGCTTTCGGTCCTGCGACCCGCTCGCCGGGGCACGCGATGCGCGTTCTCGCCGAGTTCGCGATGAAGAGCCGGGGCCGCGCCGTGGGCGCGGTCGCCGGCTTTGGCGTGGCTGGCCTGCTGGTGCCGCCGCTGGCGCTGGTCAGCAGTGCCCTGGTGGCCCTGATCGGGCTGCGGATCGGGCTCGGTCAGGCGCTGGTGGTGCTGGCGTTCGCCGCCCTGGCGCTGGGGGCTGCGATGCTGGTGCTGATCCCCGAGGCACCGCCGATGTCGGGGGTGCTGGCGGGGGCGCTGCAGTGGCTTCCGGCGGCGCTGCTGGCGGAGGTGTTGCGGCGCACGGTGTCGTGGCAGGCCACGCTCCAGGTGGCGGCGGGCGCGGCCGGTCTGGTGGTGCTGGCGGTGCATCTGCTGGTGCCGGATCTGGAATCGGCCTGGGCCAGTGCCGGCATGGCGGTTCTCGGGCCGCTGCTGGAATCCGGGACCACCGGCCCCGAGGAACTGGAGGCGGGCCTGCGTCGGGCGGCCCCGTTTCTGACCGGGCTGCTGGCGGGGACAGTCCTGCTGAGTGTCGCGCTGAGCCTGATCATCGGTCGCTACTGGCAGGCCCTGTTGTTCAACCCCGGTGCGTTCGGCGAGGAATTCCGGGCGCTGCAGCTGGGCCGCGGAGCGAGCGTAGCGACCCTGGGCCTGATGGCCCTGGGGCATTTTGCCGGTACCCCGCTGGCGGTGGAGCTGGCGTTTGTCCTCGGGGTGCTGTTCTTCCTGCAGGGGATCGCGCTGCTGCATGCACTGACCCATCGGCGGGGCATGAACAGCTTCTGGCTGGTCGGGATGTACGTGCTGCTGGTGCTGGCCTTGCCGCAGATGTTTCTGCTGCTGGCGACCATTGGCGTGGTGGATGCCTGGGCCGATATCCGCAACCGGCTGGGTCCGGGCCAGGCGGGTGACAGTGATTCGTGAGGCCGACCGCGGGTCGGTGTAGAATGCGGCCCCTTCGGGGTCTGATCAATCGTTACAGGAATACCAAAGATGGAAGTGATTCTGCTGGAAAAGATCGATAACCTGGGCACTCTGGGTGACCGCGTCAACGTGCGTCCCGGCTTCGCGCGCAACTTCCTGCTGCCGCAGGGCAAGGCCACGTTCGCAACCGCCGAGAACATCGCCGAGTTCGAGGCGCGCCGTGCCGAACTGGAAAAGGCGGCGGCCGAGGCCCTGGCCGCCGCCGAGGCCCGCAAGGAAAAGCTCGACGACACCGTGCTCGAGATCACCGCGAAGGCGGGTGGCGAAGGCAAGCTGTTCGGTTCCATTGGCCCGGCGGACATCGCCGACGCCCTGACCGCCAAGGGTATGGAAGTCGAGAAGCGCGAAGTCCGCATGCCGGAAGGCCCGCTGCGTACCACCGGTGAGTTCGAGGTGGGGCTGCACCTGCACTCGGACGTGGATGTCGAGATCCGCGTTGTGGTGGTTGGCGAAGAGTGATCCGTCGCATGTCGGGAGGATGGACCCGGGCGCGGGTCGCTGACACCCGGCAAGCGGCCCGGCATTGAGGAGACGCGGGCCGATGCCTTCCAATCCGCGTGTCCCGCCGCACTCCGAGGATGCCGAACAGTCGGTCCTCGGGGGCCTGATGCTGGACAACGCCGCGTATGATCGCGTCGCGGACCGCATTACCGCGGAAGACTTCTATCGCCACGACCACCGCCTGATTTACCGTGCGGTCGCCAGTCTGGCGGAACGCAATGCCCCGTTCGACATGGTCACGGTCTCCGAACAGCTGGGTCGTACCAGCGAACTCGATGAGGCCGGGGGCATGGCCTACCTCGGCCGTCTGGCCGCCGACACCCCGAGCGCGGCGAATATCGTCGCCTACGCGGATATCGTCCGCGAGCATTCCATCCTGCGTTCCCTGATATCGGTAGGGACCGAAATTGCGGACGCCGGATTTGCCCCTGACGGGCGTGACTCCAAGGAACTGCTGGACGTCGCGGAGCAGAAGGTATTTCGCATCGCCGAGCAGGGGGCGCGCGGCGCGCAGGGCTTCCGCGGCATGAAACCGTTGCTGACTGCGGCGGTGGAGCAGATCGAGACGCTCTACGAGAGCAAGAATCCGATTACCGGGATTGCCACCGGCTACCAGGACCTCGACGAACTGACCTCGGGCCTGAACCCGGGCGATCTGGTGATCGTGGCCGGCCGGCCGTCGATGGGCAAGACCAGCTTCGCGATGAATATTGCCGAATACGTGGCGATGAAGAACGCCGAGCCGGTCGCGATCTTCAGCATGGAGATGCCGGGTGAGCAGATCGCGATGCGCCTGCTGTCCTCGATGGGGCGGATCAACCAGCAGAAACTGCGCTCCGGGCGCCTGGAAGACGCCGACTGGCCGCGCCTGACCAGCGCGGTCCAGATGCTCTCCGAGGCCCCCCTGTTCGTCGACGACACCCCGGCCCTGAGCCCGACCGAGCTGCGCGCCCGCGCCCGTCGCCTGATGCGCGAGCACAAGGGGCTGGGCATGATCGTGGTCGACTACCTCCAGTTGATGCAGTTCCCCGGGGCCGGCGAGAGCCGGGCGCACGAGATCTCCGAGATCTCGCGCTCGCTGAAAGCCCTGGCCAAGGAGCTGAGTGTACCCATGATCGCGTTGTCGCAGCTCAACCGTTCGCTGGAACAGCGGCCGAACAAGCGCCCGGTGATGTCGGATCTGCGCGAATCGGGCGCGATCGAGCAGGATGCCGACGTGATCGCGTTCGTTTATCGTGACGAGGTTTACAACGATGAGTCGCCCGACAAAGGCACCGCCGAGATTATCATCGCCAAGCAGCGTAATGGCCCTATCGGCACGGTGCGTCTGACCTTCCGCGGGCAGTTCACCCGCTTCGAGAATTACGCCCCCGACGTCTACGGCGGGATTGGGCCCGAGGCCTGAGGCACGGCGTGCGACGCGCGGCCACTATCCAGCTCCATCCTGAGGCCCTGCGACACAACCTCGCCGTGGGCCGGCGTCTCGCCCCCGGTGTGTCGATGTGGTCGGTGATCAAGGCCGAGGGTTACGGCCATGGCCTGCTGTGGGCCGCCGAAGTGCTGGAGGCGGACAGCGACGGGCTCGCCGTGTCCCAGATCGGCGAGGCGCGTGCCCTGCGCGGTGCCGGCTTCGAGGGGCCGCTGCTGGTCCTGCAGGGGCCGCGTGATGTCGCCGAAATGCATGCCTGCAACGAATTTTCCCTGCAACCAGTCCTGCACGAATCCGCGCAACTCGACCACCTCGACGCCGCCGCGATCCGGATCCCCGAGGTCTGGGTCAAGCTGAACACCGGGATGAACCGCCTGGGCTTCGATCCGCGTCGAGCGGCGGAGGTCGCCGTGCGTCTGCAGGCCGCAGGACACGGGCAGGAGGGGCTGCACTGGATGACCCACCTGGCCTGCGCCGACGTACCCGACCACTCGCAGAACACCCGACAACTGGCCCGCTTTGCCAACACGGTGGCGGCATTCCCGGGATACCGCAGCGTGGCCAATTCAGCTTCCCTGTTTGCTGGCTGGGGCCGCGGCGGTGATGCGGCCGCACCCGGCGACTACTGGGCGCGCCCCGGCATCATGCTTTATGGCGCGCACCCCGCCTCGGTCCCCGAGGGGCGCCCGCCCGAGGGGCCCGAGGGCGACCTGCGCCCGGCCATGACCGTTCAGGCCCCGATCATCGCAACCCAGCCGCTGGAGCCCGGCGAGTCGGTCGGCTATGGCGCGACCTGGACAGCCACTGTCCCCGGGCGGGCCGGGATCGTCGCGATGGGGTATGCCGATGGCTATCCGCGCCACGCCCCGTCGGGTACCCCGGTGCGCGTGAAGGACCGGATCTGCCCGTTGATCGGGCGCGTCTCCATGGACATGCTGGCGGTGGACCTGACGGGGGTGTCCGAGGCGCAGGTCGGCGACATGGCCACGCTGTGGGGGGAGGGGCTACCGGTGGAGCGCGTCGCGCGGGCGGCGGGTACGATCAGCTACGAGCTCCTGACCCGCGTGGCGGATCGTCTGCAGCCGGCGCGCTGATACACTGTCGCATCCCGCACTCCAGGATGCCGCGAGCCAAGGTAATGCGATGACCGACTTCGATCCGAACGACTTCAACCCCGGCGACTACGATCCGCAGACCGTCGCCATCCGCCACGGCTATCGGCGTACCCCGGAGGGCGAGCACTCTGAGGCGATCTTCCCGACCTCGAGCTTCGTGTTCGGCTCGGCCGCGGAGGCTGCGGCGCGCTTTGCCGGCGAGAGCCCGGGCAACATCTATTCGCGCTTTACCAACCCGACCGTGCGCACCTTCCAGGACCGCCTGGCGGCGCTGGAGGGTGGCGAGGCCTGTGTCGCCACCGCCTCCGGGATGTCCGCGATCCTCGCGACCATGATGGGGCTGCTGAAGGCCGGCGATCACGTGGTCTGCTCGCGTTCGGTGTTCGGCACCACCACCGTGCTGTTCAACAACTACCTCGGGCGCTTCGGCGTGGAGGTGACCTACGTCGAACTGTCGAACCTCGAGGCCTGGGAGGCCGCGACCCAACCGAACACCCGGCTGTACTTCTGCGAGACGCCGTCCAACCCGCTGGGCGAGGTGGTGGACATCGCCGCGCTGGCGGAGATCGCACACCGCCACGATGTGCTGCTGGCCGTGGACAACTGCTTCTGCACGCCGGCGCTGCAGCGCCCGCTGGATCTGGGCGCCGACATCATCATCCATTCGGCGACCAAGTTCCTCGACGGTCAGGGACGTTGTCTGGGTGGCGCGGTGGTGGGCGATGCCGAGCACGTCGGCAAGGACGTCTACGGCTTCCTGCGCACTGCGGGTCCGACGCTCTCGCCGTTCAACGCCTGGGTGTTCCTGAAGGGACTGGAGACCCTCGCCCTGCGCATGCGGGCACACAGTGACAACGCGCTGGCCCTGGCGCAGTGGCTGCAGGCCCATCCGAAGGTCACCGCGGTGCATTACCCGGGCCTGCCGGATCACCCGCAGCACGCGATCGCGAAGCAGCAGCAAAGCGGCTTTGGCGGGGTGCTGAGCTTCGAGGTCGCTGGCGGGCGCGAGGCTGCCTGGTCGGTGATCGACGCCACCCGGTTCCTGTCGATTACCGCCAACCTCGGCGACGCCAAGACCACGATCACCCATCCGGCGACCACCACCCATGGGCGCGTGGACCCGGACAAGCGCGAGGCCCAGGGCATTACCGAGGCCCTGGTGCGGGTCGCGGTCGGGCTCGAGGCCGTTGCCGACATCCAGCGCGATCTGGCGCGCGGCCTCGACGCCCTCTGAGCCGACGACCCGAGCCGAGCGGGCATGTCGCGAGCCTCGAACGCCCAGCCCGGCCACTATCCGCATCGTCGGCCGCGCTGGCGTGTCCTCCTGTCGGTCGTTATCGGGTTCCACCTGCTGGGTTCCTGTCTTCGCTGGATGCCCTGATGTCCACCCGCACGCCGCAGGGGGCGGTGGCCTGGATTGTCTCGCTGAACACGGTGCCCTATGTGGTCGTGCCGGCCTACTGGGTGTTCGGTGCCAGCGAGTTTCGCGGCTATGTCGTGGCGCGCCGCGACGAAGACTCCAGCCTGGCCCGCGCACTGCAGCCGAAGACCGAGGAGCTGTGGTCGCACCAGTCGCCCGCGAGACGGCGCGCATGTTCGAGGCGGACTTTGCCCGTTCCCGCGAGATGACCCGGCAGGACGTGGACGACCTGCCACTCTGGCGCCGGGTGGCCGCGCGTGGCGCCTATCTGCTGGCGCCGGTGTTGTAACGTTCCGGGCGGTAACCACGTGACTTTATCGGTGTCATGTGGCCAGCGAACGTCAGTGCTAGACTTGTACCCGGAATACGTTTTCGAGGCCTGTCCGTGTCGCGAACCCTGCACCACCTGCTGACCCTGCTGATCGCCGCCGCGCTGCTCGCGGCGCCGGTGGCCAGTGCGGGGATGCTGCATGGGCACCCCGGACCGGAAATGGCTGCGCAGGGCCACTGTCCGGAGCAGGGTGCTGGCCCGCATTCGGACGCTCCCGCGGTCCAGGTCGAAGCCTCGACCTGCGAGATGCCGTGCGCGGTTTGTGGCATCTGCGCGGTTTCGGCCCTGCCCTCCAGCGGGGCCCTGCCGGTCACCGCCGAACCCACCAGTCCCGTTCCGGGTGTCGTGGCCATGGCCCCCGATGCCCGCGCGGGTCCGGACCTGCGCCCCCCTCTCTGACTCCTCCCCGGCCGGGCAGCCGTCCGGTTCCGGGCGACGCGCCAGTCGCCCCTTCGGTGCGCCGATGTGCGCATCGCCGTTGTATCTACGTCCCCGGGAGGACTACACCATGATGAATGAACAAGGTTTTGGCTGGCTGGGCGGTATGGGTCTTGGCGGAGGCCTGATCGGGCTCCTGGTCCTGGTCCTGCTGATCCTCGGGATCGCCGCGCTGATCAAGTATCTGTTCGGTGGTCGGTAAGAACCCCCACGATGATGGCGTCAGAAACGAAGTCGGCGAACGCTCGCGAGGCGGTGGTGATCTTGCCAGGCATGGGCTCGGATCACCGCGCCGACATCGTGTTCGCGGCGAGCTGAGCAAGTTCGTCGAGGCCGTGCATCTGTCGCGCCTGACCTTTCACAAGATCGTGCAGAACCTGTTCTGGGGCTGGGGCTACAACTCCGCCGCGATCCCGATCGCCGCAGCCGGGCTGCTGCACCCGATGAACGGTGTGGTCGCGATGACCGCCAGCTCGCTGTCGGTGATCGGCAATTCCATTCTGCTGCGCCGGAGCATGCCGGCATCCCGTACTGGAGAAAAGCAATGATGAAACGACGTCAGTTTCTTGGTCTCGCCGCGGCTCTTCCCGCGGTCACAACGTTTGGCAGCTGGACTCTGTTCAACCACGCGGTGTCCGCTCCCCGTTTCGACAACGCCCTGTTTCTGCCCGGTGCCGACGGTCCATTTGCGGTGCTGGCGCCCAACCAGTCGTTCACCCTGGTCGCGGAGCAGGGGTGGATGCCGGTGCCGGGCCGCGAGGAGACGCCGTTCCTCTGGTACCGGGCGCGGCTGGACGGCCATGAATATCAGAATCCGATCCTGCTGCTGCGCACGGGCGATGAACTGGACGTGACCCTGGACAACCAGCTCGACGAGGGCACGATCATCCACTGGCACGGCCTGCATGTGCCGGGCCGGGTGGACGGGCATCCGATTCATACGGTGGAGCCGGGCAAGCAGTTCGAGTACCGGTTCCGGGTAACCAATCGCGGGGGAACCTACTGGTATCACACCCATGCCCACCACCGGACGGCGCGCCAGGCTCACCAGGGGCTTGCCAGCTTCTTTCTGGTAACCGATGACGACAACGAGACCCTGAACGAGGCCCTGGGGCTGGAGCTGGGCAAGACCGATCTGCCGCTGGTGCTGCAGGACAAGCGCTTCGACCGGCTTGGCCATCTGGTGTACCGGCCGAACCCGATGCAACGGATGATGGGGTATCTCGGAGACGAGGTGCTGGTGAACATGACGCCGGCCGCGACCCATGAGGTGGAGCGACGCCTGCATCGCCTGCGTCTGTTGAATGGTTCCACCGCGCGGATCTATCGTCTGGCCCTGCGGGCGAACGGCGAGGCGGTCCCATTCCAGGTGATTGGCACGGACGCCGGTCTGCTGGAGTCGCCCCGGGAGGCCCGCGAGGCCTTCCTGTCTCCGGGAGAACGCCTGGAGTTGCTGGTCGACTTTGCCGCGTTTGCCGGAGGCGATCGGGTCGAGCTGCACAGCCTGGCCTTCGATCCCATGGCCGGTGGCGGCATGGGCGGCGGCATGATGGGGCGTGGTATGGGCGGTGGCATGGGTCGCATGATGGGTGGTGGCATGCACGACGACGATCCGCTCGCGCTGCTCGGGTTTGTGGTTCGCGAGGGCGAGGCGGTTACCGCCGAGGTACCCGAGCGCTTGTCGCGGATCGAGCCCATCGACGTGACCAATGCCACTGAACGCGACATCCGCCTGGACATGGCGCCGATGCAGTGGCGCATCAACGGAGAGATGTACGATCCTGAACGGGTGCCGATCGAAGTGAATGCCAACACCCGGGAGGTGTGGATGATCCGCAATGCGGACCGCAGCATGCCTCACCCGATGCATATTCACGGCTTCTCGTTCCAGGTGCTGTCACGGTCCGGCGGCCCGGATTTCGTGCGCGAGTTGGCCGTGAGCGATGAAGGGCTGACCGTCGGGGACCTGGGCTGGAAGGACACGGTCCTCCTGTGGCCGGGCGAGACCGTGCGCATCGCGCTCGACTTCACCCATGACTACGATGGTGACCAGCTCTACGTGTTCCACTGTCATAATCTGGAGCACGAAGACAACGG